>CACNEB010000005.1 GCA_902619375.1 uncultured Alphaproteobacteria bacterium
TCTTACAAAAATTATTTTGAAGATCCAAATAATCAAAATAATTTAAATACTACAGAAATACTTAATTATAAATATTTGATTTCAAAATATTATTACATGCAAAAAAATCCATTAAAATGCGTAAGAGAAATTAATAATAATTTAAATTTAATTGAAGAATTAAAAATCAATCAAAGTACTTTTGAGTTTGATAATTTAATTGTTCTAGGTAATTGCTACAGATCTTTATCTAACAGCTCCGATGCATATCACTCTTTTATTAGAGCTTTGAAGTTAAAAAATAATTCACGCGCAGTTAGAGATCGTTTTTATCCCAAACATAACATTGAGGACATATACAATTTTGTGATGCAATATTCGATTGATAACGGTATTTTCAACGAAGATTTATTTGAGATAATTCAAATTTCTAATTTGGAAGATACATCATCAGCAATTGATGAGATGTTTATTAGAGAAAATATAAAAAATATTGAATTAAAAGAGTTACTTAATAAGAAAAGATTACTCCAATCATCTTTAGATAAAATTAATTCTGATATTTTGAAAATAAGAACAGTTAATAGCAATAATAATACAGATCAAAAAAAATTATTTGAAAGAAAAAATAACCTTCAAAATGAAATTAATTTTATTGATATTGATCTTGCTGATAAACACCCAGACTTAACTGACTATGTTAATACTAAGCGTTTAAAATTAGATACAATACAGAAAGAAATATTTAAGAATGAGGTGATTATAAAATTTATAGAGATTAATGATAGTGTTTATGTTGCTGTCCTTGATAATGTCAATTTTAAATTAGAGTTAATTACTACTGAAAAGCAAATATTAAAAAGAAATATCAAAAAATATAGATCTTTGTTAGAAAATCCTTTTTCTTCTTCTAATTCATTTGCAATCGGAAATGATATTTACAATGATTTATTTAAGAAAGTCTCCAAGCACATAAATGGCAAAAGTAATATCTATATTATCATGTCTCCCCTAATAAATAGTTTGCCTTTAGAGACCTTGTTAAAAGAAAATAAAAATAATTTAAACTTTTCTGAAATGGATTGGCTAATAAATCATTTTAATTTTAAATATTTACCTACTTTTAAATCATTTAATTCTTTGAAACTACTTCAGACAAAAAACACAATGGGCTTAGAGTATTTAGGAGTTGGCGATCCTGTAATAGATAATGTAGACACTAATAAATTTAGTTTTTCATCTTTTCTTTTGAGAGGATTAAATGAAGAATTCATAACATACTTAAAAGAATTACCTGAGCTACCTAATACATCAAATGAAATAAATCGAATTGGTGAAAATTTCAAAAATAAAAAAATTCTTCTCAGAGAAGATGCATCAGAATTAAATATTGCATACAAAGATAATAGTTCAAGATTCATAGTTTTTGCAACTCACGCCCTTATGCCCCATGAATTGGGTGACAAATCTTTACCAGGTTTGGTTTTAACTATACCAGATACGGTTAATGAAAATATAGATGGTTTATTAACAACTTCTGAAATAATTAATACAAATTTTACTTCTGAGCTCATCATACTATCTGCTTGTAATACTGCTGCTGGAGACATCGAGAATATAAATTCTCTCTCCGGTTTAACAAAATCATTTTTCTTTTCTGGGGCTAAAAATATAATTGCTTCGCACTGGTCTGTAGAAACATACTCTGCTGAAAAAACAACCATCAACTTATTTGAAAAATCTGATGAAAGTTATTCAAGACGGTTGAGAAAATCAAAACTAGATTTAATTAAAGAAGATGATACAGGGCACCCCTTTTTTTGGGCACCATTTATATTTATAGGCACAAATTAAAATAATTTAATAAAAGGGAATAAATTCATTAATTTTTCGTCCCAAAAGGAGAGATCATTAATGAAACTTTTAAAATATTTATATTTTATTTTAGTATTTAAAATATTCGTTTTTTTTACAAATAGATATTTAAATGCAAGGTTTATCGATTATGCTTTATTCACTGATGAAGTCGTATTGGGGTTGAAATACATTGTTAGTTCATAGTTATAACTATATTTGCTATAATTATCAGCAGGAGTTTAAAAATATTTTGAGCAAGCTTAATAAATTAATTGAACAATTCCAATTAAGACTTAAGAGATACGCTTATATTTTAACAAGAAACATAGAGGACGCTGAGGATCTATTTTCACAGGTTTGTGTTAAGATAGTGGAAAAATATGACAACTCTGTTGTACATTTTTATTCCTGGGCAAAAGCAATCACGTACAATACCCACCTAGATAATATAAGAAAGAAATACATTAAAAATTCAAAAGGAGAAAAATTTAGGATATCAGAGCTAGAATATGACAATTTTTACGATTATGACGAGGAAGGTAAGAAATTAAAGTCATCTGAAAAAAAAGCACAGTCAGCTGAGGATTTAAAAAGATTATCAAAAGTAATTAGCGATGAGGATAGATATTACATGGACAGATATCAAATCACGATGAACCTAATACTAGAATTACCACTAATTCAAAGAGAAGTTTTGATGCTTCACGTAGATGGCGATAGCTACAATCAGATAGCTGAAAAGTTAGAAATGGCAAAAGGTACAGTAATGAGTACATTATGCCGAGCTCGGGAAAAACTTACTAAGCTATTAATGGAAAGTGATGAAAATGAGCAATTGGACTAAAGAAGAAATAATGGCTTATGCTGATGGTCAGTTAGATGAGTCATCTATCAAAAGAATTCAAGACGCAATTTCATCAGATCCTGAGGCAAAGGATTTTTATGAGTCTATGATATTTAGTGATGACGTGATCAAAGATACTATGCAACAACTCGAGACTAGCTTTAAAAAAAATATTAATGGTAAAACTCAAAGCAATTATGAAAAACAAAATGAACACCAAAGAAAGCCCTATAAAATAAAATCTACTGTTCGTTCAATTAGTATCAAATCTATTTTTATACCAGCACTTATTGGTTTGAGTTTATTTGCGTCTTTAGGTTATTTTATTGGCCAAAACACACAGCAACAGCTCCTGATGAGAGGAGGAGAAACTGAGGAATTTGACCAGTATAGAAATGAAATTGAAAATTTTTTAAATCTTGGTTCTGATGGAGAAAAATATACCATCAATGAAAATGAAGAAAACGAAATGTCTTTTTCTATAATTTCTACAAATTTTACTCCTGAAATTTGTAGAAAAGTAGAATTTGAAAATTTAAAATATATACAGCTTTTTATGGCATGCAAAAGGGGAGAAACTTGGTCATTTCAACTATTAGAATAATTATTTTAATATTTCTCACTATTAGTGCTTATGCATCTAATATTGACTTTGATCTCTATTTGACTACCCCAGATCAATCAAAATCAATACACGTCTCTAATAATGAAATTATTCCTTTGGAGGGTAATCTTCAAATTAAAGTCTACTCCAAAGAAGATGGGTTTATAGATATTTTTTACGAGTCACAAGAAACGCCAAGAGACTCAATCCTCTTAAATCCCATAGAGATTAAAGCCGGCCAAGTTATTACAATCCCTTCTGAAGATAAATCATTTAATCTGGAATTATCGTCAGGTGAAGTAAATTTTGAATTAGCATTTAAAGGAGAAACCGAGACATTTTTAAAAAAGACGACTGTTTATGCTTTCGATACTGAAAATTTAATTAATAGCTCCTATCGAGATCAATTAGATCTGACTAATAAAGTATCTCTAGATGAGTCCTCTATATATGAAATAGAAAATTTCAAAAATAAATACTCCACTCTTATGGAAATCAACGAAAAAGTATCTAATATTAGAGGTGATCTCACCCTTCGAGGTTCAAGCATATACTCTAAATTAGCTAAAGGCACAGTTTTAATTATTAATTATAAAAATGATCAAATATTGGGATATGGATCAGGCATTCTTATTGATAGTCAGCATATTATAACTAATCACCATGTTATATATGATACGGATGAGTTGTATGTAGTCCCATATGGAGGGCCAAATATTGAATTAAAAGATAAATCGATGCACTATGCAGAAATTTTGAAAGTTTCAAATGAAAAAGATTTAGCATTAATAAAAACAATTCCAATTTCAGATGATATTGGTTTTTTAGAATTTTCTGATGAGGGCACAATTGATGTTGGTATGAATACACATGCAGTTGGCCATCCAGATATTCAAGAAACTTGGACCTATGCGAGAGGCTATGTGAATAATTTAAGAAAAAATTATACTGCCGAATATTCTGAAATATCTCTAAATGCTAATGTTATTCAGAACTCAACAGATGTTATTCCAGGTTTTTCTGGAGGACCACTTTCTGATGAAAATGGAAACGTAATTGGAATTAATTCTTTTATTATGCCAGATGGTTTCCAATATGCTGTAACTAGCAATGAGGTTCTTAATTTTTTAAAAAAACCAAATGATTTCGATGGTTGGGATAATTCTTCTTCCTCTGAAAATAACATTGAGATTGCTGACGATAATAGTTTAGAGGGGTATGAGTGTTTTGATCAAAATAAAGATGGTAAATCTGATTTTTGCGGAAGAGATTTAAATAATAATGGTTATCTTGAAATCATTTATGTAGATCATGATTATGACGGTTCATATGATGAATATCGAGAAGATGAAAATGAAAATGAAGTTGATGAACTTGTTATAGCTATCGGTGGTAGCAGCAAGTATCCCAACACCCATGATAAATACTACTATGATTTAGAAGATGATGGTAGCGGATTTGACGAAGTTGGCCATGACTATGATGGCGATATGATCGTTGATGAGTACCACTCTATCTGAATTATAACGGAATATTTTTTCTTAATTTACGTCTTAGTTAATATAAGGAGTTTACTATGAAACAAAAAATAATTAATTTTTTTATCTTAAATTTTATAATTTTTCTTTTACCCATCTACCATCTCACTGCGGCTGTTGATAAAACACCTATTACCCAAGAAGAAATGATAGATAAAGTCTATGAATTTGATTGGGTAAGTTCAGATAGCAACCCACAAGTTAATGTTTTGGGTTCAAATGCATTTTTATATTTAAATCAATTTTATTATGCAGACATTTTAACTAATTACAATCAAGTCCAACAACTTATGTTCTGGTCCAATGGTATAGAGTATCCCAGCACAACTCATTATATAGATATTTTTTTAGATAATGAAAAATCTTACACTATAAACATTGCTAAATTTAGTAATGATGGATACATCAAAGGGGATGATTGGGACAATGTTGACGCTGAGTCCTTTATTAAAGAATTAAAATTAAGCTCTGAAAAATCAAATAAAGAAAGACTCAAAAATGGATATAATACTGTTGAAGATATAACATGGCACATTAAACCAAGATATAATAAAGAGTTGGGCTATGTTTTTTATTCTCTTTTAGTAAAATTTAACGATGGAAGTGAGACTTATAATTCTACTGCTATGGTTTTAGGCCGTAAAGGTTACACTGATATCACTTTTTTGTTTAATGATACTATTGCTGAAGTTATGCCAACAGAAATCGATAAAGTTGTAAAAAACTTTAAATATAATCAAGGCTCTCAATATACCGACTTCAAATCAGGAGATAAAATCGCTGCTTATGGAGTAGGTGCCTTGGTAGCAGGATCTTTAGGTATAAAAGGACTAGCTAAGACAGGTGCTTTAGCTGCTGTACTTGCATTTGCTAAAAAAGCTTGGTTCATAATTTTATTCCCATTTATCTTTTTGTTCAGAAAGCTTTCACCAAAAAGAGAAAAATAATTAGTTAAATGTTTGGATCACAAACCTCACTGGCCCTACACAGCCTGGCCTCAATTATACCGGTAATAATAATTTTATTTTATGTGTATAAAAGAGACCTCTTCCCTGAGCCACCAAGAATTGTCATATCGACATTTTTTCTCGGCGTAGCCAGTATCTTGCCGATCCAATTGCTGATTCCTGTAGTTGAGGGGATTGGAGAAAATTTAAATTTACAAGGAGAGGATTATTATTATTACCTCTCCTTTATTAGAGCAAGCTTTCTAGAAGAGCTTTTTAAATGGCTTATTTTGGTTCTATATTGCTCAAAACTCAATGAGTTTGACGAACCTATGGATGCATTAGTTTATGGTGTGGCTGTATCTCTCGGTTTTGCTGCTTTTGAAAATTATCAATATGTATCAAGTTACTTCATAAATGATGGGGCCGAAGCAGCAAAAAGTGCTCTTATTCATCGCTCTTATACAGCCATTTTACTACATTCTTTGTGTGGAGTTTTTATGGGCTTTTACATTAGAGAGGCTATTTTTCGTAAGGAAAATTATAAATTGAATTTATTTTTATCATTATTTTACCCAGTTTGCCTTCACGGTTTTTATGATGAGATAATCTTTTCCCCATCTTTTTCATCGTATTGGATTTATATTTTGTTAGGCTTGCTATTAATAAGGGCCATATACTTATTCCAAAAAGAAAGAAAATTACAAATTTCAGGTTTATTTGAAGGAAATATTAAGAAACACAACTTTATTAGAAATTCAGAAGTCATTCTTATGTCTTGTTTGACTTTATTATTTCTTGTTTTAGGACTTCAAATATTCAAATTTTTCTAATATTTAAGGAATAAAAAAATTTTTTAATCGTCTAGGTCTATATGAAAGAAATAATTTGTAGTTTAACGTGTTTATGCAAATTAAATATTTCATATTTTATATCAGTCATCTTTTTACTACCTTTCTTTCTAACAAAAGCACGAATAGCTAGATATCCTGTTGAAAAAGGTTTTATTCCTCCTACCTTCCTCAACAGGCTTCTAGTTAGATAAAATTTGAGGATAGGATAAAATAGAAAATGAAATTATTTAATTACAATGATTGGAAATATAACTATTACGACCATTTATTAGGATATTTATTTGAAGTTTGTAAATATGAAGGTCTTAAAAATTTTTATAAAAAAAAGATTGATGAACTTGCTTATATTACAGAGGGTGAGTTGAATATAATATTAGAAAAATTTGGAGAAATGAGCATCTTTCGATCCCAATTAGATATTGAAATCATGAAAGACAAAATGTGGTGTGAGTACTGTCCATTAGAGAATTTAAAGGAAATTATAAAAGATAAATATTTTATTAAAACTTTTAACAAAACTCCTTCTAATGAAACGCTTGAAGAAGCTTTAGAACTATTAATTATCAACGAGGTGATTAAGATTCATGAAGATGAAAGGTATAAAGATATAGTCAAAAAATTCTTAAATTAATTATATCAGCTGAAAAATTAATTTTTTTGAAAATATTAGGAATATTCTTGCCAAAAATCCGTCTGTATATGTATAAGGAGATAAATTATGAAAAATATAATCAAAATAGTAACTTTAGGTTTAGTTATATCAACACTATCAAGCAAATCCTTTTCAGGTAGTAGCTGCAATTATGACTTTTTTGGTAATTACACTTGTAATAGCACTGGTAACACAGGTAATTGGTCTTCCAATACAACGACTGATTTTTTTGGAAATGATAATCATTCTATTTATGACCGTGATACCAATCAAACATATAACTACTCTTGTAGTACAGATTTTTTTGGAAATTATGTTTGTAATTAATAAGAAGTAGATTGAAAAAATAATAAATAATTAGTGCCCATTGATTTGGGCATTAATCCGATGCTTGCTAAATTAAAATAAATACTAAAGTGAGCTCCTCTAACTTGTATTACATTAATCTAAACAACTTGTTCTATTTTTGGTAAATTTATGGAATAATTTTAGATCCAGAGCGTCTACAATGGTATGGATAGAAATTTAGAATTTATAAGAGAAGTTAGTGCCTATTTTATGGACTTTTTACAGTCCAATTTTAAATCTAATAGGCTTCCAAAGAGATATATCAGAAATATAAACGATAAAAATATGAAGATTGGCGTCAGTGTCACTTCGAAATATGATCGTTTTGATAGTGCTGTCAAAAAGCTAATCGCAGAAAAGATGAGTGAAAACTCAACTATTGTGATTAAAAAAGGCGTTCATACACAAAAACCAAGCAAAGAAACTCTGAAACTTTTTGAAAATTTAACCAATAAGATTAGTGAAGAAAAGATAATAGAATTAAATGAAAAAATTACTAACTCATTAACAGGACTTGTTGAAAAACATAAAAAAGATCCAGAGTTAATTTATGAATTAGCAGAAAAAGAAATCATTGATAGCTTTATACAAATTATCATTAAAGATATTTCAGAGTCCATTGAGCCCTTGATACAAAGCCAATCAATTTATGAATTAGACTCGCTCTATACATTGGAGCAAGGACTGATTGATGTTCTAACCTCTTCAGTGCTCGAACAGGTTCAAAGTATGAGTAATCTTCTTATAACAGAGCCAGAAGCAGATATTATAACTCAAGTTTCTTCAATCAACGACGTGCAGTCTATAAAGAAAAATTTAAATGAGTATTTTAATTCCTTCAATGTGAATGATCTATTTTTAGAACTTACTGAACTTAACAGTTCTTTTAAGATTTTAGATAAGCAAGAACTCTATTTATATTTTGGTGAACTTAAGTTTATGGAAAAAAAATTTCCTATTTTTTATCTGCCTATAGAATTAAAAGAGGATATAAAAAATGGGGAGTTCAAAATTGAATTTCAAAACGAAATCTTTATCAACAAGAAGGTAATCGATTTCGCAACGCAGGAGTTTAATAAACAAAATTCCTCCGTCAATCTCATACAAATCATTGATCGAAAACTAGTTCCCTCCGAGGAAGAAAATCTCTTAGGTTCAATGCAAGAGTTAATTAGCAAATTACAGTCTACATTAAGACTTGAGGGTGCGCTTGATCTCAGTAGCTACGATGATCAAAAATTGAAATCAATTTTTCTTGAGGCAAACAACAAAATTTCTTTTGCTGTTTTTGATAAGTCCGATGAGGCCTTAGTCAATGACTATGAGGAGATACTCATTAATATTCAACAAGAAGATAGTGAGATAGGTGAGATGTTTCGCAAGATAATCGCAGATTTCTTAATGAATGAGCCTGAGCCATATATTCAACCAATTGAAGATAGCTGGGGAGATACCCCTATAAGTGACCGATTGAATTACGTAAGCCCGATACCTTTGAACACAGAACAGCAAAAGATTTTAAGAGCACTTAATACAGAGGGCTGTAAATATGTTTGGGTTGAAGGCCCACCTGGAACTGGAAAAAGTCACACAATTTCAGCGATAGCCTTTGACCACATCCTCAATGATAAATCAATTTTAATTTTATCAGACAAAAAAGAGGCTCTAGATGTTGTAGAAGATAAAATTACGCAAACCCTCAATAAGGTAAGACTAAGTGAAAATTTTCAAAATCCAATTTTAAGATTAGGTAAACAGGGGAATACTTACGGGAAGATCTTAACTCAAACGGTAATAGATGAAATTAGAAGCTTCCACTCTGCACAAAAATCAGAATTTAAAAATATTGAGGACTCTATTGGAGAAGTCGAAAATAATTTAAAAAAGAAATTAAACCAGGATTTAAATTTTCTTAATCAAATTGATAATGAGAAAATTCGTGAATATTTAATTCTTCATAATAATTTAGACGATGGACCCAAAAATTATGATGAGGAAGAATTAAAGAAAATTCAAAAAAAAATTAACTCAGATAAGATCTCTCGTATTTTAGAAATATTGGAAGATGAAATATTTCTTTATGCATTCAAGACTATGCCAACAACATACCTTGATTTTAAGAGCTTCCCTAAATCATTAAAAGAAATTCAAACAATTGCTACCATTTATCAGCAGGTCCACGATTGCCTATCTTATAAAACCAATAAGAGAGATATCACATCAAATATTAAAAAGATACGATCTATTAAATCTCTAAAGAAACAAAACCTACAAGAGATTGATGATATTTTGAGTGAATATGTCAAAACTAAAAATAAAGTTTGGCCCTTTGGTAAAAAAAATAAGATTGAGGAACTAAATTTTAGTTTAACTAAAATAATTAATTTTGAAGAAAAAAAGACACTAGACACAGATTTTGATGAGATAAAAAATATAGTTGGAATTACTAGCCTCATGCAAGACTTCATAAAAGAAAAAATTGACAATAAATTTTCTACTCTCAAACGATTTCTGGAAATTATCAAGGATCCAATCTTTGAGGATTGTCACAACAAAGGCAATGACATGGTCAATGAAATATCAGAATTTTACAAAATCCTACAACAGGCACCGGAAACTAAAACAATTAATAAGATTAACGAAGAAAATATTTATCAATTGAAAAAGGTTGATTTTACTTTCATCACCTCCAACAAACTCACAAAAAAATTAGAGTATGAAAAAATGATGAGGGATATCTTTACGAAAGTTAATGATTTCGATTTTAACGGCCTACAGGAAGAAAAACAGGAGCGTTATATTAATCAAATGGCCTATAATATTGATGGTAGAATTATTGATTTCTTTGACAATAATAGAAATTTTGCTACGACACTCAAAAAAATTGTCAGAGCCAAAAAACCCTTTCCCACAGATCAATTTGGAAAAGTCAAATCAGCTTTCCCTTGTATTATTGCGAGCGTACGAGATTTTGCCGGGTACATCGGATTAAAAAAAGATCTATTTGATTTGATTATCATTGATGAGGCCTCTCAAGTCAGTATTGCTCAAGCCTTCCCTGCGCTCATCAGAGCTAAAAAAGTTTTGGTTTTAGGCGATAAAAAACAATTTTCAAATGTGCAGTCAGGCCAAGCCTCAATTGCAGTTAACAACCACTATATGGATAGTTTATTAAAGTCATTTAGATCGAATATAGGCAAAGACTCTTTAATGTTGGAAAGAGTAAAAAATTTCAATATCAAAATATCTATTCTTGATTTTTTCAATAGTATTGCTAACTACACCACTACATTAAAAAAGCATTTTAGAGGATACAAGGAACATATCTCTTATTGCAGTAAAAATTTTTATAAAAATAGCCTAGAGGCTATCCGAATTAATTCTAAACCCATCGATGAAATAATAAAATTTACTATTTTAGAAGAAGGAGATTTTGAAATTGGTAATACGAATAAGAATGAAGCAAATTTTATTATTCAAGAGCTTGAAAAAATGTGTGAATTAAAATTATCTCAAACTGTAGGTATTATTACTCCATTCACAGACCAACAAAAATTAATCACTGAAATGATTTCTAAACATCCAGAGAGGGACTATTTTTATGAAAATCTCAGATTAAAAATTATGACCTTTGATAGCTGCCAAGGTGAGGAAAGAGAGACTATCTACTATTCGATGGTTGCAAACAATTCTAAAGATAAACTCAATACCATATTTCCTTCATCCCCTTGTATAGATCGTGATTTAGATGAGGATACCGACAAAAGATGTCAGAGATTGAATGTGGGGTTCAGTCGAGTTCAAGAATGTATGCATTTTGTACTCTCAAAAAAACCTGAAGATTATAGAAATGAAATTGGTAATGCCATAAGGCACTACTACAATACCCTAGAAAAGGCCAGAGAATTACCCAAAGAGAGTGAGCTAGACCCAAACTCTCCAATGGAAAAAAATACACTCAACTGGATACAACAAACGAAATTTTTCAATGAATACAGAGAAAATATTCAACTAAATGCACAATTTAAGCTTGGAGAGTATCTCAGACAGCTTAACCCTCACTATCAACACCCCAAATATAAGGTCGATTTCCTTTTACTTTTAAATTCGCAAGATATTTCAAAAAAAATAATTATTGAATATGACGGCCTGGAGCACCACTTCCAAAATCTTCAAGACATTAATGAGTTTAACTTTGAGGAGCATTTTACCCCGGAGCACTACGAGAGAGAGAAAATATTGGAGTCTTATGGATATGAATTTATCAGGCTTAATAGATTTAATACGGCAGATGATCCTGTAAAGTATCTTGATCAAAAATTTAATGAAATTATTAAATCCAAACTAAAAAAAAAAGCCTAATTCAAACTAAAATTTTAGAGAAGACCGAAAAAATTTCTTCTGGCCAAATGAAAAATTGTGGTAAATGTGGTGTCTTGCTAGAACTTAGTAGCTTTAAAGATAGCTCCTTAGCTTCAGGATATGGAAATTACTGTAATGCGTGTAAAAAAATAAATAATAGAAAATCAAGAAATAGACATAGTAAATCAGATACTGTTTCTAAGCATCCGCTTAACAAGAGTAAAATATCGGGACTACGCGGACCTAGTTTTACTAATACAGAGCTATCATCTTACGAGATAGGAAAAAGTTATGAAATTGAATACACAAATCTTCAAAATAAAAAAAGTAAAAGAATTGTTTATATAGAGTCAATTTCGCAAAACTCCAATAGCTTCAGAGCTTATTGTCATTCTAAAGAGTATGTTCTTACCTTTAGGGCCGATAGATCAAAAATTCTTAGAATATATTAATTCATTAATACGTATTAATTACTAAAACTCTTTAATCTTATTGAAAGCTTATTATCAATGAACTTAAAAAATTTCGATTTTCTATTGAGTCAATAATAATTTATTCTTTTCAGTAATTCTCTTGTTTATTTTATCTAGACTACGGAAACAGAAAAACTATTCCTAATGATTTATTTACTAATTTTCTTAAACATCAATCCTGGTTAACATGAAATCATTGCATTAGTTAATATTTTTATCAACAAACAGCTCATTGTATTATCTCAATTCTACTACCCTTAGAGGTTTTTTTTGCTATTATCCCTGTCTTATTACTAGTATGAGTAAATTTAATAAAATCGTTGTAATTGGTGCTGGTACGATGGGCTCAGGTATTGCTGCCCATTTGGCTAATTCTAACCGCCAAGTAGTTTTACTTGATCTCAAAGGTAAAGACAAACCCAACCAAATTTCTGAAAATGCGATTGATATTATCAAAAAGTCAGATCCGCCTCTTTTAGTGGAAAGGTCTCGAATTGATCATATCAAACCAGGTAATCTTGAAGACGATTTTGACGAGATTAAAGATGCGGACTGGATTATAGAAGCTGTTGTTGAGCGCATCGATATTAAACATAAACTTTACTCCCAAATCGATAAAGTTCGCAGTCCCAACTCTATTATTTCATCTAATACTTCAACAATTCCTCTATCAATTCTGACACAAGAGATGTCAGATAGCATGAAAGCAGATTTTTGTATTACTCACTTTTTTAATCCTGTCCGATTTATGAGACTATTAGAGATCGTTGAAACACCAACCATGAATAAAGACAAAATGGATGCACTTCGTGATTTTTGTAAAAATGAGCTAGGTAAAGGAATTGTCAATTGTAATGACACTCCTGGTTTTATTGGCAATCGAATTGGTGTGTACGCGATGCAAGTGGCAATGTATGAGGCTTTAGAACGAGGCCTTCCAGTAGAAATCGCAGATGCTTTATTTGGCCGACCTTTAGGAATTCCTAAAACAGGTGTTTTTGGACTCTATGATCTCATCGGAATTGATTTGATGAAAGATGTGCTTGCAAGCTTTAAAAAAGAATTGCAAGAAAACGATCCTTTTTTGGACGTGGTCGCACCGCATTCTTTGGTCGAGCAATTACTTGAAAAAGGTTATAATGGGAACAAGGGCCCTGGTGGTTTTTATCAAACAACAATTGTTGATGGCGATGAACATGTAAAAGCCATGAACACTTCAGACATGAGTTATTATGATTTTGATAAAGTAGATTTAGAAATCGCTAGAAGAGTTGAGAAAGAGGGCATCAAAACACTCCTTGATGATGATAGTGAGTATGGTCGATATGCTTTTGCAGTTCTAGCAAAAATCATTAATTATAGCGCTTTTTGTATTCCTGAAGTTTCTTCTAGGGTAACAGATATAGATGACGCTCTTCGCATGGGATTTAACTGGAACGAAGGACCATTTGAATTATTAAATGAGTACGGGCTCACCAAATTTGTCCAACGACTTCAAAATGAAAAACTAGAAGTACCTGAATTACTCACTACTATGATTAGATTAAAACAAGAACCTTATGACTCTACTTCTTCACGGGCATACAACCATGAGGCAGGAATGAAGTTTATATCTAGAGGTGAGGGTGTTCGTCGATTAGGCGATCATAAAAAGTATGCTAATCCTCTATCTAGAAATTTTGCTGCCACTATATGGCAATTTAGTGATGAGCCACGAGAACAGAAGATACTATGTTGTGAATTTCACACTAAGGCTAATGCTTTGAACGCAGATGCCATGAAAATTTTAGAGGAGTCAGTAGATCGTCTTGAGCAAGATAATTATCAAGGGCTTGTAGTTTATAACGAGGCTATGAATTTTTCTGCAGGAGCTGATTTAAATACCATGATTGGTTTAGCTGACGTGAAAGATTGGAAAGGTATTGATAAATACCTATCTGATTTTCAATCCGCGTGTATAAAAATGAAATATGCGTCGAAACCAACAGTTAGTGCCGTAGCCGGATTAGCTATTGGCGGTGGTTTTGAAGTAGCATGTCAAACTTCTAAGATGGTTGCTCACATGAATAGCACTTTAGGTTTAGTAGAAACAGGTGTTGGCCTTGTTCCAGGCGGTGGTGGGTGTAAAGAATTATTGTGGAGATGGGTACAAGACAAAAAATATATAAATGACCATGATAAAGCAGCTCTTCAAGTATTCGATATTATAGGATATGGCCTAATGGCCCATTCCCCATTGCAAGCTAAAAAGCATAAATTTTTTCTAGATGATGATATTATTGTATTGAATAGAGATAATCTTCTTGTGGAGGCCTTTAATCAAGTATCATTATTAAAGAATGGATATTCAGCTCCTGAAAAGCCAAAGTTCACACTAAGCGGACCTGATGTAAAAGAGAAAATGCACCAAGTTTTATTGGATTTAGAGCAAAAAAAGATCATTTTTGGCTATGATGTTGATATTGGTCTTCATTTAGCAACCGTACTTAGCGGGGGTGATACAACTAAATCAAAAGAATTGTCGGAAGCTAATCTATATGATTTAGAGCGACAGTCTTTGATAAATTTAATACAATCCAATAAAACGAGGGATAGGATCCATGCAATGTTGTCTACGGGGAGAAGGCTAAAAAACTAATGAATAATTTTGAACAAGGAATGCATAAAAATGATGCAAACTTTGTTCCTTTGACTCCCATCAGTTTCCTTGATCGAATAAAAGACGTATACCCTGACTATGAAGCCATAGTATATAAAGAGAGAAAGTACTCTTGGAGACAAGTTTACGATCGATGTACTCGATTTGCCAGTGCCTTAACAAAGGTTGGAATTTGTAAAGGTGATGTTGTTTCTATTATGGCAGCAAACACACCTGAATTATTTGAAGCACATTATTCTGTTCCTATGATCGGAGGTGTTGTTAATACAATTAATACTCGTTTAGACACCAGAACAGTCGCCTACATACTAGATCATAGTGACTGTAAAGTTTTTATAGTGGATAGACAGTTTCACAATGTAGCAATAGACGCTATTGCTCAAGTTAATAGAGAGATCATCGTTATTGATATTGATGACAAACAAGCAGGTTTAGGAGATATTCCAGCAATTGGACAATTAGAGTATGAAAGTTTCCTACAAACAGGCGATGAGGGGTTTGAATGGATAAGACCTGATGATGAGTGGCAGGCTATTTCGCTTAACTATACATCTGGAACGACAGGTAACCCTAAGGGTGTAGTCTACCATCACAGAGGGTCCTATTTAATGTCAATGGGAAGCATCACTGCATGGAATATGCCTAACCGGCTCACCTATTTATATACAGTACCAATGTTTCACTGCAATGGCTGGGGGTACCCATGGACTTTGGCGATGCTCCATGCCCGTGTAATATTTATACGAAATATAGTTGTCAAAGAAATTTTCGAATTAATTGATAAATATGAGGTGACTCACTTTGGAGGTGCTCCTATCGTATTAAATATGATAGCAAATGCCCCTTCAGATGATCAAAAAGCATTGAAAAATAAGGTTTATGTTATGACTGCTGGTGCACCGCCACCGAGTTCAATTCTTCAAAAAATGGAGTCTTTAGGCTTTGAGGTTATGCATGTATATGGACTGACTGAAACTTACGGTCATGTTGTTCATTGTGCTTGGAATAAGGACTGGGATAATCTAGAAGATGAAAAGCGATCTGAGCTCAAAGCCTATCAAGGAGTTCGCTATCCGCACACAGAAATGGTATCAGTCATGAACCCAGAAACACTCGAACCTGTCCCTTCCGATGGAGAAACTATGGGGGAGATTATGATCCGAGGAAATACTGTCATGATGGGGTACTACAAAAATGAAGAGGCTACTCAAGAGTCGATGAAAAGCGGATGGTTTCATTCAGGCGACCTAGCAGTAATGCACCCTAGTGGGTATATTCAAGTTAAAGATCGATCAAAAGATATAATTATTAGTGGTGGTGAAAATATATCATCTGTAGAAATTGAAAATATTATTACAAAGCACCCTGCAGTATCATTAGCAGCAGTTGTTGCTAGACCTGATGAAAAATGGGGTGAGACACCCTGTGCTTTTATAGAATTAATTGAAGGTCAAACGGTAGAAGAAGATGAGTTAAAGAAATTTTGTAGAGAGCACTTAGCTGGTTTTAAAATGCCCAAAACTTTTGTATTTCAGGTCTTACCAAAAACATCAACTGGTAAAATTCAAAAGTACGAGCTAAGAGAAACAGTCAAAAATCTCTAATTTAATTTTTTATTTTTATCTTCAGTATTTATCACTTTAATAGCTTTTAGTTTTTTATAACACATATAACAGACAAGATTATGATGACTTTTAATTAAATTTTGAACTTTCTTAGGTGCTGTTCGAATTTCAGATTCAATATACACACTGTCCATGACTGATAACTCTCCCTCGCAATATTTGCATTTCTCAGCCATGACTAATATTTTAAATTTTTCTTAATTTTGTTCCAATACTGAAAAAATCTTTTTGCTGGATGAAGATAATTCTCCTGCAATAAGAAGTAATCGGGTAACTGCTCTAAATCATATATTTCACCTAATTTTTGAAATAAATTTTGGTAAATAGGTCTAAAAGTAGATTTTGTTATAATTTTGGATACGGTGTTTTGGTTATGAATTTCTTGCAATATCTCATATGTATTACCTCTATAGATTTCAGCCCCTGCCTCTTTGGCTAAAAAGTATCTATTTTCAATGATTTTGTCACTAAGCTCATAGCCTTCAGTTAAAGTATCATCAAAGATGTAAACAGGATTTCCCTCAATACCGGCTGGCACTCTCATAAACTCGTCATATAAATAAATTAAGTTCATAAATTGGGAAAGAGCCTCGAGCTAATTTCTTCATAGCTGCCATCTATTTCTCTATTCTTCTCAGGTATAATATCTATGCTTTTGTGACAGTATTTGTGAACATTTTCTAAATTAAATATATAAGGTTTTCCTGCAAAGGTACTCGCGATCCACTGCCAAGAGAAGTTATTACTTGCAATATCTCCATCCAGTAAATGACTCATAAAAAACTTCGCTCCAGCTTGCCACTTCACTCTTCTAAAGTGAATAATATAAGAAGCCAAATACATACGTGCATGGTTATGAAGGTACCCAGTGCTAGTGAGTTGCTCGATGAAAATATTAATAATCTGTGTTGGTGTTGTTGCTGATATAACATCCTCAGGTAAGTTATCTTGATATTCTTGAGCTTGAAATCCAGTTTTATATTCTTCTACATCTGTCCATAGTTGATCAGGATGATGGTAGGCATAGCTTCTCCAGAAATCTCTCCATGCTAATTCTTGAATAAACTTTTCACTCTCAACAAAATTATATTTGTCTCGAATATATTGATAGAGCTCTTTGTTAGTGATGATTCCATATTTTATATGGGCTGATAATCTTGAAATTTGTCCATTCAAAAAGTTTCTTGTTTTTGCATAGAGAGCAGGATTAAAAGAATTGAATTTTTCCAGTGCATCATTTCTTGATAACATGGAGATATTCGAATTTTTCGATATTGGTATTAGATCTTGAACACTTGAGATTTTCACTTTTAATTATACATAAAATCTGTGCTAATAGATTGTTTGTAAATCGAAGGTGATTTTGGTTTCAGGGGGGAGCTGAGAGATTCTTGAAATATCCACTTCATTTAATATTGCAATTTTTGGATACCCGCCAGTACAAGGAATGTCCCGCATTAATACAATGGGTTGCCCATCACTTGGCACTTGAATAGACCCAGGTAATATTCCTTCAGACAAAATATCATGAGACTTAGAACTAATGAGACTCTCGCCTTTGAGCCTGATACCCATTCGATCACTTTGATTAGTTACCGTAAAAACACCGCTAATAAAAGATTGTAGAGTATTGTCTGAGAAATATTGAAGTTGAGGACCGGGGTAAACTTTGAAATTGGTTACCTTTTCTAAATCAGGTATTGGTATAGAGATAAGATCCCAAGAGCTTACATCTTTGCTAATGTGAAATATATCTTCATCATTTAAAGGTCGATTAATCGAACCTATTCCTGCTTTTGTGTCAGTAGAGTAGCTATTAAGACAAGGCTCTAACCCAAGTCCATGCTCAAAAGCTATGTATCCATATACTGAGTCTATTGTATTGTGAATAATCAATTCATCGCCCTCAAATAAATTAATACTTTTATAGGGCTGGCACTCAAGCTGGCTGTTGTTATTTTTCTGAATACTCATATTACAATTACCACCAACACAAATCTTAACAGACCCTTCTTTTACTTTTATTGAAGGCCCCACATAAGCAAATTCTAGAAATTGATTTTGATGATTGGGTATAATTTTTTGTAGCTCTGTAATAATTCTTTGGTCCATTGCTCCACTTGGTGAAACTCCTAAGTGCTGATATTGAAATCTTCCAAAGTCTTGAATCGTTGAATGAGTCCCTGCACGAGTGATTATGATTGAGTTCATGACGAGTATTCCTTGATCAATTCATTTAATGAAAAATTATATTTTCTAATTTTTTCAAACTCTGAAAGTGATACTGAGTAAAATTTTACCTCATCACCTGGAAGAAAAAGGGAAGGGTAAGAACTTTGTAAATCAAAAATATCAAATGGTATTTGTCCAATTATATTCCAACCCCCAGGTGAAACTTTTGGATATATACAGGTATGGTTTTTTGCTATGCCAATGGATCTAGCAGGAATTTTTACCCTTGGAGTAGCTAACCGCGGTGTGATTAATTGGGAGGGAACATCCCCTAAATATGGAAATCCCGGCATGAAGCCTATATAATATGTATAGTAACGAACTGATGAGTGAAGATTGATAACCTCTTCTTTTGTAATCTGGTGTAGTTTTTGGATGATCTTTATATCTAAAGCAAAATCTTCATTATAACATGCCGGTATTTCCCATGTTTTAGTGACATTTTTGTTAGTTTGAGATTTTGTATCTTTCATTTTCATACTAATTTTGTCTTTGTTTTGATCTCTAATTTTTGAATTTTCAAAAATTACAACTATTTTATTGAAGGAAGGAATAATGTTTAGTGATTGAAGGCTAAGGTTTGAAATATTTAAAAATGTCTCATTTACCTCCTGTGATATAGATTTTGAGGTTTCATTTCCAAAATCTAAGACTAAACCCCGATCCCCATAAGAATTTATTCCTTTGAAATACACGCTAATATCATAATGTAACTTTGGTGCATTTGAATAAAATTAATTTAAATTCTGATATCGCAGAAAAAGATCTCAGTTTTTTCGAGACTGTTGATGCGCAGTTAATAAATAAAATTAGCTCTGCTAATCTTTCTTGTTTATATCATGGGGGGTCAGAAGACGTTGTTTTTAAAGCACTAAATTACTGTAAAACAAAACGTGTTTCAGTTGGTGCGCATATTTCTTTTTTAGATAGAGATAATTTTGGGCGCACAAAAATTAATTGGAACAAAAAATTAATCCAAGAAATCGTCAAAGACCAGTTAATGTTTATGCATAATCTTGCCTCTAATATTAATTTTCCATTAACACATGTTAAGCTTCATGGAGCTTTGAGTAATATGGCATGCGTTGACCAAGACCTTTCTAGTGAAATAGTAGATGTTTTAAAAAAAAATTACCCATCAATGATATTACTTGCACCTGCTTTAAGTGAACTTGCTAAAATTGCTATGAATTGCAACATACCCACCGCCCTTGAGATTTTTGCAGATCGCACTTATGAAGATGATGCTACTTTAACACCTCGTTCCATTAGTGACTCTTTAATAACAGATCCTAGAAGCGCCAAGGAGCATGTAAAAGCCATGCTTATACAAGAAGGGATTATTTCACGTTATGGGAATACTCTCAAAACAAACATTCATTCAGTGTGTGTTCACAGTGATACGCCAAATAGTGTTGAAATTTCTGAACAAATTTGCATACTCCTTCATGAAATGAAGATAAAAAAAGCAGCTCTTCCAGAATTTTTCTAAGACTAAAATGAATAATTATTTTTTTTACGGCACTCTTCGCTCTATTGCAATATTAGAGAAGGTTATAGGAGGAAAAACTGATCACTTAAAAATAACTAAAGCTTTTGCACCAGAAAGTGAATTGCGTTTAGTCATTAATGAAAACTTCCCTGTAATAATCTTCGGTGAAAATTATTCTGGCGTTGAAGGTATAGTGGTTAAAGGATTAACCGAAGAAGATATAGCACGTATACGTTTTTTCGAGGATGTAGAGTTTTCTCCTAAAACAATGATTATAGACATAGGGGGAATTCATGAAGAGGTCAATTATTTTTCACAAAAAGGAGTTGAGCCCTCTTTAGACCCTTGGTTCTATGATGAGTGGAAAGAAAAAGAGGAAGCTTTATCTTTAGTGACAACTGATCTTTGGATGCAACTTTACGGAAAATATACAGCTGAAGAGGCAGATCAATATTGGAATGACGTAAAAAAGCAGGCATATCATCAATACCTCTCACAACAATGAAAATTGTTAATTTCTTTATCTTAATTTCTCTTTTTTTTACATTTAATTCTTTATCTGATGAAACAACAAGTTGGGAATTATTAAAAGAGGGTGGCAAAGTAGTTTTTATTCGTCACGCATATGCTCCTGGAGGCGGTGATCCCAATAATTTTGAATTATACGATTGTTCAACACAAAGAAATTTAAATGAACAAGGAATTAATCAATCTAAACGAATGGGTATATTATTTTCTAAATATTCTATTCCAGTAGACTCTGTTTATTCCAGCGAATGGTGTCGCTGCAAAGAAACCGCTCGTCTGGCATTTGGAATTTTTGAGAGTTTAAGTGCCTTAAATTCAACATTTTCAGCTGATTATCAAAAAAACCATTCAAAACAAATGTACGAATTAAACCAATTCATTAAAAATTGGGACGACAGTCAAGGTAATTTAATTTTTGTAACCCATTATGTAATTGTTGGTGGTTTTCTTGATTATTATCCAAGTTCAGGAGAAATGGTGATAACAGATAAATCTCTATCAGTTCTTGGCACTATTAAAATAAATTTTTAAAAGAATACTCTTTCAATAAACCAATATAAACCAATCATTGAAATTATAATCGAAATAGGAATTTGCAAAAATGCTCTATACCAACTTTGACGTGAAGGTATTACAAAGATAATTGATGCTAAGATAATAATTGCTATCTGTGCTATTTCTACACCAATGTTAAATGAGATTAAACTTAAAACAAGTTGACTAGTATTTAACCCAATATCTCCCAGCACAAATGCAAAACCTAAACCATGAATTAATCCAAAAATAAAAATTATTAAATACCGAAGTAAAGTTGAACGTCTTTGAAAAATATTCTCAATTGCAACATAGCTAATAGACAATGCTATTAACGGTTCAACAATAGTAGCAGGGATAAAAATTAAATTAAAACTAGCTAGAATAAGTGTGATCGAATGCGCAATTGTAAACATTGTGACTTGAAGTAACAAAGGTTTAAATTTGATGGCGTAAAAAAAGATACCTATTATGAATAAGATATGGTCAAGTCCCTTAGGAACAATATGCTCTATACCTAAAACCAAATATTCAATTGTCGTACTTAAAGCTGAAGACCGTGTCTGTTGGGATATGAGTGATGATTTTTCAGCGGGTTGTAAATAGGTTGTAAATAATACAGACTCTTTTGATAAATCCTCAAAATGTCTAATTACCACGGGACCCAATTCCTTTTCAAATTGAATGGAAAAAGACTCATCATTTATTTCAAAACCTATGCTTAAAGCTGTATCTCTGGGAAATTCATCATTTATTTCTTGAAAAGTTTCTACATTTCTTAAAGAAAGTGGAATAGTTTCATCTCCAATATTGATTTTAATCTTATCTGTAAATTTATTTTCATTTTCTATGACCATTTTTTCTACTTCTTCAGTGGAAAGGGCTCGTAACGCATCATATTTTTGAGATTGAGGTGAGTCGTTGGTATCCTGATATAAAGAGGCATCAATTTCAGAAAGAATAGTTTCTGCATTTAATTTAAATTCGATTGATGCATTTCCTTCAATAATGGTAATATCCATCACCGCGGGTTTAATTTCGTGTGAATGCAGAGGAGAGCTCAATATTAAAATTAGAAAAAATAAGTACTTAATCATTCGGTCATGTTTACCAAAATTCATTTAAAAATTCTTTATATTTTTTTGCTTCTTATTGCTTATTCTATTAGAGCAAACGCTCATGAATTTTGGATCGAACCTACGCAATATCAACTTAATGATGACTTAATAAATGCTCATTTGAGGGTAGGACAAGAATTTCAAGGTATGGTTTTAATGTATAATCCACAAGATTTTAAAACATTTAAAATATTATCTGGATCCAAAAATAAAAAAGAAAAAATAAAGGGCATACTAGGTGATGTGCCTGCAATTAATATAACGACTAATTTAGACAATTTATTAATTATTTATCATGAAACTAAAGATAAATATGTTGATTATAAAAAGTTTCAAAAATTCGAGGATTTTGTTAATGAAAAAGGTTACCAGCAACTAATCAATACTCATTTTGAGAAAGGATTTCCCGAAAGTAATTTTATTGAGAGTTATCGTCGTTATGCAAAATCTCTTATTACACTAAATGGCAGTGAAGGGAAGGATAAAAAAACAGGACTTCTATTTGAATTTGTTTTAGACCAAAATCCTTACAAAGAATTGAATTCAAAGCAAATGAGTGGAACTTTATATTACAAAAAAAAACCACTAAAAAAAAATCTTGTTACAATTTTTTCGAAATATAAAAATACAAAGTTATCAATTGTAAATATCATAACGGATGATAAAGGAAAATTCACTTTTGATATTGAACCAGGAAGGGAATATCTTTTAGACTCAGTTGTGATTTATCCATTAAAAGCAGACCCAGAAAAAAATGAGCCAATCTGGCATAGTGATTGGGCATCAACAACTTTCTTAATACCTGAAAATAATCTTTAATTATTATTAATTAGTATAAAATAGATAATTATGATTTTTGCTTTAAAAGTTTTATTAGCTGCTCTTGTGATTGCATTTGCAAGTTGGCTTTCCGGTAAAAAACCTGAGCTATCTGGATTTATTATTGCTCTTCCAATAGCAAGTATAATAGCCATAGCCTTCTCTTTCTTAGAGCATAAAAATACTGAAAATACTGTAATATTTGCAAAAAGCATTCTTATTGGAGTACCTGTCTCATATTTATTTTTCTTACCTTTTTTCTTTGCAAAAAATCTCAATATGAATTTTTGGTTAATTTACTTGATTGGATTGACTTTACTCGTAATAGGATATTTTATTCATAAATATATTATGAGTTTAATTTGAATGTTTGAGTTATTTGCAGACTCAACTCCAAATGCAAGAAAAATTTCAATAATGTTAGAGGAGATTAATGAGAGTTATGATTTGACTTTAATTAATTTAAATAAGGGTGAACAATTCAACGAGGAGTTTAAAAAAATTTCTCCATTTTCAAAAATTCCTGTTTTAAGACATAATAACAAGACCATATTTGAGTCTGGTGCTATCTTAATTTACTTGGCAAATTTATCTGGAGAATTTTATGGCTCAAATCAAAGTTTAACAACCCAGTGGTTGATGGCTCAAATGGGATATATAGGCCCTATGTTAGGTCAGCATCATCAATTTCATCATTATAATCCTGGTAAAAGTGATTTTGGTGAAGATAGATATTTTAAAATTGCAGAAACGATATACAAAAATTTAGATGATCATTTATCTATAAATGAATATTTGGCAAATGAATATTCAATTGCAGATATTGCAACATTTCCTTGGATCGCTAGACACCCAATTCATGATATAGGTCTGAATAAATACATCAATCTATTGCGTTGGTATGATCAAATATCACTTAGACCTGCTGTCTTAAAGGGATATGATCTATTTAAAGATGGCTCAATACCACCACCCGCGTAATCAAAATGAAAGTATACTTTAATGGTTCATGTAATATTTGTAATGCAGAGATAAGTCACTATAAAAAGAAAACCTTTAATATAAACTATGTTGATATTTCAAAAAATAAAGATGAGCATATAAATCATCTCTCCAAAAAAGATTTATTTAGAAGAATGCATGTATATCATGATGGAAAAATTTTTTCTGGATCAGAGTCCTTTTTAGTTTTATGGGATACAATTCCAAGATGGAGATACCTGTCTTTATTGTTGAAGCTACCATTATTTAGACAACTATGGAAAATTGCATACGAAGGGTTAGCTTTACTACTTTATTTGAAAAACAAAAAGAAGATTGAGTAGAACCATTCTTGAAGAAAACCACAAGAATGGTTCTGGAGGATTAAGGTTAGTTATTAATTATTACTTTTTTGAGAAAATTTAGATCAATCAATATATTTTTATAAATGGGGATATTTTTGCTATTTGGCGCTATATAGCGAGAAAATCTAATTTTTTAAACGATTTAATTTTATCACTTCACCAATAAAATATAATGATCCTCCAAAATAAATTGTGGTCTGATTTGATGAGAGTTTATTAATCATTTTAAATGAATCTGTTAAGGAATTTGCAAAATAGAGCTTAAGGTATTTGGGCAGCAGATCCTCGGTAATAGAGTTTTCCTCGTTCATTTTAACAACAATTATTTTATTAAAATGATTTGATAAGTTAGAGAGCATTTGAGTATATTTTTTATTATTTAAAAAAGAGCATATGAGTATTTTCCTATTCTTTGGTAATGATTTAATTAATGCTTTCATGCCATCGATATTGTGAAAGCCATCTAAGTAAATATTCTTATATTTCTTTATTTTTTTATTTAAAAGTCCGCTCTTAATTTGCTGCAATCTCCCAGGCCACTCACAATTCATCAACGCTTTTTCTGTTTTTTTTATTACAAATTTTTCTTTTAATATATACCTGGCTAAATGTATTGCTAATCCAGCATTAATTAATTGATGTGATCCTAATAAACTTAAATTTGATAAATTAACTCTTATATCATTCGATAAATAAAAATTAGATTTTATTTTCCAATGAATATTAAATAGATTTGCATTTAATTTTCTTTTTTTTAATTGTGACTTGATATATTTCATAACATTTGTTTTCTGTCGATTAATAAAAATCGTACTTTTTAGATTTAATATTCCTAATTTCTCAAAAGCAATTTGATACAATGAATTTCCTAAATAATCTTGATGATCTAAAGAAATTGGAGTAATAGCTGCATACTTTGATTTTTTTAAAATATTCGTGGCATCAAATCTTCCTCCAAGCCCAACTTCTAATATTAGATAGTCAGCTTTATGATCTTGGAAAGCTTTAAACGCCGCCGCAGTAGTAATTTCAAAAAATGTTATCAAATTTCCTTCATTTTTATCTTCGCAAAACTTTAAATATTTTAATAATTTTTGATTTGAAATTTCTTTAGATCTTAATTGAATTCTTTCATTAAATTTTACTAGGTGAGGCGTGGAGTATACGTGTGTTGAGTAATTATGATGATTGAGAATTGATTTCAAAATAGTTGCTGTTGAACCTTTACCATTAGTACCAGCTATATGAATGACTTTTGGTAATAAATTTTCATCAAAATTTATTTTTTTTAAAAGTTTTTTGATTCTCCCTAAAGATAAATCTGAAAATTTTGGATGTAGATTTAGTAGCCTTTGAAAAATGGGATCTTTCAAGAATTTATTTTTTTACGAATGACAAAACTTTTGAAAGTGTTTGACTTAATTCTTTTCGATGGACAACCATGTCAACCATTCCGTGTTCAAGAAGATATTCCGCTGTTTGAAAATCCTCAGGTAATTGTTCCTTGATCGTCTCTTCGATAACTCTTTTTCCAGCAAAACCAATCATACTTCCTTTTTCAGCAATTATAATATCTCCAAGCATCGCAAACGAAGCACTCACACCTCCAGTAGTAGGATGAGTTAGAACACTTACATAAGGAATTTTATGTTGGTCTAGCATATTCACAGCTGCAACTGTTTTAGGTAGTTGCATTAAACTTACAATACCCTCTTGCATCCTTGCACCTCCTGAAGAAGCAACAGATATAAATGGACAATTCAAATCAACAGCATTTTGACAACCAATTTTAAATGCTTCACCTACAAATTGACCCATTGAACCACCCATAAAATTAAAATCCAAAATAAAAACTACAACTTTAGTGCTTCCAATTTCACCTTTAGCTAAAATAGCGGCATCTTTTTGGTCAGTTTTCTTTTGCGCAGCTTTCATCCTGTCTGTGTATTTTTTAAGATCTTTAAATTTCAGAGGATCATTATTTTCAAAAGGTACATCGATTAATTCATAATTTTCGTTATCAAATAAATTTTTTAATCTACTATTTACATCCATCCCCATGTGAAAGTCACAATATGAACAGACATTAAGATTTTCTTTTAAGTCACTTACATACAGGGTTCTTTCCCCACATCCACACTTAGTCCATAAATTAGATGGAGACTCTTTTCGATTAACAAGGGAGCTTAATTTAGGTTTTACATAATCTGTGAGCCAGTTCATATTTAGACCTTAACCTCTTGAATAAATTTTTTAAGGTTTTTAAGGTACTTATTTAAATCCATCTTTAAATCAAAATATTTTTGAATAAGAGCTGAACCAATTATAACACCGTCTGCATTTGTTTTTTTGGATATATCAATGACATCTTTTTTTGACTTAATCCCAAATCCAACTAAAACAGGAACAGAAGACATTTTTTTTATAGATTTAACATTTTTATTTATTTCTTTGTAATCTAATTTATTTGAACCTGTAATTCCTGTTGCTGATATATAATAAATAAATCCTTTTGAACCTTTTAAAAGTTTTTGTGATCTTTTTTTATCAGTCATTGGAGAGATTAACTTGATCAAGTGTATATTATTTTTAGACAATGACTTTTTGATTGCACTTTCCTCTTCAAAAGGTAAATCAACAATTATTATACCATCGACAATACTTTTAATATTATTAATAAATTTATTTAATCCAAATTTGCGAACAGTATTTAAATAACACATGATAACAAATGAAGTATTATTTTTAGATTTACTCAAATATTTAATTAAATCTAATGATTGCTGTGTTGATAATTTTGATCCAAGTGCAATTTTATTTGCCTCTTGGATAATTGGGCCATCTGCCATTGGATCAGAAAAGGGAAGCCCAAACTCAATAATATCTGGTTGATGAGATAACATTTCATTAAAAATCTTTTTACTATGACTCAGCGAAGGAAACCCACACGTCATAAATAATGAGAGTATCTTTTTCTTAGGAAGAGAGTCTAAATTATTCATCTGCATCAAATCCTATTGCTTTAGCTGCAGTAAATAAATCTTTATCACCTCGTCCACACAAATTTAAAATTACAACTTTGTTTTTATGTTTATTTTTAAATGCTTTAATTAAGTAGGCTAGGGCATGGGAGGGCTCTAGTGCGGGAATAATTCCCTCCAGTTTTGAACATGTTTGAAATGCTTCAAGAGCTTCTTTATCAGTTATACCAAAGTACTTAACTCTTTTAATATCTTTTAAGTATGAGTGTTCAGGGCCTACACCAGGATAATCGAGACCGGCAGAAATTGAATGAGCCTCTTTTATTTGTCCATCATTGTCTTGTAATACATAACTATAACTACCATGTAAAATACCAGGTGTTCCGGACGTCATAGTAGCTGCTGTTTCTTGTGTTTTAGCACCTCTACCAGCTGCCTCGACTCCAATGATCTTTACCTTTTTATCATTCAAAAATGGATAGAATAAACCCATTGCATTTGATCCGCCTCCAACGCAAGCTATCAAATAATCTGGTAATTTTTTCTCTAACTTTAATATTTGCTCTCTTGCTTCTTTTCCAATCACTGATTGAAAATCTCTTACCATTTTGGGATAGGGGTGAGGACCTGCGGTAGAACCGATAATATAAAAAGTATCTCTGACGTTTTTAATCCAATCTCTTAAAGCTTCATTCATTGCATCTTTTAAAGATTTACTCCCAGACTCAACAGGAATAATGGTGGCTCCCAGAAGCTTCATTCTAAAAACATTAGGTTTTTGTCTTTCGATATCTTTAGACCCCATGTAAATATAACAAGGAAGACCAAAAAGGGCACAAACAGTTGCTGTTGCAACTCCATGTTGTCCAGCACCTGTTTCAGCAATGATTCTTGTTTTTCCCATTTTTTTCGCAAGAAGTATTTGCCCTAAGCAATTATTGATTTTATGGGCACCTGTATGATTAAGCTCATCTCTTTTAAAATATATTTTTGGTCCATTAATATATTTAGATAAATTTTTAGCAAAGTGCAAAGAGGAGGGCCTACCCACATAGTTTTTAAAAAGATCATTTAGCTCTTTTTTAAATTTTTTATCCTTTTGAATTTTTTTGTAAGATTTATCTAAATTTAATAATAGGGGCATTAATGTCTCTGAAACATACATGCCACCAAACTCACCAAATCTTCCAACAGTGCTAGGTTGTTTATATTTTTTCATTAATTATAAATTGATGAAATAATACCATCTATCAAAGTAAGGCTTTTTTCACCTGGGTGTTCCTCTACACCAGAATTTATATCAACAAAATCAGTACCTGTTAAGTTTATTGCTTTTTTTATATTAGTGACATTTAGACCTCCTGATAAAATATAAGGGAGTTTTTTAATATTTTTAAAATTAGACCAATCCCAAGTTTTATTGTTTCCTCCAGGCATCTGATTTGAAGAAGGTTTTGCTTCGATGAGGAACTTATCTACATCAATTAACTCAGTTGTTTCAAAATCCTCTGGGGATATTGATTTAAATATATTTTTCTTAAAATTACTTTTAACTTCGCTTATGAAGTTTTGATCTTCATGTCCATGAAGTTGAATTGTATCAAAATCAAAAACTTCTAATTTATTTTTAATTTCATCAATTGATGAATTTACAAAAACACCCACAAATTTATCTTTATATGATTTAAAATATTGGTTAACAAGAGAAAGTGTGCCCATATCTATAAACCTAGGACTCTTTTCATAAAAAATTAATCCTTGATAGGAAATATTTAAATCAAGACAATGATTAATAATAGCTGGATTATTTTGTCCACAGATTTTTATTTTTATGTTGTTCGCCATATTTTTTTAACAAATCTAAAGGTTTTTTGCTTTCTATTAATTCTCTACCTATTACAACAAAGCTTGCACCATCTTGTAAAGCATTATGAGCAAAAGTAACTCTTTTTTGATCATCATTTCTAGCAAACATTTTGACACCAGGTGTTATTTTAATTAATTTTTTTAGCCTCTTTAACGAATTTAGGTCTTCACCTGAACAAATAAGTCCGTGAATATTTGCTTTATTAGCAATTTCAGAGAATTTCATTACAAGCCTCTTGGTATTCTTTTCTTTATATATTTTGAAACTGTCTTTTGTATCTAAGCTGGTCAATAAAGTTACACCTAAAAGTTTTGTTTTAAGCTTATTTTTTTTTAATGAGCTTACTGCGGCATTGATCATATCTTTACCACCAGATATATGTATTGTAAGAAAATCAGGATTAAATTTTGATATAGAGTCTACAGCATTACTCACTGTGTTAGGAATATCATGTAGCTTTAAATCAAGGAAAAGTTTACATCTTGTTTTTTTAATTTCTGATATTAGTTCACTCGAGCTTTTATTATAAAAAGACCTATATCCAATTTTAAAACCATAAACAAGAGGATGTAGTTTTTTTACAATCCTAACATTTCTGGCGTTTGTTTCTGAGTCTAATGCTATAAAAAATTTAAATTTTTTCATTTAACTTTTTATGAATACTTTCACTAATTTTGAATTTAACCTTCCATTTTGATGGAATATATATTTTTTTTTTATTTCTAGGATCAGAGCCATATCTCGGATTCATTAATTTTAGTTTGAAAACACCAAAGTTTCTTAATTCTATATCAACATGATCAGTAATATTTTTCTCTAGTATATCAAAAAAACTAGTGAAAATTGCTTCGTTAATTTTTGGTGTTAGGTCGGTCTCTGACTCTAAGAATTTTTTTAATAGATCTGACTTATTTTTCTTTGGATCCCTTATCCTCATCTAAAGCCTTACCCAAAATGTCTCCTAAGACTGATCCAGAGGATTTAGATCCATATTTTTCTAATAAACTCTGCTCCTCATCTATCTCTAATTGTCGAATTGATAAAGCAAATTTCCTATTAGTAAGATCAATAGAACTGATTTTTGCATTTATCTTTTGGCCCTCATTATATCTTGATATGTTTTGTTCTTCTTTATTTTTTGAAAGCTCTTTTCTTCTTATGGTTGTTTCAATAAAATTATCAACTTCAACATCGATTCCATTGTTATTTATTTTAGTAATGGTTGCTGATACAATATCTCCTTTAGATTTGTTTTTAAAATATTCTTGAAATGGATCTGGTGATAATTGCTTTATACCAAAGCTTATTTTCTCTTTGTCAGGATCAATCTCAAGAATTTTTACTTTAATACTCTCACCCTTTTGATATTTTTTTAATGATCTATCGCCATTCAAATCAGTCCATGAGAGGTCATTTTTGTGGATTAGTCCGTCTATATTTTCATTAAGCTTCGCAAATACTCCAAATTCGGTAATATTTTTTACTTCTGTTTCAATAATTTGATCTTTTTTGTACTCGTTTAAAATATTCTCCCAAGGGTTTGGCTCAGTTTGTTTTATGCCAAGACTAATTCTCTTCTTTTCTTTATCTATTTCTAATATTTTAACACGAATATTAAAACCCACTTCTAAAATCTTATTAGGATGGATATTCTTTTTTGTCCAACTGATATCATTTGAATGAACTAAACCTTCTAAGTCTTTATTAGTTAGTTGGACGAATGCACCATAATCAGTGATATGTGTAATTTTTCCATCATATATTTCATCAAGATTAATTTTTGTTTCAATATTTTCCCAAGGATCGTCCTTTAATTGTTTATAACCAAGACTTATTTTATCTGAGTCATCAGAAACCTTTAAAATTTTGAAGTCATATTTTTTTCCAATTTCTAATACATCAGATGGGTGACCTATTCTGCTCCATGATATATCACTTAAATGAACTAAACCATCAATACCACCTAAGTCAACAAAAGCCCCATAATCAGTAAATGTTTTTACTTTGCCGTTAACAACCATGTTATTTTGAGATTTTTCTAATATCTGTTTTTTTATTTCTTTTTGTTTATCTTCAAGTATAGCTTTTCTTGATACTACAATATTGCCTTTTGAATAATCCATCTTAAGGATTTCAAATGTTTCTTCAGTTTTAATTAAATGACTTACATCTCTAACTGGTCTAACGTCTATTTGACTTAATGGAAGAAAAGCATTAGTGCCCATTATTTTTACATATAAACCAGCTTTTGCTTTTCCAACTATGAAGCCTTTAACTCTCTCTTTATTGTCAAATATTTTTTGAAGTTTTTCCCAAGACTTCATTTTGATAGCTTTTTCATGAGAAACTTTGATATTTCCCTCTCTATCTTCGAGTTTCTCAATAAAAACCTCAACTTTTTGTCCAGTTTTTAAATCATCGGAATGTCCAGTGTTTATAAATTCTTCTTTGGGGATTTGTCCCTCACTTTTATAGCCTATGTCAACAGTAACTTGTAAATCACTTATTTTTAGAATTGTTCCAGAAATTATTTTATTTGCAGATATATTGTTTTTTGAGTCAAATTGTAGATCTAATAATTTGTTATACTCTTCATTCGATATCATAAGTCATGATTTACCTTTCAAATTGTTAGGTCGTTTTAAAGTTTTATTTCTAATTTTCAAGAAAATTAATTTAAAAATTTTCTAACATCTTTAAAAAAAGAGGGATAACTTGTTTTAACACATGATTTATCCTTAATTATGTTATTTTTTTCACATATTAAGTTAGCGATATAAAAAGACATTACGATACGATGATCAAGATTATGTATTATTTTAGCATTGCCTTTTTTTAGTTTATAATTTCCATAGATATACAAATCAAAACCTTTAATCTCAGATTTCACACCCATATTTAATAAATTTTTATGAATTAGATCCAATCTATTACTTTCTTTTACAGTTAGTTCCTTTAATCCTTTAAAAATAGAAGTACCATTAGCAAATGAAGCAGCTATCGAAAGTATAGGTATTTCATCAATCTGTAACGGTATATTAGACGACTTTACTATTACTGATTTTAAATTTTTTTTTTGGTCAATATATATATCAGCTACAATCTCATTATTTAATTTTTCTTTTTTTATAATCTTTATATTACCCCCCATAGATTTTAAGGTTTGTATAAATCCAATTCTTGTCTTATTAAACAAAATATTCTTAACAGCAAATTTGGATCCTGGTAATAAACATGCAGCTGTAATTAAAAATGCTGCTGAAGATGGGTCGCCAGGGACTCTGTAATTAATTGGTTTTAGGGGTTTATCATTTTGTAATTTAATAAATCTAAATTTTTTGTTTTGTTTTACAGTTATGTTATATCCCATAGACTTGAGCATGTTTTCTGTATGATCTCTAGTTGAGTTAAATTCTTTTATTTTTACAATACCATTAGTGTTCAGTGATGATAAAATTATTGAGCTTTTTATTTGTGCTGATGGTATTTTAATATCAAAACTCATAGGTATTGGATTTCCGATACCTTTAATTCTTATAGGGGGATATAAATCTCCCCTAAGCTTAATAATCGCACCTATTTTTAATAAATGTTCAGTAATTCTCCTCATAGGCCTTTTACTTAAAGATTTATCACCAATCAAAATTGTTTTAATATTGTTTGAACAAACAAGACCAGATATTAATCTTATTCCAGTACCTGAATTACCAAAATTTAATTTATTTTTTGGTTGAAACAATGAGCCAGGTGGTAATCCATAAATTGAAAATTTTCCTCTTTCTTTTTTTATGTTAGCACCCAAATCTCTCATAGCTTTGATAGTGTTTAATACATCCTCTCCCTCAAGCAGATTCGATACAACTGATTTTCCTAATGCTTGACTTCCTAGTATAATTATTCTGTGGCTTATAGATTTATCTCCTGGGGGGTAATAGGAGCCTTTGATAGTATTTTTTTTGAAATTAGCCATCATAGTTTTCACCCAAATAAATTTTCTTCACAAATTTATCTTTAGTAATCATATTTGGGGTTCCCTCTTTTACAATTTCTCCGTTGTAAATAATATTCGCATAGTCAACTATTTTTAGAGCCTCCCTAACGTTGTGATCAGTGATAATTATCCCAATACCGCTATTTTTCAGTTTTAATATTGTTTCTTTGACATCTTCAATAGCAATAGGATCTATGCCAGCAAAGGGCTCATCGAGCAGTAAATATTTTGGATTGCTTGCTAGTGCACGAGCTATCTCAGTTCTTCTTCTCTCCCCACCCGAGAGAAGCTTTCCTTTAGTATAAACAAACTTATCTAATGAGAAGAGATTGACCAATTTTTTTGTAATAATTTCTGCATTTGCTTTTTTATGAAACAACTGAGCAATTGATAATATATTTTGATAGACGTTTAGATCTCTAAATATAGAAGCCTCTTGTGGCAAGTAGGATATACCAAATAGACTTCTATCATTGAGACTATAATCAATTAAGTTCTTTTGATTTAAATATATTTCCCCACTATCTGGTTGTAAAAAGCCAGCAATAATATTAAACAAAGTAGTTTTTCCACTACCATTAGGTCCTAGAAGTCCATAGATTTTTTTTTGATCAAAAAATAAGTTTATTTTATTTAAAGCAATTTTTGATTTAAATTTTTTATTTATATTTTTTAATTGTATCTCATTACTCATTAATAAATACCTCAACAACACTCTCTTTTTTTGATGTACTCATGGTTCTTGTATTGTTTTTGAGGTCTATAATAAGTTCATCACCTTTAAGAATTCTATCCTCTGAAACTATTTTTACATTATCATAAAGCTCAATTATATTTTTTGGCTTCAAATATAAACCATAGTCCGAATAGTATATTTCTTCATTATAAAAAATTTGTATGTTTCCTTTAATTTCAATTTCGTTAAAGATTTCTTTATCATTTTCAATTTGATATTTAGCTTTGATGTAATCACTAAGTATTTTTATATCACTACTTTCATATTCTACACTACCTGTGGCAACATACTCTTGATTTTCAGAGTCCCAAGTAATCCCCTCTTTAGCTTTTAAAATATCTTTTGAATTTGAAATCGTTGGAAAAAATAAAAAAATAACAACAAATATTTTAATTAAATTACTCATTTAGAAATGTAACTACAGTTTTCCCAACAAAGTTTATTATCCTTGTGGAGTTATTGAATTTAAAACCCTCAGATATGACATTAACATTTCTATTATTTAAATTTGTATTATGACTGCTTTCAGCATTGCCTGTGCTAAAATTAATTAATATATTAAAGCTTTTAACTTCATAATTTTCATTTTTCAAACTAGACTCTCCTTGTAGCAAAGTTTGTTTATCATCGATATATATTAGTTTATCAGCTTTAATAAGATTATTTCCGTCTTTATTAAACATTATAGTTTCAAATCTATCTAAAGAATTACTTTGCTCCTTGATATAGCTATTAGATTTATTATTCAAAAATATAATCAATGCTTGTACTGATAAACATGTAAAAATTAAAAAAAAAACAAAATAATTTACCTTATTTATATTAAACACTAAGAGTACATTCCTTTAAATTGACTATCCCTATGGGTTTTCCATTATCAGATATAATTAAACTTGTTATTGATTTTTTATTCATCAAATTTATTGCCGCCGTCACTAAAATATTCTTTTTAACAGTAACAGGTTTTGAATTCATCATATCTTTGATTTTTAAACTATTTAAGTTATTAATTCCCATTTTAAATGATCTCCTAAGATCACCATCTGTAATTATACCTTTAATCATTTTTCTGTGATCACATATTATTACACAACCATATTTCTTTTCAGTCATAACTAAAATTGCCTCAGAAATAGTTTCTTTAACATTTACGGTTGGCAAGTCTTTACTCATAATATCTTCAAGAGTTTTGAGGTTTTTCCCAAGTTTTCCTCCAGGGTGAAATTTACTAAAAGATTTTTTATCAAACTTCCTATAATTTAATACTGTACAACATAAAGCATCACCCAGAGCCAATGCCATTGTTGTAGAAGTTGTGGGAATAATACCTAGCTTGTCTGCCTCAATATGTTTGGGAAGTCTCAATACTATATTAGAATTTTTTGATAAAATGCTATCTGAGTTTGAGGTAATTGAAATAATATTAATTCCTTTAAGTTTTGCAAAGTTAATAATATCTAAAATTTCATTTGTTTCGCCTGAATTAGAGATAATAATTAATATATCTCCCTTATCAATAATACCAAGATCACCATGACTAGCCTCAGAGGGATGCAAATAAAAAGATGCCATTCCTGTTGATTTGAAAGATGAAGATACCTTTCTCGCGATATAACCACTTTTACCTAATCCAGTAAAAATTATTTTATTTTTACTTTCTAAAATAAGGTTCACTGCTTTGGCAAAATTGTTGTTCAAACTTTTTTTGAGAGAACCAAGACCTTTAATTTCTGTTGCTAATACCTCCCTTCCAACACTCAAAATTTTTTTCATAGGCATAACAGCAAATTATTCTTAATGGGAATATATATCAAAGTCCCACCCCATTAAATCAAGTCTTACTTTAGTTTTTAAAAAAGATATTATTTCATCATATTCTTTGATTAATGATTTTTTTTTTAGCTCTGCATTCAAAACCTGATATATTTCATGGAGATATTTAACGTCATTCAAAGCGTACCATATTTGATCTTTAGAAAGACTTTTATTGCTCCAGTTTGATGATTGTTCTTTCTTGTCAATATCGATTTTCAGAAATTCAGATATTAAATCTTTCAGCCCATGCCTGTTTGTGTAAGTTCTAATAAGCTTAGAAGCAATTTTTGTACAAAAAATATTATTAACATTTATTTTAAGATAGTGTTTCAATACAGCTATATCAAATCTAGCGTAATGAAAAATTTTTAAAATTTTTTTATTTTCTAAAAGAGTTTTTAAATTTTGGCATTTTTTTGGGTCTATTTTGTCATTAATTTGAATTAAATAATTTTCACCATCACTATTATTTTTAATTTGCACGAGACAAAGTCTGTCTCTTTTAATTACTAAACCCATCGTCTCAGTATCTACAGAAATTGAAGTTTTAAAGGTTTTCAATATTTGTTTTGGTAGGTCATTTTGGAATAATTGATAATTTGACATCTTAGAACATATATTTATATAAGATAGATATCACAATGAAAAACAAAAATATTTTAGTTTTCGGATCTACAGGCTTCATCGGTAGAAGTGTCACAAAAAGACTGCTTCAAAATGGTGACAAATTAATATGCCCTGTAAGAAATTCAAGTAGAGTTAAAAGAAATATTCTTTCAGGAGATATTGGGCAGATAGAAGTAATAGAATTTGATATTCATAATTTAGATGAAATTAAAAGCTTAGTTGCAAATTCAGACTTAGTTATTAATTTAATTGGTATTTTATATGAAAAAAATAACTTATCATTTGAACTAGTCCATTATTTGTTACCAAAAAAAATTGCTAATTATTGTGAATTATACAAAAAACCTTTTATTCATGTTTCTGGCTTAGGGTCTACTTTTCAAACAAAATCAAATTATTTAATCAGTAAAAAAATGGGTGAAGAATTTATTGAAAATAATAATACCAACCACATTATCATAAGGCCAAGTACTGTTTATGGAGAGGAAGATAATTTCTTTAACTTATTTGGAAGGATGGCGAAAATCCTACCATTTCTTCCTTTGATTAAAAACGGAAAAACTAAATTTCAACCGATTTATGTTAATGACTTATCTCTTCTTATTTTTAATTTACTACATAACTTTGATAAGTATAAAAATTCTAATTTAGCAGCAGTTGGTAATGAGATTTTTACTCTTAAAGAGATATTAAGCCATATATTTTTATCTTTAAAAAAAAAGGAGAGGTTTTTTTATATTCCTTCTTTTCTAGCAATTCTTCAAGGCAAAATATTAGAAAAACTCCCTAAACCTTTATTCACTTATGACCAGTATGTAACTCTTTCTCATGATAGTATATCAGAGGGAAGTCAAAAATTAGTCACCGAAATATTGAATCAAGATCTCTCAAATATGAAAATTATTACTTCGGAGTACCTTAAAAAGTTTATTGATAAAGTTTAATAAACATAAATTAATAAGACTATGCCTATAAAAATTCTATAAATAACAAATGGTGTGAAACCAATTTTATTTATAAAATTTATAAAAATAGAAATTGTAATATAAGCTGCAAAAAATGAAGAAAAAAAAACTATAAATAGTCCCTTATTAATAATAACACTCTCAAAATCTTTTATATTTGAAAAAAAAGATAACACAATAATGGGTATACCCATATACAAGCTATAAATAGAAGAATATTTACGGTCTTCTCCAAATAACCTGAAGGCAATGATACAACTCCCTGCTCTACTAAAACCTGGCAAAAAAGCAAGACACTGGAAGAAACCAGCTAAAATGAATTTGGTACTTTTGCTTTTTATAACAAATTTAAACTTATTTGGTTTGTCTGAGATATAGAGCAATATTGCTCCTATAATTGAGGTGTATCCTATTAACTCTAAGCTAATAAAACTTAAATTATAAAATTTTAGTATAAAGCCCAGAAAAACTGCTGGTATAGTTGCATAAACAATTATCTTAAAGTTGGCTTTGATATTTGATTTTGAAAAATGTTTATGTGCAAACAGATATATTAATAAAGCTAATAAAGAGGCAAAGTGGGCAGATGTTTCATATAAATAGTTTCTTGATTCTATATTTTTATAAAGTATTTCTAAGATATTTATGTGACCACTTGAACTAATGGGGATAAATTCAGTAATTCCTTGTATTAAACCATAAAAAATATAAAAAATACTATCAATAGTCATAATTTATTATCATTTCTTGGTTTACTATGTCTAAAAATCTTTATATTAATACCATCCAATTTATTTGTAGGAGAATAAAGTAATATTTTATTATCATGTTAGAGTTTCATAAAAAAAAACCAAAGAATCCATCTAAAACTGAACCTGAAAAGAGAATAAAGGATTTTCAAGAGATTTACAGTCAGTTTGATAAAAATGACTCTGTAGAACAATCTTCAAGGTGCTCACAATGCGGAATACCATATTGTCAAATTCATTGTCCTTTAAATAATAATATACCAGATTGGCTTCGTTACATCGCTGAAGGCAGACTTGAAGAGGCATATCAAGTTTCAGCATCTACAAATGCATTTCCAGAAGTGTGTGGAAGAGTTTGTCCTCAAGATCGTTTATGCGAAGGAAATTGCGTTGTCGAACAGGCGGGTTTTGGTTCAATTACAATTGGTAATTTAGAAAAATACTTAACAGAAATAGCATGGGAAAAAGGATGGGTAAAAAATTTATCTTCACAAAATCAATTTAAACAAAAAGTGGCTATCATAGGATCTGGTCCTGCAGGAATGGCTGCTTCAGCTTATTTAACTCAAAATGGATATAAAGTAGATGTCTTCGAAAAAAATGATAGAGCAGGTGGCTTGATGATTTATGGAATACCTAATTTTAAATTGGATAAAAAAATTGTTGAAAGAAGAACAGAGTGGCTTTCAGAAAGTGGAGTTAAATTTAATTTAAATATGGAAGTCGGAAAAAACATCTCTTTTCAAGATTTGGAAAAAGATTATGACGCAATATTAATTGCAACTGGTGTTTATAAGGCTAGAAAATTGGATATAGATACTTCATCTGTTAACAATAGCATTCCAGCTTTAGATTTCTTAATTGAGAGCAATAGAACTGGATTAGGTGACTCTCCATCAAATAATAAGTTTCTCACCGCAAAAGATAAGAATGTAGTTGTTATTGGAGGCGGAGATACAGCTATGGACTGTGTTAGAACAGCAATTAGACAACAAGCAAAAGAAGTTACTTGTCTTTATAGAAGAAATAAGGAAAACATGCCTGGATCAGCAAGAGAAGTTTTAAATGCAGAACAAGAGGGTATTAAATTTAATTGGTTATCTGTCCCATCTAAAATTATAAGTGATAACTCTACTGCAACAAGTATGACATACAAAGTCGCTGCCTTAGGAGAAGTTGATGAGAGTGGAAGAAGAAAACCAGTTGATACAGGTGTTGAAAAACAAATAAAAAGTGACTTAATTATTCAAGCTCTCGGTTTTGAACCTGAAGATTTAAACCATAATTTTAAAACTAATATTGAATTAACAACCTGGAAAACAGTTAAAGTTGATTTTAAAAAATTTCAAACTAGTAATCCAAAGATTTTTGCTGCTGGGGATATCGTCAGGGGTGCCTCTCTTGTTGTATGGGCGATCCACGATGGCCGTGAAGTTGCAAAATCAATTCATAATTTCTTACAAAATTCAAAAATTAAAAAAGCATCATGAGAGATCACTCACTAGAAATCTACAAAAGAAATAAGCAAAAGCTAAAAGACAATTACGTTTATAATGAAAAACATGAACATGATAATTGTGGTGTCGGTTTAGTTGCCTCAATCAAAGGTGAGTCAAGAAGAGATATAGTTGAAAAGGGTGTCGAGGCACTTAAGGCTGTATTTCATAGGGGTGCTGTTGATGCAGATGGCAAAACTGGAGATGGTGCTGGCATTATGTTGGAAGTTTCAAATTCATTCTTCAGTAAACAAGTTTTAAAAATGGGCCATAGAACGAGCCAAGACTCTATATTGGGTGTAGGTATGATATTTTTACCAAAAAGAGATTTTGGAGCACAAGAAAAATGTAGAGCTATAGTTGAGTATGAAATTATAAAAGCTGGAATGAATCTTTTTGGATGGAGACAAGTTCCAGTTAATACAGAGATCATTGGTGAAAAAGCTAATTATACAAAACCAGAAATTGAACAAATAATCTTTTCCCCAAAAGAAACCACGCCCGATATTGAAAAGGTACTTTATTTAACAAGAAGAAGGATAGAGAACAAAATTAAATCTCAGAGTATTAATGATTTTTACATTTGCTCTTTATCGACAGAAACAATTGTTTACAAAGGTATGTTTTTAGCTGAACAGCTATCTGAATTCTATCCAGATTTATTAGATGATGAATTTAAATCTAAATTTGCTATTTACCATCAAAGGTACTCCACTAATACATTTCCTACATGGTCTCTGGCGCAACCATTTAGAGTTTTAGCACATAATGGAGAAATAAATACTTTAAAGGGAAATATAAATTGGATGAGCGCTCATGAGCCAAGAATAACCCACCCTTTTTTTAATGAGAGAATTAATGATTTAAAACCAATACTTGATCCAGACGCTTCTGACTCTGCATCCCTAGATGCTGCTTTTGAACTTTTTGTTCAAACGGATAGAGACATGCCTATGGCAAAATCCATGATAATTCCAGAATCTTGGTCTAATCGATCAGATTTATCTGATCAACTAAAGAGCATGTATGCCTATTGTAACGCTGTCATTGAACCATGGGACGGACCAGCAGCTGTCTGCGGAAATTTTGGAGATTGGATAATTTCTGGTATGGATAGAAACGGTTTAAGGCCTCTTCGATACATACTGACAGATGACAACTTATTAATTTCAGGGTCTGAAGTTGGAATGATTAATATAGATGAGAAAAATATCATAAAAAAAGGAAGAGTTGGGCCAGGTGAACTAATAGCAGTTAATTACAAAGAGAATAAGTTTTATGAGAGCTTTGAATTAAAAGAAATACTCTGTAAACGTAATAATTACTCAGATTGGAATCAAAAAACTATAAATTTAGATAACATTTTATCGAATGAAAAAATTTATGAACCATCACGAGAGGATGAGGAAAATGTTTTTCAAATTGCTAAATCATTTAATTTAACATTAGAAACTCTTGATTTAATTTTAGATCCTATGGTTAAGACAGGGCAAGAGGCCGTTGGATCAATGGGAGACGACGCACCACTAAGTGTACTCACTGAAAGATACCGAGGCCTCCATAGTTTCTTTAAACAAAATTTTGCCCAAGTAACAAACCCTCCTATTGATAGCCTTAGGGAACAAGTTGTAATGAGTTTAAAAACTAGGCTTGGAAACCTTGGAAATATTGTAGAAGAAGACTCTGAACAATGTAATTTGGTACTTTTAGAGAGTCCTTTACTATTAGATAATGAACTGGAAACATTAAAAAGTCATTTATCAAAGTATACAACTGAGATTGACTGTACTTATAAATTAAATGAAGAGACTAATTTTTTAATTGAAATACAAAGAATATGTTCTGAAGCTGAACAGGCAGTCAGGTCTGGTTCTCAACATCTAATTATAACTGATAACAATATTAATAAAGATAGAATTGCCTTGCCAATGATACTAGCTACTAGTGCTGTTCATAGTTATTTAATTAAAAATAACTTAAGAACTTTTACTTCTTTAAATGTATCATCCAGAGAGTGTCTTGATGTACACTATTTTGCAGTACTTATTGGTGTTGGCGCCACAACTGTTAATGCCTCATTAGTAGAGAAACTTATTTCAGATAGGTATAAAAAAAATATCTACCAAAATACTGATTACCCTCATCTTATAAAGAACTTTAAAAAATCCATAGAGAAGGGACTTAGAAAAATTATCAGTAAAATGGGTATTTCAGTAATTAGTTCATATCGGGGTGGAAGAAATTTTGAAATAATTGGCTTAAGTAGAAGTATGGTAGAGAGTTTTTTTCCAGGAATGTCCTCTAGAATTTCTGGTATTGGATTAGATGGATTAGAAAAAAGAGTAAGGCGACAACACGATGAATCCTTTAAATCTGATAATGTAATTTTAGATATAGGTGGAGAATATCGATTTAGAGCTAATAGCGAAGCACACGCATATGAGGGCGTTTCAATACATATGCTTCAAGAAGCTGTCACTAGGGACTCATATAATCTTTACAAAAAATATACCTCAAAAATTTATAGCTCTAAACCAATTCAGATAAGAGACTTATTACAGTTTAATGAAAGTCCTAATTCTTTAAATTTGGATAGTGTAGAGAGTATCTCTGAAATAAGAAAAAGTTTTGTATCTCCGGGAATCTCACTAGGTGCACTTAGTCCAGAGGCACATGAAACCTTAGCCATAGCTATGAACAGAATAGGCTCAAAATCAGATAGTGGGGAGGGAGGAGAAGATGCAAGAAGATATTTTAAGTTAAAAAATGGTGACAACCCAAGTTCAGCTATTAAACAAGTTGCAAGTGGAAGATTTGGTGTAACAGCAGAGTACCTAAATAATTGTTCCGAATTAGAAATTAAAATAGCTCAAGGTGCTAAGCCTGGTGAGGGTGGGCAATTACCTGGTTTTAAAGTCACAGATTTAATTGCTAAATTAAGACATAGTACAAAAGGTGTAACACTCATTAGTCCTCCTCCTCATCATGACATTTACTCTATTGAGGATCTTGCTCAACTAATTTACGATTTAAAACAAATAAACCCAGTAGCAAAGGTATGTGTAAAATTAGTTGCTCAGTCAGGAATAGGAACAGTTGCCGCTGGTGTTGCAAAAGCTAAAGCTGATGTAATTCTAGTTTCAGGACATTCAGGAGGAACAGGAGCAAGTCCACAGTCAAGTATCAAATACGTAGGCCTACCTTGGGAGTTAGGAATCAGTGAAGTCCACCAAATTTTAGCTTTAAATGGTTTAAGAGATAAAGTTCTTCTAAGAACTGATGGTGGTATTAAAACAGGAAAAGATATTGTTATTGCTGCAATATTAGGAGCAGAAGAATATGGAATCGGCACTGCTTCATTGGTTGCAATGGGATGTATAATGGTTAGACAATGCCATTCGAATACATGCCCTGTAGGTGTTTGTACACAAGATGAGCAACTTCGTGAAAAATTTGGAGGTACTCCTGAAAAAGTTGTAAACTTATTTTCTTTTATCGCAGAAGAGGTAAGAGAAATCCTCGCCTCTTTGGGTTACAAGTCCCTTAAAGATATTATAGGCAAAACAGAATTACTATCTCAAATTCATTATGGCTCTAGTGATTTAGATAATCTTGACCTGAATCCAATATTAACAAAGATTGATGATGGCAAAATTTATGATTATCACTCTGAAAAAAAACGAAATGAAGTGCCTCAAACACTTGATGATCAATTTCAAAAAGATGGCAAGGATTTTATTAATTCAGGTCAAAAAATTGAATTAACATATAACATTCAAAATACATTAAGGACAATTGGAACTAAAATATCTTCTATCATAACTAGAAAATATGGAATGAATTCTTTATCAGAAGATCATGTTACACTCAAACTTAGAGGCTCAGCTGGACAATCTTTAGGTGCATTTGCTGTAAAAGGCCTTACTTTAAAAGTTTTTGGTGATGCAAATGATTATGTCGGCAAAGGTCTTTCAGGGGGAAAAATTATTGTTCAACCCAGAAATTCTTTCACTCAGCCGAGCTATGAAAATGTAATTATAGGCAATGTCACTTTATATGGTGCAACAGATGGTAGATTGTATGCATCTGGACAGGCAGGTGATAGATTTTGTGTAAGAAATTCAGGTGCTTTAGCAATTGTTGAAGGATGCGGAGCTAATGGATGTGAGTACATGACAGGGGGATCTGCAATTATTTTAGGTAGCATTGGTGACAACTTTGGTGCTGGAATGACAGGTGGTTCTGCTTTCATTTATTCTGAGCAAAAAAATATTTCTGATTTGATGAACATGGAAACAATAGGACTTTATGAAGTAGATAATAAAGATTGGAAAAACCACCTTCTAGATCTCCTAAAAGATTTCTATAAAGAGACTAAATCAAAGAGGGCAGGTTTTATTATCGAAAACTTCGAAACAGAAATTCAGAAATTTGCTCATGTTGTTCCAGACGAGGTTATTGATAAACTCGAATTCCCTGTTACAAAAAAATCAAAAATTGCTTAAATAAATTTTAAAATAGTTTTCAAACTATTTTGGTCTGAGAGACTATGGTCAGAATTTTTAAGAGTTATAAATTTAAGGTTTTGAAAATGTGATGTTTTAAGTAAATTATTATTATACTCAAAAGGAACTGATTTATCTTTGAAACCACTTAATACAACTGTTTCGCCCTTATATATTTTATTTGACCTATTTATAAGTTTATTTTTGCTTCTTTTAAACAACTCTTTCGAATAAAAATAACTAAAATCTTTTGTAATTTTTTTTTCTATTACTTTTCCTGAACGTATTGACTCTCTATCTTTTTTATTAAGCTTTTTCCATATTAGTCTCTCAGTAAAATCAGGTGCAGGAGCTAAACCAATAAGCTTTGTAACTTTTCTTGGATAAGTTAAAGCATAACTCATTGCTATCCATCCACCTAAACTACTTCCTATTAAAATTATATTTTTAATTTTTAAATTATTAATAATATTATTTAAGTCTTTAAACCAGTCATCGACACCAAATTCAGTAATTTTTCCACTAGATTTACCATGCCCCCTAAAGTCAAAACTTAAAAAAGAATAATCTTTTTTGAGGCAAAAATTCCTCAAAAAATTTGATTTTTTACCACTCATATTTGACATTAATCCATGTAGAAAAATTATTGTTTTTTTTCTTCTCTTAAAATATTTGTAAGCTATTTTGTACTTATTATTGATAATTAAAAAACTTGTCACAATTCAAAAATATTAAAAATCTGAGGGTATTACAAATAGTTCCTCAATTAAAGTTTGGTGGAGTTGAAAGAGGTGTAATTGATATTTTAAGATTCCTAAATAAAAAAAAAATTGAAAACTATATATTTTGTGAGAACTTCAATCCCAAAATAATAAAAATTGAGGAAAAAAAACAAGTAATATTATCAAAAAATATAAAATTTAAAAATTTTTTTAATATTTTTCGTTCAAATTACGAGCTCAAAAAATTAATTCTTAAAAAAAATATAAATTTAATTCACGTATCATCTAGGGCACCTGCGTTTATTTTTTGTAATTTAATAAAAAAAAGTGAAAATATAACTTATATAACTAGTTGTCATAACCCGTACACAGGGAGTTTGATAAAAAAATTTTATAACTCTTTTTTATGTAAAGGCGACAGAGTTATTTGTAATTCAAATTTTACAAAAAAAAGCTTAATTGATAACTATAGACTTAATAAGAAAAAATTAATAACAATACCCAGAGGAGTTGATATTAATTATTTCAACCCTAATACGCTAAAAAGTAAATCAAGAGATGCTTATAGAAATAAATTAGGTGTATCAAATAGCCAAATTCTAATCACCATACCCTCAAGATTTTCAAATTGGAAGGGCCATTTAAATTTAATATCGTTACTATCTAACCAGCCAAAACCTATATTGAAAAATTTAAAATTATTAATGTTTTTAAATGAGGATAATAAAAAACAAAAAAAAAATATATTAAAAACTTGTAGTGCCTTTTTTTATGACAAAATAATATTTCATAATCCTTTACTTGATATGCGTCTAATTTATCACTGCTCTGATATAATTATTAATAATTCATCTAAACCTGAAGGTTTTGGAAGAACAATTTCTGAAAGTTTAGCAATGAATAAAATTCCAATTGGTGTTAATCATGGTGGCGTAAGAGAACAACTATATAATTTTGATAAGAAGCTACTATATAAGTTAGATGATCAATTAAGTTTTAATAAAGCCTTAAAATATGCAATTTACTTAAAATCAAAAAATCATTTTAAAGGTAGGGATTATGTAAAAAATAATTATTCTTTGGACACAATGTTGAAGTCTACATTAAATGTTTACTTAGATGTTTAAAAATAAAAATATTTTAATTATTAAACACGGGTCTACAGGTGATATTTTCATGTCCTTTAATATTATAAAAAGTATAAAAAAATCTAGTTCTAAAATCACAATTTGTAGCACCAGAAATGGCCTCAAATTATTCAAATTATTAAATATTCAATATAATGAAATTATTGATGAGCGGGGTAAAATAAAAGATACATTAAAAGTACTTTCAAAGATTAAGAAAAAAAAATTTGATTATGTCATTGACTTACAGAACTCAACAAGATCAAGTATGTATCTTCTTTTTATTAAATTTTTTACTAACTCCCAATCTAATGGAACTAGCATTTTTTCATCGAGACGATATATACCTCAAAATTACAAAGAACACGTAGTAACTGGTCTTAAAAAACAAATTGAGCTTCTAAATATAAAAAAAATACAAAACAACTACCATCAACCAAAAAAGAAACTTAATCAGGTAATAATTGTACCAGGTAGTTCAAAATCTGGTGTGGGTAAAAGATGGCCATTTGAAAAGTATTTAAAAGTCATAGAATATTTAATTAGCAAGAGGATTAAGTGCTATATTATCGGCGGAAATGATGAAAAAGAAATTGAGGAAATGATCCCCAAAAATAAATATATTATTAATCTTATTAATAACTCACCATGGGAATATGTAAAAACAATTGCTCTCAAATCTAAAGTTACTATTTCTAATGACACATCAGCAATGCATTTTATAAGTAATTTAAATTTACCAGTAATTGCCATTATGAAAGATAATATTTACGCGCATAGAAATTGTCCTTTGAGTGATAATTCTATGATTATTAAAAGTAAGAATATTAAACATATCTCTGTAAAAAAAGTTACTTATGCCATATCAAAGTATATCTGAAGAAATAGCTATTCTTCCTCCCTTCAAAGAAAAATTTAGCCCAGATGATTTTGGCTCCGTGTCTTTGTATGTTAAGGACATAAACGAGAATTCAAAATTTAAAAATAAAATTAAAATCTATGTAAATATTACTTCTAAAACTTTTAAAGGTTTTAAATCTGTAAACTTACCAAAAAATTATAACCATATTCTTTTTGGAAAAAATATGGGACATACTAAATCTTTTTTGAAAATTATTAAAAAAAAGGTTCCTAAAGTAATTGAAATACACAACCGTCCAAAATCAGCATTGAAAGTATCTCAGTCGTTAATTGGGTCAAAAATATTTTTATTTTATCATAATGACCCATTATCATTTAAGGATTGCTCATCAGTAGTAAAAAGAATAGAAATACTTGAAAATTGTCACTCTATTTTTTTTGTAAGTAATTTTCTAAAAAAAAGATTTTTAGAGGGAATTCCAAATAGATATTTATCCAAATCTAAGCTTAATGTTATTTACAATGGTGTAAATCTAATTAAACAAGTTCCCTTGAAAAAAAAAAAATTAAATATCGTTTATATCGGTGAGCTTGAAAAAAAGAAAGGCTTTGATATTTTTTATGAAGCTGCTGTAAACATTATTGATCAATTTCCAAAGTGGAATGTACATATTTTTGGAAAATTGAAACCAAATACTCAAAAATTACTTAATAAGCATAACAAAATTATTTTTCATAATTTTAAAAAAAATAATTTTGTGCAAGAATTTTTAAAACAATCATCAATATCAGTAGTCCCATCAGTTTGGGATGAACCTTTTGGTAGAACTTTAATAGAGTCAATAAATTCAGGTACTGCAACTATATCCTCCAATAGAGGCGGTTTAAGAGAGATAAATAAATTTTTCAAAACTATAAAATTAAATAAAATAGATAAAAAAACTATTTACATCGCTTTAAAAAAACTAATAATGTCCAGTGATGAAAGATCATATTACTCTAACAATAAAGTTAGTAAAACTCCCTTTACATTGAAAAAAATAACTTCAACTCTAGATAAACATAGATCTGATATATTTTCATAGAATGAATTCATAATATTTTGAAAAAAACTAATTTTAAAAACAACAAAAAACCTTTTCATAGAATTAACTCACAAATTAAAAATGAAGAGGTTAGGGTTTTAATGGATGATGGTGAGCAATTAGGAGTTATGAAGACAATAGAGGCAATAGATTTAGCAAAAAACAGAAAAATGGATCTAGTTGAAATTGCTGCAAGTAATAATCCGCCAGTTTGCAAAATAATAGACTACGGCAAATTTAAATATCAAGAACAGAAAAAAAAAAATGAGGCCAAAAAAAAACAAAAAACTATAGAGACCAAAGAACTGAAAATTAGACCTGGTACAGGTGAGCATGATTATCAAGTCAAAATTAAAAGTGCACAAAAGTTTTTAAAAGATGGTAACAGAGTAAAATTTAGTTTGAGATTTAAGGGAAGGGAAATGGAACATTCAAATCTTGGTATCGATATGCTCAAAAGAATAAAAAGTGACCTTGATCAGTTGATCAGAGTTGAAATGGAACCTAAAATTGAGGGTAGACAAGCTTTCCTCGTGGTTGCACCCAAATAAATTATATGATATCAAATTGACCTCAGTTGGTCGAAGGGGCTTTAAAAAGGGTATGCCTTAAGACCTTATTAATGCACTCAAAAGGAGATGAAATGCCCAAACTTAAAACAAAAAGTAGCGTCAAAAAACGCTTTAAAAAATCCTCATCAGGAAAATTAGTTGTCGGAAACGTTGGTAAACGCCATGGCATGTCCAAAAGAACAAACTCTTTTATCAGAAATTCAAAAGGTACTAGGGTTTTATCAAAATCTGCATCAATTATAATTGATTCAATGATGCCATATTCTAAATAGGTAAGGGAGAGATATTATGCCAAGAGTTAAAAGAGGTGTTACAGCAAGAGCTAAACATAAAAAAGTTTTTGAATTTACGAAAGGTCATCGCGGGAGAAGAAAAAATGTTTATAGAGTAGCAACACAAAGTATGGATAAAGCTCTCCAATATGCATATCGTGATAGAAGAAATAAGAAAAGAGATTTTAGAGGATTGTGGATTCAAAGAATTAATGCCGGTGTTAGAGAACACGGTCTAACTTATGCAAAATTTATTGATGGATTAAAAAAAGCAAACATTGAAATCAATAGAAAAATTCTCTCTGAAATTGCATTTCATGAACCCGCTGCTTTTAAATCAATTGTTGAGAAAGCAAAGGCTAATTTAGCCAACTAGATTAAAAATGGACATTAAAAAAGTCCTAAACGAAGTTACGAAAGAAATAGAGCAAAGCTCTAGCCAACAAGAATTACAAAACGTTAAAGTAGCTTATTTAGGGAAAAAAGGAATAATCACTGAGTTACTCAAAAGTCTTAAAGACCTTTCTTTAGAAGAGAGAAAATCTTCAGGTTCAAAATTAAATTTACTAAGAATTGAAGTTGATAATCTTATCAAAAATAAATTTAACGATTTAAAAATTGAAGAAATAAACTCTAAATTAAAAAATGAATATTTAGATATAAGTTTCCCTCCGCCAAATTCTATAGCCTCGAAGGCTCATCCAATATCAAAAACATTTGATGAGGTTATCACTATTTTTGGATCAATGGGTTACTCTGTTGCCGAAGGCCCTGATATTGAGACAGATTTTTTCAATTTTTCAGCATTAAATATTCCTGAAAATCATCCTGCGCGTGAAATGCAAGATACCTTTTACATCGATGACAAGGATAAAGAAGGTAAGCCCTACGTTTTACGAACACACACTAGCCCAGTTCAAATTAGAACGTTATTAAATCAAAAACCCCCAGTCAAAATAATTGCTCCTGGAAGAACATATAGGTGTGACTCTGACTCAACACATTCTCCAATGTTTCATCAAGTCGAGGGTTTGTTTATTAATGAGAATGCAAATATGGGAAATTTGAAGGGCACTCTAATTGAATTCTGTAAACAATTTTTTAATGTACAGAATTTAAAAGTAAGATTTCGACCTAGTTACTTTCCTTTTACTGAACCTTCTGCTGAAATGGATATTGCTTATGAGATTGTGAATAACAAAATTCAATTAGGTCAAGGTGATCGTTGGCTTGAGATTCTTGGATGTGGAATGGTAAACCCAATAGTTCTAGAGAACTGCAATGTAGATACGAATATCTATCAAGGTTTTGCATTTGGAGTGGGCTTAGACAGAATCACAATGTTAAAGTATGGGCTTACAGATATTAGATCATTTTTTAGTGGAAACTTAAATTGGATAGCTAGCAATGGCTTTACCATAGGGGATTTTTAGTGAAGTTTAGTTACAGTTGGTTGTGTGATCACTTAGAGACAGATAAAAGTGCAAGCGAGATTGGTGAAGCTCTTACAAATTTAGGTCTTGAACTTGAGAGCTTGACTGACTATTCAGAATACTCAAAGTTTGTTGTAGCTACCATAAAAGATTTTAGAAAACATCCTAATGCAGATAGATTAAATATCTGTAAAGTTGATGATGGAACCAATACCTATCAGGTAATCTGCGGAGCAAATAATGTAAAGAAGGGATTAAAAGGAATATTTGCCAAAGATGGAATGTATATTCCAGGAACACAGATAAATTTAAAAAAAGGAAAAATTAGAGGTGAAATATCTGAAGGTATGCTTTTATCTGAGAGAGAGCTCAACTTAAGTGATGATCATGAGGGCATTATTGAGTTATTAGATGATTTTCAAAATGGCACCTCAGCAGTTGAAGCTTTGAAGTTAAATGATCCTATTTTCGAGATAGGTATTACACCTAACAGAGGAGATTGCCTTGGTGTTAGAGGTGTTGCTAGAGATCTTTCAGCCAAAGGTGTTGGTAAACTAAAGCCTTTGAATTTTAAAAAAATAACTCAGTTAGAATTTGCAAGCCCAATCATTTGGAATATTAACAATGATGATAATAGCTGTGAATATGTAGTAAGTAGATATTTTAAAAATGTAAATAACTCTAAATCTCCAGAATGGTTACAAAAAAAACTTATCAGCCTTGGGTTAAGACCTATAAACGCTTTAGTTGATATAACAAATTATATTACTATTGATTTAGGAAGACCTTTACACGTTTTTGATGCAGATAAAATTGGAAAAAAACTTGATATGAGGCTTGCAAATGCAAATGAAAGAATGCTTGCTTTAGATAATAAAGAATACACTCTAGATAAAAATACAACTGTGATAGCCGATGGAGATAATGCACTCGCTATAGCAGGGATTATAGGAGGAGAATATAGCGGATGCACAGATGATACTAAAAATGTATTTCTTGAGGTTGCTCTTTTTAATCCGAATAGTGTTGCACAAACTGGTAGAACTCTTGGAATAAATTCAGATGCCAGGTATCGTTTTGAAAGAGGATTAGATAAAAATATGGTCATTGAAGGTTTAGAATATGCATCATATTTAATAAATAAAATATGTGGGGGCTTAGTAAGTAAAAATATTGAAGCTGGAAAATTAGATAATTTTGAGTATAAGATAAATTATAATTTTGACTATTTTAATAAGACTATTGGTTTAGAACTAGATCCACAAAAACAAATCAAAATATTAAAAGACCTTAAATTTCAAATTAGTAAAAGTAATGAAAAGGAATGTGAAGTCTTAGTACCATCATGGAGGAATGATGTTAAAAACAAAATCGATATAGTTGAAGAAATTATAAGAATTTATGGATATGAAAATATTAAACAAAGTGTGCCCTCTGCATCAATCGATGAGATTGATAAAATTGATAATTCATCAACAAATAAGAAATTTAAATCAATAAAAAAACTTAAAAAAACCCTTATATCTAATGGAATTTCTGAAGTTATAACTTTTTCTTTTCACTCAATTAGAGCTCAAGAAATTCTTAAAGGAGATAAATCCTTAAAAATTTCAAATGCAATCAGTGATGATCAATCTTATATGAGAAATTCTATGATATTTAATCATTTAGAAAGTGTAGAATTAAATTTTAAAAAAGGTTTTAAAAATATTCAATTATTTGAAATTGGACCTATTTATAATTCATCTCAATCCCAAGAAAATATTCTATCATTGCTTATTTCAACTGAAGAAAATACAAACTCTATTTACAAATCTGAAGAATTTAATTTTTACTCTTTAACAGAATTAACCTCAATATTAATAAGTTCATTAAATTTTGACATAAAACAATTTAACATATCAAGATCAACTTCAAATACTTATCACCCAGGTCAGTCTGCCGAACTATTTATGGGAAAAAAATTAATAGCTAGATATGGAAAAGTTCATCCACTAATAATGGAGGAATTTTCTAAACTAAAAAATTGTTATGCAATTGAATTATTTTTTGAAAACCTTCCAATTGACTCAATAAGTAGAGCTAATAAAATAAATATCTCAGACTCCCAATTTCAGTTCAGTGAAAAAGACTTTTCTTTTTTATTCGAAAAGGAGCAAAATCTTTATGAAGTTCAGAGATACGTCAAAGGTTTAGATAAAAACTTAATTAAAAATGTAGAATTTTTTGATTTATATGTAGCAAAAGACTTAGGTGATGACAGTAAAAGTGTAACATTTAGGGTTACTATTCAATCTAAAGAAAAAACTCTTGAAGAAAAAGATTTAGAACAATTACATAAAAATATTTTAGAAAAAGTATCAAATAAATTTAAAGCAAAAATTAGAAGCTAATGGAAATTTCTAAAATTAGAAATTTTTCGATAATAGCTCATATTGATCATGGTAAATCCACTCTAGCGGACAGAATAATTGAAATTTGCGGAGGGATGGATGACAGGACCAAAAAAGACCAAGTCTTGGATTCAATGGATATTGAAAGAGAAAGGGGGATCACTATAAAAGCTCAAACAGTACGATTAAACTATAAAAATAAAAAAGGCGATGAATATCAACTTAATATACTTGATACACCTGGACACGTTGATTTTTCCTATGAAGTTTCAAGATCACTATCAGCTTGTGAAGGCTCAGTTTTAGTTGTTGACAGCACACAGGGTGTTGAGGCACAAACTCTCGCAAATGCTTATCAGGCAATAGATGTAAATCATGAGATACTTCCGGTTCTTAACAAAGCAGATTTACCTGCATCTGAGCCAGAAAGAGTAAAAGAAGACATTGAACAAACAATAGGAATAGATACTTCGGAAGCTCGTCTTGTTTCTGCAAAAACTGGACTAGGAGTTGAAGATTTATTAGACCAGATTGTAGAAAAACTACCCTCTCCAAATACAAATGAAAAAAATCTCAAGGCTCTCTTAGTGGACAGTTGGTATGATAATTATTTAGGAGTAACAGTTCTGGTTAGAGTTCTTGATGGAGTTATGAAAAAGGGTATGAAAGTTAAGTTTTTATCTAACAATCAACAATACAATATAGATAGAATTGGATATTTCACACCTGAAATAAATTATTGTGATGAATTAGGTCCAGGAGAAATAGGTTTTATTAATGCAAGTATAAAGTCAGTTGCTGACTGTAAGGTCGGTGACACAATAGCAGAATTAAATGATCAAAAAATAAAACCACTTCCAGGTTTCAAGCCCTCATTACCAGTCGTGTTTTGTGGGATATATCCTGTTGATACATCAGACTATGAGAGACTTAAGGAGAGTTTTGAAAAACTTGCGTTAAATGACTCAAGTTTTACATATGAAAATGAAACTAGTGCTGCTTTAGGTTATGGTTTTAGGTGTGGTTTTTTAGGTTTGCTTCACCTAGAGGTTACAACAGAAAGACTTAGAAGGGAATTTGATTTAGATTTAATCACTACTGCTCCAGGGGTTGTATACAAAGTAATAGACAGAAATAAAAACGAAATTGTAATAAGAAATCCCTCTGAACTACCTGACCCAGCAGAAATAGATAAAATTTTAGAACCATGGGTTAAATCTACTATAATAGTGCCACAGGATTATTTAGGGACGGTTATAACACTTTGTATTGAAAAAAGAGGTAAACAAAAAAACTTAAACATACAAAACAACAGAGCTATCTTAGAGATGGAATTACCTTTGAATGAAATCGTTATAGATTTTTATGATAAATTAAAATCTTATTCAAAAGGTTATGCTAGTTTTGATTATCAGGTCTATGATTATTTTGAAGGAGATCTAGTAAAACTAAATATTCTTGTTAATTCAGAAACTGTTGATGCTTTTTCAAATATAGTTCATAAAACGAGAGCTGAAACGATTGGTAGAAGGATATGCAACAAGCTAAAGGATTTAATCCCTAGACAAAACTTTCAAATACCAATTCAGGCTGCAATTTATGGAAAAATTATAGCTAGAGAAACCATTAAAGCTTTTAGAAAAGATGTGACTGCTAAACTTTATGGTGGAGATGTGAGTAGAAAGAAAAAACTTTTAGAAAAACAAAAAAAGGGAAAGAAAAGAATGAAACAATTTGGTAATGTCGAAATCCCGCAGACTGCTTTTTTTGAGGCACTAAAAATAGGTGATAATGAATAATCACGGAGAGATGGCCGAGTGGTTTAAGGCGCACGCCTGGAACGCGTGTATAGGGGCAACTCTATCGTGGGTTCGAATCCCACTCTCTCCGCCATACTTAATAGATGCAAAACAACACAATAAATAAAATTAAATATAAAATAAGAAAAATTACAGAATACCCACTTGTAGAAATACAAGATCAAATAGCAGTAAGACCACCAAATCAAAGAATTTCGCCTGTGGTATATCAAACGTGGGTAGATAATAAATTTGGAAAAACTCATGCTAAATCAATTTTAAAGTTTAGAGAGTTAAATAAAAATTTATCATTTAGGATGTATTCAAATCAAATGATGGATAATTATATGAAAAAAAATTGGGGTAAGCAAAAAATTTACCAAATTTTCAAAAATTCATTAATTGGACCTCTCAAATCTGATATTTTTAGATATTGTATTTTATATGATAAAGGTGGATACTATTTTGATATAAGTCGAGGTTGTGATGTCCCTCTTACAAAACTTCATGATAAAAATACAAGTTTCATCTTAACTTATGAAGATACTGATTGTTATATACCACCCAATAATCAAAAAATATTTAATTTAAAAAGACCCTTTAATCATATACTCCAATGGGGACTAGCTTTTGAAAAAAAATGTAAATTTTTAAAAATATTAATTGAAGAAATAGTTAAGTCTTACTCATTTTATAAAAATAAAGTTTTTAAAAATCCCAAAGTTGCAATATTAAATTTTACAGGTCCGGGCATGTATACAAAAATAATGAGAGAGTATATTTCTTATAACCAAAAAAATAATTACAAAGAACTTGATATTAAATTTAACGGGAAAGGAATATTTAAGTTGAAAGGTTCACAGGTGAGATATCATAAAGAACCAAGTTACACATACTTAAAAAATAAAAAGATATGCAATTAATATTTGTTTACAAAAAAACTTATAATGAGTAAAAATCTAATCGTAAGTTCCTCGGATGAAAATTACTCTCATCTTCTTAAAGAACTATATTTTTCAACATTAAATTTGAATGGTTATGATTTTGCTATATTGGATTGTGGCCTTTCCGAAGAAAGTAAAGACTTTTTCGACCAAAAAAATATTCAGGTTTTAAAATGTAAATGGGATATTGATGTCCCTTCCTATAAAGTAAGAGGTAGAGAATATTTAAAAGCACAATTTTCTAGGTTTTTTTTAGATTTATACTTTCCCGGATATGAAAATTATATTTGGATGGACTCTGATACGTGGATAGCATGTCCAAATACTTTTGATTATTATGTTCAGGGGTCTAATCAAAGAGGATTTGCAATTACACCGCAAGTTGACAGAGCATCTCCTAGACTTATAAATATTAAATGGTTTATGAATATCCCTTCAAAAATTAATTCCATCAATTATAAGAATATATCTAAAAGTATTTCAAAAGATTTAGCAAAGAAATACGCTGGACATTATACATTAAATGCAGGGTGTTTTGCCTATAATAAAAAGTTTGATGGTATGAAAACTATAAAAAAAAACTTAAATAATGCATCTAGAAAAGGAAGGTTATTTGGTTCAGATCAAGTTGCATTAGCAATTTCATTGTTTGAAGATAATTTAGACTTTGAACTCCTTCCGTCATACTGTAACTGGCTGTGTGAACATAACATGCCAAAATTTTCTATTGATAAAAATACTTTTGTTGAGCCATACATTCCAAATCATAACATTGGAGTAATGCATTTAGCAGGTTTAGATGAAGATAGAAGCAGAAATATTTTTCACAAAATATCTACCACTGACAATAAAATTGTTGAAAAATCCCTTAGATATAAATCAATTTAAGTCTTTTTTATTATTTGCTCCAAGATTTCTCATTTGTTCGGCTCTGTTAAACAACGAACCTCGACCCTCTTTAAGATATTTTTTTGCATTTACCAAATTTTGAGTTGCCTTAATTAAACTACTTTCAGAGTCTTCAATTACATTGATTGATTTTATAATTTGATCAATCATTTGACCTCCAATATCAGCAATTTCTTTAGAGTTTTTATTTTGTTTTTCAAGCCTCCAAATACTTTCAACTAATTTCATACACATTATAAGTGTTGAGGGACCAACAATGATAATTTGTTTTTGTTGAGCAAAATTTAATATGCTCTGATCATATTTTTGTGCTGTAATTAATGCAAATTCATGAGGCATAAAGATGAAAACATAGTCAGGTGAATTTATATTTAATAATTTCGAGTACTCTTTTTTATGAATACTAGTTATGTGACTTTTTAAAGAAACTATAAAACTTTTGATTTCCAATTCTTTTGAGGACTGGTCATCAGTATTCTGAAATTTATACCAATGTTTCATGGGAACTTTCGAGTCAATGATAATATTTCTTTTTTCTGGCAGAAAAATTACAACATCAGGTCTATATATATCACCTTCATCATTCCTATCAGTATATTGAGTTTTGTAATCTCTGTCTTTTGTCATACCACAATCTTGTAATATATTTTCAAGTATTACCTCACCCATTTCTCCCATTTCGTTAATATTAGAGGTCATGGCATTAGTCATTTTTTTTGTAAGATCTCCAATTTCATCTATCTTTGAATTTACATATCCAGTTTGTTCCATTGTTTTATCAAATAGAGTTTGGAGATTTTGATTAATTCTTTGTATATCTAGATCAGAATTGGATACATTTCTAAGTTTTAATCTAAATATCAAAAAAATTAGCAAAAATACTATTGCTATTAAAAATATAATTATAATTATATCGTTATTCATAATTTTTATATTTTTATAACTTAAGGATAAACTTTAGTAATTCTATCAAGACTGCTCTTTAATTTACTCTTCAAATTATAAAAAACTTTATCATCAAAAAAGTTGTCATTTAAAAAGTGATTAAAGTTTTCCCTTATATCTTTTGAGATACTCTCTATCTTAAGGAAATCTTCAGGTATATAGTGTTTAAGTTTATTTATTTCCTCGTTAAACTCATTCAAAGCATTTTTAAAATGATTATCTGAAAAGGTTTCAAGTTTGTTTTTAAAACTTTCGATATTTAAATTTGTATCTAATTTAGACTCAAGGTCATAAATAGTTAGACTAAAATAATCGAAAATTTGATTATACAAATCATACAATTTATTAGAGTCGATAACTTTTTGTAAATTCATAAAGAAACCTTACTATAGTTACTTTTAAAATGTCAAAGTATTAATAATTTTGTATAAAGCCCAAATAAACTAAATTTTACTTGGGCTTTTTAAAGGTATAAATTTAGTAAGCTGCGTCTCTTCCTTCATCTTTTGCAATTTCACGTGCGTTTGGATTAACAGAAGGTCTAAATGGAATATCAACTATCTCTCCATCAACAGGTATTCCTGGCGCATCACAATATTGATCAGGAAGGTGAAATTTGAATTTATTACCAATATCCTTTTTTTCATATGGAACATAGCCCATCGCTATATTTGTTTCCAATTCTGGAGAATACCAAGGAGATGTTAGATAACCTATGGGTGTTGATCCATCTTCAGATACTAGCCAAAAATCAGGTGCATACTCATCAATTGGCTTACCACCTAATCTAAATCCAACTAGTTGGTTACTATATGGTTTATCGCCTGCCTCAATTTTTGCTCTCATTGCCTCTAATGCTTGCTTACCAATGTAGTCCCCTTGTTTTTTTCTTGGAACCTGGTAGCCAAGGTTACACTGAAAAGGATAAGTTTCTGCATCAAGATCTTGACCCCAAGATAAAATACCTGCTGCTATTCTTCTGTGGTGTGCAGGTGCAATTACTTTTAGATTATGTTTTTTTCCAGCCTCTAAGACAGCATTCCACATATCATCCGCATATAAAGTTGCATCTCTGAGGTAGATTTCATATCCCTTTTCTCCGGTAAAACCTGTTTGGGAAATAATACAATCTCTCCCTCCAACTTTGGCTGCCATTAAGCCATAGTAGGGAATATCTCTAACAGCATCTCCAACTAAATCTGCCATAAGATCGATTGACTTCGGTCCTTGAATTTGAACAGGTGATACATCTATTTCATCAATTTCTACATTAAATTTTTTATCGTGATTTACGCCTTGAAGAAAAAACATAATATCGGAGTCAGAAAGTGAAAACCAAAATTCATCTTCTGCAATTCTAAGTAATATAGGATCATTTAAAACTCCTCCTTTGTCATTACAAAGGATTACATATTTCCCCTTCATAACTTCAATTCTCGTTGCATCTCTTGTAATAACATAATTCGTAAATTTTAATGCATCAGGTCCTTTTACACGAATTTGTCTTTCAACTGCTACATTCCACATTGTTACGTGATTAACTAACGCATCATACTCAACCATTGCACCACCATCTTCAGGTTTTACATAACCTCTAGGATGATACATTCTATTATATACGGTGCATCTCCAACATCCTGCTTCAACTGATAAATGCCAATAAGGATTTTTTCTAACTCTAGTAGATATAAGCATTTGTTGAGGTGTTGGTCCTGATTGCCTTAAATTAAATGGGACTTTTCTATCAGATTGGTCCACTGAACTTGGTTGCTTTAGCTTCATATATCCTCCTATAAAAAATGCAGTAGCAATTTTTGAAAATTAATTTCTTTTTAAGGTCTATGCAATCGAAAAATTTGAACTTAAAAGATTTTGTTGTGGAGGACTATTTTGTCATTTTCCATAGTAAAATCACCATTTTGAAGAGCATTTAACCAATGACAGGTCTTCTCGAAGCCACCAAAAGGAAAGCAGTGAAAATTTTTAAATGAACTTTGTTCTTCAGAGAAATTTGCTAACTCAATAAACATTTCATCGTTTGAAGTTTTTGTTAGAAGGTCAGTTACTTTAGATGAGTTCTTTTTAAGAAAACTTAATGAATTTCCAACACCACTCATTATCCCAAAATTAAGAAGTGTTTTAAAAGACGCTGGGCCTGGAAAGCCTACTCTGACGGGTAATTTTATATTTGAATTATCTAAAAATTTGCACCATTTAATAAATGGTTCGGCATTAAAAAAAAATTGAGTAACAAGTTCTAAACTTAAATTTTTATTCTTTGATAATTCATATTTTTTATCTAAAAATTCGTTGACAGTATTTTGATCAATATCAGGTGAACCTTCTGGGTGCCCAGCTATTCCTATCTCTTCAAATTCATTATCCTTTAATAAACCAGACTCTAGTATTTCCAGCGAGGATGATACTGATCCATTCTGATTACCACCACCACCTATAACAAGAATTTTTTTGCTATCTGTTCTATTTCTTAGTTCTTTTAGGAAGTCTGAAACATGATCTAAATCTCTCATTGTCCTTGCTGGCAAATGAGTAATAGGAGTTAATTCTTGTTTAGATACAAAATCAACAGTTTCTAAGATATCGTTTTCCGTAGCGTCAGGTAAATATGTTATGTAGACATTATTTTTTTTATCTAGAGGGATGGACTTTAGTTTGTGTCTTACTTTTGGGTTTAACTCTATGGTAAAGCCATCTACTAAAGAAACGATGTTTTCTTTGATCATATTTTTAAAATATAATAGTTAAGACTTTAATCTATTATTTTCTGGATCCAACAAAGGCTCTTCAGTAATTGTTAATGGATACCTTTTGCCAAAGTACTCAACCTCTAATTTATTTCCTTTTTCTGAAACTTCTGTTGGTAAATATCCATAAACAATGTGTTTATCAACAAAATAGCCATAATTTGTACTTGTTACGTACCCTACAGCTTTACCATCTGAATATATTGGTTCTGTGCCTAAGGCCATTCCTTCAGGATCATCGATAATCATACAAGTAAGTTTTTTTTCAATTGGTTTTTCTTTTATTTTTTGAAGTGCAGTCTTGCCAATAAACTCATTTTCTTTTTTAAGCTTCACCGTAAAGCCTAAGCCTGACTCATAAGGGTTGTAATTAGTATGAATATCTGTACCTAGTGATCTATAGCCTTTCTCCAATCTGAGTGACTCAAAAGCACCAGCTCCAGAACAAATCATGTTGAACTCTCTTGAAGTTTCTCGAAGTTCATCCCATAATGATAATCCATACTCAGTAGGTGTATATATTTCCCAACCTAATTCACCTATATAAGATATTCTTACAGCAACACAGGGAATGTTACTGATAGAAATCTTTTTAATATGGAAAAATGGAAAACCTTCGTTAGATACATCATCGTCATCACACAGTTTTTCAAGAACAGATCTTGAATTTGGTCCCCATAAGCCAATACCTGCAAAAGCAGATGTCCAGTCTATGATCTGAACACTTCCATCATCAGGGGCATTTGCTCGAAGCCAACTAATATCAATCATTCCATTCCCTGCTCCTGCCAAGACCCAAAATTTATCTTCCTCAAGTCTGCTAATTGTAAGATCACTCTTTATACCACCATACATATTAGAAATTACGCTATAAACAACTTTACCTACGGCAACATCAATATTATTTGTGCAAACTTTCTGCAATAATTTAAGAGCACCTTTTCCACTTACTTCAATTTTCACAAATCCTGTAATATCAAACAGGGCGCCTGTTTGTCTTGTTACAAGATGTTCAGCTGCTTGAATCGGTGACCAATATTTTGCAGCCCAGCCTGTTCTATTTGGAAAGTTTTTACCTTTCATTAATTCAGCATTTGACTCATACCATTGAGGCCTCTCCCAGCCCATTGTCTCAAAGAAATGTGCTTTTTGTCCTTCTAATCGAGCGTAAAATGGACTTCTTCGAAGTGGTCTTGGCTGCTCCATTTGTTGAAGCGGGTGAATAATGTCATATACCTCTTTATAATTTTGTTTACCTCTTGATCTTAGATATTTCCTGACATGATGATGTTGATGAAAACGATTTATGTCTCCTTGGCGAACATCGAGTTCAGGTTCACCATTCACTATCCATTCTGCCATCGCTTTACCAACACCACCAGCATGTGTAATCCATACAGCATTGGCGGTCCACAAACCTTTTACACTTGTCTCGCCCATTAAAGGGTTACCATCAGTTGTAAATGAAAAAATTCCATTAATTTTTTTTGTAAGTTTTTTTTCAGAAAATCTTGGGAACAACCAATTCGACTCTTTATGTGCACCCTCAAAATCATCAGGTCTGAAGTCTACCAGTGAGGGCATCTCTTCAGCATCCTCAGGTTTCTTTAGTTCTTCTGACTCTAAAATTCTTGGTTCATGTCGATAATTTCCAATAACATAAGTATCATTCCATTGTCTGAAATAGAGACTGTAATCTTGGTGACGCATCAATGCATGTTCAACCAAAGCCTCCTTGTGATCAGCTTTAAATTCTTTCAATTCTTCAAACGGCTCTAACCACACCATTTGATGTTCACATGGAACTAAAGGTAATGATATGTTAGCAAGTCTTCCCATTTTTGGAGCCCAGATACCAGTTGAGACAAGCACAATGTCGGCTTCATAATCACCCTTAGACGTTTGCACGCCACGAATTTGATTATTTTGAATTTTAAAACCATTAACTGCTGTATCACCAAAAAATTCGCCTGCTTTTAAATCAGTCACATATTTTGCCATTGCTCTAACTGCTCTTACGGGTGCTGCTAAACCGTCAGTTGGAACATAATATCCCCCATGAATTTTTTCTGGGTCAATATAGGGGCTCATTTTTAAAACTTCATCTGGAGTAATTATTTTTGCATCAGTTAATCCATAACTGTGAGCTATACCTAGTTTTCGATACAGGTCTTGATGTCTTTCTTTTGTCTTTGATACCTCAATTCCCCCAACAGTATGAAAACAAGGTTTGCCCTCAAATGATAAGGATCTAAGTAAGTCAACTGTGTACTGTGCAAATTTACACATCATTCGTGAAGGATTAGTTTGAAACACACCTCCAGGTGCATGACTTGTAGAGCCTCCGGTTTCAAACAATGGCCCTTGATCAAGTATAACCATATCTTTCCAACCCAATTGTGCTAAATGATAGGCGGCGCTTGCTCCAACAATACCACTACCAACGATTATTATTCTTGATTTTCTTGCCATTTATTCCTCTAAAAATACCTAATCAGTTCCAAAATTTGATGTCAATATGAAAAAAAACCTAATAGTTAACCGCGTCAATAAGACGATCCTCAAGATAGTCAGCAAATGATCGATTACAACTAAGTAACAATTTAAGATCAAGATTAAAAATAGAACAGTCTACTCTTGCTAATAATGTTTGTGCGGCAGTAGATTTTTTAAAGGATTTTTCTCTAAAGTCAAAATGCGTTAATTTATTTAATATATCAAAACTATTTTTACCTTGAATTTCAAAAAATACTTGTGAGTCAGAAATATTTGTAGCTAATATTAAGGGTGATTTATTTAAATCATCTAAGATTTTGTTGAGCTTTTTAATTTCAATTTCTTTTTCAAATATTAAATTCCATTGATCAAAAGACATTTTTGCTAAAGTATAATTATCATTTGAAATTATCCTTAAATTATCTGATGGTGGTAAAAGTTTTAAAGATTTATTTATATGATTATTAAATTTTGAGTCACCAGATCCTCTTATCAGAATTTGTTGAATAACTTTTTTTTTTATTTCAATACCATCAGATCGGATTACTTCAGTCATGAAACTAACCTTTTATTATCTTCATCATAAAAAACAGGTTTTACTATATCCACACCAGTTGTACTCATACTTGATGTAGAAGCGTAAGCTTTTGTTCCAATCATAGAGTGGCCATTTTTGATAACAGCTAATGCAAAATCATGACCTAATGTAGAACTATGATAACAAGATGTAATATGACCAAGCATTGGGACAGGAGACTTAATTTCTTTATCAAGAATGATATGTTGTCCTTCCTCTAGTTTATCGGCTTTATTCGAGGGAATGATACCAACAAGTTGTTTTCTATCTTCTCTTATAGTATCAGACCGAGTAAGTGATCTTTTACCTAAAAAATCTTTTTTTGATTTACCAATCATCCAGCTAAGTCCCAAATCTATTGGCGTTATAGAACCATCTGTGTCTTGGCCAACAATAATGTAACCCTTTTCTGCCCTTAAAAGATGCATTGCCTCAGTGCCGTAGGGAGCAAGACCAAATTCTTTTCCAACACTTTGAATGTTATCCCAAATTTTAGGAGCACTATTTGACGGAATATATATTTCGTAACCTAACTCCCCAGTAAAGCTTGCTCTTAGAATTCGTAATGGAGTACCATTAAATTCATGAAATTGGAAAGTCATAAATGGAAACTCCTCATTGCTAAAATTGATATTTGGAAAGGCTTTTTTCATAATTTCTCTGGTTTTTGGTCCACTAATGTTGAACGTTGCGTATTGCTCTGTAATCGAGTTCATAAAAACTTTTAAATTTGGCCACTCGGTTTGAGCATATTCTTCCATGCAACCTAAAACAGTAGCAGCACCTCCAGTAGTTGTAGTGGCAATGAAATGTTGATCAGAAATTTTACAAATTATCCCGTCATCTTTTACCATTCCATCTTCTCCCAACATAAGAGCATATCTTGCAGAACCTTGTTTCATTTTAGTAAAGCTATTTGTGTAAATTAAATTCATAAATTCCAACGCATCCTCACCTTTGATCTCAATTTTTCCTAATGTGCTCCCATCTAAAATACCTGCGTTTTCTCTTACATTTTTGCTCTCTCGTTGAACAGCATCATGCATAGACTCATCTTTATTAATTTGAAAATACCATGGCCTTTTCCATTGCCCGACATCCTCAAAAATTGCACCATTTTTTAAGTGCCAACTATGTATTGGTGATTTTCTCTCTGGGTCATAAAACTCATAGCAATTTCTGCCAGCTATTGCAGAGAAACTCAAAGGAGCATAGGGTGGTCGATAAATAGTTGTGCCAACTTCATTTACTTTTTTGTCCAGAAGATCAGAAACTATTCCCAGTGCGTTAATGCTACTAATTTTACCTTGATCGGTTCCCATACTATTTGTTGTATATCTTTTTAAATGTTCAATTCTATCAAAACCCTCTGTTATTGCTTGACGGATATCTTTAGTTGTCACATCATTTTGTAAGTCAATAAATGATTTAGCCCATAATGATTTCTTTTGCGGAGACACCTCCCACAATTTTTCAATATTATACTTAGTGTTTGTATTTAATTCGAGTTTTACGTCTAATTTTTTGACTTTAAAAGTTTTCAATTTTTCATTTACATCAGAATTTAAATTATCAAAATTAAATTGTCCTGAGGCAGAACCAAGAGTTATGGTAGGTTGAAAAGGTTTTGATGGTTTGTAAGTTAAATCTTTCTCATCCCAATCTAATAAACCTTTTGATTGAGTAAACAAGTGAACATCTGGATTTATTCCACCTGACAAACATAAGCAGTCACATTTAATTTCATTTAAAGCACCAGAACTATCCTCAACAAGAATTTTTTCAATTTTTTTGTTTCCAAAAGCTCCTTTTATTTGTGAATTTGTGTAAAGAGGAACATCATTTTTTCTTATTAAGTCAAACAAATTTGGCTCAATTTCCTCCCCAGATCGTGAGTCGATATATGCTTTTGGTTTTAAACCAGCTTTTATAAGACTATAAACTAAGCTGTTTGAATTCGAATTATTACTGAAAATAACAGGTTCTTTAGAAGGTGCTAATCCATATCGGCACATATATTTTTCAAAGGAAGAGCTTAGCATTATGCCTGGGAGATCATTATTTTGAAAAGATAAAAATCTTTCAATGTGTCCATTACATAATATTGTGTGACCTGTGCGTATCTTATGTAAAGTGCTATTAACTTTTCCTTCTATAGGTTTAGAGCCAACAAATCTATCTTCAATGGCTATAAGATGATTAATGTAATTATAAGTAGTAACAAGTGTGTTTTTTAAAATCTTTATATTCTTAGAGTCTTCTATTTCTTGTATGGTTTCTTTTAACCAATCCTTAGGCTCTTTGTTATCAATTAATGATATTTTGTTTGAATTATTTATAATGCCACCAAGTTGTTCTTCAAAGTCAATTAACAACACATCATAATTTGAGTTGATGAAAGATTTAGCTGCGAGAAGTCCATTTAATCCTCCCCCTATAATTGTAACATCGACGTTATGATGGATATGATTACTTATGCCTTTGAAATCTTTGGGAGGTTTACCCAATCCAGCTGCTCTTCTAATAAGTGGTTCATATAAATTTTTCCAAAATTTCTTATGTGGCCCCATGAACGTTTTATAGTAAAAACCAGCAGTAAAAATTGGAGAAAATAAGTTATTGATACTTCCAAAATCGTTTTCAAGAGAAGGCCATCTGTTTTGACTTTCAATTTCCATCCCTTCATAAATTTTTTTTATAGTCGCTCTTGTGTTTGGTTCGGAATATTCACTAATTATTTGGACTAGAGCATTTGGTTCTTCTATACCACAGGTATAAATTCCTCTTGGCCTATGATACTTAAAACTTCTTCCTACAAGGTTAATATTATTTCTTAATAAAGCTGAGGCTATAGTATCGCCTTTGTAGCCAAAATATTTGACCCCATCAAACTTGAAGCTAATTTTTTGATGAAACTGAATAAATTGATTTTCTTTTAAATTTATAGATTTCATTTTTCAACCGTAAAATTTCCCGACCCAACTTCTGGTTCACCAGAGGGCGTTTTAACAACACTTTTAAAATTATTTAAATTTGGTTTTTTTTCATCGAGCTTGTAGGTCACTAAAATTTCATCAGTAGATGTATCTCTGACACAATTAAACCATTTTCGACAACCATGTGTGTGTACCCAGCGCTCATAAAACAAACCTTTTGGGTTGGCTCTAATAAAGACATATTCTCCCCACTCACGATCACCAATTTCTTTTGATCCATCGGGTCTTTTTACATGTGCCTCTCCTCCATTTGAAAATTCCGATTGATCTCTCGGGCCGCAATAAGGGCAATTAATTATGAGCATATTTATTAATGTGCTACGGCTGCAGCACCGTGTTCGTCGACTAATCTTCCACTTGCAAATCTATCAAGATTAAAAGCACTATTAATTTGATGAGGTTCATTTTTTGCAATGGTATGTGCAAAAACATTTGCACTTCCAGGAGTGGCTTTAAAACCACCTGTGCCCCAGCCACAATTAAAAAATAAACCCTCAATGTCACATTTACTAATGATAGGACTAGCATCTGGGCAGATGTCAACAATACCACCCCATTGACGAAGCATTTTCATTTTGCCAAATACTGGATAAAGCTCGACCATCGCTCGAATAGTATCTTCAATAATGTTAAAACCACCTCTTTGAGTGAAAGAATTATAACTGTCGGTTCCTGCTCCAATAACTAATTCACCTTTATCAGATTGACTGACATAAGCATGAACTGCAGAGGACATTACCACTGTATCAATAATAGGTTTGATTGGTTCAGAAACAAGTGCCTGAAGTGGCTTACTTTGTAAAGGTAATCTGATACCTGCACTCTCTGCTAAAACACCAGTATGACCTGAAGCAACAACTCCAATTTTATTTGCTCTTAAAAAACCCTTGGAAGTTTCGACACCTTCTATTGTTCCATTTTTAGTCCTTATTTGATGTGCCTCACAATTTTGAATTATATCAACTCCCATCTCATCAGCGCGCATTGCAAAACCCCATGCTATTGCATCATGTCTTGCTACACCACCGCGAGGTTGGTAAGATGCACCTAGCACTGGATATCGAAGGTTGTCAGTATTCATTATAGGAACCTTTTTTTGAATTTCTTCTTTAGATAACCAAAATGAGTCAATACCATTTAAATTATTTGCACTAACTCTTCTTTTAATTTCTTTTATATCATGTTCGTTATGGGCTAAATTCATAACCCCTCTTTGACTGAACATTACATTGTAATTTAATTCGCTTGATAGGTTTTCCCATAACTTCAAAGAGTGTTCGTACAAATGAGCACTATCATCCCATAAATAATTCGATCTAATGATAGTGGTGTTTCTACCTGTGTTACCTCCACCAAGCCAACCTTTTTCTATTACCGCAATATTTTTTAATCCATGTTCTTTTGCTAAGTAATATGCAGTTCCTAGTCCATGACCCCCACCACCAATTATTATGACATCATAAAACTCTCTAGGTTCGGGGCTTCCCCACATTTTTGGCCACTCTTTATGCCCAGATAGTGCATTTTTAGCAAGGCTAAATATTGAATATTTTTTTTTCACTACAGCAAATTAGCAAAAAATAAAATAATCAGCTAGTTATTTTCAGGGGCGAATTGTCATTAATTTTTTTAAAAATTTTAGGGAACTTCCATTGCAAATCGCAGTCTACATTTGGGGCTTGAGCTGAACTATTTAAGTCGTTTTCACAAATAGTTCTAATTTCAAAGCTTATCCTTGTATTTTCAGACTTTTCTTTTGATGAGCTATGTAAGTGGGCACCTGAAAAACATAAAACTTCTCCTGGTTTTATAGTTACTGGTATTTTCTTAATATTGCTGGGCAAGTCCTCTTTTAATTGTGGAGCAGAGGGATAAGAAAAATCGCCTTTTTTTCTATTGGCTAAATAAATGTTTAAGTCCCAAGTAGAGGTAGTATTTTTAACTGCAACATCAAAATAATCTGGATAAAAAATCATAGTATTTTTTTCCTCTACATTGCTTACTGGTGCCCACCAATTAATTTGTTGATACAAATTTGTGCCCCAAGTATCACGATGAATATTTATTCTGGATGCTTCTCTGTAAGGTAAGTTATTTTCTGCTGGTGCTACTCTTACCACAAATCGATCCCAAAAAGTTTCACCTTTATTGTATCCAATCTCAAATAAAAATTTTGAAAACAGTTTTCTGAAATCCTCATGGTTTTTTAATTTTGATACAATATCCTTACTTATATCCTCAGAATTTTCTAAATAGTGTATTTTTTCTATTTCACCATCATAAATATTTTGTATTTTATTTTTAATTTGGGTTATTAAATCATTTGAAGTTTTTGATTTTTGAAATACAAAAACTTTTCCACTAAAAATATCTTTTTTAAATTCTTGAAGATTTGAAATATTTTCTATTGGTATAAACATTCACTTTATATCACCAACATATACCCCAAGTGCTAAAGCAGTTTCAATTAGAGGATCGGATCTATCTACAACTTTATAAGTAGAAATTCCTTCACTAATTGGAACATCAACAACTTTCCTATCTCTCCAGGCAACCATTCTTCCAAATTTTCCTTTTGCAATTAAATCAACAGCATAAACTCCAAAAGCACTAGCTAAAATTCTATCACGCGGAGTAGGAGGCGCACCTCGTTGAACATGCCCCAAAGAAGTGACCCTACACTCTATATCAGTACTTTTCATTATTTCCTCTGAAAGATAATTACCTATTCCGCCTAATCTTTTTTGACCATCAGCGTATTCAACAGTATAACTTTTTCCGTTTTCTGTTTTTACTGCCTCTGCTACTACAATCAGCGAATGAACTATTCCTCTATTTTTCATTTCAGTGAGTTTATTAACAATTCCTTTGATAGAGTAATCTAACTCAGGAATTAGGATTACATCTGCTCCACCTGCAATGCCTGCGTTAATAGCTATGTGTCCCGCGTCTCTACCCATTACTTCTAAAATCATCGTTCTTTGATGACTTGCAGCAGTTGTTTGTAAGTTATCTAGTGCTTGGGTAGCAACATTTACAGCTGTATTAAACCCTATGGAGCTTTCAGTGGCTCCCACATCATTGTCAATTGTTTTAGGTATGGCTACAATATTTAAGTCACCTCTTTTTGCAATTTCAGTTAATATCGACATACTTCCATCTCCGCCTATAACAATAAGCCCATCAAGACCTAATTCTTTGTAACCATCAATAATGTCTTGGGATCTATCTTTGTATTTACCATCTGGCATGGGAAATTTAAAAGGATTACCTTTACTTGTTGTTCCCAAAAATGTCCCACCTTGTCTTAGAAGAGAACCGCTAAAAGTTTGATAGTCTAATGGAACATAAGCCACTGGTCTTTGCATCAAACCAACAGTGCCATCACGAATACCCATCACTTCCATCTGATATGTATTTTTAGCTCTGAAAAATATCGATCTAACTGCCGCGTTTAAACCACCACAGTCTCCACCACTAGTAAGAATTCCAATTTTTTTCATTTAAAATTTATCTGAGTCCCACAACCACGCTGCCCCTCTAACACCGCTGGAGTCACCGTGAGTATTCCGTAAGATCTTATTTCTTATCTTATCACTAAATGTGTATTTAGGAAGTAATTTAGGTATATTGTCATAAAGTCTACCAACGTTTGACATACCTCCTCCAAAAACTATTACCTCAGGGTCAACGATACCGATCATTACAGATATTAATCTGGCAAAACGATCTTCATATAATTCAAATTCTTTTTTTGCTCTTTCATCTCCATTTGCTTCCAAAGCGACTATTTCTCTTGTTCTTAAACTAGTGCCATATTTCTCATTAAATAATTTTGTAAAACCTATTCCTGATATAAATTGCTCAGCACATAATGGTCTTTTGCAATTACCTACATTACATTGGACATTAGAATTAATTTCCTCCTCAGTAGGATAGGGTAATGGTTGATGTCCCCAATCTCCTGCAATTTGGTTAACGCCCTCAATGACTTTCTTTTCATAAACAAATGATCCGCCAAAACCAGATCCAATAATTACACCCCAAACTGATTTATAATTTGCCCCAGAGCCATCGATAGCTTCAGATAATGCAAAACAGTTAGCATCATTCATGATACGAATTTCTCTATTTAAACTTTTTTCTAGGTCTTTATGAAATGGTTTGTCATTAATCCATATACAATTTGCATTATTTACTAAGCCAGTTTCATATGAAGAAAATCCTGGTATGCAAACCCCTACAGAATTTTGTTGATCTGTAAATTTATCAAATTCTGAAACTAAAGATTTTACGGTATTTAAACCACTTTCGTAATTTTTTTCATAAGTAGATCTTTTTCTCTGAATTTCTTTACCATTTGAGTCTATTAAAATACCCTCAATTTTGGTACCACCATAATCAATGCCTATTTTAAAATCACTCATTTTTAAATAGATACCATAAGTTATAAAATATATGTATGAAATCTTTTAAATATATGTATGGATTGTAGTCAAATAGGTTTAAATTTTTTTTATGAAAAAAAGAATTATTAATTGGGGCATATTAAGCACTGCTAAAATTGGTTGGGAGCACGTAATACCTGCAATAAAAAAATCTAAAAATAGTCAGGTTATAGCGCTCGCTAGTAGAAATTTATCCAGAGCAACGGCTTTAACAAAAAAATTTAAAATACCTAAAAGCTATGGTTCTTATAAAGAGTTATATGAAGATAAAGATGTAGATGTAATTTATAACCCTCTTCCTAACCACTTACATATAAAATCAAGTATTGAGGCCTGTAAAAATAAAAAAAATCTCCTATTAGAGAAACCATTATCTTTAAAATCAAAAGATATAGACCCATTAATAAAAATTGCCTCACAAAATAAAGTTATTGTTAAAGAAGCATTTATGGTCAGGCATCATCCTCAATGGCGATGGGTTAAAGAATATATAAAATCAGGTAAGATCGGATCAATATCAAGTATATCAACAGTGTTTTCATACAATAATAAAAATCCAAAAAATATCAGAAATATCAAAAACTTTGGTGGAGGGGCCATCTATGACATTGGATGTTATCCGACTGTCATATCAAGATTTCTTTTAGATAAAGAACCAAAAAGAGTTATTGCAACTTCTAAAAATGATAAAAAATTTAAAACAGATATTTTATCATCCGCATTGTTAGATTTTGGAGATATTTTCTCAACCTTTACAGTTGCTACACAAAGCACATATTCACAACAAGTAGTAATTCTTGGCACAAAAAAAACAGTTGTTATTGAAAATCCTTTCAACGCAATTGCGAATAAATCAACTACAGTTGTTATCTACAATGGAAAATCAATCTATCGAAAAGACAATACAATAAAAGTATTTCCAGCGACTGATCAATATGAACATCAAGTTACAAAATTTTCTAATGAGTTAATTTATAAAACTAAAATAGATTATGGATTATTAGATGCAAAAAAAAATATGAAAGTCTTAGATGCAATTTTTATGTCTATTAAGAAAAAAAAGTGGATTAAAATTTAATTTATTAGTGAGATAATAAAAAATTTCAATTAATCAATGGGCACTAGAAGGAGCCCATATATTTATATCACCCTCTTTTGCAGCTTTATTTATTTCTTTTATTTCTTTTTTTGAAAATTTTAAATTATCAAGTGTAGCTAAGTTTTCTCTAAGCTGTTTTACTGTTCTAGCCCCAATTAAAGCAGAAGTTATTGCACGATTATTTAATACCCAAGCTATAGCCATTTGGGATAGAGATTGATTTCTTCTTTTTGCAATTTTATTGAGTTCATTAATAATTTTAGTATTTTTTTTCGTTATTAAATCTTTGCTGAAAGAGCTATTCTCATTAACCCTTGAAACTTTGGGAATTCCTTTTAAATATTTATTAGATAAAAAACCTTGGGCTAGTGGAGAAAAGGCGATACAACCAACCCCTTTTTTTATGAGAGTTTTTGTTAAATCTTTTTCAATCCATCTATTAATTAATGAATAAGAAGGTTGATGAATTAATAATTTGATTCCTTTGCTCTTTAAAATTGAAATCATTTTATTTGTCTTATTGGAGGAGTAAGAAGAGACACCAATATACAGGGCCTTACCAGCTTTATAGATACTTTCTAAAGCATCAGCTGTTTCCTCAAGAGGTGTATTTGGATCAAAACGATGAGAATAAAATATATCTACATAATTCAGTTTCATCCTCTTTAAACTTTGATCGCAACTAGCAATTACATGTTTTTTTGAACCCCATTCACCATAGGGTCCATCCCACATATCGTAACCTGCTTTAGACGATATAATTAACTCATCACGGTATTTTCCAAGATCACTTTTCATGACTTTTCCAAAATTAGACTCAGCACTGCCATAAGGTGGTCCATAATTATTTGCTAAATCAAAATGAGTAATTCCTGCATCAAAAGACTCAAAAAGAATTTTTTTAGACTCTGAAGCCATTCCATTGCCACCAAAGTTATGCCATAACCCTATTGACAAGACAGGTAGTTTTAAACCACTATCACCACAGTTTCTATAATGCATTTTTTGATAGCGATTTTTGTCTGAAATATATGGCATTTTTAAAGTAATTCCTCTTTGTATGGCATCGAATTTGCTGCTCCCTCCCTTGTAACAGAAACACCTGCCACAAGATTAGCAAACTCAATAGCTTCTTTGTAGTTTTTATTTTTTGAGATTGCCACACTTAGAGCCCCATTAAAAGCATCTCCCGCACCTGTTGTGTCAACTACTGGTTTTTTTAGATTTGAAGCAGGTACCATAAACTCCTCTTTATTGTTTTTAAAATAACAACCATTTTCTCCAAGTGTAATAATTATATTCTTTATCCCTTTGTCTAAAAAAAAACTTCCTGCTTTTTTACAGTCTTCCTCATTTTTAATTGATTGACCGTAATAAAAACTTGCTTCCGTTTCATTGGGGGTAAAAAAATCAAAATATTGAAAGTTATCATTAGTTATTTCACTGGCGGGTGCTGGATTTAGAATTGTTGTACAATTAAAATTTTTCGCTTTTTTTATAGCATAGAGTGTTACCTCTTTTGGTGTCTCTAACTGAGTTAAAAAAACATCAGAAGACTCAATTATATTTAACTTTGAGTCGATTAAATTTTCATCAATTGTACCAGCAGCTCCTGGAACAACATTTATTGCATTTTGCCCAGTTTTTTCATTAATCAATATACCTGCAGCACCAGTTGATTCATTTTCAGAGATAACCAAACCATCATAATTTATTTTATCTCTCTTGTATAAAGAGATTGCAAGATCGGCATAGCTATCTTTACCTACTTTACTTATAAATGATACATTACCTCCTGCTCTAGCTGCTGCTATTGCTTGGTTAGACCCTTTACCACCTGGTCCGATGATGTATTTTTTTCCTAATATGGTTTGACCTGGTATTGGAATATCATTTGCAAAAAAACACAGATCTGCAACGAATATCCCAAATACACAAATACTCAATGATCTAGTACCCAAACAGTACCATCAGGTTTAATAACTCCTTTAGTTAAGATGAAGCATCCAAATGGTCTTGTTTCGTTTGTTGTTATTATGGCAAATGCCTTTTTGGCTTCATCATAAAATTTAAACCTTTCAATAGATGAAATTTTCCAATGCTCTCCTGAGATTTTCTTAGTTATGTCAATTATTTCTTGATGAACTTCATTTAATTGATCTGGATTTCCATCAATTTCCATCCTTTGAATAGGAGAGTCGACGAAGCTATCTAGAGGAAATACAGAGAGTATAGCCTCGGCAGCTCTTGTAGCATTTACACCATCAATACGATGAACTTTGGAGTTCATCGAATAGGCGGGAAAATTTGAGTCACATAAAATTAATTTATCTCCATGTCCCATCGCTCTTAAAGTATGCAAAACCTCTGGACTAAGAATAGGATCAATTTTAATAAGCATATAACATAGAACTAAATTAATTCGTTAAATTCAACTTAATTAATTAATCTTTACTGGTTTGGATCTTAGTTTTCCGACAGTCTCTAGCTCTGCTTTTCTGCATAACTTTGGAGGGAGACCTTTATTTATTAGTTTTAAATCTTCAAACACTATTTCGCCCATTTCATAAAACACAGACTCTAGAGCTCCCGCTCTGTGTGCTGAGAAAAGAATATTTTTAGATTTACGTATGGGATCATTTTTTTTTACTGGCTCCTCAGGAAATACATCTGTTGCAACTTTTATTTTTCTTTTTTTTGAAATTTTTAGTAGGTCTTTAAAATTCACTACATTAGCTCTACTTAGAATTAGTAAACAAGAATTTTCTTTCATCAGACTCAGTAGCTTTTTATCAATCATATGTTTGTTTTTTGTTGTGATAGAACTAAGAACATATATCACATCTGATTTTTTAAATATTTCATTAAGAGAATTAATTTTACAATTATTATCCTCAAGCAACTTGCTTGGAAGCCAAGGGTCGTATGCAAGAAAATTATTTGTGAATGGCTCTAACAAGGGTTTTAACTTTTTGGCTAGATCTCCAAAACCAATAAAGCTGACAGTGTTATTCTGCAATAAACTAGCGTTCATATTACTTTCCAATCCATATTTTTCTTTATTATTAATAAAATCTATATGTGATTGATGAATTTCCCTCTTGAGAGATAAAGTAAAACCAACTGCAATTTCAGCAACTGTTTGAGCAAAAACAGGAGCAGTGGAGAGAACATAGATACCATTTCTAAAACAATACTCATAATCCATATTGTCCATGAAGTTGCTCTCAACATTGAATATAGCTTTAAGTTTTGCTGCCTTTTTTAAAATTGAATTTGGAAGGTCAGGTTGTCCAATTATAAAATCTGCTTTTGATATATTGTTTTGATAAAAATTTTTTTTATTTTTTATTGGAGCGTTAATAAGTTTGAAATTTTTTTTTAAATAAACAAGCTTATCTTTAGAGAAAATAAGATCCATTTGTCTTGGAAAAGGATCAACAATTATTGTTTTCATTACTTGATTATATCAATTATTTATTTTTTTGATAATCTAAGTTGAAATGAAAAGATCTGAAATAAATGCTGCAATATCTGAAGCTAAAGATATGATCGATAGATATTCGTGGGTTCTACCTAAATGGGGCTATTGGTCTAAAGAAGAGTACAACAATAATCCTGACCTAAAAAATTATTTAAAAAATCATCAAATGGGCTGGGATGTTACTGATTTTGGTAAAGGCGAATTTGAAAAAAAAGGTATCACCTTGTTTTGTATAAGGAATGGAATACAGGGTAATAATGATGACAAACCCTATGCAGAAAAGTTATTGTTTATGAGAGAAGGTCAAGAAATTCCTTTTCATAGCCATAAGGTAAAACTAGAAGATATAATTAATCGGGGAGGCGGGGAATTAGTAATTGAATTTTTAGAAGTCGACTCAAATCAAATTGAATTAAACTCTAAAATTGATGTTCTTGTTGATGGTGAAATAGTTTCCGTTGCACCAAGAGAACCCTTAATTTTAAAAAGAGGCCAGAGCGTCACTGTTGAAAGAAACATATATCATAAATTTTACTCTGCTAAGGGTTCAGGAATGGTTATGGCAGGAGAGGTTTCTCAAGTCAACGATGATAATAAAGATAACTATTTTTTAGAAAGTGTGGGAAGGTTTACTGAAGTTGAAGAAGATGAAGTTGCGATACATCCTCTCTGGAATGAAATATAATGCAAAGAGGTATAATTGGCCTTGGAATGTGGTGTGTAGATACCACATACAAAATAGATAATTTACCTGATAGAGGTAAATTAGAAGCAATTTCTAATACTTTTCAATGCGTAGGTGGAGGTCCATCGAATGTTTTGACGGATTTAAATTCTTTAGGATTTAAACATCCAATGTACGCAATGGGATCAATTGGACTTGATACAGATGCATCAATTATAAAAAAACATTGTAGAGAAAATAAAATAGAGACTAAATATTTAATTGTATCAAAGCAAATTTCTACTTCTCATACCGTTTGTATGTTTGAAAAACAAAAAGAAAGAACTTTTTTATATTATCCAGGGGCAAACAGCTTACTTGATAAAAAACATTTTAAAATTAACCAATTAAAAATTTCACCTAAAGTTCTTTATGTCGGATATATTACACTATTAGGTAATTTGGACAAATTTGATGTTGACAAAAAAACTCGTTTATCAAAAGTTTTAAAAAAAGCTAAAAGTAAAAATGTGATAACAGTTTTAGATTTAGTTTCAAATAAGCACCCTAAATATAAAAATATTATTGAAAGCTCATTGCCATTCATCGATTATTTGCTTTTAAATGAAATTGAAGCAGAGATACTATTTAATAAAAAAATATACGACTTCAATAAAAAACTTAATCAAAAAATCTTAATCAAGTTAATCAGTAAAGTTTTCAAAAAGGGTATCATTAGAGGAGTTGTTATTCATAGTCCAACTGAGTCGCTCTATTTTGATAGATCAAAAAAAATTTACACTAAATCAAAGGTTTTACCAAAAAACAGGGTAATAAATTCAGTTGGAGCTGGAGATGCTTTTTGTGCAGCGTTTATATTTGGAATACATGAAAATTGGGACATAAAAAAAACTCTCAAAAAGGCTCATGCAGCTGGGACATCTATGATGAAAGTTAATGCCTCTTCTGGAAATTTACCCAATATATCTAAATTATAATTTTAAAACTTTTTCAGTGATCTCAAGGTCTTTTAAAAGTTTCCTGTCGGGTATGAGTTTATTTTTCTTTAATTCAGAATGGTAAAGTTTTACAGCATCCTTAGGTTTAATGTTACTTTCAACAACTTCTCTCATAATTTTTACTAATAAGATAGGATCTTCAGCTAAGTTAATTTTTCTCCCAAACAAAGCTACTTTTGCACCATATTGACTGGCTTTTTTAATTAATTCAAAACAATCTCTTGTCGTGCCCTTGCTACCCCCAAGAATACCAACAATAAGATTTTCAGGATCGAAGCTGGCTAGCTCCTCCATTGCTTTTGGACCATTGTAAGCTATTTTCAAAAAAAGAGGTCTCTCATCCCTAGTCTGCCCAGCTATTGCTTTTATAATGCAATCGTTAATGTAATCACCCATTTGTCTTATGTTCATATTTAGATCAATCGGGGAATTAAATACTTCTAAAAAATGTTTAAATTTATATTTAGAAGCCTCAATTCTATATTCTTTATAGGCATTTAACATTGCAAGGTCATAGTCAACATTATTAGAAAATGTTATAGAAAATAAACCAAGGTTAACTAATTTACTTACTTTGTTCATTTGAGCAGACCGAAAAGGTCTAGGATTAGTTTTTCTATAATTTCCATTTCTCATCAGCCAGATATCAGTCGTATCATTCACTCTAATAGCAGGTGTAATACTTGAATTTTTAAATAAATTTCTTTTTACAAGATCTTCACCAACTGATGCAGACATCAGCATAATATCCACTAAATTAGATTTAGTCATCGATATCATTGCATTTTTGTAATCTACTAGGTTTTTATATCCTTTTAGTACTTTTCCATTTTCATTTCTTTTTGATCCAGGTGTTGTGATGCCCATTGCTAGATCGCCATCTTTAGCATCTGCTATAATGAAGTCTCTTGGAGAATATTTATTATTTTTTATTTTAAGAATTTTTTTATCTAAAGACTTATTCATGATTTGATTATACTCAATTCTAAAAATAGAAAATAGTTTTATTCTCTATATAATATAAAAATGTATTTAGGTATTGATCTTGGTACTTCTTCGATGAAGTGTTTGCTACTTGGAGAAGAACAAGAAATTTTGTTGAGTGTTATTAGTGAAGATATACCACTGTCCACGCCTCAAAATGGCTGGTCAGAACAAGATCCATCATTTTGGATAAAAGCGTTAGATCAGTGTATCAAACAAATTGTTTTAAAATTTGATTTATCGCAGATTAAAGCTGTATCTTTTTCCGGACATATGCATGGTGCAACTTGTATTGATAAAAATTATAAGGTCATAAGGCCATGTATACTTTGGAATGATACACGTAGTTTTAAGCAGTGCAGTCAAATTATGGCTAACGAAACTGTTATGGATATAGCTGGAAATCTAGCAATGCCTGGTTTTACATCTCCAAAAATCTTATGGATGAAAGAACACGAAAGTGAAAATTTTAAATCAATTGCAAAGGTTTTATTGCCGAAAGACTATTTAAGGTTTTATTTAACGGGAGAGTTTTTTAGTGATTTGTCAGACGCAGCAGGCACTTATTGGTTAGATGTTAAAAATAGAACTTGGTCTAATAAACTTTTAGATATTGGCTCAATGGATATCTCGCAAATGCCTAAAACTTGTGAGGGTACCGATCAAACAGGTGTAATTAAAAAAGATATTGCAGAAAAATATGGCTTTAATAACTCTTGCAAAGTATTTGGTGGAGCAGGAGATAATGCTGCAGCCGCTGTTGGATTAGGGCTTTACCAAGAGGGAAATGCTTCATTATCTTTGGGTACTTCTGGTGTAATTTTTGGTTCAACAAAAAATTTTTTAAAAAATTATGATGATGCGATACATTCCTTTTGCCACTGCTTACCAGAAACATGGCATCTTATGTCAGTGATGCTCTCTTGTACCTCAAATGTTAATTGGTTTATAAATAATTTTAATTCATCAATTGAAGAGATTAATAAAGTGTTAAGTTCTGTTTTAAATCATTTTTCTGATACAAATAGATACCCTTATTATCTTCCTTATCTCACAGGTGAGAGAACCCCAATTAATGACCCTCATATAAGAGCAAGTTTTCACGAAATGAGTATTGACACTAATCGAGACACATTAATCTATAGTTTAATAGAGGGTATTTCTTTCGGTTTGTATGATAATTATTCTTCCTTAGTTAAGACAGGTATAAAGTTAGATAACATCTTTGTAATAGGAGGTGGTTCTAAAAATGATAGCTGGATACAAATACTTGCTTCATTGATGGAGAGAGATTTATCTATAACAGAAGCTTCAGATACAATGGCTGCTTTTGGGGCTGCTAGAATAGCATTTCTTGGTTACAATAATTTAAAACCAAGAGAAGCCCTTAGTCTTCCAAAAGTCAAAAAAATTATAGGTAAGAATGAAATTCAAACGGATATCTTAAAAGACAGATTTTTAAGGTGGAAAAGCTTTTATTTAGGAAAAAATGTCTAGTAGCCAAAGATTAGAATTCCCTGAATTAGTAAACAAAATACTAGAAAATGTTATTAAAATTAATCAAAGTCGTTATTTTATTGCAATTTCAGGAGCGCCAGCATCTGGAAAAAGCACAATATCTGAAAAATTAAAGTCTGAACTAATATCAAAAAACCACAAATCAAGTGTTCTTCAAATGGATGGTTTCCATCTAGATAATAATATTCTTGAGAAAAAAAAATTGATTGAGAGAAAAGGGGCACCGGAAACATTTGATGTACTAGGTTTATTAAATTGTTTATTAAGATTAAAAAACGAGGGTGAAGTAATTGTTCCTATCTTTGATAGATCATTAGAACTATCAAGATCATCTGCATTAGTCATATCTGAGAATACAAAAATTATAATAGTAGAGGGTAATTATTTATTGCTTGATCAAGAACCATGGAGAAAAATTCATAATTTTTTTGACACAACTATAATGATTGATTGCAATAAAGATATTTTAGAAAAAAGATTAATTGAAAGATGGGAGAGTTATGGGCTATCTAATGATCAAATTAAAAATAAAGTTTACAAAAATGATCTTCCAAATGGATTAAATGTTATTAGTAAAAGTATTTCTGCTAAATTTAATTTAATAAATTAATCTTGAGGTGGTTGCTTAGCACCTGTCATATATGCGACAGCATCAGACATTTCATGTTTCTTAGGGTCAATTACACATAATCGGGTTCCAAGTCTATGAATATGTATTCTATCAGCTACTTCAAAAACATGAGGCATGTTATGAGAAATTAATATGATGGGAATTCCTCTAGACCTCACCTCACCAATTAATTCTAAAACTCTTCTACTTTCTTTGACACCGAGAGCGGCAGTAGGCTCATCCATAATAACGACTTTAGTTCCAAATGATGTTGCTCTTGCAACTGCAACACCTTGGCGTTGACCTCCAGACAATGTTTCAACTAATTGATTTATATTTTGTATGGTTAATAGACCAAGATCAGACAATCGTTTTCTAGCTTCATCTGCCATTGCTTTTTTATCTAAAAATTTTAAAAAACTACCCATAAAGCCTTTTTGTCTAATTTCTCTGCCTAAAAACATATTATCAGTGATTGATAAAGCAGGTGAAAGTGCAAGGTTCTGATAAACAGTTTCGATACCTAATTTTCTTGCTTCTATGGGTGATGTAAAAGTAACTTTATTTCCATCAAGCAATATTTCACCACTATCAGGTATAACAGCACCACATAACACCTTAATTAGTGTAGATTTTCCAGCACCATTGTCTCCAATTACTCCTAAAACCTCACCTGGATAAAGCTCTAAATCAGCACTATCGAGTGCAACAACTTTACCGTATTTTTTTGACAACTTATTTGCTACTAGCACTGGCTGCATTATGCTGAGACCTTTCTTATCCATTGATCTATTCCAACAGCAACTATAATAAGACAACCTAAAGCAAATCTTTGCCACAATACATCAAGACCTGCTATGGACAGACCTGAGCTAAATACACCCACAATCAAAGCTCCAAATAAAGAGCCAATTATAGTGCCCCTTCCACCAAAAAGAGAAGTTCCACCTATCACAACAGCTGTAATGGAGTCTAAGTTACCTTCATAAAAAGATGTTGGAGAGACTGAACCAACTCTACCTATCGAAACCCATGCTCCAATCGCAACAACAAGCCCAGCAACAGCATAAATTGAAACTAACATCCTGT
>CACNEB010000006.1 GCA_902619375.1 uncultured Alphaproteobacteria bacterium
CAATTGGCTACAGCCAGACTTATAAACTTAAAAAAGACTTAAAAGTTGCAACCATAGACTTTGGTTACTCTGATGGATTTCTTAGAAGCGGAAGTAATAAAGCATCTGTTTATGTAGATAAATATCAATGTAGAATTTTAGGAAGAGTTTCAATGGACTTGATTACGATTGATGTGTCTAAAGTTCCTAATAGCAAGTTGTATCTAGGCAAACCTGTCGAAATAATTGGAAGTAATCAACCATATGAAAGAATTGCATACGAAACTGGGACTAATGAACACGAGATTTTAATTTCTTTAGGCAGGAACTTAAGAAAAGTATATATATAAGTCATGTACGAAGCTCCAATTAAAGATTTAAATTTTGTAATTAAAAATCTTATAGATTTAGGCAAACTAAATAAAGTTAGTGATTATTCTGAATTTACTGATGATTTAGTTGAAGCTATTCTTGAAGAGGCTGGAAAAATAGCCTCTGAAGTGTTAGACCCTTGTAACCTTTCAGGTGACCATGAGGGCTCAAAAAGACTCGATAATGGTGAAGTCGTAACTCCTAAAGGCTACAAAGAGGCTTATGAGAGCTTAAGAGATGGTGGGTGGTTTGGCTTAGAGGCCAAAGAAAAATTTGGTGGTCAACAGATACCAGTAACTTTATCTGCCGCTGTAAATGAGATTTGGCATAGCTCAAATATGTCATTGGCACTTTGCCACTTATTAACACAAGGTCTGATTTATGCTTTACAAAAATCAGCATCAGAAGATCAAAAAAGCTTTTATATACCAAAGTTAGCATCAGGTCATTGGACAGGCACAATGAATTTAACTGAACCACAATCGGGAACAGATCTTTCTACAATAAAAACTAAAGCTATAAAAGAAAATGGTTATTATAAAATTTATGGACAAAAAATTTATATTACCTATGGGGAACATGATTTATCTGAGAATATAATTCATTTGGTTTTAGCCAGAACACCTGAAGCGCCAGAGGGTAATAAAGGTATTTCTGTTTTTCTTGTTCCTAAATTTATTCCAAATGATGACGGCAGTATCGGCAAAAAAAATGATGTAACCTGTTTGTCTATTGAAAAAAAACTTGGTGTTAAAGGTTCTCCTACTGCAGTTTTACAGTTTGGTGAACAGGATGGAGCTATTGGTTATTTGGTTGGAGAAGAAAATCAGGGTTTAAATATCATGTTCGAAATGATGAACCATGCAAGGTTCTCAGTTGGAGTACAAGGACTTGCTGTTTCTGAAAGAGCTTATCAACAATCTAAAATGTATGCATTTGATAGAGTTCAAGGAGTTCCGATCGATGGTCAGAAAGGTGATCCTATTATTCATCACCCAGATGTGCTTCGATTATCCTCGACTATGAAATCAGAAATCGAAGCTATGAGAGCTCTTGCAATTTATGGAGCTTTTGCTTTGGATATGACTAAATCAGAGGAGAGTGAATATTGGGAAACAAAATCATCTTTAATGATACCTATTATAAAAGGGTGGTTGACTGAAAGGTCACTAGAGATTACATCAAATGCTATTCAAATTCATGGTGGAATGGGTTTTATTGAAGAAACAGGAATCGCACAACATTATAGAGATGCTAGAATTCTCCCCATATACGAGGGCACAACTGCAATTCAAGCAAATGATTTAGTTTTTAGGAAGACGCTTCGAGACAATGGTAAAAGCATATTAGAATTAATTGATGAAATTAAAACTGATACGGAAGCATCTGCGAGTTCAGATCGATTAAAAGAGTTATGTAAAAAAATGGATAGTTCAATTGACTCTGCAAAAAAAGTTGTTGAGCACATTGTTTCTACATCTAACAATAAAAAAAGACCTGCTGTATCGAGTGTAAATTATTTAATGATGTTAGGTTATATTTTTGGAGGTTGGATGATGATTAAAACTGCCAAAAAATCACTTGAATTAAAAGATAAAGGTGAAATTGATAATGAATTTCTGGATGCAAAAATAGCTACATCAAGTATTTATGTATCAAGTATTTTGCCAAAAATTGATAGTTTAGCTTCCATAATTTTACATGGTGATGAAGATGTTTTAGCTATGAAACATCAATGGTTGTAATTTGGAAAAATTCAAAAATAAATTAAGTAATTTTTTTAGTTGGCTTTCAAAGGCAGAATTAGTTGAGCTAGACTCAGTGGATACTAGCGAAGATCCAATCAGACCAGACATTGACAATGAATTTCGCACCTCGTTTGGCCGCAAGATTTATGGATTAAAATCTAATGAAGATGTTGAAGGGTTTATTTGTCTAGCATTCTGTAACGATGTACCACAAACAATGAAAGAATTAGACTTAATGAGCAAAAATGCTTTTCATGAAAAAAACGCAAACATTGCTGTAGCCTATACTGTTTGGTCAAGAAAAAGAGGAGCAGGTAAACAAACTATTTTTACAACAAAAAAGCTTGTTAAAGATGAGATGAAAAATATTGATCGCTTTATCACACTTTCTCCTTTGACACCTATTGCAACACATTTTCATATAAAGCATGGTGCTAAGTTAGTAAATATCAATGCAACTTCGCAAAACTTTGAATACGACTTTAATTAGGTCCCAGAGTAAATAGGTCCACCCCCGCCCTCAGGAGTTACCCACTCAATATTTTGAGAAGGTTCTTTAATATCGCATGTCTTACAATGAATACAATTTTGAGAATTAATTTTTAAAATTTTTTTTTGGAGGTCATTATCAAATTCAACTTCATACACACCTGCAGGGCAATACCTTTGGGCAGGTTCGTCGTATTCTTCAATAGTAAAATTAGTTGACAGATCTTTGTCATTAAGTAACAGATGGTTAGGTTGATCATCTGCGTGGTTAGTTCCCGATAGATAAACTGAGCTGGGTTTATCAAAAGTAATAACACCATCATATTTAGGATAAGTAATTTTTTTTGCTTTTTTAGCTGGGATCAAAGATTCATGATCAGCGTGCTTATGTTGAAGGGTAAAGGGAAGTTTACCTCCAAATATTTTTTGATCTAATCCAGTAAAAATCATTGCAGGTATTAGGCCCCATTGAAAACTGGGCTTTACATTTCTTGCTTTGTACAATTCTTCAAATACCCATGAGTTTTTAAATTTTGACTCATACTCTGACAGTTCTTTATTGCTATTTATGTGATCATTGATGACTTCTGCAGCAATTATTCCACTTTTCATTGCGGTATGTGATCCTTTAATTTTTGGCATATTTAGAGTGCCTGCGTCACATCCTATCAATAATGCCCCAGGCATATACATTTGTGGAAGGCTCTGCAGTCCTCCCTCTATTAGAGCTCTTGCTCCATAAGAAATTCTTTTACCACCTTCTAATAATTTTTTGATATCAGGGTGAGTTTTAAACTGTTGAAATTCATCGTAAGGAGAAAGGTATGGATTCTTATAATCCAAACCGATTACGTAACCTAGGTATATTTGATTATTTTCAGCATGATAACAAAAACTACCTCCATATGTATCATTTTCAAGAGGCCATCCCACACTGTGTGAAACTTTACCAAGTTGGTGATTTTCAGAGTTGATCTCCCAAATTTCTTTAAAGCCTATACCGTATTGTTGAGGAGATTTGTTGTTAGAGTCTAAATTAAATTTTTTAAGAACCTCTTTTCCAAGGTGACCTCTACACCCCTCTGATAAAACTGTAACTTTACCCTTGATATTAATCCCGGGTTCATAATTATCTTTAGGTTTAAAATCTTTGTCTAAACCCATATCACCTGTTTGAACACCAACTACCTTTTGATCATTATCATAAAGTAATTTACTAGCTGAAAATCCTGGAAAAATTTCTACTCCTAAGTTTTCAGCAAATTCACCTAACCATTTACAAAGATTAGATAAGCTAATTATGTAATTTCCATGATTTTTTAAAACATTTGGTAAAAAAAGGTTTGGCACCTTCATACTTTTAGTTTTTGTATAAAATAAAAAATCTTCTGATGTTACTGATGTTTTGATTGGACTATTAAGTTTTTTCCAATTTGGAATGAGTTCATCTAAAGCCTTAGTTTCAAAAACATTACCACTTAAAATATGAGCTCCGACTTCAGATGCTTTTTCTAGTACACAAATAGACAAATTTGTATCGAGTTGTTTTAGTTTAATTGCTGTCGATAAACCAGCTGGACCAGCTCCAACTATTACTACATCGTATTTTAATTCTTCTCTCTGCACTTCGCTCATAATATTAATTATATATTAAATATTACGATTCTATCTGATTAAGTAGATCTAACTCTTTAATAATTTCAGGTATTGCTTGAAATAAATCCGAAGAAAGTCCGTAGTCAGCTATATTAAATATTGGTGCCTCTAAATCCTTATTAATAGCGACTATGACTTTACTTTCTTTCATACCCGCTAAATGCTGTATTGCACCGGATATACCTACAGCAATATAAAGCTCAGGAGCAACCATTTTACCAGTTTGACCAACTTGATATTCATTGCCAATGTATCCTGAGTCAACAGCAGCCCTCGAAGCTCCAACAGCAGCATTAAGTTTATCAGCTAAATCATATAATAATTTAAAATTATCAGAGTTTTCAAGTCCTCTGCCACCAGATACAACTACCCGAGCATTACCCAATTCAGGTCTGTCACTCTTTGATACTTCTCTACTTACAAATGTTGTTTTAATCTCTGAGTCGATGAAAGAAATATTTTCTACAGCAGCATCACCCCCTGTTTCTTCACATTTTTCAAAAGAAGTGGGTCTGACAGTCATTAAATTAATTTTTTGATCAGTCTGAACATAAGAAATAGCGTTTCCCGCATAAATAGGTCTGATAAAAGTATCTTGGGACTCTATACCTATGATATCGCTTATTTGTGTGACATCTAACAGAGCAGATACTCTAGGTAATAGATTTTTTCCAAATGTACTAGAAGGTGCTAAAATGTGTGAATAGTTTTCAGCTAAATTAGAAATTATAGGAGATGATAATTCTGGTATTTGATTTTCTAATTTCTCATGATCACAAATAATTACTTTTTTAACTAACTGTATTGATTTTGAACTTTTAGCAAGATCTTCAATTTTATTACCTAAAATTAAAAGATGAATATCTTCGCTTAATTTTTCGGCAGCACTAATAGTATTAAGAGTTGATGATTTTAAATTTTTGTTATCATGTTCCGCTACTACAAGTACAGACATTTAAATTACTTTTGCCTCATATTTTAGTTTTTGAACCAATTCTTTAACATCATTGACCATAATCCCTGCTTTTCTTTTTGGAGGCTCAATTACTTTTAAAGTTTTAATTTTTGATGATGTATCAATTCCAAGAGTGTCAATATCAATTGTCTCAAGAGGTTTTTTTTTAGCCTTCATTATATTTGGAAGAGAGGCAAACCTTGGTGTGTTTAATCTTAAATCACATGTTAAAACAGCTGGAAGTGAAGTTTCTAGGTTTTCAATACCTTCATCTATCTCCCTTGATATAAAAACTTTATTATTTTCAATTTTTAAATTTGAAATAAAACATCCTTGTGGCCAATTTAATAATGCAGATAAAATCTGACCTGTTTGATTTGAATCATCATCGATAGCTTGTTTACCCATTAAAACGAGATCTGGTTTTTCTTTATCAATTATTATTTTTAGTGTTTTAGCAACTGCTAATGGCTCTAATGTGTTTTGACTTTTGACCAATATAGACCTATCAATTCCCATAGCCATGGATGTTCTTAAAACATCTTGAGATTTATCATCTCCAATAGATACAGATATTATCTCATTTGCAAGACCCTGTTCCTTAAGCTTTACTGCCTCTTCAATGGCATTTTCATCTGGTGGATTAACAGACATTTTAACATTTTGTGTTTCTACTCCACTATTGTCGCTTTTTACTCTAATCTGCACTTTGTAATCAACAACCCTTTTGACAGCAACTAAAACTTTCATTTGAATTTCAATAAAATAAACTAAGTTAAACAACTTACAAGATCCAAAAACTATGACAAATATTAAGAAGAGGAAGATCCATAAAAATATTTATGAATTATTTATTAAATATACTAATAAACTTGATTTTAAGGAGATAAGAGAAAACTATATTTATAATGGAAATAGTGTCTCAGCTATTTGTTTTAACAAACAAGATCAAGTTTTTTATTTCATAAGACAGATGAGACCAAATTATTTTTTTAATAAATTTTCACCCTACCCTCTAGAAATAGTAGCAGGTGGGATTAAAAATAAAGAATCAAGTAGACAAGCTATTATTAGAGAAGTCAAAGAGGAACTTGGAGTCAAACCTATTTCGGTAAAAAAGTTGGAGTCACTCATTATTGCTCCAGATATTTTAGAAGAAATTACTGATATATATCTTGCATACGTACCTATAATTACAAACTTTAAAATTATAAATCCTAATGAGGGAGAATATATAAAGATAATCCCGATGAAAAAAAAACAAATTTTAGAAATTTTAAAAACAAATAAAACACAAAATATTGTTACAAAATACGCTTTTTTAAAAATAAAAGAGCTTAAGATTTAATCTTAATCATCTCTTTATCATAGATAGGATAAAGATGCACATTGCAGGGAACTTTTATAGTAGCTATCTCTAATTCGTAATTACCATTTTCTACAAAGTTTTGATCAATAACATCTTTACTTCTTATGTACCCATAACCAATAGATTTGCCTATGGTGTATCCGTAACCCCCACTTGATAACCAACCTACTTGTTTACCATCTCTAAATATAGTTTCTCTTCCTAAAAGTATTTGATTTGGATCATCACACGTAAAACCTGCAAAAATCTTTTTCAAACCTTTTGATTTTTGATTTAAAAGTGCTTTTTTTCCAATGAAATCTTTGTCAGAGTTAATTTTAGTTGCCCATCCTAATCCAGCCTCAAGAGGGGTATGGTCCGGCCCGATATCTGAACCCCAAGCTCTGTAGCCCTTTTCTAAACGACAACTCTCTATACATCGATATCCAGCATTAACTAGTCCAAATTGATTTCCATATTCCATTATCTTGGAATAAATTTCTGAGGAAAAATCTATTGGGAAATGAAGCTCCCAACCTAACTCACCCATGTAGGTTATTCTAATTGCATAAACATCTTTTGATGCAATTTTGATTTTTTTACATGTAGCAAATGGAAAATTATCATTTGATAAATCTGTATTTGTTAGCCCTTGAAGGATCTTTCTAGAATTTGGTCCCATTAATGAAAAAACTGAATTATCAAATGTTATATTTTTAACTTCTACTTCTAAATTATTTGGAATATTTGAAATTATCCAATCATAGTCATGGGTCATAAAACCTGTTCCAGTTATAATATAAAAGGTATTTTTATCTATAACTGTTATTGTTAAATCACATTCAATTCCACCATCGTCATTCAACATTTGGGTATAGATGGTCGAACCGATTGGTCTATCAATTTTATTTGCACATAAATACTCTAAAGCTTGTAGTGAGTCTTTACCTGATACAATAAACTTAGCGAAAGATGTTTGATCAATCAGAACAGCACTCTCTCTTGCGGCCTTTACTTCATTTCCAACAAATTCAAACCAATTTTGTCTGTCAAAGGAATAAATATCCCGAGGCTCACTTCCTTTTGGTGCAAACCAATTAGGTCTCTCCCAACCCATTTTTTCACCAAAGCATGCATTTGAGTTTTTAAGTTTTTCATAAATTGGAGATTTTTTAAATTCTCTCACTGAGGAGTTTTCCTCAAAAGGCCATGCCATAGTGTAATGTTTAGCATAAGCCTCATAAGTTCTTTTTCTTACCCACTCCAAATCTTGATGGGGCTTTCCAAATCTTCTTATATCAACTGGCCATAAATCGTAAGGTGGTCTTCCATTAGCTACCCATTCTGCAAGTGCCATACCCGCTCCACCTCCAGCAGCTATCCCATATGCGTTGAAACCTGCGCCAACATAAAAGTTTTTCAACTCAGGACTCTCTCCTAAAATAAAGTTTCCATCTGGAGTAAAACTCTCAGGTCCATTTATTAATTCTTTGACCCCAGCAATTTCAAGACTAGGGACTCTTCCAAGAGCATTATTCATTATTTGTTCAAAATGATCGTAATTTGAGTCTAAAAGTGAAAAATGAAAATCCTCTGGGACTGATTTTTCAGCCCATGATAAAGGGTTTGGTTCATACCCTCCCATTGCAAGGCCTCCAACTTCCTCTTTAAAATAAATTAACCTGTCAGGATCTCTTAAAGTAGGAAGGTCTGATTTAACACCCTCTATTTTTTCAGTAACCAAATATTGATGTTGAAAAGATACTAAAGGGACATTAACTCCAACATCTTGTGCAAACTGTCTGGTCCACTGACCACAACAACAAACAATTTTTTCACACTTTACTTTACCTTTAGATGTTTCAATACCTTCAATCACACCATTATTTATAATTACCTTTGATACTCTAGTTTCCTCAAATATTTTTGCTCCTTTGTTTCTAGCTCCTTTAGCCAATGCTTGTGAAATATCTGTCGGATTTGCTTGTCCATCTGTAGGAAGGAAGGCTGCTCCATAAACATCATCTATATTCATGATTGGCCATAAATCTTGAGCCTCTTTTGGAGTAAGTAGTTCCATCTCCAAACCAAATGAATGAGCTGTAGTAGTTTGTCTTAAAACCTCCTGCCATCTCTCTTTATTACAAGCTAGTCTCAATCCACCATTCATCTTCCATCCTGTTCCTAATCCTGTTTCTTTTTCAAGCTTGTCATAAAGATCAACAGAATATCCTAATAATTGAGTAATATTTGCATTTGTTCTTAATTGGCCAACTAGTCCAGCAGCATGCCATGTACTACCAGATGTTAATTTACCACTTTCAATAAGTACAACTTCATGTCCTAAATCAGCTAAGTGATATGCAGTAGAGCAACCCACTATACCACCCCCAATTACTACAATTTTTGAACTATCTATCATTATAGTTTATCAAATGATTCCTCAAATTTTTTGAGATTATCTGAAGTATACTCAGCATAATTAAATTCTATCTTAGAAGTGATCTCAGAGACCATACTCCACATTGTCTCTCTTAATAAACTAGCAGTTTTCATTGCGTTATATTTAATTATTAAATCTTTTGATGGTTTTTCTTTAAAATACATTTCTAAAACTTCATTTTCTAGATTTTCATCTAAATCATTATTAGAAGATAAACCTCCTATATCAAACAAAGGATCATTAAAACCACCATATTCCCAATCTACTACCCATATTTTTGAACCATCATCAAGAAAATTTGCAGCCAATAAATCATTATGACCAAATACAATTTCTCTTGGAGAGGAGAGTTTTTCTAACTTTTCTGCTTTTTTTAACAAACTTGGAATTAATGAAATGTGAGAGCTATTATTATTTAATAAGTAATTTGAGTAGTACTTTATGACATAAAAAACCCAGAAAATTTGAGGCTGACCTGATAACTTGTTAGGTATTTCATCATGAATTTTTCTTATGATCGGAACAATTTTATTTAAATTTTCTCTTACAGTTTTTGGTTCAAGAGTTTTACTTTCAATGAATTCTAAGACCAATACTCCAGGTTCATTATAAATTAATTTTGGAGACACCCCTATTTGATAAGCTGCTTCACTAACAATAATTTCGTTTGATCGATAAACTAGATGTTCTGGTATATCTGAACCTAATCTAACAACTGATTTAGAACCAGAGTCTGATACTAGGAAATTAAGATTTGTAATTCCTCCCGCTAAAGGTTCAATATTTTCAAGGTTTTTCCATATTGGAAGACTCTTGATTTTATTTTCAAATTCCATTTGACTAAAACATACTGATCTTTGAATAATTTTCTATGGGTAAAATCTAAAAATATTTTAAAATTTTTTTATAGAATTTTTTTTAAAAGCTATAATAATCATCATATTATTTGGGAGGTAGGATGGATCTAATACAGAGACTTAATGAGGGACCTATTTTGTGTGCAGAAGGCTATCTTTTTGCCATGGAGAGAAGAGGATATTTACAGGCAGGAACTTACGTACCTGAAGTTGTTCTTGAGAATCCTGAAGTAGTAACTCAACTTCACAGAGAGTTTATTAGAGCTGGTAGTGATGTTGTTCAAGCATTTACTTATTACGGTCACAGAGAAAAGTTACGTTTGATTGGGAAGGAAGAATTATTAGAACCTCTTCAAAAAAATGCATTAGAAATTGCAAAAAATGCTGCAGCTGAATTTCCCCAGTTAGATTTAATGATAGCTGGTAATGTAGCTAATACTAATATTTATGACCCAGATGACAAACAATCTCACATTGATTGTCAAAAAATGTTTGAAGAACAAATAGCTTGGGCAAAAGAAGCCAATGTTGATTTTATTATTGCTGAAACAATTAGTTGGACTGAGGAGGCTAAATTAGCATTAAAGGAAATTAAAAATGCAGGTTTAATAGCTGTCGTAAATCTTGCTATACCTAAAGGTGACAAAACAAGAGAAGGCCATAGTGCTGCAGAGGCCTGTAAAATTTTGGAAGACCATGGTGCTGACGTAGTTGGCCTTAATTGTTATCGTGGTCCTGAAATGACAATGAAACTGCTGCCAAGCATTAGAGAAAAAGTCTCATGCCATGTGGCTGCATTACCTGTTCCATATAGAACAACTGAAGAATTCCCAACACACATGTATATAGAGGATCCAAATTGTAATTGTTTAGATGGTAATGTTTCTCATATTGCTCTTGATGGATTAACATGTAACAGGTTTGAAATGGCTGAATTCACTAAACAATGTATGGACATCAATGTAAATTTTATTGGTATTTGTTGCGGTGCCGACCCTCATCATGTAAGAGAAATGGCAGTTGCTATGGGTAGAAAACCAATTTCTTATAAATATTACCCTGATATGAGCAAACATTTTTCTCATGGCACAGAAAGCAGTCTTAAGGAGATTAACAAAACTAACGAATGGCTTAAATAATTAATAAGACTTATAAAAAATAAATTTTAGATGAGTATATGGGGAAAACTTTTAGCTGGGACTTTTGGTTTTGCTCTAGGGGGGCCAATCGGAGCTATGTTAGGTGTAATAGCGGGTCACAGTGTTGATCGTATTCGAAACCAGAAATCTGACTCTAATATAGCCTCTAATTCACCACAAGAAATTATAACGATAGGTATAATTATTTTAGCAGCTAAACTGGCTAAAGCAGATGGTCAAGTTACAACTGATGAAATAAGCGCCTTTAAAGAAAAATTTAAAATACCTCCTGATTTTCAAAGCGATGTTAGCAAAATATTTAATGAAGCTAAAAAAAACTCTGATGACTATCATCAATATGCTCAACAAATAGGAATGCTATTTCGTGGACAACCTCAAGTTTTGGAGCAAATTTTAAACTTACTTTTTTATATCGCAGAGGCTGATGGTGAAATCAGCGACTCAGAGATAGTATTTATTCAAAATTGTTCTGATTATTTTGGACTAAATAAAGCTCAATATGAAAGCATAAAAACTTTTTGGATGGATAAACAAATTGATCCATACAAAATTTTAGGAGTTGAGAAAAGTTTTTCTGATGGTGAAATTAGAAAGAGATGGATACAGCTAAGCAAAGAGTTACACCCTGACCAACTAAGGGCACAGGGTGTTCCTCAAGAATTAATCATTAAATCTGAAGACAGACTATCCGAGATAAATCAAGCCTACGATAAAATAAAAAGTATTCGCAAAATCAATTAAACTTTTTTTAACTGATCTGCTTTGGATTTGCCTTTGTCTTCAACAACTTCAAATTCGACTTTGTCGCCTTCATCGAGGCGGTCTAAACCTGCTTGTTGAACAGCTGTGATGTGGACAAAGATATCTTTATCTTCTCCATCAGGGGCAATAAACCCATATCCTTTTTTTGGGTTAAACCATTTCACTGTTCCTGTAGCCATTTATAGTCCTTTCTTAATCTTAAGTAGTAAATATTTAGCGTATCCAAACATAGTTAAAAATTTTATGAGATTTTTTTAATTAGTATTCAAATAGTAAGCCTAAATATTGGTAAACTTTTTATAGCAATTTCTCTAAATTTAAAGTTAAAAATGGTAAACCGGGCCGCTACCTTTACCAATTTTATACAAACTTCCTTTAATTATGGCTCTTTTTATATAATTTCTTGATTTTTTGACAGAATTTAAAATATCTTCACCTAAGGCTAAATTCGAAGCAATTGCTGACGATAAAGTACACCCAGTTCCATGTGTGTTTTTACTTTTAATGATACTAGACTCAAAAAAGTGAATTTTTTTATTTTTTTTTATAAATAGACAGTCGAATATTTTTCCATTTTTAATTAAACCTTTGATCAGTACATCCTTAGCGCCAATTTTTTCTAAAATTTGAATTGCATTAATCATATCATCTTTACTATTAATCTTGGTATTTGTAAGAATTTCTGCCTCCTTCAAATTAGGAGTAATTATCATAGATTTTGTTATAAGGTTTTTAGTTAAACTTGATATAGCGCTTTTCTTTAAGAGTAAATAACCAGATGTTGAAACCATAACAGGGTCTAAAACAACTTTAGATATTTTATAGTTGTCAATAAATTTTGAAATTTCTTGAATAATTTTTTTATCACTTAACATACCAATCTTTATTGAGTCTGGTTTAATATCACTACACGTCGTATTAAGTTGTTCTCTTATGAACTTTGGGGTTGTATTAAAAATACTTTTGACCTCTTGAGTATTTTGTGCAGTTAAAGCAGTAATTACAGACATCGCATAACATTTAAAGTATGTTATAGTTTTAATGTCAGCTTGGATACCTGCCCCTCCTGATGAGTCAGATCCTGCAATTGTTAATACAGTTTTATATCTTTTCATAACTTGAAATAATTTTACTTACATCCATACAATTCTTTTTAATATTACCTTTTAATAAAGAGGATATCATAGCAACACCATGGATTTTTAGTTTAAGTATACTATTTACATCACTAATATTGATTCCTCCTATTGCTATTAAAGGGATTTTTGTAGCTTTAGCACAAATTTTAAGCCCGCTTAAACCAAAATAATTTTTCATTTCTTTTTTTGTATTAGACGAGAAGGCTGAAACACCTATGTAGTCAACTCCATTTAACTTTTTTACCTTTATGAATTCATTTTTATTACTTGCTGAAACTCCTATTATAGATTTTCTTCCCAATATTTTTCTAGCTTGATTATAGGGTAAATCATCCATACCAACATGCGCACCATGAGCATTTATAGATTTTGCAATATCCACACGATCATTGACAATGAGAGTTTTTTTAAATTTAACACAATCTTTTTTTAAATCTTTTCCTAAGTTGTATAAATCAATTGTTTTTAAATTTTTAAACCTTAATTGAATACAATCAACCTTACTCTCAAATATTATTTTCAAATAATTATCCAACTTACTTAATGGTGTAAGTTTATCGTCAGTAACAAAACAAAATTTAAACACTAGTAATCTTTAAATTATCTAAAATTTCTTTTTCTGTAATATTATTTAATTTGTTCAAGAAATTTACTTGAAAATCTCCTGGCCCCTCTGATTTTGATGCTGCGAGTTCTCCTGCGATTGAAAAAATAGCCGCTGAGCTTATCGCAGATTTATATAAACTTTCACCTACAGCAGCAAATGCTCCTACTACACACGATAAAGAGCAACCAATAGCTGTAACCTTCGTCATTACACTCGATCCATTTGAAATTTTAGTGACATTATCTTTATAGATAATAAAGTCATCACTACCGCTTATAAATACAACACAATTATTCTCGTTAGATAAAATTTTTCCTGACTCAATAGCTGCGTGACTTTCAATTGATGAGTCAACTCCCTTTGAAGATATTTTATTTTGATCTACTAGTGATTGAATCTCAGATGCGTTTCCTCTAATAATTAAGTTTTTAGAGCTTTTAATAATGTCAAGAGAAGTTTGTGTTCTTAACTTACTCGCACCTGAACCCACAGGGTCTAATATGATTGGTTTTTCTTGTTCAACATAATATTTAGAAGCCTCTAAAAAGCTAGGCCTCCAATTATCGTCTAACGTTCCAATATTATTAACAAGACAAGACGATATAGCAGCTATTTCTTTAAGTTCATTTGTTGCATGAGACATCAAAGGAGATGCTCCGATAGAGAGAAGAATATTAGCGTTTATGTTCATTGCCACGTAATTTGTAATACAATGTACAAGCGCTCCTTTATCTCTTAAATTTTTTAAATCATTATAAATATGCTCCATTATATTCCTTTCTTTTTCATCAAAAGTGTCAATATTGTTGAAAATAGAATTGGCACTAAAAATGATGAGAATAATTTATAGTTATTAATAAATGTGAAATTAATATTTAAAAAATCGCTCAATATATTTTTACTATAAGAGGGGTCAGGAAATATTAATACTCCCAGTAGTAAGCTCAAAAAAGAAATTATGTATATTTGTTTAGTAGTGATATTAATACCAAATAATCCCAACAAAAAAGGTAAAACTAAACAACAACAAATTAAATCGGCAATTAAGAACACGTATAAGACATTGTAGCCTTGTGAAGATAGTATGAAAACTGCCACCAAGAAAACAATAATAAAGTATAAATTTGAAGAGGATTTTAAGGAGTAACTTGTGCTCAGGGAGACAATCTGAGAATTTATCGCATTTATTAATGTATCTATACTACTCAATACAAGGGAAGTAGCTAATATTACAAAAATGTATTTTATAAATGAAGTCTCGAGTAAACCGAAAAGTTTCACAAATGTTAAATCAGGATCATCCATTGCGTAAAGTGAGATTGAAACTAGTCCAGAGTATCCAATGAAATAAACAATTATAAATATAATTAAAGCAGATATAACTAAACCAATACTAAGTGTTTTATTATCTTTAGCAGCATAAATTCTTTGCCAATTACCATGGTGAAAAAGATTGGTAAATGTAACTGCTATTAAAAAAGTCAAACCTGTTATCCATAGGAATTGATTATTAAAATCAAATAAATGTGCATTTTCGTTAATAAATGAAGAGTTATTTGAAAAGTCTTGGAATGGAATTTTAAAAACTAAAAACAAACAAATTCCTATGATGAATATGAATTGAATTAAATCGGTGAATATTGTTGCCGACAATCCTCCAATTAGAACGTACGATAAAGCAATTAATAAAATTATCATTGAAGAAATCCAATAAGGCGTATCATTTAAAAAATTAAAGAACTTTGAGATAGCTGTAATTTCAGCTATTAAGAAAACTGTCATATAAACTAACGAAACTATTATAACAAAGTGGGATAAGTTCTTGCCAAACCGATTTTCGATACAATCGTGAAAGCCTGTTGAGTTTGGAAAAACCTTTCTTACATATTTTCCTATAAAGATGAATAAAACTAAAGGCATCGCAGCTCCAAGTGCATAACCAATCACATTACCCATTCCACCCCAAGTAGCTGCTGCGGCAGGAGAAAATATTATCCAAAAACCCAATGCAGAAGATACAAAAGAAGATATTGAAAAAAATAAGTTATATTTATTTTTAATAACGAACTTATCATCTGATAATTCATTTTTTTTCAAAAAAAAGAATGACGCAGTAAAAATTAATCCGAAAAAAATTAAAAAAAGAATTTCCATCTAATTTGTTCTTGTTTTAAAAGTATTTAAGGGAAACTTCCTACGCCAGAATTACCTGGATCAGGTTCGAGGGTTAAGTATTACCTTTCTCAGCCTTTCAGCACCCCTTAAACCTCAATATTATCAAACTAACTAAAATAAATCAATTATCTTTACTAAAAACAAATTTAATATTAAAAACATCACATGAAAATAATTGAAAACTTCTCTGACTCTAAAGGAATATCTAGTAATTCAGAAGACTTCATAAAATTATATAAACCTAGTACGGGTGAGGAATATGCGCATGTTCCAAAAACAACAAGAGATGAGTTTGAAAAAATTATTAATAAAATGAAATTAGCACAACCTTTATGGGCTAATACACCCATTACGAAAAGAAGTGAAATTTTATTTAAATTTAAAAATTTAATTGAAAAAAATTTTGATTTAATAGCAAAAATAATATCTGAAGAGCATGGCAAGGTTTTTTCTGATGCTAAAGGATCTTTACAAAGAGGTCTTGAAGTAGTTGACTTTGCATGTGGTATTCCTCATTTATTGAAAGGAAATCACTCAATTAACGTTGGAACAAACGTAGATTTGTTTGATATTAAGCAGCCTTTGGGAATTTGTGCTGGTATTACACCATTTAATTTCCCAGCTATGGTTCCAATGTGGATGTTTCCATTATCTATAGCATGTGGAAATGCCTTTATGTTAAAACCCTCTGAGAAAGTTCCTCAATGCTCTTTAAAACTTGCAGAATTAATGAGTGAAGCTGGTCTACCTGATAACGTCCTCACGGTCGTAAATGGCGATAAAAATATTGTAGATCAAATACTTCAGTGTGAAGATATTTCTTCAGTAAGTTTTGTTGGCTCAACACCTGTTGCTAAGTACATTTACACCGAGTGTTCAAAAACAAATAAAAGAGTTCAAGCTCTTGGTGGTGCTAAAAACCATATGCTTATAATGGAAGATGCGAATTTAGAGGATGCAGTAAATGGACTAATTGGAGCAGCTTTTGGATCTGCTGGTGAACGTTGTATGGCAACATCAGTTGCTATGCCTGTTGGAAATATTCAAAAACCATTTATGGATTTACTAAAGGAGAAGGCAAGTAAAATCAAAGTTGGGGAGTCTTTAGACCCACAAAGTGAAATGGGACCTCTCATTACAAAGGAACACAAACAAAAAGTTCTATCATATATTGAAAAAGGTGTTCAAGAGGGTGCAAAATTAGAGTTAGATGGAAGAGGAATTAGTCTTCAAGGTTATGAAAATGGTAATTTTGTTGGTCCTACAATATTTAATAATGTTACTGATGGTATGACTATATACAAAGAAGAGATTTTTGGCCCTGTTTTATCTGTCCTAAATATGAATAATTTTGAAGAGGCTATAAAACTGATTAATAAACATCAGTTTGGCAATGGCACTTCTATTTATACATCAAGTGGTTCATTAGCGAGAAATTTTATGAAAAATGTCCAAATAGGAATGGTTGGGATAAACATTCCTATTCCAGTTCCAATGTCTTTTTATACTTTTGGTGGCTGGAAAGGTTCAATATTTGGTGGTCATGGAATGCACGGGGAAGAAGGGATTAATTTTTATACCAAACGTAAGACAATAACATCGAGATGGCCAGATGATGTCGCAGGGGCTTCACTCAACATGCCAACTATGAAATAATGAATTATGGACAAATTTAAAGACAGACAAAAAGCCTTTGAAGCAGAGCAAAGCCAAAAAGAGCAAACAGAATTTGAAAAAAGAAATTCAAGAAACAAAATCTTTGCTCAATACATTTTAGATGATATTGGACAATCCGATAATTCAGAATTACTGAGAGAAATAATATTATCTGATCTTGAGGAACCAGGAGATGAAGACATAATACGTAAAGCCTTAGATGTATTAGCTCAAAATAACGGTAGTCTGACTAGAGAAGATCTAGTAAAAAAACTCTCAGAAATATAATCTACCAAGACCCATTATTTTGCATACTGGCCCAAGGCTCTCTTATTTCAAGACTCTCACCTTTTTGAAGTAACTCTATTGATATGCCGTCTGGTGATTTTATGAATGCCATATATCCATCTCTAGGAGGCCTGTTTATCACAACATCCTTTTTTATCAGATTTTCACAAACTTGATAAATATTATCTACTCTAAAAGCTAGATGACCAAAATTTCTGCCACCTTTGTATTCTTCTTTGTCCCAATTGTAAGTTAATTCTAAAAGAGGTTTCTTTTTACTGTCAGCAGTGTCTTTATCATCAGGGGCACAAAGAAAAATTAAAGTAAATCGACCCTTTTCACTCTCTTTTCTCGAGTATTCAATTAGTCCTAGTTTATTACAATAAAAGTCAAGTGATTGCTCAATATCACTTACTCGAACCATTGTGTGCAAATATTCCATTAAGATTAAATATCAAAAAATTTTAAATCTGTCTAAAAATTTCTAAAATTGCTTATTGCTTCCAAGGACTATTTTTTTTCGAAGGACAGTTTCACGATAAAAAATATATCCGACTGAAAGTAAAATTAATGGACCTCCTAGTAGCACCTCTTTCGAGAGAAACTCACCAAAAAAAATATAACCGATGACAAATGCCCAAACAACAGAAGTGAAGTCTAAAGGAGCAAGAACAGAGGCTTCTGCTAATTGAAAAGATTTTGTAAGACAAAATTGAGCAGTAAACCCTAAAAAACCTGAAGCAATTAGAAAAACTAAGTCTAAATTATTTGGCCATATCCAATCATCACTATAGAAAAATAAACTTGAAACTGTTCCAAATAAAGTAAAGGCCCATACCGTTAAAATATTATTATTAGTTATTAATATTTTTTTTAGAATTATCACTGCCATTGACAAAAAAATACTAGCTAAAAGTGGTAAAACAGAATAGTTGTTTAATAAATTCACGTCCGGTTTCAAAATAATTACTACCCCTATAAAACCAATAATAATTGCAATTACCCTCCTATATCCAATTTTTTCACCCAGAAAAAAAATTGATAATATAGATATAAAAAAAACAGATGAAAAACTGATTGTTTGCATTTCGATCAGCGGAACATATCTAAGAGATATGAAGAAAAGACTCATAGCTGAAATTCCTACTAAACCTCTAAAAAAATGAAGTTTATAATTGTTAATAGAAGATATTTTTAGATTTAAATAATAAATGACAACTATCAATGGAATAAGAGCAAATAGATTTCTGAAAAAAACTACCTCAAATAATGGTAAGTTGTCGCCTGTTGCTTTTATACATACACTCATTAAAACAAAAAAAAGGACGGACAAAGACTTGTAGATAAATGCTGACATGTGGTTAATCTAAATATATTAAATATGAATGAATTTACTAATAGTTAATGGATATGACAAAAACGGATGGGGTAAACTAGCTAGATATGGATTACAACCAATATGTGAGTTTTACAGAGACCAACTAAAAATAATTAATTCAAAAATAAAAACTACATTCATTTATCCATCTATGAACTTAGATGAAAATTATGATGAAAGTTTCATCAAATCATTTACCGGCATTGTGTGGACAGGTTCAAGTCTCAATATTTATGATAATACAAGAGAAATTAAAAACCAAATTTCTCTCATGAAAAAGTTATCAAAGTTAAAGGTGAATATGTTTGGTAGTTGTTGGGGTATGCAACTTTTTACTGTTGCAAATGGTGGCGCAGTTAAAAAAAATCCTAAAGGTAGAGAAATTGGAATAGCCTATAATATAAATATTAATAAATATGGTGCGCATCATCCAATGTACAAAGATAAGCCCTTGATATTTGATGCTTTTGCTTCTCATATTGACCATATATCCCAAAAGCCAAATAGCACTCATGTTCTTTCAGACAATCATTACTCAATTCAGTCTCTTGTAAGCAATAAATTTTGGGGTACCCAATATCATCCTGAATTTAATTTTAAATACACAGGACAAATTTTAAATGCAAGAAAAAATATTTTACTCAAAGAAAAACTGTTTAGTAAAAATCAAATACAAGGGTTAATCAAAGACTTTAAAAGACCTAATAACAAGAGTTATAGTCAATCTTTGTTAAAAGATACGTTAAGACACAAAGAATTAAAAAATTGGCTAAGTTATTTAAGAAAGAATTAATATAATTCTTTAAATTCTTTTAGATTATTACAAACTGAAAATAAATCTTTAAAGTTTTTATAAGCAAATTTGGAGTTCATTACTTTCTTATATTGATTAATTATATCAGACCAATAATTATTATAATTAAGCAAAATACATTTTTTACCCTTTATAACACCCAATTGAAGAGCGCTGATTACTAAACTAATTTCTTCTATTGTTCCCCCACCCCCGGGTAAAGCGACAAAACTATCTGACATTTGTAAAAACTTTTTTTTTCTTTGCTCCATTGTTTTCGTAACATATATTTTGTTGATTTTTGTGTGAATTTTCTCACGCTTATCTAGAAAAGATGGGATGATACCAGTTATATGGGCGTTATATTTTAATGCTGTCTTAGCAACAACACCCATTAATCCATTTTCTCCACCTCCATAAACAATGTCATAATCATTTTGTGCTAGATATTTTGTAACTGTTATAGCTAAATCTTTAAAATTTTTGTTTGATCCAAACATAGATCCGCAAAATACGGCAACTTTATGTTTAGAATTTTTTAATTTCATATAGATTTACTGTACAACAATATTGAAAAAAATGACTAAAAAAAATAACATTGAAGAGCTTAAAAAAGTAAGAAAGAAAATTGATAATATTGATAACAAGATTATTGAGCTAATTGGTGATAGATTTAAAGAAATACACAAAGTCACTAAATTAAAGGAAAATAGAGAAGAAATAATTGATCACGAAAGAATTACTCATATTTTAAAGTCTGTTCAATCAAAAGCAAAAAAAAATAAAATTGACGCTGAAATAATTGTTAGAATTTGGCAAATTTTTATACAAGAAGCTATAAAACTAGAGTCTGCAAAAATAAAAAAATAATCACACCAAAACGATTACTAACATTATAAATAAAATTGATATTAGAATTGTGCCTGCAAAACTAGGTGTTGTAACTTTAATGTAGGATAAATTACTAAATTTATAAGATTTACTTAACACTTGTTTAAAAGATAAACCTAAATTTTTATATAAACTATCTGTTAATAGGCCTATTTTTTTAAATAAGGGTTTACCAATACCAGGTAACATTTTTCTGTAAAACCAATCAGAATTTAAAACAGTTGATCTAATCTCGGAGGGATAAAGTTTAAATTTAACTAAAAATAAAAATGCAATAATTGCAAAAACTAAAAGTTGTAGCTGACTTATTACATGGTCTAAAGTATAGGGCTGATACTCTACTGTGTATGGAAGTATTTGATACAAATATTTTGGGAATACGCCTATAGCAATACATAAAAAAGCAGCGATACCCATTGCAATGAGCATATTAATTGGGGCCTCTTTAACTTTATTCTTCCTCTCGTGTGCAAAAAAAGCAAAGTAAGGTATCTTTATTCCCGAGTGCTCCAAAACACCTGCGGAAGCAAAGAATAAAATAAAGTAAATTAAAACCATTCCCATACCTCCAAGCGAGGACATTATTAAAGATTTAGCAACAAATCCGCTGAACAACGGAAATGCAGAAATAGACATGGCCCCTATAATGCAAAATATTGTTGTGAATGGCATGTATTTGTAAAGGCCACCTAATTCAGAAGCTTTTGTTGTTCCAGCTCTGTATAAGACAGCACCCATACTCATAAACAAAAGAGCTTTATAAATTATATGAACGAACGCATGCGCTACCGTTCCATTAAGAGAAAGTTCTGTCCCAATACCAATACCAACAACCATAAAGCCTAATTGGTTATTAAGACTAAATGACAAAACTCTTCTTAAATCATTTTCTATAACTGCAAAAAATACTGGAAAAGCTGTCATTATTGCACCTATCCAAATCAGTGAGTCAGTGCCTGGAAAAGTTCTAGCTAAAGCATAAATTGCCAATTTTGTTGTAAAAGCAGAAAGTGCCACTGTGCCAGTAACTGAAGACTCGGGGTAAGAGTCTTGTAGCCAACCATTTAAAAGAGGAAATGCAGCCTTGATACCAAAAGCAATAAATATAAAAATTCCAAAATTTGTTTTTAAATCTAGAACAACTAAATTATGGTTTCCTGTTTGATATAGCATTAAACATGCGCCAATTAAAAGTAATACACCTGAAGAAACTTGAATGATCAAATATCTCATAGCTGCATCTTTTGCTGCATTTGTATTTCCAGCAAAAACTATAAAGACTGAAGTAAGAGCTGTTGCTTCCCACCAAATAAATAAACTAAAAAAATCTCCTGCGTGGAGAGCACCAATAGCAGATCCTGCATAAGCTAGTGTCGCCATGTGCTCCATTAAATTTTTACTGTGCCAGCTAAAAATTATTACAAGTATAGCTGCAATATGAAAAATAATAGCAAATGGAAGAGTTAAACTATCTGATTGATATAATATTAAATTTAAACCAAGTATGTCCCACTCTAAAAAAGTTCCATAACCATTAAATAAAGATAAAGCTGATAAACCCACCGATAATAACATCGCAGGATGTCTAAAGTATTGTGGGATGGTTGGCAATAAGAATGAAGTAATTATCATTATTAAACCGGGAATAAAATTACTGATCATAATAATCCTCCTTCCTCATTAAGAATTTCCTCAGCCACTTTCCTAACATGACTATAAAAACAAAACTTACGAAACCGAAAAATGCTGGGAAGCCATATATCTCGGCAAAGGAAAAGTATTCATGTCTGTGAAAAGTAAAGTCTAAAAGAATTAAAAGTGCTCCGATTATAAGTATATACTTTGTAAAGCTTTTACCCATACTCTTTAAATCATTTTTTTTCATTTAATTCACTATTACTCCACTAATATTATTCAAAAAATAGTTTGCATAAAAAAAGAAAACTAAACAGCCTAAACCTGTAATTAATGGTGGCCAAACAGTTAAAGGGGCTTTAGTTAATTTTATCTCTTTCTTAGAGTTTTGGGTGAAACCTATTACTACAGGCTGTAATAGATAATAAATATTTAGCAATGAGGAAATACCTAAGATTATTGCAACGATTATAAATTCTCTCTCAATAGAGCCCATGATTAAATAAAATTTACTCCAAGAACCAATAAAGGGAGGAACCCCAATGATAGATAGAGCCCCTAAAGTGTAAGCAAAAAATATTAACGGTAATTTGTAGCCCATACCTTTTAGGTCACTTACCTTTTTAATATGGGCAGTTACATAAATAGCACCTGCACAGAAGAATAGAGTTATCTTACCTAAAGCATGAGTTATAATATGAAAAGATGCTCCTTTTAGAGCTAAAGATGAAGCCAAAGCTGCTCCCAAAATAATATAGGAAAGTTGACTTATAGTAGAATAAGCTAATCTCGCTTTTAAGTCATCTTTTGTTATCGCTATGATACTGGAAGCCATTATAGTGAAACATGCTAACCAGACTAACCAGTCAGAGCTTTTTGTTTGAAGTAAAAAGTCTGGACCAACAATATAAACAACAACCACGAGAAAGCTAAATACACCAGCTTTTACTACAGCTACGGCGTGGAGTAATGCAGAAACTGGAGTTGGCGCCACCATTGCAGCAGGCAACCAACGATGAATAGGCATAATTGCTGCTTTACCTATACCAAACACAAGCATAGCTATTAGAAAAGATAGGTACTCTGCTGGGAATTTATTCATAAGTATTCCCCCATCTTGAAAATCTAAAGTCCCTGTTTTAAGCCAAATCCAAAATATAGCTGGTAAGAAAAATATTAAAGAGGTACCCACTAAAATCGACAAATAGAGCCTTCCTGCAGATTGCGACTCAGCGTTTTGCTTATGTCCAACTAAAGGGAAAGTTGAAAAAGTTAATATTTCATAAAAAATAAATAAGACTAGAAGATTTCCAGACCAAGCTATTGCCAATGCAGCATGGATTGCGATTGAATAAAAAATTACAAATCTTGTTTGATTTTTTTCACCAGCACCCCTCATATAACCAATAGTGTAGATAGATGCTAGTATCCATAATGAAGATGCCACTAAACTAAAAATAGATCCAAGAGCTGATACTTTAAAAGCAAAATCTACCCCATCAAAAAGTGTAAAAAAAGTTATTTGATATACCTCATTATTTTGTATTCCATGAAAAATTTTTAAACTGATTACAAAGGTTATGAGACCTCCAATTATACCAAAAGAGTCTCTTAAGTTATCATTATATTTACAGACATAAGAAAATAATGCTGCAAAAAGTGGGGTGATAATACCTAGTATAATTAAAAATGAATTACTCAATTTTGGTAACCTGATATTAAATAGTCTGCGGATAAGTTAGAAAATTCAATTATTGGTGTTGAATATATCCCAAAAACAATGATTGAAATTGTAACTATCCATATTGGTAAATAAATATAAGCATCTTCTTTTTCAGATTTAAATTTAATTTCTGAAAACCACATCTGTTCCACTATTTTCCAGAAATATACAACAGCTAATGCAGAGCTTACCGCAACTAAAGCGATTGAAAAATACATCTGGTTTGTATAAAGAGCTTGAAATAAATATAATTTTGAAATGAAACCATTTGTTAGAGGTAGTCCAATTAAAGATAATCCACAAATTAATAAAGCAAATGAAGTTATGGGGTATTTATAGCCAAAACCTTTTAAACTGTTTAAGGTTACTCTATCCTTATAAAGAATAGCGAAGTAACCAACAGCCATAAATAATCCTCCTTTGATCAAAGCATGATTAAATATATGCACAAAGCCCGAAGCTACTCCACTGTGGTCTTTAAGGCTAAAAGCCAGTGTGATGTAACCAATTTGCGCAATTGAGGAAAATGCCAAAAGTTTTTTGATATCATCTTGATAGATGGCTATTACAGTCCCAATGAATATAGCGAGTAGAGATAGAGGATACAAAACAAAATCTAAAAACAAACTTAAATAGCTCGGATAAATTATGAATACTTCGTACAAAAGTCTCACAAAAAAATAAAGAATTGTTTTTGTAGCTAAAGCAGCCAAAAGTGTTGAGACAGCTGATGGAGCATAACTATATGCAGGTGGTAACCAAATATGGACAGGAAAAATTGCAGCCTTTACCATAAGACCTATAAGCATGAATGACATACCTGCGAAGATAGCTAACTGGCCATCGGAATATTGGGCCAGTTGAATTACAAGATCATTCATGTTCAGCGTACCTGTCATAGCGTAGGCAAAGCCAACCCCAATTACATAAAATGTAGCCCCGATCGCACCGATAATTAGATAATTAAAAGCTGCGAGTAATGCTTTTCTATTTTGTCCTGCACCTAAGGCAATTAAAGAAATAGAAGCTAATGCAGATATTTCTAAAAAGACAAATAAATTGAAAATATCATTAGTTAAAATAATCCCGTTCAGGCTTCCAATTGCCAATAACCACAAAGAATAGGCCTTTCCAGAGTCCCTATAGTCAATTTCATTCAAGAAGATTTTTCTTGAGTAAAATGTTGATACCAAAACAAAAATTGAAAATAACAATTGAAGTCCAATATTCACCCCATCTATTTTAAAAGAAATACCCCATGGTGGTTCCCAATTTCCAAACTCATATATAATTAAACCAGAAACAGAAATTTCTTTAAGAAGATGTAAAGATAAAAATAAATGTAACAACAAAGTGATGATTGAAATTATCCAAGGCCATATTTTTGACGGCATAAATGCAATAATTGCAGAAATAAGTAGAGGTAAAACCACTACCAATGCAGGAGCATCGTCTAAAAATATATCAAACATTTATTTATCTGACTTTAGCTCCAAAGACTCTATTTCTTTTTCTTCAATTGTTTCGTAGTTCTTGTAAATTTGTAATACTAAAGCTAATCCAAGCGCTGAAGTAGCCACTCCAACGACGATAGCGGTCAGTATTAAGACGTGTGGCAATGGATTTGAATAGGCATTTGCCATTTTTGTTAATATAGGGGCAGTTCCATCTAAAACTTTTGCGAGTGATACAAAAAATACAAAAACTGCAGTTTGAAAAATTGCTAAGCCAACTACTTTTTTTAAATAGTTTTGACTTGTGATGATTATAAATAATCCGCCAACCATAAGTAAAATAAAGGCAAAATGGTTCCAAAAATAAATAAAATTAATCATTAATTTCCCCAAAGGAAGCAAAAGAGTGATACAAAGCAATCATTACAGTTGCAACTGTAATGCCTACTCCTAGCTCAACTAATATAATACCAATATGTTGACCAGTTGATGGGTCTGATGACAAAACATTGTAATCTAAATACATCCCATCAAGAAATATTGAAACTATTCCGACACCTGCATATAACAAAACACCTATGCACATTAAATATCGATTGATCATTATTGGAACTAAAGTTTCTCCTTTTGAAAGCCCAAATATCATTGAATACAATATAAATGCTGCCGCTACTATTACCCCAGCCTGAAATCCACCGCCTGGTCCATAGTCACCATGAAATTGAACGTAAAGCCCAAATATAATAATCGGTGCAAAAAGAATTTTGCTAACAACGCTTAATACTGGACTAGATGAAATTTTATCTCTCATTTTTTTTATTTTTTTTAAAATTAGTTTTACGATTAAGAGTGTTGCTAGTTAATAAAGCAATGACACCTAAGCCTGCGGTAAATATTACTATTGTTTCTCCCAAAGTATCGAAACCTCTATAACTTGCTAAAATATTAGTAACAACATTAGGTATATGAAAAAAATCTTTACTTTCCTTTAAGTACTCTGGAACTACATGAAGATGTATTGGTGCATTAGGATCTCCTAATAAAGGGAGGTTTGCAATTATAATAATCAATATAAGTGATATCGCTACTGCAAGAATAATGCTCGGAAATAAGTTTATTAATTTATTTTTTTTTCCTTCTGGTAATTTTGCAGCAGCCATTACCATTAAAATTGTTGATATACCAGAACCAACTGCAGCTTCAGTAAATGCTACATCAACCGCATCTAAATTCACATATATAGCTGAGCATAACAAAGTAAAAGCGCCTGTGAGTGCAACAACACTTATTAATGACGTAGTTTTAAAAATAAAAAAGGTTGTAACCAATAGAAGCGAAATTAAGAAAAAATTAATTAATAAAAAGTTCATTTTTTATTTTTTCCCTTTGGCTTATAACCCGACTCATGTGCAAATAAAGCTATTGCATGGCCTGTTACAGGGCTAGTAAATATTAAAAATAACGGTATTAATAAGAGTTTAAGACTTAATAAACTAAAACCTGAATAAACTATCAAAGCTAAGACTATAAAACCTGATCCTAGAGTATCAATTAAACCAGCAGCGTGTATTCTACTAAATACATCGGGTAACTTTATAAGGCCTAGACTTCCAGATAAAATGAAGAAGCAGCCAATAGCTAATAAGACCAAAGAAATTAACTCGATATAATTATACGACATTACTTTTTTTTCTTTTTATTTTGTAATACCTAAGTATTGCAATGGTGCCTAAAAAATTCAAAAGTATATACATCAAAGAAATATCGACAAAATCAGGTCTATCGAATGCAAAACCATGAACACTGATACCTATAGCTATAATAGTTCCAATACTTGATATAGATAATATTCTATCAAAAGGAGTTGGTCCTTTGATTGCTCGAACTAAACATAATGCTATAGAGACACCCAGAACAATTAATGTTGCAAAAAAAATCATTTATCTAAATCCGTTATTACTTTGTTCATATCATCTGTTTGCAAGTCTTCGGATAACTTCTTACTTAATGCGTGAACTAGAAATGTTTTTTTATCTACTTCTATTGTTACTGTACCCGGAGTAAGAGTTATAGCGTTTGCATAGTTTGCAATACCTGTTCTATTCTTCTGAGATGCTTTAACACTTATGAGTTGTGGAGAGTATTTACCATTCCATATTAAAGCTGTTGTCGTAATTCCAGATTTAAAAATTTCTTTAAATAACCAAATCCAATAAAATGGTAATCTAAGAATAATTTTTAAAGGAAGAGAGTCTTCCTCGAGAGCTTTAGCTCTATAAGACATCCAAAAAACAAAAAGAACACTGACTAGTCCAAAAAAAAGTAAAAGCGATTTAAGGTAACCAGATAAAATAAACCAGAATACAAAAAGTATTATGAAATAAGTTATAAATGATAAGGTCTTAAGTGAATCTTTATTAAGTTTAGCCACTAAAAGCTATTATGAGAATAAATCACCCTCTGTAAATACTGCAGTATTCATGTCTTTAACAAATAATTTACCTTGGTCTGATTTAAATCTTGATACCTCAATAAATCCACCTTTAACTGCGATTCTGACGTTTTCCGCATTAATTGATATGATTTGACCTGGAAAATGCTCAGCACTTTGCTCGTCAATAAACTTAGTGTCATAAAAGACATACTCATCACCCATGAATTCAGCCCATGCACCAGGCTGAGGGTTGCAACCCCTTATTAAATTATAAATTTCGTTTCCGGGTTTTTTCCAATCAATTCTTGCATCACTTTTTTTACACCAAGACTCATATGTTGCTTTAGAGTCATCTTGAGGTGTCTTTGGTGCATTACCAGACTCAATTAAATTTGCAGCTTCAACACAAGCTTCAAGACCTAATGGAAATATCTTTTTAAAGTAAACATCTCCTAAAGTATCATCAGGACCAATATCAACTTCTTTTTGAAGTAATATTTCACCCTCATCTAGCCCATCATTTGGATAAAAAATTGAAAGACCTGTTTTTGTGGAGCCACCAATTATAGGCCAGTTTATTGAACTTGGTCCTCTATGGAGTGGAAGTAGTGAGGGGTGAAAACAAATAGATCCATGAGTGGGGATATCTCTTGCTCCTTCAGGCACAAAAATAATTACATAAGCCATGACACATAAATCCGCACCATGAGACTTAATTTGGTCTAGTACCTCTTGGTCTTTAAAATTTGATGGTTGGTAAACAGGTAAACTAACACTTTGAGCGTATTCTTTAACAGGATCAACTGGTTTACCCTCTTTGTCAGGTGCACAATATACCGCTACTACTTCATGGTCTGTTTCTGTATGAAATTTTTCTAAAGCACTTTTTCCAAATGCCTGTTGCCCCATTAAAATTATTTTCATTATTGTTCCTTAAATTAAAATATATCTTATACTGCTCCGGCCTCTCTTACAGCTTTAATTTCATCGTCACTCATCTGACAAAATTCTTTTAATATCTCATCAGTATGCTCTCCGAGAAGCGGAGATCTTTCAACTTTTGCTGGGGAGTCAGATAACTTAATTGGATTACCAACAGTTAAATATTTCCCTCTTTCAGGGTGATCGACTTCAACTATAGTATTAGTATCTCTCAGCCCTTGATCTTCAGCTAACTCTTTTAGAGATAATATTGGACCAACTGGTATATCTAGAGGGTTACATATATCCATAACCTCAAATTTAGTCTTGGTCATTGTCCATGACTCAATTGTATCAAATATTTCATTTAACCTTGGTAGTCTTTTAGCAGGAGTTGAGTAATTTTCATCCTCTTTCCATTCAGGTTTACCAATAACATCACATACTTTTTCCCAAACAGCTGCCTGTGTAATAAAATATGTGTATGCATTTGGATCCTTTTCCCAACCTTTGCATTTGAGAATTCTTCCTGGCTGACCACCACCTGAGTCATTACCTGCGCGAGGAGTAGAGTCACCAAAAGGAATGTCTTCTCCAAATTGAGAGTATTCTTTTAAAGGCCCTCTTGAAAGTCTTTGTTGGTCACGAAGTTTAACTCTGCAAAGATTTAAAACTCCATCTTGCATTGCAGCAGATACTCTTTGTCCCTTTCCTGACTTTTCTCTGTGGAATAAAGCAGTAACTATACCCAATGCTAAATGCAATCCTGTTCCACTATCTCCTATTTGTGCACCAGTGACTAAAGGAACTTCTCCAAGCATACCTGTTGTTGAAGCAGATCCACCTGCGCACTGAGCAACATTCTCATAAACTTTACAATCTTCATATTTTCCTGGACCAAAACCTTTAACAGAAGCATAAATCATTCTTGGATTTATTTCTTGAATTTTTTCCCATGAAAAGCCCATTCTATCTAAAGCACCAGGAGCAAAATTTTCTACCATCACATCACACTCTTGAATTAACTTAGTAAATATTTTTGAACCCTCTGGTTTCTTTGGGTTTAATGTTATACTTCTTTTATTTGAGTTTAGCATGGTAAAGTACAAACTATCTGCATCAGGAACGTCTCTTAGCTGACCTCTTGTGGCATCACCAACTCCTGGTCTTTCAACTTTTACGACATCTGCACCAAACCAAGCTAGTAATTGTGTGCAAGTTGGTCCGGACTGGACGTGTGTCATGTCTAATATTTTGACACCTTTTAAAGCTTCCATGTTTCCTCCTAAAGTTTATTTGTACATAGTCTGGTTTTTTGTACCAGGAGCAAATTCTTCTTTATCCACCCAAATATTTACGATTGCGGGTATACCTGACTTAACAGCTTCTCTAGCTCTTTGAAGTGCAGGTTGGATTTCTTTTGCTTCTCTAACAGCTTCGCCATGACCACCAAAGATTTTTGCAAACTCATCAAAGTTAACATCACCCAAGATGTTTCCAACATTTCCTTTATCTTCACCATATTTCATAATTTGACCAAATCTGATCTGGTTTTGTGCAGAGTTATTTCCAATAACTGTTAAAACAGGGGCTTTGTGTCTGACAAAAGCCTCGAAGTCCATTCCAGTCATTGAAAAAGCGCCATCACCACAATATAAAAGAATTTCTTTTTCAGGAGCAGCTAATTTGGCTGCAAGCGCGTATGGCACCCCAACACCTAAAGTTCCAAGAGGCCCTGGGTCCATCCAAGCACCAGGCATTCTAGGTTGAACTGCTTGAGCACTTATGGTTACAACATCTCCTCCATCACCTATGTATATAGTATCATCATTTAAAAACTGGTTGAGTTCCCAAGCTACTCTATAAGGGCTAATAGGAGATTTATCTGTTGTAAATGTAGGCATTAATTTTTCTAAAGCTGCCTCTTCCCCTGATCGAAGTTCATTAAACCAATCTGAACGATCTTTTTTTGTTCCTGCTTCAGAGATAGCCTTTAGAGTTGTTCCTATGTGTCCAACTAAACCAAGAGATATATCTCTATTTTTTCCAACAGTTCTATAGTCCATATCAATTTGAATAACAGTTGCGTTAGGATTTAATCTTTTACCGTAACCCATTCTAAAATCAAAAGGTGTTCCAACAATTATAATACAATCTGACTTGGTAAATGCATTTCTTCTAGTTCTGTGAAAGTGATGTGGGTCTCCAGGTGGCATTGAACCTCTAGCAGCACCATTTAAATAAGCAGGTATATTCATATTTTTAACAAATTCGATTGCATCCTTTGTAGATTGGCAAGTCCAAACCTGTTGACCTAAAAGTATGCACGGTCTCTCAGCGTTAGAAATAATATCAGCAGCTTTTTGTACATCTACAGGGTCTGCTAATGTTTTTGATGAGGCACTATATTTTCCTGCTTCTGGTAAAACAGCTTTGCTCATTGGAATTGAAGAGTCAAGTATGTCTCTTGGAATTTCTAAAAATGATGGGCCAAAAGATCCATTTCTGGTTTCCCTAAAAGCCATTGATACCATGTCTGCACATCTCTCGGTTGACATTACAGTTGCTGCAAATTTTGTAATTGGTTGCATCATGTCTACGTGAGGTAAATCTTGTAAAGATCCCATTTTATGTTGTGTGAGTGAACTTTGTCCTCCTATTAAAAGCATTGGGATTTCAGCTCTAAAAGCATTTGCTACTCCTGTTAATGCATGTGTCGTGCCTGGTCCAGCGGTTACAACTGCACACCCAGGTTTACCTGTCATTCTTGCATAACCATCAGCTGCATGAGAGGCAACTTCTTCATGACGTACGTCAATAATTTTAATTCCTTCGTTTAGACATCCATTGTAAATATCGATAATGTGTCCCCCACATAAAGTGTAAATAACCTCAACTCCCTCTGCTTTAAGGGCTTTAGCAACCAGCTCCCCGCCAGTTATCATTTGTTCGTTAGATCCTGTAGACATTTTTAACCTCTCCCTGGTGGTATAATGTATACCAGATTGGGAGGTCTTGCAAAGAATTTTGCCTTATGAATTAATGCTTTCTTGTATCTTATCAACTAAAGTAAGTGCGTGATTTTTAAGAAGTTTTTCTGCTTTTGATCCCTGGCCTGCGACAAGAGATCTAACAATGTCATTGTGTTCATCAATAGATTTTACAGCTCTATGTGACTCTATTACAAATTTTTTCCTCAAGTATTGTAAATGAATTAACTGTGACTCTAAAATTTCTCCCATTAATTTTACTTTAGTTAATTTCATAATTTGATTATGAAATTTAATATTATCATTTGAGTAGTTATCAAGTTCAGATAAGACGTTCTCTTTTGAGTAATGACAATACTTATTTAAACTTTCAATCTCATCTTTAGTAGAATTAGCAATAATCAAATGAGCTGCATAACCCTCTAGACCTGCCCACACAGTTACAATATCAATTAATTCTTTTTTTGATTTTCTGTGCACAAATACGCCTCTTCTTGGAACTGTTTTAACAATTCCCTCTTGCTCTAACTTAGCAACAGCTTCTCGAATAGGTGTCCGACTAACTCCTAGCTTTTCGGACAATTGTCTTTCATCTAGATGAAAATCACTTTGTTTCAAATATATATTAAGTGACAAAATATATTTTTTTAGTGAATCGTATACCTTACCTTTTAGGTTTACCGGTCCTATTTTTTGAATCATTTATGTAGTCTGTGCTTTTTTAAAATATTTTCTGTAAAGAGGGCCAAATGCTGGCATAATTAAAAGTACAATTGCAATATACATTATGATTGCAGCAATAGGTTTTTCTGCCATATCAAAAAATATTCCCATACTACCATCAGATAAAATTAGAGACTGTCTTAAAGCTTTTTCAGCCAATGGGCCAAGAACAATAGATAAAACAGCTGGTGCCACAGGGTAATCTAATTTTCTCAAAATGTATCCGGCAAAACCGAATAGCAACATTAACCATACATCGTGAAGGCTTTGAGTAGGTGCATAACCGCCTGTTACACAAAGAACGAAAATAACCGGGGCCAAGATGGCAAATGGTATCCTTAATACCATTAAAAAAGCTGGAATTAACGCAATATTTAAAACCAGTGTAAAGAAGTTAGCAATGTAAAGACTACCAATTAAGCCCCAAACAAACTCTGGTTCTTGAGTAAATAAAAGAGGACCTGGTGTAAGTCCCCATAAAATCATACCACCAAGTAAAATAGCAGTTGTAGGTGATCCTGGAATACCTAATGTTAACATAGGGAGCATGCTTCCAGTACTAGCAGAATTATTTGCACATTCCGGAGCAACAACTCCAGCAGGAACACCTGAACCAAATTCTTTTGAATTTTTTGATAATTGTTTTGTAATTCCATATGACATAAGTGATGCCGGTGTGGCACCTGCCGCAGGGAGAATTCCCACAAAGAAACCTAGAAAAGAACCAATGTTCATTGCCATTATAGTTTTTTTAAGAGCGCCAAATGCTCTTCCAACTTCCTTCATGTTGACTGATAATTTTGACATTTGAACTTTACCTTTTGTTTCTTCAAGGGTCCAAAGCATCTCTCCAATTCCATAAATTCCGATAGCAAGTACAAGGAAATTAATTCCATGAAGAAATCCAGGGATATTAAAGAAAATTAATCTTGGTTTTCCTGTAATTAGATCTAAGCCTATAGTTGATAAAGCTAATCCAATTAATATAGAAAAAATAGTTTTTGGAACGTCATCTCCACCTAAGCCTACAAATGTTGCAAAGGCCATTACCATTAATGCAAAGGTTTCAGGCGCATTAAATCTTAGAGCTACCTCAGCCAGAGGTGGTGCAAATAAAGTAAATAAAATAACAGATACAGTTCCACCAACGAAGGAACCTACTGCTGCTGCAGTTAAAGCTGTCATAGCTTCTCCCTTAACAGCTAAGGGTCTTCCATCAAAAACTGTAGCTACTGCAGTAGAAGCTCCAGGTATACCTAGCATAACGGAACTTATGGCACCTCCATACATAGCGCCGTAATAGACAGCTGCTAAAAATATTATTGCTGCAGTGGGTGGTATAATAAATGTAATTGGAATAAGTATTGCAACACCATTAACTGAACCAAGACCAGGCATTGCACCCACAAATAAACCAATTAGACAGCCAAATATTAAAAGACCAAGGTTTAAAGGTTCAAAGGATACAAAAATTCCCTCTAGAAGAAGTATAAATACATCCATCTTTTATGTCTTTACTTTACCAATCTCATTATGAATACATAAAATCGTATACTGGATAAAATAAGGGCTCTGAAATACCTTGAGGTAAAGGTATTTTTAAAAGCCATTCAAAAAATAAAAAGGTTAAAACTGGTGTGATTAAAGAGAATACAGATATAAATAGGATACTTTTAGAACTAAAATATCTAAGATAAAAAGCTAAAAAAAAGATAAGTGAAAAGTAAATTCCCAAATAGCCTATTGCTAAAACTAAAATAACTAATGAAATAATTGTTACTGCAATATATTTGAATGCTTCAGCCTCAATAAAAGGTGAGTCATCTTTAGATTGTGGTGATCTTTTTAGAACGAATTTAATTATGGTAAGGACAGTACAAATAAGCATGCCAAGAGAAAGGTAAAAAGGAAGAAATCCCGCACCCATGTTTTCTTCTGCGTTCCATGTAATTCTATTCTCAGCACTTTTAATCATCAGAGCGATTGAGCATAACGCTAAAATAACGGCCACTGCAATTTCTGCTCTTTTGACAGTTATTTTGTTTGTTATGCTCATATCACTCTTAATTTAAATATTAGTTAAAGTTTTTAATGATCTCACCGTGCTTAGCATATTCGATTGCTAAGAAATCTTTAAGACCAAAACCCTCTAACCAGCTCATTAACTTTCCATCGTCGATGTTGAAAGTTTGGAACTCGTTATCATGATAAACAGTGTGAAGAAGTCCTGTGTAGTACTTCTCTACCTCTGCATCAATACCAGCTGGAGCCATAAATGCTCTCATCATATAGTATTCAAGATCAGGATAACCTAATTCATATGAAGATGGTACATCTGGGAATGCAGGATTTCTCTCAGGAGTCATCATAACTAATGCTTTTGAGTCACCTGATTGATAGAATCCCATCTGCTCAGAAGGGTTGTTTAATGTGAAATCTGACTCGCCGCCAACTAGACCTTTTGCAACAGCACCACCACCGTCATATGGTACGTACTTTGCATCAAATCCAAACTGACCTCTCATCATACCAAGAAGTAATTCGTCTTCTGACATACTTCCTGTACCACCCATTACTAGACCATTGCCTTTAGCAAGTGCGATGAAGTCATCAAATGTTTCTACACCTTGAGTATTTTTACCTTCAGTTGCAATCCATACTAAGAATGTATCTGTAATAAGTCTTGCTAATGGTGTGAAGTCATTAAAGAAGTCAATTCCTAACTCAGGCTGGTTAACAGGTGTAGTTAGAACATTGTTAAGAGTAATGATAAGTGTGTGCTCATCACCAGCTTTTTTCTTAACATAAGTCATAGCTTCACCACCAGAACCACCTTTTTTATTAATTGGAATCACTGGCTTAGATGCGTAATCGTTTTTCTCGATAACACCTTGAACTAATCTAGCAATTTCGTCAGCTCCACCACCTTGACCAGCTGGGATAATAAGCTCAATAGGCTTCTTCGGACTAAAAGGCTTCGCAGAAGACACTGAACTAACAGCGACAAGTGAAAGTGAAACAATAACTAATGCTAATTTTTTGATTATTGACATATTGTTTCCTCCTATAGGTTAAGCAGTACAATAAACTATTTAAGAGAATATTAAAAATATATTCTTAATTTAGGATTTAGTTTAAAATTAGAAAAAAACCTTGTTTTAGCTTGATTTTCCAAACTTTTACAACAGTGATTGTGTTATTTAATTGTATAATGTATACAAAATACCACAGGCAGATAAATTGAAGTTTATAAATTATAAAAATGGAAGTTTGTTTCTAGATGAAAAAGAGATCGCTGACCCTCTTGATGAACAAATCCAAATTGAAATTCATTTCGCTGGAATAAATAGAGCAGATATTCTCCAAAAAAACGGACATTATCCACCACCCTCAGGTGAGAGTGAAATTATTGGATTAGAGTGTTCCGGAATAGTTACCAAATTAGGAAAGTCAGTAAAAAACTTTAGTTTAGGAGACCAAGTTTGTGCAATTCTTGGAGGCGGTGGATATGCGGAGTACGTAAATGTTGATGAAAAACAAGTAATGCCATTACCAAAAAATTTAAATTTACATGAAGCTGGCTGCTTACCAGAAACTACACTCACTGTTTTTGAGAATATTTTCAATGTATCTAAATTTCAAAGAGATGAGGCGATTTTGATACATGGTGGAAGTAGTGGTATAGGCACAACTGCTATTTCAATTCTTAAAAATTATACAAAAAATATTTTTGTAACAGCTGGTACAAGTGGGAAATGTAAGAGTTGTATCGAATTAGGAGCCACTGATGCTATTAACTACAAAGATAGAGATTTTGAAGAATATTTTAATCAGAAAAAATTAAAGGTTGATGTAATATTAGATATGGTTGGAGGAGATTACTTAAAAAAAAATTTAAAAATATTAAACTTTAAAGGAAGACTTACTTATATTGCTGCTCTCGGTGGGATTAAAGCAGAAACTAATCTTTTACATATAATGAATAAACAATTAAAAATATCTGGATCAACATTAAGATCAAGATCTCCATATGAAAAGGGAAATATTGTTGATCAGGTTGTAAAAGAAATATGGCCTTTGATAGAGAATGATAAATATAAACCAACAATTTTTGAAACTTTTAATATGAGTGATGTAAATAAAGCACATGAGGTTATGGAAAAATCTGACCATGTAGGAAAAATAGTTTTAAGAATAAAAGGAGAAAAAAAATGAATCTGCACGAATACCAAGCGAAAATATTATTAAAAAATAATAAAGTTAGAGTTTTAAATGGCTACCCAGTATTAGATGATAGCGATATAGAAACTGCTGTAGACTCTATCCAAACACCCGTTATGGTTGTGAAGTCTCAAATTCATGCAGGTGGAAGAGGCGCGGGAAAATTTACAGATAGTGGTGATGACAAAGGCGGTGTGAGAGTTTGCTTCTCAAAAGATGAAGCCAAAGACAATGCAAAAAAAATGTTTGGTAAAACTTTAGTTACAAAACAAACTGGTCCAAGTGGAAAACAGGTAAATAGACTTTATATTGAGGAAGGGTGCGATATCAAAAAAGAGTACTATTTAAGTATGCTCGTGGATAGAGCGACATCTTCAATTTCAATTATAGCATCTACTGAGGGTGGCATGGAAATTGAGGAAGTAGCAGAAAAGCAACCTGAAAAAATTATTACTGTTAATGTCCCTGGGGACAGTATTATTGACCAAAATAGTTTAAATAAATTAACTGAGGGTCTAAAGATAGATCAAAACCTATCAAATGATTTTTGTGATCAAATTCAAAAAATTTACAATAGCTTTTTATCCTCAGATGCCTCTTTAGTAGAAGTTAATCCTTTTGTATTGACTGGTGAGGGTAATTTTTTGGCTTTAGATGCAAAGGTATCGATAGATGATAATGCGCTTTATAAACATAAAGATGTAGCTTCAATGAGAGATGAAACTGAAGAGGATCCTGCAGAGATTGAGGCTTCAAAACATGAGCTTAACTACGTCAAATTAGATGGTCAAATTGGATGCATGGTAAATGGAGCTGGTCTCGCAATGGGGACAATGGATATAATTAAATTACATGGTGGTAGTCCTGCAAATTTTTTAGATGTAGGAGGAGGAGCTACAAAAGAGAGAGTAGCAAAAGCTTTTTCTATAATTCTGCAAGATCCAAATGTAAAAGCTATTTTGGTAAATATTTTTGGAGGTATTATGAAATGTGACATTATCGCTGAGGGTGTGGTAGCTGCAGCTAAAGAGCTTTCTATTCAAGTTCCATTGGTAGTAAGACTAGAAGGAACCAATGTTGACTTAGGCAAAGAAATTTTAAATAAATCTGGGCTCTCAATTATTTCGGCAGATAATTTAGAGGATGCAGCTCAAAAGGCAGTTAAGGCTTTAAACTAAAGGAGAAATTATGTCAGTATTAATTAATAAAAACACAAAAGTTATTTGCCAGGGTTTTACTGGTTCTCAAGGTACATTTCACTCAGAACAAGCTATAAAATATGGAACTCAAATGGTTGGTGGAGTGACACCAAAGAAAGGTGGTCAAGAGCATTTAGGACTTCCTGTGTTTAATAGTGTTAAAGAGGCAAAAGACAATACAGATGCAAATGCAACTGTAATATACGTTCCACCTCCTTTTGCAGCTGGTGCTATAATTGAAGCGATTGACGCAGATATGGAACTTATTGTTTGTATAACTGAAGGAGTTCCGGTTCTTGATATGATGCAAGTAAAAAGAAAATTGGAAAAATCAAAATCGCGTTTAATTGGACCCAACTGCCCCGGAATAATTACACCTGACGAATGTAAAATAGGCATAATGCCTGGTCATATTCACCAAAAAGGAAGAATAGGAGTTGTTAGTAGATCTGGCACACTGACATATGAAGCAGTAGCACAAACTTCTGCTGTAGGTCTGGGTCAATCGACTTGTATTGGTATTGGGGGGGATCCTATTAACGGAACAAACTTTATAGATTGCCTTGATCTTTTTTTAAAAGATCCCGAAACTGAAGGTATCATAATGATCGGAGAGATTGGAGGAACTGCTGAAGAAGAAGCTGCGGAATTTATTAAAAAATCTGAAATTAAAAAACCAGTTGCCTCTTTTATAGCTGGTGCTAGTGCTCCTGCTGGAAAAAGAATGGGTCATGCAGGTGCTATTATTTCAGGTGGAAAAGGCACTGCAGAGTCAAAGTTTAGTGCTCTAGAAGAAGCAGGAGTTCATATATCCAAATCACCAGCTAAGCTAGGTGAGACAATCAAAGAAGCTTTAAACTAATATAATTTAGCTTCTTTAGCTCTAAGTTTGGTTAAAGCAAGAACTGTATCAATTGTAGGAGTTGGAACATTTGTAATTTTTCCAAGCTCTTGAACAGAGGTGATTAAAGCATCAATCTCCATGGGTCTATCGCGTTCTAAATCTTGGAGCATAGATGTTTTATGTTCGCCAACTGCTTTAGCTGCATCAATTCTTCTCTCAACATCGAAAGGCTTGTCTATTCCTAAATTTTGAGAAATTGCATGAGCTTCATTCATCATATTTTTTATGACGGCTCTGACTTCATCGTTACTACAAATTTTGACAAGTGTAGATGTTGTAAGTGCGCTAATAGGATTTAGAGAAAGATTACCAAAAAGTTTTAACCAGATATCACCTTTTATATTAGGTCTAACGGGTGCTTGAAAACCAGCTTTCTCTAAAGTCTCTGATAGATTTTTAATTCTATCTGTTTCCTCTCCATTTATTTCTCCTAGTTGAAACTTATCTCCCTCTAAGTGCTGAATAACGCCTGGTTTGATAACTTCTGATGCGGGATTAACTATACAGCCGATGATTTTTTCAGGGCCAATTCGATCCCATTGACTTCCATCTGGATCAACTGAAGTAACTTTTTTATCTTTGAAATCAGGATTAGTGTGATTGTAGAAATACCACCATGGGATACCATTCACACCCCAAACAAATGAAGTATCATCTTTCATAAGAACTTCAAATGCATCAAGACAACCCGGAACTGAATGAGCTTTTAAAGTAACAAAAATATAGTCTTGCTTTCCAGCTTTTTCCGCAGTATCTACACACTTTGGATATACAACTAGTTCTTTGCCATCTTTTCTTAATCTCAATCCATCTTGCTTGATAGCCTGATAATGAGGCCCTCTAGCAATTAAAGTTACATCTGCACCTATCTCAGTGAGTTTTGCTCCCAGATAACCACCAATAGCTCCTGCACCGTAAATACAAATTTTCATTTAAGCCTTTAAATGTTTGATAGCAGCAGCAACACCACTTCCAAGTTCAAATTTTATTCCCACATCATACATGGCTAATTCTGCAGTAGAGATTGCACCTAAAATCATGGTGCTATTTAAATCTCCAAGGTGGCCTATTCTAAATAACTTTCCAGCTACTTTATTAAGCCCTCCTCCAAACGAGGTGTTATACTTATTGTATGCTGTTTTAACAACATCAGTAGAGTCAATTCCCTCAGGTACCATTATTGCTGTAACAGTATTTGAATAAAGTGAGGGGTCTTTTGCACAAAGTTTAAGACCCCATGCACTAGATGCTTTTTGAACAGCTTGTGCTAAAAATTTATGACGTGCATAAATATTATCAATCCCCTCTTCCATCATCATATTAAGCGCCTCTCTAAGTCCTCTTAGAAGTGGCATTGGATTAGTATAAGGCCAATAGCCTGTTTCATTTATTTTAAGCATATCATGATAATCATAGTAAGCTCTAGGTAAGTTAGATGTTTTTGCAATTTCTAAAGCCTTTTGGCTTACACAAGATATAGCTAAACCAGCAGGTAACATAAATCCTTTTTGAGAGCCTGAAACTGCAACATCAACCCCCCATGCATCCATTTCGAATTTAATTGAACCTATTGAACTTACGCCGTCAACAAATAGTAAGGCAGGATGATTAAGATTATTTAAAAGGTCTCTTGTTGCTTTAACATCATTTGTAACCCCTGTGGAGGTTTCATTGTGAGTTACAAGAACTGCTTTGATATTATGATCTTTATCCTCTGATAATATTTTTTCAAATTCGTCATGAGGCGTCCCGGAACCCCAATCTAAATCAACTTCCTCAACTTCAATATGTAGTTTTTTACACATTTCTATCCAAAGGTGTGAAAAATGTCCAAATCTAGCTGACAAAACTTTATCTCCCTTACTTAATAAATTTGTAAGTGCTGCTTCCCATCCACTTGAACCTGTACCAGGAAATATAATTGGTTGTGCAGATGTTGTCTCAAAAACTTTTTTTAAATCGTTTATTAGTGGGTGCCAAAATTTATCCATACCGGGTGCACGATGGTCCTCGTTTGATATATCCATCGCCTGTCTTACCCTATCTGGCATGTTTGTAGGTCCTGGTACGAAAAGTGAAATTTTACCTGGCATAATTTATTCTATATCCTTTCTATACAAATAATGACCTTATGGATTGCTTTAATACAATATTTATTAAAGTTTCACAAAGTGAAATAAAAAAGTCAATATTTTGGCATCTCCTACGGGAATCGAACCCGTGTCTTCACCGTGAAAGGGTGATGTCCTAACCGCTAGACGAAGGAGACATCGGTGTTAAAACAAACAAAATAGCTAGATTTACTAAAAAATCAATCAATGAATATCTTCAAGATGAATTATAGTTTTTTCACTATAAGTATCTTTTTTTACCTTAAAATAGCAATTAAACTCAGGTTTGTTTGATAAATAATTTTTTAATTCTTTCGATGTAATATCGAAGAACATGCCCTCACATGAAAAGCCAAGATTATCAGATACTTTTAATTTGGCATGCTTATCTTTAAAAATTTGTAATATTTCAATTTTAGCATTTTCAATTTTAAATATTGGTTCAGCATTTTGTTGGCCAAAAGGACTTAAAGACTCAAGGTCACTTAAAAGATTATTATTGATCACATTAACATCAATTAAAGAGTCATAAGACTTTTCATTTATAATTTCCAGGTTATTTGTCTCTTCAATTAAAAAGTTTTTAAAGTCATCAACATTTTCTTTTTTTAAAGTAAAACCACAGGCTTTATGGTGACCGCCACCTTTAATCAAAATACCTTTTTCTGTAGCTTGCATCATCAATAATCCAATATTTTTTTCACCCTGCGATCTACCTGATCCAACAACCAAATCGTTTGATTGAGTCATAACAAATGATGGACGATTGTTAATACGCATTAATCTTCCAGCTATAATTCCTACGACGCCAATATGCCATTTTTCATCATAGAAAAAATTTATATTTAAATTGTTATTGATGTTGATATCTATTTCTTTAACAATTTTCGATTGAATTTTTTGTCTATTTTGATTGTGTAGCTCAATAATTTGTGCAAACTGAACAGCTTGGTGAATATTTTCTGAAGATAAAAGATTATAAGCAAGTAAAGACTCTCCCATTCTTCCTCCAGCATTAATTCTAGGGCCTATAATATATCCGAGATGATATTCTGATATTTTTTGTTTTATCTTCGAAAGATTAATAAGAGTTTGTATACCTTTATTGCTGTTATCAGAATTAATTAGTCTCAGTCCTTGTTTTACAAGTGTTCGATTTATATTGTTTAAAGGAACTAAATCACAAATAGTAGCAAGAGAAACAAGATCTAAATATTGTAATACGTCTTTTTTTTCAAATATTTCCTCATTGTTTAAAAAAACGATAACTAAAAATGATAGAGCAGTTGCACATAAATCATCAAGATTAGATTTATCCTCCGGTGTTTTAGGATTTATAACGATCGATTCATTAAAATAATGATCACATTCATGATGATCAATTACAAGAAGTTCTGCACCTTGGCTGTTAATATACTTCTGTTCATCAAAATTATTGCTACCACAATCTAAAACCAAAATGTTCGAGCTAAATTCTAGTAATTTGTTACAGGCGGGTGTGCTTAATCCATACCCTTCATTTAATCTATTTGGAATATAAACAAAAACCTCAATGTCAAATTGAGTTAGATATTTTTTGAAAATTGATGCAGCACAGGCACCATCTACATCATAATCTGAGAATATAGAAATTTTTTTGTCATTTTTTATTTTTTTAAAAAATGAAGTTATTTTTTTTAAATTATTTAATTTTAAAATTTCATTAAAAGATATGTTATCTTTTAATTTTGAATTTAAAAAATTTGGTATTTTACTAATTTTACGATTTATTAATAATTTTGAAAGATTAATAGATATATTATTCTTTTGAGCGACTTCAAAAACTAATTCATCATTTAAATCTGAATTTAATGGTCTCCAAATAGTACCGTTAAAACTCTTATCAGTAATCAAGTTGTTTGATGTCAAAGTTGTGTTTTCCATCAATCTCTCTAATAGTTCCTGTTTTTGAACGCATCACAATAGAGTGTGTTGTAGCAAAATTCTTGTTTATGTTAATTCCACGAAGCATTGTACCATCAGTTACACCTGTAGCTGAAAACATAACGTCTCCTGTTGCTAGATCGTTTAGCTTATAAATTTTATCTAGATTTGTTATGCCCGTTTTTTTCGCTCTATCAGTTTCTTGGTCATTATAAAATATAAGCTGCCCCTCTAAATATCCTCCAACACATTTTAAAGCGGCAGCGGCTAGTACACCCTCTGGAGCGCCACCTATACCGTAATACATATCAATGTTACTACTGTCTATGACAGAGGAAATGACAGCACTGACATCTCCATCACCAATAATTTTTATTCTAGCACCTGCAGATCTTATTATTTCAATATATTCTTGGTGTCTTTCTCGATCTAAAACACATATTACTAAATCCTCAGTATTAATTTTTTTATATTCTGCAAGTGCTTTAATATTTGATCTAAGATCTTGGCTGAGAGATACAACATTTTCATTTTCAACCTTAGCTGAAATTTTTCTCATATAGACATCTGGAGCATTTAAAAAACCACCCTCTTGAGCCAACGCAATAACAGCCATAGCGTTCTCTCCACCTTTTGCAGTTATTGTAGTACCCTCTAAAGGATCAAGGGCTATATCCACATTAGGGCCTCCCTGTCCCACTTTCTCGCCTATGTAGAGCATAGGTGCTTCATCTCTCTCACCTTCACCTATAACCACTGTACCAGATATTGTTAAAGAATTTAGACACTTTCTCATTGCATCTACAGCGGCCTGATCAGCTGCCTTTTCATTTCCTCTACCAATATGTTTAGAAGCAGCTAGTGCCGCAAATTCAGAAACTCGAACTAACTCAATAGCAAGATTTCTATCCAATATTTTCCTCTATCCTAATAACAGATATCTCGTTTTTTATAAAATTTGTTTTCTTTAAATTATTTACTACTTGAGTGATATTATTCAGACCAACTGGGTCAGAAATAATAATTATAGGAACGACTTTTTCGTTTGAAGTATTCAATTGAATTATAGATTTTATGGAAATAGATTTTTGAGAAAATATTTGAGCAATTGATTTGAGCACACCAACTTTGTTAAGCACGGACATTCTTAAATAATAAGGTCTAATTCTTTGTGATTGATTAACAAACTTTGCAAACAACATATGTGAATATTTTTTTATAAAAATACCTTTATTAGAAGAATAATTAATAAATCTCTTAATATCTGAAATAATAGAAGTAGCTGTTGGATATCCTCCAGCTCCCTTGCCAACTAGGCTAGTTTTTAAAAAATTCTCTCCTTCAAAAGTAATGACATTTTCTTCAAAATTTGTTTTTGCAATCAAACTAGACTCTGGGACAAAACAAGGTGCTACTGATGAAAAAAACTTATCTTTATTCCTCTCTGTTATAGAAACTAGTTTTAATTTATAACCAAGATTGAGGCCCTGTTCTAAATCTATAAGCTTAATATTTTCAATTCCATTGAAGTGCATATCGGAAAATTTAAATTTTTTTCCAAAAGATATATTTGAGAGTAAAACAAGTTTGTGCATAGCGTCTCTACCTGATAAATCTGCACTAGAGTCTTGCTCAGCAAATCCATTTTTAATGGCTTGTTCTAATGTTTCTTTGAAACTAATCTTATTCTCATACATTTGTGAGATAATATAATTAGTTGTTCCATTGAAAATTCCATAAATTGAATTAATTTTTGATGGGTGAATGCTGTGTTCTATTGTTCTTATTACGGGCACAGCGCCTAACACAGCAGCCTCAAAACCTAAAAATAAATTTGACTTATCAAAGCCCTCAAAAAACATATCAGACTTTTCTGCTAATTGAGCCTTATTGGCAGTAATAAGAGATATTTTATTTTTTAAACAAAACTTATATAAATCATTTATGTACTTACCTGTGCCTCCAATCGTTTCAATGATTAAGTCAGGTTTAAGTTTGTTTAAGCTCTTAAAATCACTTACCCAGTTGTATTTACTAATATTGATTATTCTTTTCTTTTTCTTATTTTTTGCACCAATGGCAACTATTTCACATTTAGTATCATCAAAAATATATAAATTTTTTTCTAATAGCTTTACAACATGAGAGCCTACGACTCCTAAACCTAAAATTACTATTTTAATCTTGTTCATTTTGAGATTTTAAAATTTGTTCTTTTCTAATACTACTCTTTTCATTGAATTCCTCTAATTCTTTTTTCTTTTCCATCAGATTTTTATCAAAATTCTGAAATGATCTTTCGCAAGAGATAGTAATTATTGATAATAAAATAACAGAAAAAATAAATAAAAAATTATCTTTTAGAGAACTGGAAACTTCGTCTAGCTTTTTGCCTACCATACTTTTTTCGTTCTACTGTTCTAGAGTCTCTTGTTAAAAACCCATTTTTCTTTAAAATATCTTTAGTGTTTGGGTCTATTTTTGTTAAAGCTCTGCTAAGTCCATGTTTTATTGCACCAGCTTGACCAGATAAACCTCCGCCCAATACTGTAATTCTAAGATCCACAGAGTCTGATTTTTTAGCAACTTCTAGTGGTTGGTTAATTATCATTCTTAAAGCTTTATCAGGAAAATAATCATCAATTTTTTTTTTATTAATTGTGATATTTCCTGTTCCATTAGAAATCCAAACTCTTGCAATAGACTCTTTACGTCTTCCGGTGCTATAGACTTGATTAGACATTTACTTCATTCTTCCTATTAAAAGACTTAAAATCTATATTTTTTGGATTTTGAGATTCATGAGGATGATTTGAGTCTTTATAAAGTTTTAAATTATTTTTCATAAGATCCCTAAATAGGGGAGAATTTGGAAGCATTCCTTTTATTGCTTTTTTTATTATATCATTAGATTTATTATTTTCTTTTAGTTTGTCAGGTGTGGTTTCTTTAATACCTCCAGGGTGACCGGTGTGTTTGTAATATTTTTTATCAGTATTTTTATTACCTGAAAACTTTACTTTATCTGTATTAATAATTATAACTCCATCTCCAACAGGCAAATTAGGGGAATATTGTGGTTTGTTTTTACCTTTAAGAATTAAACTTACCCTTGAAGCGAGCCTTCCAACAGAAATATCAGTGGCATCAAGCAAATGCCATGCTTTATTAAACTCAGATTTTTTTAAAGTAGTAGTCTTCACGATAGGGGGAATATAAGTAAAATCATTAAAAAATCAAGGATTTAGATAAAATTTTCTACATAAATTGATAATAAATAGATTTTTTAACATTATTCTCTTTTTTTTGGTCGGGGGTACTGGACTTGAACCAGCGACCTCACGCCCCCCAGATTAACCATAGTAAATATAAGAAAATTTGATTGTAAGTGCTTTATTAACTTGAATTAAACTTCAGTCACAATCTGGTCACAATTTTGTTATTATTATAAATATATGGAGGCAGTTATATGGAATATTGTTATCATTCTATCTATTCTAGGTGCCTATAAATACAGCAGAAATGTTGGAATTGGCTTTACTGTTTTTTGGTCTATTTGGACTTTAGCAATGCTATGGGGTGGTCTTCAAAATATCCAGTTAATTGGAGTGGCTGTATCAAGTTTTATAGGGTTTAATTTTTCAAAAAAAATATCTGTTCAAGAAGAAACTATTCATAAACAAAGGCAAAAAATAGAAGAATTCGAGAGGGATAAATCTAGAATTGATAATGAGAACTTATCACAAAGAATTAATTCTTTTAATCCTAATGATATTGAAGTCATAGACACTAATGCCGAACATAGAGAATTTCTTATAAATGCTTTAGATGAAGCAAAAATTCAAATAATTATCCTTTCAGGTTGGGCTAATAGCTATGTATTAAATTTAGATTTTAGAAAAAAGATAAAGTACGCATTATCGAGGGGAGTAAATATCTACATTGGTTATGGATATAAATCATATGGGCAAACTATCTTAAAAAAACATGAAGAAGAGGCTAAAAGAGATTTAGAAGACTTAAAACAATGGTGCAAGTCTCAAGATACCAAAGGTGAGCTATTTGTTAATTATTATCCAAATCATTCAAAGATTTTAATCTTTGATTATTTCTTTGCCATAAATGGAAGCTTTAACTGGCTATCTAATTCAGGTGGAGCTCAAAATGAGGAAAGAAGCTGGGTTGTCTATGATAAAAAATTTATTGAGTCAGAAAGTGAATTAATAATTAGTAGAATTAAGACAACGAGAAGAGACTTTTTTAAAAAAGTGTATCCATTCAAACACTGATAATGCTTAGTAACTCTCAAACTTGTTACAAATGCAAAACAGATAAAGATTTAGTTCAATTTACGAGAAGAAAAGACGGGAAGTATTATAGGATGTGTAAGTCTTGTAATGAAAAATTACATTTAGGAAAAAATAAAGGAAAAAGACTTAAGCACACTGAGTCACATAGGACTTGTTATAAATGCCAAAGATTTTTGCCTGTAGAAAACTTTACTAGAAGAGCAACTGGGATTTATTTTTCTGGTTGTAAAGAATGTAATAAATATGGCTTTGCACAAACGAGAAGGTCAAGAATTTTGAATGCCGAGGGTAGTTTTACAACAAAAGAATTTAATGAAAAACTTAAAAAATATAATTGTTGTCCAATGTGTAAAAGAAAATGGGAAGATATTGAATTACCCAAAAATAAAAAAGTTCCTTGGACAGCAGACCATATAATTCCTATTAGCAAAAATGGAAAAAATACTATTAATAATATTCAACCGCTTTGTTTTAGTTGTAACTCTAAAAAAGGTGATAAATTGTAAAAATGTATGATTCAGGGACTAAATGAAATTTTTTAAAAACGATAAAGAAGATAAAGCGGTCAAAGAATTTGTATCTGTCATGATGAATTCAAAAACTATTCTTAAAAATGCAAGATTTTATGAAAAAGAAACCTTTGCCTATTATAAAAGACTTATTACCGCTATGAAAAAATTAAATAAAGTCTCTGATTTTTTCTCTCGGGAAGATGCAAAAAAATGGAAGATAGAAATAAATAAACTAGCAGATAAAGAAATGGAAAAATTGAAAAAATATCATGATAAGATGAAGAAATTAGCAGAAGACTTATGAGAGGATTTTGGGTTAAATAATTTTGACTAAGTTAATCATTACAAGGAAAAGCTACATGTAATGCCATGTTTGCTAAAAAAACATAGCTAGTATTTTTCCAAAAATCTTTATCTTTTAAATAATGTGCATCTATAACTTTTAACATATCATTAAGACTCACATCAGAGGTATTGCAAATATTCTTTTTTCCAGTTAATACAAAGTTTGCTTCATGTGCATGTATTAATCCCTCGACAATACCTAAGGCATATATTTTTAACTCTTTTGATGATTGGTAATTGTTTACAATATCTTTAGCTCTAGCATGGTTGTCGGCAAACAATAAATTGGGAATAACTAACAAAAAAATTAAAAATTTTTTCATAAAAATGATTATAAATGAGAATTCGAGTGCTAGGAAGAAATTTGATAATAAACTACCATATCCCCCTATTCACACACAATTAACGTCAAAATCTAGGAAAAGTAATTAAAATATATTTATTTGAATGCACGTCTCTGACACAATCTGGACACAAATATGGCTTAGTCACACTTAAATTTTATTTAGAAAAAAAAGCTTTAACTCAAAAGCATTGTGTTTTATGTGGAATTGGTCGGGGGTACTGGACTTGAACCAGCGACCTCGCGCCCCCCAGACGCGCACTCTACCAGACTGAGCTAACCCCCGATTATCTAAACTTCTTTAATAGTCCTAATAAATCCCTCAAGTCTAAAACAATTTTATCATCTAGTGATTTAATTTTAATTTTTGGTTTTGATAAATGATTATTAACTCCATCTAAGGTCAATTTTTGAACATCAAGTAAATATTTTATTTTTTTTAAAAGAAGTAAATTCTCATAATCATATAACCTATGTCCAGATTGAGTTCTAATAACTTTAAGTTTTGAAATTCTACTTTCCCAAAATCTAATAGTATGTTTCTGTTCTCCTACTAATTGAGATATATCATCAATGTTGTAAAAATTTTTGTTCATAAAACTAATTTATTTGATTTTTTAAAGCTAATAACTTTTCTTGATTTTATTAAATACTCCTGTTTTGTTTTTGGATTTCTTCCTAATCTCTCATTTTTTTTTTTGATTTTAAATGAACCAATATTATTTATTGATAAATCAGAGTGGGTCATCTCTTTACTCCAAATTTCAAGAATTTTATCAATTTTTTTGTAAGCTGTTGAGTATGCTACACCAAATTCAAAAGATATTTGCTTAGCTATAGTTTCTCTAGTTACTTTATCTTGAGACATTTTTCTTAATCTCATTTAATAAATTAAAATCGATGCATCTTACACCAAACTCAATAGCATTTGCAAATGCATGTGAGTCAGCATTTCCGTGACTTTTGATTACAATACCATTTACCCCTATTAACATTCCACCATTGTAGTTTCTAGGATCTATTAACTTTTTAAAGTCATTGAAATTTTTTTTTAGAAGTAAAGATAGAATTTTTGAGTAAGAAGATGAAGTTAAACTTTTTTTTAGAGAGTCGGTTATAAATTTTGATACCCCTTCAGCTGTTTTTAATGCAATATTTCCAGAAAATCCATCAGTGACAATAACATGGTTATTCGTTGAGGTTATCTCATCTGCTTCAACAAATCCTTGATAATTTATTCTTTTATCACTCTTCATCAATTCATGTGTCTCTTTAATTAAATTATTACCTTTAAGCTCCTCTGATCCAATATTTAAAAGTGCTACTTTGGGATCAATTTGTGGATAAAGAACTTTGTAATAGGTACTACCCATAACTGCAAAATCTAAAAGATTTTCTGAGTTACATTCAGCATTTGCTCCCAAATCTAAAAAACATACTGGATGATTTTCTGATGGAAAAAGTGAGGCAATTGCTGGTCTTGAAATATTTTCAATAGTTCTCAAATACACAGTTGAATAGGCCATCATGGCTCCGGTATTTCCTGCTGAAATAGTTATTTGATTTTTGTTTTCTTTTAAATTTAATATAGCGTTAGACATTGAACTATTTCGATTGTCCTTTTTTAAAGCATCGCTTGGTTTCATGTCTGGAGAAATAAAATTTTCTGATGGAGTCCATTTAGAGTTAGCAAATAGCGTTGAAAATAATGGTTCAAATTTCTCATAAATATGCCCATCAGAATGTAAATTGAAGTTAATAGAGGGGTTTTTCCTTTGAGCCAGTAATGCGCCTTCAAGGACTGATTTTGGGGCAAAGTCTCCGCCGTGTAGGTCAAGGTTTATTATATATTTGCTCATAAATGTTTATTATTGCTTTAAAGAAACTTATACCTTATTTGTGTTTATTGTGAATATTTTAAAAATTAAGTCTTTTTTACTTATTGTTAGCTTATTATTGGTTTTATCGTCATGTGTAAATGAAGTACATTTTTCTGGGATTAATGAAAATAAATATCAAAAAATATATGAAAACTATAAGACAAATAATTATTCAAAAGAGGACATTATTAATATTTTAGGCCCTCCGATGGTCGAAGAGGACTCTAATAATCTATGGATATACAGAATAAAAAAAGAAAAGGGAAACTACACTATAAAAAAGATAATCTACAACAAGACTCTAAAATTAAAATTTAAAAATAATATTTTAGAGTCTGTAGAAGAAATAATATTAAATTAAATAATATTCAAATGGACAACTATTGATAATAACAATATTGAAACAATATTTGTTATTTTAATCATTGGATTAACAGCTGGGCCTGCTGTGTCTTTATATGGGTCGCCTACTGTATCACCTGTAACTGATGCTTTGTGTGTTTCACTTCCCTTTCCGCCTAAGTTACCATCTTCAATATATTTTTTTGCATTATCCCACGCTCCTCCTCCAGCGGTCATCGATATAGCTACGAAGAAACCAGTAACAATAACTCCTATTAAAAGAGCGCCTAGTGCTTGGAATGCCGTATTTACGCTACCTGTAAGAGAATAAACACCAAAAAATATAATAACTGGTGATAGAACGGGTAATAGTGAAGGTATAATCATTTCTTTGATGGCTGCTTTTGTAAGTATATCAACACACTTACCATAATCAGGTTTTTCTTTTCCTGACATAATACCTTTTTTTTCTTTGAACTGTCGTCTAACCTCTAAAACAACTGAGCCTGCAGCTCTTCCTACCGCAGTCATGCTTAAAGCACTAAACAAGAAAGGTAGTAATCCACCTAATAAAAGCCCAATTATCACGTAAGGCTCTGATAAATCAAAGGATACTTTGAATGCATTATTGCCAGTTTCTTGATTAAAGAATTTAAGATCTTCGGTATAAGCGGCAAATAAAACTAATGCGCCAAGACCAGCTGATCCAATAGCGTAACCTTTTGTAACAGCTTTAGTGGTGTTACCAACTGCATCCAGAGCATCTGTTCTCTCTCTAACTCGTTTGTTCAAACCTGACATTTCAGCAATACCACCAGCGTTATCTGTTACAGGACCGTATGCGTCCAAAGCAACTACCATTCCAGCAAGTGCCAACATTGATGTGACCGCAATTGCAATACCGAAAAGTCCTGCAGTTGAAAATGTTAAGCCTATACCTGCACAGATTATTAATACAGGTATTGCTGTTGATTCCATTCCCATAGCTAGTCCTTGTATAATATTGGTAGCGTGTCCAGTTTGAGATGCTTCAGCAACGCTTTTTACAGGTCTGTATTCAGTACTGGTGTAATATTCTGTAATGAAAACGAGTGCCAAAGTAATTAATAGGCCATAAACCGCACAAAGAAACAAGTCCATTCCGTTGTACCATTTGCTTCCTAATTGGAAAAATTTGTCAAAGCCTATTGAATATTGAGTAATAATTGCAAATAAAATCACTGATATAAACAATGTCATAAAAAACCCCTTATATAATGCTCCCATAATTGAGGATTTAGGAGTTGATATTGATACAAATTTAGAGCCAATTATAGAGGCTAAAATACTAGATCCAGCAATTAATAATGGATAAATTGTCAGCTCGGTTACAGCTCCTTGAAAAATAATCGCCAATACCATTGTAGCAACGATTGAAACAACATAAGTTTCAAATAAGTCTGCAGCCATACCAGCGCAATCTCCAACATTGTCTCCTACGTTATCTGCTATCACAGCTGGGTTCCTAGGATCGTCCTCAGGAATATTTTTTTCCACTTTACCAACTAAATCAGCACCAACGTCAGCACCTTTTGTAAAAATTCCTCCACCCAATCTTGCAAATATTGAAATTAACGAAGATCCAAAACCAAGAGCAACGAGTGGCTCAATTAGCTCTCTTCCTGTTCTTTCAAAACCATAGTATAAGATCATAAAATAACCTGCTATACCTGCCAGAGCTAATCCAACAACTAACAATCCTGTCACTGCTCCAGCATTAAAAGCTACATAAAGCCCTTTTTTTAGAGAGGAACTTGCAGCTTGAGCGGTTGTGACATTAGCTCTAACAGAGACATTCATTCCTATGTAACCAGCGAGACCAGATAGAACAGCTCCTATCAAAAAACCTACAGGTACATCGTAAATATGTTTGAAAGGTATTAAAAAAAAAGCAAAGAATATTACAATTCCAACAATAGCTATAGTAGTATACTGACGGTTTAAATAAGCTTTAGCTCCTTCTTGAATTGCACTGGAAATTAAGGTCATTCTTTTTGTACCTTTTGGTAAACTTAAAATCTTATTGGTTGTGAATAATCCGAAAGCAATTGCTGCTATTGCAGCAAGAATTACTATTTGTAAGAACTGTATTTGAGACATGGTAAGTTGTTAATCTATTTTAATTTTATTTTCAAGATGCTTTTTTTGAGGCATTATCTAACAAATAGTTGAAGTATTTTACCTCTTCTTGGGTAAGAAAATCCTTAGAAAGCTTGATATATTCACTCATTAGTATCTTTTTTTTGTCTTTATTTATAAGATATTCAGAACAGAAGGCGTAAAGAAGGAAAAGCGTTATTTTGTTGGTTTTTTCAATTATCTTAGAATCAATCAGTCCTTTTATTTTTTCTAAATTAGAATTAAAGCTCTCATTTAATGAAAGTAATTTTTTTTTATTAAAAGGTCTTTTTTTAATGTTTTGTTTTATAAATTCATCCAAATCATAATCAGTAGAATAATTTCTTTGAAATATAAATTGAAAGAAAAATAATCTCGTGTTTTTATTTAAATTAAGCATTCAATCATTTTAACCATAGCATTGGCAGCTTCTTTTCCTTTGTTTTTTGATTTTGATCTTTTTATCGCCTGAGACTTATTGTAGGCATTTATAATACCATTGGATATGAGTGTATTTTTATTTTGATTTACGATATCTAAGAGTGCTTTTCCAACAGAGTCAGATATAACTTCAAAATGATATGTTTCACCCTTAATAACACAACCAAGGGTAATAAATAAATTATAATTATTTGGTTTAATTTTCCATTTTATCATTTGAGGAATTTCATAAACACCAGGAACAGTTAAAATTTCATATTTAAGTTTACTCTGTTCTAAAATCTCAATACAGGATTGTGTTAATGGGTCAGTTATTTCTTTGTAATAATTGGCTACTACTATTTTAATTTTTAATTTTTTCATAAATTCTCTATTTTATTCACTCTTAATCCATAAATACCAAGGTCTAAATCCTCTCCTAGTGAATTAGATAATACAGAAATATTATTAATAGAAAAATTTTTAAGAATTTGGGCTCCTAGACCATAATATTTTACCTTTTCATCATTTGATAACTTTCCTAAATCGCCTAATATAGGATTATTAATAAGTACTATAATTCCAGATCCATGGGATTTTATTTTTTCAATTGAAGCATGTAAGTCTTTTGTTTTAGGATTATTAAAATTCATAATTATATCATCAAAACCTTGAACTGGATGAACTCTAGTCAATACGCTATCTTGTTTAGATAAATCTCCTAAATGTAATGTTGCATGATGTAATCCATCTATAGTGTTTTCAAAAACATTAAATTCAAAAATATCTGAATAAATATTTTTAATCTGGTGTTGCTTTTCAGGAATTTTTTTTATGAGTAAATCATTTTTAATTCTATAAGCGATAAGATCTTGAATTGTCCCTATATTAATTGAATGTTTTTTAGCGTAGGGTATCAGGTCTGGAACCCTAGCCATTGTACCGTCATCATTCATAATTTCACAAATTACTGCAGAGTCATTTAATCCAGCTAATCTTGAAATGTCTACAGCCGCCTCCGTATGCCCTGCTCTTGTTAAAACACCTCCATCCCAGGCAATTAATGGGAAAACATGACCGGGGCTAATAATATCACCCGATTTAAAATTTGGATTTATAGCAGCTTTTACTGTTTCTGCTCTATCAAATGCGGAAATACCTGTGGTTATATTAGTGCTCGACTCTATTGAGACAGTAAATGCAGTAGTCTTTTTTTTCCAGTTATCAGGATTCATCAATGGAAGCTTTAATTCTTTTGCTCTCGTCTCAGAGATAGATAAACAAATTAAACCTCTTCCATAAGTCGCCATGAAATTGATGTGCTCTGGCTTACAAAGAGATGCAGGTATAATTAAATCACCCTCATTCTCTCTATCCTCGCTATCAACTAGAATATACATTTTACCATTGCGAGCATCACTAATTATATTTTCAATATTTGTAAAATCTGACATTAATTTAATAACCTATGATTTTGAGGAGTGAGCGTATCTTGCTAGCATATCTACTTCAAGATTTAAAATTTCATTTTTCTTATATGTATGAATATCAGTATATTTATACGTATGAGGTATGATCATACAATGACATTTATTTGCCTTAACTCCATTTATTGTAAGTGAAATACCATTTAGAGAAATAGAACCTTTTTGGACAATAAATTTTTTAAGATTTTTTGGGAACTTAAAAGATAAGAACCAACTACTTCCAACTTTATATAATTCTTCAACAGAACAAGTGGTATCAATGTGACCAAAAACAAAATGACCAGAGATCTCATCACCAACTTTTAAAGATTTTTCTAAGTTTATTTTTTTTCCAACTTTCCAATATTTAGCGTTTGTTTTATTCATAGTTTCATATGAAATATCAGCTTTAAAGGTATTTTTATTTTTTGAAGTAACTGTTAAACAAATACCAGAACAACATATTGAAGAACCTAACTTATATCCTTTTAAAGAGGAATGAATTTCAACTACCAAAGATTTTTCTTTTCTAGATAGTTCTTTAATTTTACCTTGAGATTGAATTATTCCACTAAACATTAATTTACAAATTTATAAATTGTATCCTTTCCATATTGATAAGAAGATTTTAATTTAAAATTATTTTTTAAAGATTTCATTGATAAAAAGTATTTTTTACTAGAATTTTTTATAATCATATTTGATTGGCAGACTATAATCTCATCAAATAAATTACAATTAAGAAAATATTTAAAAGTGCTAATTCCACCTTCGATAAGAATCGATTGAACTTGTAAATTTCTAAATAAAGAAAAATCCTCATTTAATAATTTTTTGTAATCAACATTAAGTGACAAGTAATTTTTAATTTTATTTTTTTTATTTGAGATTACGATTTTTTGTATGTTTTTTTCAACCCCCTGTAATCTACATGTTAATTTTGGTTTATCATCCAATAATGTGTTCATGCCAACACCAATAGCTTCATGTGATAATCTCATCCGATGCATAAAATATTGAGTTTGTTCAGAGGTAATATTCTTAATTGTTGGACTTTTACTTAAACCATTTTTGGAGATAGCAATTTTGAGAGTAATAAAAGGCCTATTTAATGTTTGATGAGTGTAAAAATATTTATTAATTTTTTGAAATTTATCTAAAGATTTTGATGAGAGAATTACTTTGATATTTTGCTGCTTTAAAAATTTGATACCCTTTCCTTTTATATTTGGGTTTGGATCTAATGAGCTTATAAAAACTTTTTTTATTCCAGCATTGGCAATTGCTTTTGCGCAACAGCTTTTATTTTTATAACAAGGTTCTAAACTAATATACATAACAGTTTTATTATTTATTTCTTTTTTAGATAACTTATTTAAGGCGTTAATTTCTGCATGTGGCCTACCATTTTTTGATGTCAAACCATAACTAAGTATAATTCCTTTTGAAGACTTAGAGTAGTCTACTATTAAACATGCAACTGAGGGGTTTTTGCCAGTTAATCCAATATTTTTCATAGATAAGTTATTAACACTTTGGAGATAGTTTGAGTGATTAATACTAATCAAATTTTATTTATTATCTATTGTATCTAAAAACTGCTCGAAATCTTTAGTTTCTCTGAAATCTCTATAAACAGAAGCAAATCTCACATAAGCTACTTTATCGATTGTATAAAGAGCTTTCATGACAGCCTCACCTATAACATTTGAACTAATCTCGTTTTCACCCATACCCTCAACATCGTTTACTATTCTAGAAATAAGTTTTTCTTTAGCATCAGTATCAACAGGTCTTTTGCGTAATGCCAACTCAACAGATTTTGCTATTTTGTCTCTGTCAAAATTTACCTTATCTCCATCTTTTTTAACAACAACTATTTCTCTAAACTGAATTCTTTCATGTGTTGTAAATCTACCTTTACAATCAATACAAACTCTTCTTCTCCTAATTACGGAACCATTTTCTGATGGTCTTGAGTCTAAAACAGATGTCTCTTTGTTTTTGTCAATACAAAAAGGACATTTCATCAGATCTAATAAATTGGGTATTTAGAGCAAAGATCTTGAACTTCTTTATTAATAGAACTTTCAAGCATTGAAATATCAGAGTTAGATACTGAGAGATTATTAATAATCGTTGATATTTTCTCTCCAATAAACTTAAACTCTTCTTCTTTAAAACCTCTAGTTGTTGCAGCTGGAGATCCTAATCTAATGCCTGAAGTGATAGTTGGAGGGTTTGGATCATTTGCAACACCATTTTTGTTACAAGTCATTCCCGCTCTCTCTAAACTCTCTTCTGCATCTTTACCTGTTACATTTTTTGATCTTAAATCTACTAAAACCATATGAGAGTCTGTTCCACCGGTGACAATATCTATTCCGTTTGACATGAGAACTTCACCAAGAATTGATGCGTTCTTTTTTACTTGTTGAATGTATGTTTTAAACTCTGGTTGAAGGGCTTCTCCAAAAGCAACAGCTTTAGCTGCAATTACGTGCATAAGTGGCCCACCTTGCAAACCAGGAAAAACAGAACTATTAAATTTCTTTCCAAGGTCTAAATCATTTGAAAGTATCATACCCCCTCTTGGACCTCTAATAGTCTTGTGAGTTGTAGATGTAACCACATGAGCGTGTGGCAATGGATCTGGGTATTCTTTAGCAGCAACCAAACCTGAGTAGTGTGCCATGTCAACTAGTAAATAAGCTTCAATCTTATCTGCAATCTCTCTAAATTTTTTAAAATCGATATTTCTTGGATAAGCTGAACCACCAGCAATAATCAATGTCGGTTTATGTTCAATAGCTAATCTTTCAACTTCATCATAATCTATTAAGGAAGTTTCTGGATTTATACCATATTGAACAGCGTTAAAATATTTTCCAGATTGATTTGGTCTCGAACCATGTGTTAAGTGACCACCTGCATCTAAAGACATTCCTAAAATAGTGTCACCTGGTTTAATCAGTGCTAAAAATACAGCTTGGTTAGCTTGAGCGCCAGAGTGAGGTTGAACATTAGCATAACTGCATCCATACAATTGTTTCAAACGGTCAATTGCTAAATTTTCAGCTATATCTACGAACTCACAACCACCATAGTATCTTTTAGCACTATAACCCTCGGCATATTTATTAGTCATGATAGAACCTTGTGCTTCAAGAACAGCTTTAGAGACAATATTCTCAGAAGCAATTAATTCGATTTGGTTCTGTTGCCTTGAAAGTTCTTGTGAAATACTCTGATATAAATCTTTATCTGCGTGTTCTAGGTTACTAGAAAAAAAATTCTCACTAAGTGTCATAGTTGCGATATTCTCCTTAAATGTCTCCCTTTGTCAAATTCTGTTTTAAAATAGGCGTTGAGCATAGCAAAAATATTTTTTTTTACAAAAGATCTTCCTTTTAAACAAATAACATTACTATCATTATGTTTTCTAGTCATTTTTGCTGTTTGTGCGTCATGACAAAGCGATGCCCTTATATGCTTATGCCTATTTGCACTAATACTTACTCCTATTCCAGAGCCACAGATCAAGATGCCCATGCTGGATTTATTGATTTTTTTACATAATGTTTTTGCAAATTTTGGATAATCAACAGATTTATCGGAATTAGTGCCTAAATCGAAGAAATTAAATTTTTTTTTAGACAAATATTCACTGATAATTAAAGATTTTAATTTAAAGCCTGCATGGTCAGAGGCTATATATATTGTTTTAATTTTTCCTGGCAATATCATTTCTAGAAAAAGGTAGATTAATATTCAAATTAATCAATACTCTGTTGATTATTCTACTCATAAAATCAAAAAAAACTAATTGATCATCCTTGTTATCTTTCAAATATTCATAAATATCTTCATTAGTTTTTAGATTTATATTATCTTGGAAATTGAGAACTTTTTTTAGAATATTTTCGTTGAAATCAGGTTGATAGCCTGAAGCTTTTAAAATTTCAAGCTCAAGTAATAATAGCTCAGGTAAATAATTAGACCTATCATTCAGTTTAGAAATCAATAACAAATAATAACTTATAACATTAGAATTTTGATCAGCTAAAAATAATAATTTATTGATTAAAAAACAAAAATAATCGATTGCCTTCAACTCGTATTTAGAAAATAAAAACCATTTAAATGTATTTATGGATGTTGATGAAATGCAAACATTACTTTTATCAAATTCAATATTATTAAATGATCCTTTTACATAACTAGTATTTTTTTTTTTTGATTTTCCTCCAAAAACTACAAGAGATTTTTGTCCATACTCAGAAGAATAAACTGATACACTTAAATGATTATCTTTAAAATTTTCAACTTTAGTTATTATAGCATCTGTTTTATACAATAGAATATTTACTTAATTTATTGATGACTTTAATCATTTTTTTTGCAGCTAAAATTTCAGCTTTTTGTTTTGAAACTCCTTCTGCTACTACTTCATTATCTTTAATTTTCAATGATACTAAAAATTTAGGTTTATGTTTTGTACCAGACTCTTCAATTAATTTATAAAGAGGAATAGTTTTATATTTCTTTTGACAATATTCTTGTATAAATGTTTTGGGATCTTTTTGTGGAAGTGTATCCAATTCATCTTTCCATAGTTCCATTATTAATTTTTTTGAAAACACTAAACCTTTACTTGTGTAAACAAATCCAATTAGAGCCTCCAAAGCATCAGCGTATATAGAATTTTTATTTGAGTTGGGGTCAAGTTGATGTTTAAAAATTGTACCTAGGCTATTTTTTCTGAATATTTTGGCTAAAGTATTTGTATTAACAAGATGAATGAACCTTCTTGAAATCTCATCTAAAGTATTATGTGAATAAGTAGTCGTCAAATATTCTGAAATTACTAAGCCTAAAACTCTGTCTCCTAGAAACTCATATTTTTGAAAAGGTTTATCAGCGTTTTTTTTTGATTTTTCAAAACTGTCGTGTTCTATGCTTTTGTCAAAACCCTTAAGGCTTTTAATTATTTTGAAAATTTGTGTTTTGTTCAAAATATCTATTTGATTACGCTAAATAGCCTATCATATCTGATATGAAAGGGTAAATTCCAAAATTTTGAGAAAGAAAAATCTGTATCAACAGAGAACCAAATAAACCATACTTTTCCAACAATATTCTCTTTGGGGACAAAACCCACCCCACTAATTACTCTACTATCTGATGAATTATCTCTGTTATCGCCCATAAAAAAGAATTTGTCTTTTGGTATTTTGAATTCAGATGTATTATCGAGTGTGGTAACTGTGGTAAAACGTTTTTGAACTTTCTTTGAATTTTCATCATAAAATTTATCAATCCTTCCATTAAGTACTTCGTAATCGTTTTCTAAAAACCTAGGAAAATTATAATCTAATTCTTTATCATTGAAATTTTCTATTCGTTTTTGAGGCACCTTTTGAAAATCTAACTCGCCATTAGCTTTAATGTAAATATGGCCATCGACTATTTTAATTGTCTCTCCTGGTAACCCGATTAATCTTTTAACATAATTTATGTTTTCTTGACCTGGTAACTTAAATACTATTATGTCACCTCTTTCAGGATTACTCTCAAATATTTTTCCTTTAAAAGGAGGAATGCCAAAAGGAAACGAGTATCTTGAGTAACCATAGTTCCATTTAGATACAAATAAAAAATCTCCAACTAGCAAGTTTGGTTTCATGGATCCAGAGGGAATTTTAAATGGCTCGATAGCAAAAGTTCTAATTATACCCGCAATTATTAAAGCCCAAAAAAGCGCTTTAAAATTATTAATTAAAGATGATTTAATTTTGCTCAATAATTACCGACGCAATCGAGTATAATTTTGTATCTGTTAGGCTAACATGAATTACATATTTTCCAAAAGTTTCGTTTAAATAGCTTTCAAGTTTATTTTTAAGAGAAATAACTGGTTTACCAAATTTATCTCTACCAACCATAATATTGTTCGGGTAACAGGGAAATCTAAAACCTAAACCAATACTTTTGGAAAAAGCCTCTTTAATTGCAAAATTATTTGCTAATAAATTTGTATTAATTAATTTGAATTGATCATTTAAAAAATATTTTGATATGAAACTATTTTTATATTTTGCATAGATATTTTTGACTCTATCTATCTCAACTAAATCTATACCATGACCAATAATCATTTTTTTATTAAATTTCTAAAAGTATCTATGGTCTTAATAAGTGAGATAAATATAGCTTCAGATATTATAAAATGACCAATATGAACAGTATCAACATATTTTCTTTTTTTTATAAACTTTATATTTTTAAAATTTAAACCATGTCCTACATTTACAATTAATTTCTTAGAGTTAGCATATTCAATCATTTCATTAATTTGATTGATTTTGGATTTTTTAATAACTTTTTTATCTAAACTACCAGTATGTAATTCTACAGTATCAAAACCTAAATTTTTAGCTAAATTAATCATTTTTTTTGTTGGGTTTATAAATGCACTTAATTGTATATTTTTTTTTCTAGAAATTTTTAATAATTTTTTTAATTTTGTTTGTGATATTTTATTTAAATTAAGACCACCCTCTGTTGTAATTTCATTTCTTTTTTCTGGAACAATGCAAATAAATTTTGGATTAATCTTGCTAGCTATTTTTATCATCTCTTCTGTAAGCGCCATTTCAAGGTTAATAGGAATTTTAGAATATTTTTTTAATTCAAAGAGATCTTTATCTTTTATATGCCTCCTATCTTCTCTCAAATGAACGGTTAGTGTATCTATTTTTGCTTCTTGACAGACTTTTAATGCTCTAAGTAAATTTGGATTGTTTTGACCCCTAGCATTACGGAGCGTAGCTATATGATCTATATTGACACCTAGTTTCATTAATAATTAATTGACTGTCTTTTAACTTTATCAACTTGGCTTAAAGTTTTCATTTCGGCAAGAACAAATTTTAGTTTATCAGAACTTTCAATACTTATATCAATAATAAATGTGTAAACTTTTTTAGTTCTATTAGCGATACGAATATTTTCTATATTAATTCCATGTTTGTCAAAGATCGATGTAATACTAAATAGTGCTCCTGGTTGGTTTTTAATAACAATCTCTATTCTTGAGTTAAATTCAGATTGATTTTCTCCTTCCCCCCACTCAGATTTATAAAAATTATCTTTATGATAATAACCTAAACTATCACAAATTGTAGTATGAACTACTAAACCTCGACCATAAGACATGATCGAAATGATACTGTCACCTTTGATAGGAGAACAACAAGTTGCGTAATTAACAGCAATACCATTTTCATACCTTAATACATTTACTCTCTCTTCTTCTTCATTTGATTGAAAAATTTTTTTTACAATATTATTTTCCATTTCTTTAAACAATTTATCTAGTTCAGCTCTAGATAAAAAACCTCTTCCAACATTTTCAAAGAGTTTATTTTTAAATTTAAAATCAGTTTTGGTTAAAATTTTGTTGAAAGTGCTTTCATCTGCAACGATATTTTTAGACTTTGCAATATAATTTAAAATATCTTTGCCAAGTATTTCAAACTCTCTTCTTCTTTTTGATCTAAAAAAATACCTTATTTTTTCTTTTACTTTTTCTTTTTTTACAAATCTAATCCATAAGGGAGAAATTGTTGTATTTTCATCAAGAATAATCTCAACTTGATCTCCATTATTCAGTTTTGTACTTAAAGGTGACTCTTGTCCATTAATTATTGCTCCAGAACATCTATCGCCAATATCTGTGTGAATAGTGTATGCATAGTCAACTGGAGTAGAGTCAAGTGGAAGAGTAAATAGTTCGCCTTTTGGTGAAAAAACATAGATTTGCTCATCAAAAAATTGTTGTGAAGTTTTATTTAGGATAAGATGTTGCTCATCTTTTTCCTCAACATAATTTACAGCATCTCTCAACCAAGCATATACTCCCTCGCTTTGACTATCTTTATTTAAATATTTATATCTCCAATGTGCAGCTATGCCATTTTCAGCAATCATATGCATAGCTCTTGATCTTATTTGTACTTCAAATATTTTTTTTTGGAAAATAAGATCAGAATGTATCGACCTATATCCATTAGGTTTAGGACTAGATATATAATCTTTTGTTCTTCCAACTTTTGCAGAAAAATTTCGGTGAATAATACCCAGAACTCTGTAACAATCTCTTGTTGATTTAGTGATAATCCTGACAGCAGCTATATCTGATATAGAATTTAAATCTGTATTTTTTTTATTTATTTTTTTCCAAATGGAGTAAGGATTTTTTTTTCGGTAATGTATCTCAGCATCAATATCAGACTTGGAAAGTTGCTCCCTCATTAAATTTTCAAGATCAATAAATGAACCTTCCAAGTTTTTGAAGGTATTATCTATTTTGTCATTAATTCTGTTAAAAATATCTGGGTGTAAATTTTTAAAAGATATATTTTCTAAAATTGATTTCCAATTCTCAAATCCTAATCTTTGAGCAAGCGGGGCATAAATTAATAAAGTTTCATTACTAACTCTTTTTCTTTTTTCAACATCTTTAAAATAATGAATAGTTTTAATATTATGAAGCCTATCAGCTAATTTTATAATTAAAACTCTTATATCTTTAGCAGTAGAAATTAATAATTTTCTGAAATTTTCGGCCTCTTTTTCTGATCTTGTAGTTTTTTTTTCTTCCAAAAAATCTATTTTAGTTAAACCATCAACGAGGCCAGATATTGCATCGCCAAAATTTTTTTTTAATTCATCTTTTGAAAATTCAGTATCTTCAATAACATCGTGTAGCAAACCAGTAATTACAGTTTCAGTGTCTAATTTTAATTCAATTAGTGATTTACATACTTCATATGGATGAATTATGTATGGATCTCCAGAGGCACGAAATTGATCCTTATGAGAATTTTCAGCAACCTCAATAGCTTTTACAAATAGATCCTCTCTAAAATTTTTGTCATATGATTCTAATGCAGATTTAAACTCGCTGTAACTCTTGTTGAAGTAGCTGGTTTGAAACATCAGCTAAAATAATAAACTAAATATAACTTTTAATCTTCAAGAAGATGATCTTCGTTTTCTTCTTCTTTCTCTTGTACTAATTGATAACTCTTAATAATGTCTTCTTTGACGTCTCCGACACTAATTTTTTCATCAGCAATTTCTCTAAGAGCTATGACCGTGCTTTTATCATTATCTAGTGGAACCTGGGCTTCATTACCTGCGTTAAGAACCTTTGCTCTGTGAGATGCAAGTAAAACTAAATCAAAAAGACTATCAACGTTCTTAGTACAATCTTCTACTGTAACTCTTGCCATGTGAGGTTTATATGAAAAAGTAAGTAAAATTACAAGAAAATTATTATTTTTTTAAAATTCTTTGTCTTTTACGATCCCACTCTCTTTGCTTAATTGTCTCCCTTTTATCAAATTTCTTTTTACCGATGCCAACTCCAAATTTTACTTTTGCTAAACCTTTTTCATTAAAGAAAATCTCCATAGGAACTGCTGTAAAACCTTTTGTGGTCAACATACCTAAAATCTTCTTTATCTCTCTTTTATTTAGCAAAAGTTTTTTAACAGATCTTGTCTTCTTTTTGAGGTCAAAATTCTTACCTCTTGAAATAATTTCAAAATTATTGATGTAAATTTCACCTTTTTGTTCATTAATAAAACTTGACTGAATAGAGGCTTTTCCACTTCGAAGTGGTTTAACTTCATTACTTTCAAGCACTATTCCAGCAACATAAGTTTCTTTGATTTCATAATCAAATTTTGCTCTACGATTTTGAATAGACAATTAAATAAAATTTAAATCTTTTATTATTTTTCTTAGTTGTTTTTTTGTAACAGTGCTTAATTCATACAAAGGATCTCTTACATCAGCTTTACATTTACCCATTAAAGAGAGAGCATACTTAGCTGGTGTAGGATTTGGTTCAGCAAACAATATTTTTGACAATGGAGCTAATTTTAAATTTACTTTATCAAATTCCTTATAATTCTTTTTTTTCCAATGATAGTGGAGCATTGATGTAAGTTTAGGAGCTACATTAGCTGTAACTGATATACAGCCATGACCGCCTTGAGCTAAAAAACCAGCAATAGTTCCATCTTCACCAGACAAATAATTAAAATCTTTTTTCATAAAAGTTCTCATAATCAAAGGTCTTGACATATCATTGGAAGCGTCTTTGATACCGACAATGTTTGATACTTTATTTAGTTCCTTAAAGCTGTCAAAAGACAAGTCTACAATTGATCTTCCTGGTATATTGTAAATAAGTTGTTTTAAAGGTGAAACTTTTGCAATTTTTTTGAAATGGTTAATCAAACCTAATTGATTAGGTTTATTATAATATGGTGTAACAACTAATCCGTAGTTTGCTCCTGCTTTATAGGCATGTTTGGTAAATTCAATTGCCTCTTTGGTGGAATTAGATCCTGTGCCGGCAATAATAGGTATTTTTTTTGAAGCAACTTTTATTGCGAACTCAACTAATTTCATATGCTCATCATGAGATAAAGTTGGGGACTCCCCTGTTGTTCCGCAAACTGTTACCCCAGATATTCCACTTTTGATTTGCCAATTTAATAGTTTTTCAAAACTATCATAGTCAACATCACCGTTCGAAAAGGGAGTTATTATTGCTGGTATAGATCCTGTGAGCATTATTATTTTTTACTATTTTTATATCAAATATATATGTTTTTTTTATGGCGGAGAGAGAGGGATTCGAACCCTCGGTACAACTTGCGTCGTACGGCGGTTTAGCAAACCGCTGGTTTCAGCCACTCACCCACCTCTCCATAGGCTTATTTATAGCCGAAATATAGTCGAATAAAAAGAATTGTCATTCTTATTATTAATAAAAAAGTATATGCAGTTACTTTTTAAGTCTTTCGAGAAGGATTTTATTTATTAATTTAGGATTACCTTTACCTTTTGTGGCTTTTAGACATTTACCAACAAAATATCCTAAAACTCTATCAGAGCCACCTTGAAATTTTAAAATGTTCTCCTCTTCTCCTATTAAAGCTTCATCAATTATTTTTTCCAATTCTCCAGAGTCAGAAACTTGTTCAAGTCCTAATTCCTTAACAAGCTCAGATGGCTTACCTTCACCATTTAAAACTTTCGGTAAGATTTCTTTACCAGCTTTATTTGAAATTACATCATCAGAAATTAATCTTAAAAGATCTGTAATATCTTTTGTTTTATCATTTAGACTATTTACTTCTAAATTATTTTCTTTGAGAAATGCAAATATATCTCCAACTAGCCAAGCAGCTATAAATTTTGGTTTTACAGTTGACTCAGAAATCATTTTTTCAAATAAATTTGCGTTTTGTTTTTCAGCAATTATGATTTTAGCTATGTCTTTATCTAAACTATAATTATCTAAATATTTATTTAACTTATCTTGGGGAAGCTCTCCTACTAAGGGTTTTATTTTATCAATTTGCTCTTGGGTTAAATTTACAGGTAATAAATCGGGATCAGGAAAATAACGATAATCATGTGAGAATTCCTTACTTCTCATTGCTCTTGTTTCTCCGGTGCTTGTATCAAACAGCATGGTATTCTGTTCAATTTCTCCACCACCATCAATTATATTAATTTGTCTTTGAAATTCATACTCAATAGCTTGTTTTACAAATTTAAATGAATTTAAATTTTTAATTTCACATCTAGTGCCAAGTTCTTGGCCTTTTTTGCGAACAGATAAATTTACATCAGCTCTTAAAGAACCTTCCTGCATATTTCCATCACACACATCTATGTACATAAGCAACTGTCTTAAAGAAGACATGTAGTTTATTACCTCATCTGCAGATGATAAATCAGGATACGAAACTATTTCTAATAACGGTGTGCCTACTCTATTAAGATCAATAAAACTATATTTAGGATCAATATCATGAATACTCTTGCCAGCATCTTGTTCTAAATGGGCTCTCTCAATTCTAATTTTTTTTTGATTATCACCACTTTCAATATTGATATAACCCTCGCTTAGAATGGGGAATTCAAATTGACTAATTTGATAACCTTGAGGTAAATCAGGATAGAAGTAATTCTTTCTTTCGAAAACAGAATGCTTATTAATCTTAAAATTTAATGCGTATCCTGTTTTTATTGCCATTTCAATACAACCAAAGTTCATAACTGGAAGCATTCCGGGCATTCCTGAGTCAATAAAATTTACATTCTCATTTGGCTCAGATCCAAATTTATTTGGTGAGGAGGAAAATAATTTAGATGAAGTTTTAAGTTGTGCGTGTACTTCAAGACCTATTACCATTTCCCAATTATTACTCATTGAAACTTAATTCCTTTTCTGCAAGCGCTGCTAACTGTAAAAGTGTTTTTTCTTCAAAATAATTTCCAATAAATTGAACTCCCAAAGGTAGACCATTTTTACTTAAACCAGATGGAATAGATATACCAGGAAGGCCAGCAAGACTTGTGGGAACAGTATAAATATCATTTTTATACATAGATATAGGATCAAGTTTATCACCAATTTTAAAAGCCTCATTTGGTGTTGTGGGTGTTAGTATAAAGTCAACTTCGTTTAAAATTCTTTGAAAATCATTTTTAATCAATCTTCTAACTTTTTGAGCCTGTCTGTAGTAAGCATCATAATAACCAGCTGATAATACATAAGCGCCTATAAGGATTCTTCTAGTCACTTCATCACCGAATCCCTTTGTTCTGGAATTTAGATAAATATCATCAAGACTTTCGCCATCTTCTCTAACTCCGTAGCGCACTCCATCATATCTTGCTAAATTTGACGAAGCTTCAGCAGGTGCTAGAATATAATAAGTTGAAAGTGCGTATTCAGTAGTCTTAAATTCTACATCAACAAATTCTATGCCATGTTTGGAGAGTGCTTTTTTTGTATTATCAATTTGGTTTAAAATATCGTCACTGACATCTTCAAGATAATCAGAGGGAATTCCAATTTTAATTTTCTTTTCAAGACTGTTATTGATATCAATTAAATAATCTTCTCTTTGATGATTTGAGCTAGTTGAGTCATTAAAATCATGTTTGTTTATTGAATTTAAAATATAAGCCGCATCCTCTACACAGTTTGTTAAAGGTCCTGCTTGATCTAAACTGGAGGCAAAAGCTACAATTCCCCATCTTGAACATGAGCCAAATGTAGGTTTTAAACCAACTATTCCACATAAGCTAGCTGGCTGTCTAATTGAACCTCCAGTATCTGTACCCATTGAGGCTACACATGAGCCCTCTGACACAGATGCTGCTGATCCCCCTGAGGAGCCGCCTGGAACAAGATTATCTTTTTGAGAATTTTTATTCTTCCAAGGATTTATTACAGGACCAAAATAACTAGTTTCATTTGAAGAGCCCATCGCAAATTCATCACAATTATTTTTGCCAATAAAAATTGAACCATCATTTAAAAGTTGCTGAGTCACAAAAGACTCGTAATTAGGAATGAAATTACTCAGAATTTTAGATGATGCTGTTGTTCTTATTCCCTTAGTGCAGAATAAATCTTTAATACCTAAAGGAATACCATCTAAAGGTAAAGGATTGCCATTGTCATATCTGTTTTGAGAGTCGTTAATTGAAGAAATATTGTTTTCCCTGTCAATCACTAAGTTAAAGCTGTTGTTATTACCAGATTTAGCTTTTGCTAAATATTCGTCATAAAGTTCACCTACACTTATTTTTTTTTCAATAAGAGATTTTTTAATTTGACTAATTGAATTCTTCACTTACTCAACCACTTTAGGCACTTTAAAAAAATTTTGTGCTCTCTCTGGAGCATTACTTAATACATCATCAACAGAATTACTTTTACTTACCTCATCATTTCTAATTGATACGGTTTTTTCGGTTACATTATGCAAAGGTTCTGTTTTACTTGTGTCAACCTTTTTAAGATTATCTACCCATTTAATTATATCTTTTAAGGAATTAGAGTAAAATTCCTCTTTTTCTGAGGGTAATTTTAGCTTTGCTAAATAAGAAATTCTTTTAATATTAATGTCACTCATAATGGTCGTCGATACTATATCAGATTTTCTCGTAAGCAATAATTATACCAAGAAATTTATTGCTATAGATTATGGTCTAAAACACATTGGAATGGCTATCAGCGATCCATCAAATATTATTTCAGTTCCTTATGGAACTTTTACCGAAACATTATTATTCGAAAAAATTATAGAAATTATAACAACTGAAAATGTTCATGGAGTTGTGATTGGTAAACCTTACCATCTAGATGGTTCTTTATCTGAAATGATAAATAAAGTTGAAATATTTGCCGAAAAATTAGAGAAAATTATCTCTTGTCCAATTTTGTTTATCGATGAGAGATTGTCTAGTAAGCCCTATAAATCAAGGAAAAAGTCAGAAAACACTCATATTCATGAAAAAAGCGCATGTTTAATACTTGATGATTTCCTAAGTTTGTATAGAAACTCCTCTAGTGAAAAATAGAAAGATCACTTCTATAGACGATCTATCAGCTAAAGATATTCACTCTATTGCTGAGTTAGCTATAAAATTTAAAAAATCAAAAAAAAGAATTGCAGGAAATAAAACAAAAAATATTTTTAATTTATTTTTAGAGCCCTCTACAAGAACTACAATAAGTTTTGAGCTTGCAGCAAAAAATTTGGGATACAATTCAGTTAATATAAATTTTGAAAAAAGTTCTTTGTCTAAAGGTGAAACGTTTAATGATACCATGGATACTTTAATGAGTATGAAACCAGATGCTTTAATCATCAGAGATAAAAATAATTTTTCACCAATGAACATAGCAAAGAAAAGTAATGTTCCTGTAATAAATGCTGGAGATGGAACTAATGAACATCCCACACAGGCGCTACTTGATTATTGTGTAATAAAAGAAATTTTTAAAAAGAAAAAAATAAAAATTGGTATTTGTGGAGATATTAAACATAGCAGAGTAGCTCACTCAAATATCAAACTTCTTTCAAAAATGGGTTATCAAATTCATATAATTGCACCTACATATTTTTTAAACAGAAATGAATTAATTAAAATAAATGATAAAATTAAATTTCATAAAAATCTTAATTATCTCGAAAAACTAGATGTCTTGATGATGTTGAGAGTTCAAAAAGAGAGAATTCCAAAAGGTGCAAAGAATATGATGAAATCTTTTAAAAAAGAATTTTGTTTACAAAATAACCATTTATTAAATAAGCCCTATTTGATGCACCCTGGCCCAGTGAATAGAAACATTGAGATAAGTGATGAAGTTTTAGATAATTATCCTAAATCACTAATCTTAAGTCAAGTTGAGATGGGTGTTTATCTCAGGATGGCTTGTTTACATTATATATTAAAGTGATGTTTCTAATATTAACGTTTGCCTATTTGATGGGATCTATACCTTTTGGGAAATTAATAACTAAATTTTTAACAAACAAAGACATAACCAAGACAGGATCAGGTAATATAGGTGCAACCAATGTATACAGAAGTGTTTCAAAAAAAGCTGGTATTGCTGTCCTGTTATTAGATGGAATAAAACCAATTTGTGCATTTTTAATAATTTATTATTTATTTCCAGAACTCTACCTGAAATATAAATATTTAATTTTTCTTTTTTCTATAATTGGACATATTTTTCCAATTTGGCTTTATTTTAAAGGTGGAAAAGGTGTGGCATGCTTTTTTGGTGCAAATTTATTTTTAACTCCTATTCCAACGATTTTAGCAATGATCCTGTGGTTTTTTACAGTCAAAATTACTAAACTTTCTTCTTTAGGGGCCCTTTTATCAATATTTCTTTTGACAATTTATCAATTAATTTTTATTTATGGCAACTTAGAAAAAGGAATAGTTTTTATTATTTTTCTTTTAATATTTTCTAAACACAGTTCAAATATTAAAAGATTAATTAAAGGCGAAGAAAATAAAATAAATTTATAGTTATGAACTTACTTGTTGTAGAGTCACCCGCAAAAGCTAAGACGATTAATAAATATCTTGGAAATGATTTTGAAGTCATAGCTACGGTTGGTCATTTTAGAGATTTAGCAAAAAAAGATGGTGTAAAAGTGACTGAAGACTACAGTGATGTTGAGTTGAATTGGGAAACAACAACTGCAGGAATGAAAATGTTGGACAGTATAGAGAAAAAAGCAGAAGGTTATGAAAAAATTTACCTTGCAACTGATCCAGACAGAGAAGGTGAAGCGATTACATGGCATTTAGTAAAATCTTTAGAAAAAAAAATAGATAAAAATAAATTTGAGAGAATTACATTTAATGAAATTACTAAAAATGCAGTAATAAATAGTTTTAAAGAGTCTAGGAAAGTTGATGATAATTTAGTTTCTGCATATTTAGCCCGAAGAAGTTTAGATTATTTAGCGGGATATAGTTTGTCTCCTGTTCTCTGGAGGAAGATGCCTGGCAGTAGATCTGCAGGAAGAGTGCAATCTGTAGCAGTAAGACTCATTTATGAAAAAGAAATTGAGATTGAACAATTTGAGCCAGAGAAATTCTATAAAATAAATGTACATGGGGAAATTAACGGTGCAAAACTCGATACATCTATTACAAGTCTAGATGGGCAAAAAGTAGACAAGCTCTTCTTTAAAAACGAGGCTTTAGCTGAAAAGGCTAAAAATTACTTAAATAATAACAAATTTTTCATTAGAAAAATTGATGAAAAGACAATATCTCGAAAACCAAAAGCACCTTTTAATACTTCAACATTGCAACAAACAGCAAATAGTCAACTAAATTTTAGTGCCAGTCAAACTATGACTATCGCTCAAGGTTTATATATGGGCATAGATATAAATAGGGAAACTATAGCTTTAATCACTTATATGAGAACAGATAGCATAACGCTTTCTAAAGACTCCATTGATACACTAAGAAAAAATATAAGTGATGAATATGGTGATAAATATTTACCAGATAAGCCTATTGAGTATAAGTCTAAAAAAAAGAATGCACAGGAAGCTCACGAGGCAATTAGACCAACAGATATTTCAATAAAGCCTGAAAGTATAAAAGATTATTTAAGTGAAGAACAATTTAAACTTTACGATTTAATTTGGAAAAGGACATTAGCCTCTCAAATGACAAGTGCTGAAACTAACCAAAATACACTTCAAATAGATTGTGAAGAAAAAAACATAACTTTAAAAGCAACGCTTGGTAAATTAATTTTTGACGGATATAAAAAAGTTTATAACCTACAAGATGATGACGAAGAACAGATTATTTCACTATTAGAAAATATAAAAGAAAATGATAAATACATTGTAGGTGAAGTTGAAACACTAGAGTCATATACTTCTCCTCCATCTAGATATACTGATGCCAGTTTAGTAAAGAAATTAGAAGAGTTAGAAATTGGAAGACCTTCAACCTATGCCTCTATAATTCAAACAATAGTCAATAGGGGTTATGTTTTAAAAAGTGGAAAATCATTTATACTTAATGATCGCGGTAGAGTAGTAAATGTATTTTTATGTAATTATTTTAAAAAATTTCTTGAATATAAATTTACAGCTGATTTAGAAAATCAGCTTGATGATGTAGCCGCTGATAAAGCGGAATGGAAAAATATTGTTTTAAATTTTTGGAAGGATTTTGAGTTTTTCATAAATGAGGTTATGGGTAAGCCTAATAGAGAAGTTATCGACGTGATAAATGAGGAATTATCACCAGTTATTTTTAGAAAAATTGGAGGAGACATAGATATTAAATGTTCCTCTTGGGCAAACACAGAAAATTGTGAAGGCAATTTGGGTGTTAAAGTTGGAAAAATGGGAGGTTTTATTGGCTGCTCAAATTACCCTGAATGTAAATTTACAATTTCTATAGGTGCATTCGTTAAAGAGGTAAATCCAAAAAATCGTGAGGGAGATGACATCATCACTTTTCCAAGAACCCTAGGTATAGATGCTGACTCTAAAAAAGAAATAGCAGTTCATTTGGGTCCTTATGGCTATTATCTACAATTAGGAAAAGAAACTGATGAAGATAAGCCTAAAAGAGTAACTCTTCCTAAAAGCTATGATCAAAATACAATTGGTATGAATATTGCTAGTCAGTTAATTAAGCTACCAATAACACTTGGAAATTTTCCAAATAGTGAAGATCCGGTAATAGCAAACATAGGGGCGTATGGACCATATGTTAAATACCAAGATATTTTTGCCTCATTGGGAAGAAAATATGATGTCTTGGAAATTAATTTAGATCAAGCAGTGGAATTGATAACAATTAAAAAAAATAAACCTACAAATAAAGTAAGAGAAATAGGAGTTCTAAAGAGAAGGAAACAAAGAGCAAATCTCTATAAAGGGAAGTCAGGAAAGTTTTATTTTAAAATAGGCATAATGAATTACAAAATTCCTCCAGAATATGATGGAGAAAATTTAACAATTGAAGATGTTGAAAAAATACTTAAAGCTAATCGCTAACTTTTTTTAAATTTAACTCTTTTAATTGTTTATCCTCTATTTTAACTGGTGCATTCATCATTAAGTCTTGAGCTCTTTGGTTAAAAGGAAAAGCTATTACTTCTCTGATATTTTCATTTTCACTTAGTAACATTATTATTCTATCTAGACCCGGCGCACATCCTCCATGTGGGGGAACTCCATAATGAAAAGCATCAAACAAAGCACTAAATTTTGATTTAATCTCACTTTCGCCATATCCTGCAATTTCAAAAGCTTTTTTCATGATATCTGGTCTATGGTTTCTTATGGCTCCCGATGACAATTCTATTCCATTACATACGATGTCATATTGATATGCTAAAACATTCAAGGGGTCATCTTTCGTCAATGCATCCATTCCTCCTTGAGGCATAGAAAAAGGATTGTGACTAAAGTCAATCTTGCCAGTTAAAACATCTTTTTCATACATAGGGTAATCAACAATCCAGCAAAATTCATATTTATTTTTATCAATTAAATTTAAATCCTCTCCTACTTTTGAAATAACCTTTGATGAGAACTCATACGACTCATCTGGTAAATCACACACAAAAAGTAATCCATCATTTAAATTATAATTATTATCTTTAATCATTTGGTTTAACTTTTCTTGATTAAAATTTTTAGCTAATGGGCCTTTAGGTAATGAATTTTCAAAATTGATATATCCAAGACCTTTTTTTCCTTGTTCTTGAGCCCATTTATTAAGGTTATCATAAAAACTTCTTGGCTTACCCTCAGATTTGAGAGCTTGAATGCAATTAACAATAGCACCCTTTTGAATTAAATTTTCAAAAATTTGAAGTCCTGAGCCCTCAAAATAATTCGTTACATTAGCTAATCTCAGAGGATTTCTTAAATCTGGTTTATCGCATCCAAAATTTTCTAAACTATCTTTGTAAGTAAAAGTTGGGAATGGAAGTTTATTTATTGATTTATCTTTAGGTTTAAATCTATCAAAAGTATTAAATAGCAAACGACTGATGACATCTAAAACATCCTCTTGTGTGGCAAAACTCATTTCCATATCAATTTGATAAAATTCACCAGGGGATCTATCAGCCCTACTATCTTCATCTCTGAAACATGGAGCTATTTGAAAATATTTATCTACACCAGAAGCCATATAAAGTTGTTTAAATTGCTGAGGTGCTTGAGGCAAAGCATAAAAGGATCCTTTATGTAATCTGGAAGGAACTAGGTAATCTCTAGCACCTTCTGGAGAAGGAGCTGTTAGAATTGGAGTTGCTAATTCCATGAAACCCTCATTATTCATAAAATCTCTAACATATTTTATAATTTGATTTCTTAGCTTTATGTTACGTTGCATTTTGGATCTTCTAAGGTCTAAATATCTATATTTTAATCTTATCTCTTCACCGTAGTCACTATCAGAATTTACCTCGAGTGGAAGTGATTTTGAGCATCGGCTTAATATTTCAAAATTTTCTATTTTCAATTCAACTTCACCAGACTCTATGTTTTTATTTATAGTGTCCTCACTTCTTTTGGCTATTTGACCAGAAATTTTTATAACATCCTCATTTTTTATTTTTGATAATTCAGAAAAATTTACAGATGTATTATCTACTACACATTGTAAGAGTGAAGTTGAGTCTCTTAAATCTATAAATAATAAATTTCCATGATCTCTTGATCTATTTACCCAACCTGAAACCGTAATTTTTTTATCAACTAATTCATTATTAATATCTTTTAAATAATAATCCCTATATTTGTTCATAATGCTTCCTAATCAGTGACAAATTAATATTATGGTTATTATCATAAAGCAAATGATTAATGGTTTTCGCAGCCTCATATGCTGCTAGGTATGTTCTTTCGATATATTTAATTACTTCAGTAATAATCTGGTCTTGGACCGTAATAGATTTTAAAGACAAATATTTATTTATTAATTTAAAAAGGAGATCTTTATCGGGGTTTTGTATATTACATAAATTAAAAAGTCTTAATCTTGAGGCAATATCTGGTAAATAAAAATTGTCAGATAAATTTTCAATAGAATTCTCAGAAGTAAATATAGTCAATGGAATATTGTTAGATGTAAAGTGTTGTAAGAAGTGGAAAAAATTTTCATCTGTTGCAGGTAGGT
>CACNEB010000007.1 GCA_902619375.1 uncultured Alphaproteobacteria bacterium
AAAGACACAGTCGTAATCTCATGTATGGCCGGTATTAAATTATCAACAATTGAAAAAACCTTAAAATCAAAAAAAATTATAAGGATAATGCCTAATGTAATGGCTCTAAATACTAAATCTCAAACTCATATTTACATGAAAAATAAAAAGTTATTTGATGGTAAACTCAAAAAAATATTATTCACTTTCGGAACAATTATTAATGTAAGAAACGAAGATCAAATTAATTTTGCTACATCAGTTTTCGGCAGCGGACCAGCATTTATTGCATATATAGTAAATACCTTTGTAAAAGCCTCAAAAAAACTTGCTAAGCCGTATAACATGAATGAAAAAGATGTAATAGAATTATTTAAAAATGTATTAGAAACTAATTATTCATCTAAAATGTTAGATGATTTTGTAACTTCTATTTCTAGTAAAAAAGGAACTACTCAAGCTGGTATTAATTATATTAAATCACAAAATATAGAGAAAATAATATATACTACATTTATAAAGGCTTACAAAAGAGCTAAGGAAATAGATAGTGAGAAAAAAAAAACAAAATCTCAATAAAACAAATTTAAAAAAACTTAATACCATTGCTCATTTAAAGACCTTCCACACTAAAATTAAATCAATTAGTTCAGAGTACCAAAACCTAAACGTTTTTATTAAAGATTTTGAAAATTTTATTTCAACAGAATTAAAAATTCCTCCTAAAGACCTTTCCTTACAAGACAAAATTTTTGAAGGTATTATCAATAGATTAGATTTTCTTAATGATTATAAAAATATAACACTAAGGATTTATTTGGAATCGCAGAAAAAACCAAAATATTTTTTAAGTATATCAAAAAATATTAACAGTTATTTTAACTTATTTTTAAATTCTCAAGTAGAAAAAATTACAAGTAAAATAATTTACCTTTATGCATTTAATGTTTGGATTGAGGATAATAATAGTATGGACAAAACAATGGCTTCTATAGGAAATGCACTCGATAATCTTAATAAGTTAAAGTCATTTTTAAGTAAAGATGATTAATTATTCTGACTTTGAAAAGGTTGATATCAGAGTTGGAACGGTGATCAAAGCAAAACTTAATGAAAAATCTTACAAACCCAGCTTATATTTACTTATAGATTTTGGTAAACAGATTGGTCAAAAAAAAACATCAGCACAACTTACCAAATACTACCTTCCAGAACAATTAATTGGTAAACAAGTAGCTGCAGTTATAAACTTCCCACCTAAACAAATTGGTAAGATGATTTCTGAGGTGCTGGTTCTTGGTTTTCCTGATGATGATAATAATCCAGTATTAGTAATGCCCTCAATTAAAATCTCAAATGGTGGAAAGCTTTTTTAAAAACTATATTTGTAATATAACAGTTACTTTTAAACCACCATGCGATGATTTTTGGAAACTTAACTCTCCATTATTCAACTTTATTAGCTTTTGAACAATAGACAGTCCTAATCCTGTCCCTTGATTTAATTGTTCAGAGCCTTTAACAAAAGGTCTTATAAGCTCTTCTTGCGATAATTTTGTACCCGGGCCGTTATCTTCAATCTCTATTTTCCACTTATTATCTATAAAATTTGAACTAATAAATATTTTTTCAGCAAATTTATCAGCATTATCTAATATATTCATAATAGCTCTTGTTATTTGATTTTTTCTGATAAGTATTTGATTAGAATTATTGCTCAAAACTTCAAGTTTTGAATAATTTTGAGCTAAGTTGGATATAAAATTAGAAGTGTCTATTTCGTCTAAATTTTCATTTTTTTCATTTTTAATAAAGTCTAGATAATGATTAAGCATAATATTCATTTCTGAGATATTTTGAGAAATTGAGTTTTTTAATTTTTCGTTATTAATTTCTTCGATCATTAAATTAATTCTTGTTAGTGGTGTCTTTAAATCATGGCTAATACCAGCCAACATATTTCTTTGATTATCAAGAGTACTATTGATGTTATTGTGCATATTATTAAAGTCTTTTATCAAACCCCTGACCTCTGATGATCCAGTTGGTTTTAAATTTGGAGTTTCAATACCTCTGCCAAAACTTCTTGTAATAATTCCAAGTCTTTTGAGTGGTTGAATTTGTTTTTTTATAAATAAATATGAAATTAATGACAAAATAATACTTACAGCAATTGTCCATAAAAAAAAACCACTAACAGTCTTAGTTTCAACTCTTTTTTTTGGAACTAAATAAAAATATTCTAATTTTTTTTCGTCGAAAAATATAAAATAGGTTTGATTTTGTAGAACTTCAAAATTTCCAGATATTTGATCAAGAGAATTTTTCATTCGTTTTTTGAATATCCAATTTGATACTTTCTCAGTTTCACTCAAATCTATACTATCAGTTCTTATAATTTGTAAAGTATTTGCATAATTATTAATAGAAGGTGAATCTTTCTGCATTTCCAAGATTTTTATTTCATTAGAAATTGATTGAGCGCTTCTTTTTAAAACTAAATCCCAGTGTAATTCAAAAAATATGACAATCCCTATAATTTGAACAAGTACTATTGGTATTGTTATTAGATAAACAGATCTTACTAAAAGGCTTTCTGAAAAGTTACTCCATTTAAACATTAAATGAAAATTTTATATCCTTTTCCATGAACCGATCTAATTATATCTTTTAAATTACACATTTTTTTTAGTTTCAATCTCAATCTTGAAATTTGCATATCCCCACTTCTCGATAAATAATCAAGCCCTAGTTCAGTATTTAGCAAATCTCTAGTTAAATACTGATGGGAATTATTAATCAGCAATTTCAATATTTTTACCTCATTACTTGAAAGATTTATGGTTTGATTTTTAAATTTTAATATTTCTCTTTTTAAATCGAATTCTGTTTCATTTCCAAAGTTTATTAAATCATTTGATTGTTTTTTTGAAATATTTTTTTTTATCTTAAGTAACAGTTCCCTTGAGTCGAATGGTTTTCCAATATAATCATCAGCCCCAAGCTCTAACCCAGTTACTCTGTCGTCTACATTACTTAATGCAGACAGAAATATTACAGGAGTATTGACCCTATTTTTTATATTATTTTCATAAAAATCTAAACCTGTGCTATCCGGAAGCATTACATCTAAAATTATCAAATCAAATAAAAATAATTTTATTAATTTTTTTGCTTCACCAATATTTATAGCTTTTGAAACTATATAATTGTTATTCACTAATAATTTTTCAATAAGAGCTTGAAGCATTTCATCATCTTCAACTAAAAGTATATGCTTAAAATTCATTATAATGACTCTATTATATTTATAAATCCGGACATATTTTTAGGATCTATTTTTTTAAAAATTTTTATAATTTTTTCATTTATTCTATTTGTTGTTTTTTCAATTAATATCTCACCATAATCAGTTATTGATATATTTTTATTGTCTAAGTTTAATACATTTTTATTTTGAAGGTCTTTAAGAATTAAATTCAAATTTTGTTTTTTTAGATACAGTTTATTTGCTATATCTATTTTTCTTCTAAATCCTTTTTTAATTTCTAAAGAAACTATTAATTCATTAAAAGTTAAATTATGTAATTCACAACAAATTTGGATTTCTCTTTGTAGTGATCTATACGATCTATGAAGGCCTAAAATTATTTCTAGGATATTTTCTTTTTTAAAATATAAAGTGTCGGCAAAACTCAAATTCATAAAATATAACTATAATTATATTGTGAATTTTAATAAATAATAATACATTATTTTGGATCATGGAAATTATTCCCTTCGATAAAAGAATTGGTTTTATTTGGTATAATGGCGAGTTTGTTGAATGGCAGAATGCTACCACTCATGTGTTAAACCATGGACTCCATTACGGTAGTTGTGTTTTTGAAGGATTAAGGGTTTATGGGGAAAAAATTTATGAATTAGAAAAACATACTGATAGACTATTTTTTTCTGCGCAAAGAATGGGCATAGAAGTACCATATTCAAAGGATGAAATAAATAATGCTCAAAAAGCGACTATAAAAAAAATGAACATAAAATATGGTTATGTTCGCCCAGTGATTTGGAGAGGAAGTGAAATGATGGCTATCTCTGCACAGAAAAATAAAATTAATGTAGCTGTTGCTACTTGGGAATGGCCTAGTTATTTCACTAAAGAAGACCGATTAAAGGGCATATCTCTTCAAACAGCAGTGTGGAAAAGGCCGCCCCCAGATTGCATACCAACTGACACTAAAGCTGCAGGACTATATATGATTTGTACTTTAAGTAAGCATGAAGCTGAAAAAAATGGTTTTACAGATGCTTTGATGCTTGATTATAAAGGTAGAGTAAGCGAGTCGACTGGATCAAATATTTTTTTGGTAATTAATGGAGAAATTCATACTCCTGTGCCTGATTGTTTTTTAAATGGAATTACACGTCAGGCTGTTATTGAAATTGCTAAAAATGAGGGTATCAAAGTTATTGAAAGAGATATATATCCAGATGAAATAAAAAATGCCGAAGAAATTTTCTTAACAGGCTCTGCTGTAGAAGTAACTCCCGTAGGAAAAATAGATAATCAAACTTTTAAAGTTGGAGATATTACAGCTAAGATTTCAAGTCTGTACATGAAAGAGGTTGACCCCAACTACAAAGATAATTAATAAATAATATCTTTCCATTTTAACATTTTTTCATTATCTAAGTTTTTTTGTAGTACCGTTTCTTTTTCATCATTATCTAATAAATGAAATTTCCAAAAAGCTACATCTATCTTTAAGCTATCAATTACAAACTCACAAGCTTCTATAGCGTTTGCACGATGAGAAGAGGCAGTAATTACTAAGACAATTTTTTCTCCTAAATCCAATTTTCCTATTCGGTGAATTATTAAACATTCATTTAGTTTCCAACTACTTAATGCTTTGCTTCTTATTTTCTTAAGCTGAGCTAATGCTAATTCTTCATAACACTCCAAATAAATTCCTTTTATTTTCTTATTTGATGAGCTTAAATCAGATCTAACTGTTCCTAAGAAGAAACTGTATGCACCATTTATATCGGATGAAACACATTTAAATTCCGTTTCCAGATCAAAATTATCATTAGTTATTTTAATCATTATCCACCTGTAACGGGAGGTAACAAAGCTAATATATCACCATTATTTAGTGTTTGATTATCATCATCTATTTCCGTCAAGTTTAAAAAATATTTTACACTCTTATCCTCAAATATTTCTTGAAATACAGGGTCTTTTGAAATGAGATTATTTTTCAACTGTTTAAAACTTATTGTTTGATTTAATTCAATTAAGTCATGACTTTTTTTAAGTTTTACTCTTATCCAAGAAAAATATTTTAATGTAATATTCAAATATGTTTAAGACCTTTTGCAACATAATTATATCCAGATAACAAAGTAATTATAGCGGCTAGCCATAATGTTACTAAGCCTAAATTCCAAAGAAAATCATTTAATTCAAAACCTAATCCTATTATGAGAATAGATAAGCTAACCATTTGAAATGTAGTTTTATATTTAGCTAGTTTGCTCACTGGCATATCAGTATTTAGTTTAGCTAAAAATTCTCTTAAACCAGAAATAGCAATTTCTCTTAATAAAATAATTATTGCTGGAATAACATGAATGTCAGCAATTACTCTTGTGTCTATCAAAACTATGATGACAGCTGCTATTAATAGTTTATCAGCGATAGGATCAAGTAGAGTACCAAGCTTAGATGATTGATTCAATGTTCTTGCTAAATATCCATCAAAATAATCAGATATAGATGAAACTATAAAAAGTAAGCCTGCAACAAGAACCACTTTAGAATTATCGGAGAACAGTAAATATAAAATTATGGGAATTAAAATAATTCTTACAAAAGTAATTATATTGGGAATAGTGTAAATTTTAGCCATTAATCTTATCCAATATAGCCTTAATATTTTTCGAATTTAATCCTTTTATTTGAGTTAACTCATCTCTATTAGCTTTCTTTAGATTTTGAACACTTCCAAAAAAATTGATGACCCTCATTTTTTTTATTTTCCCAATGCCAGATATATCATCTAAAAAACTCGTTTTTAGGGAGTCGGACATCCTTTTCATGCTATTTTTTTTGGATAATTTGTGAGCCTGATCTCTCATTTTTTGAATAAAACCCTCTATTTGAGGGCTATCCTTCAAAGATAGATTTTTTTCACTTAGAGTATGATATCTATCAAATCTAAAATCTCGTTTAAAACCTTTAGACACTCCAATTAACTTTATACTTTCGCTAATACCGCTATCATCAATAATTTCTTGGCAAATTTTCAAATAAGGTTGACCCCCGTCAATTATTATTAAATCTGGTAAAATTTTATCATCTTTGGAGAAACGAGATTTAAAAACCTTTCGCATCAAATCTGCATCACCAAATTTTTTTAAATCATAATCTTTAAATTTATATGTTCTAGAGTCTTTTATACTAAATCCCTCTTCATTAAATACTACATATGATGCCACAGCATAGTTGTTACCAAAAAAACTATTATCGTAAGCCTCAACACGTTCAATTTTATTATCAATATTAAACCTATTTTTCATTAAAGTTAAAATTTCTTGATTATTAATAAACTTTTGTTTTTGAAGATTTACTTCTTTATCATTTCTTTTTGCGGTAAGTTTCGAAATTTTCTGAACACCATTAATTTTGCTACTTTTTAGAAATACATCAATCTTATAATTATCTCTCATAATTGACTTTAATTCATTATATCCGTTAATTTTTTTTGAAATTATTATTTTATTAGGTCTGAAGTTTTTTAAATAAAATTGTATAATTAAAGAGGTAAGGTCTATATCATCTTCAAACTTTTCAGAATAGTAAATTAAATTCCCGCCAAGATATCGCCCATACCTAATGAAACCAATGTATATTGATAAATGTTTTTTATCATCAATATGGATATAGTCATAATTTGTATCTTGAGTGCTGATTTTCACTTCCTCCCTAATGATAAAATTTAAAGATTGTATACTATCTCTTAGCTCTGCTGCCTTTTCATAGTTTTGGCTTTCACTAAAATAAACCATTTGTTTTTCTAATTTATCAAATATTTTTTTTTGCCCTCCTTGAAAAAATTTAACTGTATCATCAACTTGATTTTTGTATTCATTTTGGCTAACTTTATTTACGCATGGAGCGGAGCATTGTTTTAAGTCATAAAGTAGGCATGCCCGTTTTCTATTTTTAAACTCTAAGTCACTACAACTCCTTAACTTAAAAGATTTCTGCAAGATTTTTATGACTTTGTCTGTTTTTAACGCAGAGGTAAATGGACCAAATACTTTATCCTCATTAGAAAATTCATTTCTAAATCTTGTCAGTCTTGGAAAGTCACCTTTAGTAATTTTAATTAATGGAAAGCTCTTATCATCTTTTAAACGAATATTATATCTTGGTGAAAATTTCTTGATAAGTAAAGCCTCTAATAATAATGCATTTCTTTCAGACTCTGTTAACTCAAAATCAATATTTACTGTTTGTGAAACCATTTTTTGAAGTCTTCTTGGAAGTTTTGGTAAATTACCGTAATTAGATAATCTCCTTTTGATATTAATAGCTTTTCCTATATAGATCGGGTTATCTTTTTTATTTTTAAAAAGATAAACCCCTGAACTTTGAGGTGCGTCTTTTATTTTATTTTTAAGAATTTCAAGTCCAATCATAAGTCTATATTACAGACATTTTATAAATCACAAAAAAAATTAATAAGTTTCTAATCAAAAAATAGATAGTATAAATAAATATTATATTAAAACATGGACTGGGATAAACTTAAAATTTTTCATAATGTTGCACTAGATCTTAATATCTCAGAAGCAGCCAATAAAATGAATATAAGTCATTCATCCATAAGTAGACAGATTAGTTCATTAGAGAGAGATTTGAAAGTATCACTATTTAAAAGACATGCCAGAGGACTAACATTGACTGAACAAGGTAAAATTTTATTCAAAACAGCACATGATATATTTGGAAAGATCGCTCTAACTGAGTCTCAATTAACTTCCTCAAAAGAAAAACCTACAGGTTCACTACATATAGCTGCCACTGTTGCATTTGGTACCACATGGCTTGCCCCAAGAATAGCAAAGTTTTCAAACTCATATCCTGATATTGATATTTCTATAAGAATTGAAAATAAATATACAGATCTTTCCTTAGGTGAAGCTGATGTAGCTTTACGATTAAAAGAGCCTACACAAATGGATTTAATTCGTTTTCCTTTATATGAGTTTCAGTTTAAAATCTACTCCTCACCAGAATACATTGAAAAATTTGGTATACCAAAAAGTGTGAGTGATTTATCAAAACATACAATAATTGCTTTTGGTCATGATGTTGAGCCATCTATACCCGATGTAAACTGTATTTTGGATTTAATTCCTAAATCAAAAAAACCCAAGACCATTTATATATCTAATATGTATGGAGTTATGAGAGCTATTGGAGGAGGAGCGGGCATTGGTGCCTTACCAGAATATATGAAAATATCTAATAACAATCTTGTTCCTATTTTACCAAATGCAAATACGCCAAAGACAATCATTTATTTTACTTATCCCCCTGAATTAAAGGGTTCTAAAAAAATTGAAGCCCTCAGGGATTTTTTAGTGAGAGAAGTAAATAAAGAAAAAAAAGTTTAGTCTTTTTTTATAAATTTTTTATTACAGTAGTTACACACAATTTCTTTTTTTTTACCAAATTTAAAATAAACAGCTGGATGACCTAAATCACCACTACCGCCATCGCACATTACTATATCAGTATTTTTTGAAACATATTCGATGGGATCTGCTATTTTGTTTTGATCACTCATAACGAAACAAGTTCTGAGACTAAATTCGTATATTTTTTCGGATCATCAAGGCTTTCACCTTCCATAAGCTTTGCGTGATCATAAAGAATTTCACAGAATTTGTCTTTTTGATTTTTATCTAAAGATTTTAATTTATTAACTAATTCATGATTAATATTTATTTCTAAAATTCTTTTTTCATCAGAAATATTTTGATTATTTGCAGCCATCAGTTTTTTTAAATGCATATCCATATCATTCTCATCAGCTACTAAACATGAAGCACTTGTAGTTAGTCTTTTAGAAATTTTTACATCTTTAACTTTATCTTTCAAATTGTCTTTTAGAAATCCAACAAAATCTTTATCTTCCTTTGGCTCTTCTTTCTCTTTTTTTGACTCTTTTTTATCCTCAATATCTATTTCACCTTTAGTAATAGATGTAAATTCATAATCTTTGAATTTCATTTTCATTGGCATCCAGAATTCGTCAACTGGATCCGTAATTAACAAAACATTTATTTTTTTATTTTTAAATAGTTCCATTTGAGGGCTATTGATGAGATTTTCCTTGTTTTCACCTGATATATAGTAGATTTTCTTTTTATCATTTGAAAAATCAGTTACGTATTGATCTAAAGTTATCATCTCCTCTTTCTCAGAGCAGTTGAACGTTGAAAACTCAAATATTTGATCATGAAAATCATTAAATTCATAAAGTCCCTCTTTTACAACAGGACCAAAATTCTTCCAAAAATCTTTAAATTCATCTGGTTTCTTTCTTTTTAATTCTAGAATTTCTTTAAGAACTCTTTTTGTAATAGCATTAGATATTTTATTAATTACAGCATTATTTTGTAAAATTTCTCTTGAAATATTTAAACTAAGATCTTCTGTGTCTACCACACCTGGCACAAATCTAAGCCAAGCTGGAATTAATGCATCTAACTTATCAGAAATAAATACTTTATTCACATATAGCTTTAACTTGTTTTTTCGATCTGGATGGTAAAGATCTTGCGGCTGCGATTTTGGTAAATATAAAAGTGCAGTATAATTTACAACTCCCTCAGCTTTAAAGTGAATAGTTGTTAAAGGCTCATCATAATAGTTTGAAACTTGATTATAAAAAGATTTGTAGTCATCTTTTTTAATTTTTGATTTATCTTTTAGCCAAATGGCTTCAGCAGAGTTTACTTGTTCTTCAGTCTTATCATCTTTTTTCTTATCATTTTTATCCTCTTCGGATGTTACAAAAATGGGGAAAGGAACAAAATCAGAATACTTTTTTATTATTTCCTCTATTTTATATTTACTTAAGAACTCTTTCTCATCCTTCTTAATTGATAACGTAATTTCAGTTCCAATTTCATTGTATTCTGTTTCCTCAATTGAAAATGTACCTTTACCATCTGAAGTCCATAGGTAACCACTGGATGAGTCATATTTCTTTGATCTAACTACTACTTGATCTGAAACCATAAATGATGAATAGAAACCAACTCCAAATTTACCAATTTGATTGATATCTCCCTTTTTATCACCCATCTTTTTAATAAACTCTTCCGTGCCAGATTTAGCTATTGTGCCTAAATTTGATTGCATATCTTTATCATCCATGCCAATCCCATTATCTTTAATTGAGATGGTTTTATTTTTTTCATTAAGATGAATTCGAATTAGGAATTTATTTGTTTTAGGAGCTTTCGAGTCAGTCTGACTAACATATCTTAGCTTTTCGCAAGCATCTGATGAATTTGATATTAATTCTCGTAAAAATATTTCCTTTTCGGTATAGAGTGAATTAGCAACTATATCTAGGAGTTTTGATACTTCGGTTTCAAATTTTACAGTTTTCTTTTCCGCTTGTTGTTTAGTCATTTTTTTCTAATATCCTTATTATAAGTAATGTTTACCAATGATAATACTGAGTGTTCTACAAAAATTTCTGTCATTTCACAAAGTAAATTTGATAAATGGTTGTTAATACAATCATCTTTTACTAAAAATTGGGCTTTATCTAATAATTTCAAGGCAGAATCAGGAAAAATTCTCAAAATTCCCTATGAGGATGGAAGATTGAAAGAGGTCATATTAGGAGAGGGCACAGATAAAAACCTAGAGGCAATTAGTGCTTTTTCTGCGTCTAACATTGGTAGCTATTATATTTCTAATAAATTTGCCAAATCAAAGGAGTCTGAAATATACAAAGCATGGGCTTGGGGCAACTATAAGTATCAGTCTAAATCCAAAAAAAATTTATTATACATCAAGGAACAAAAGGAATGTGAGTTTTTAACTTTTTACTCAGATTGTATAAATTTTTCAAGAGACTTGATAAATAGTCCTGCAAATAAATTAAACCCATCAACCTATTACTCAAAAATTAAAAATAATAATTTGTTTAAAAATTTTAATTTTATTGATTACACTGAAAAAGAAATAAATTCAAATTTTCCTTTGACATGTGCTGTTGGCAAATCTTCCTCTTTAAAACCAAAAGTGATTGAAATAACAAATCGAAAACTTTCAAAAAAAGATAAACCATTGGTTATTATTGGGAAAGGCGTTACATTTGACACAGGTGGTGTAAATATAAAACCAGGTACCTCAATGAGAAATATGAAAAAAGATATGGGAGGATCTGCTATCGCTATATCATTATTTTTGTTAGCAAATTATTTTTTAAAAAAAACTAAAATTGTTTTAATTGCCCCAATCGCTGAAAATGCAATATCATCCAAATCAATGAGACCTGGTGATGTATATTCATCTGTATCAGGAAAGTCTGTCGAAATTTCTCATACAGATGCTGAGGGAAGACTTTTGTTAGCAGATGCAATAGAAAAAGCATCTTCTTATAACCCATGTATGATTATTGATTTTGCAACGCTTACTGGAGCAGCAAGAGTAGCTCTGGGTGAAGACCTTCCTGCTTATTTTTGTAATAATGAAACATTTGCAAAAAAAATCGAAAATTTAAATAAAGAAAAATTGAGATGTTGGAGATTACCCTTGTACTCTCCTTACTTGTTTAAAATTAAATCTCAAGTAGCAGATCTTAGTAATGCATCTTTAGATGGTATGGCTGGATCTATTACAGCAGCACTTTTTCTTCAAGAATTTTTAAAATCTCCCAATATACCTTGGTTTCACTTTGACACCTTTGCTTGGTCTCAAGACTCCAAAGGAGCTGCATTACAGGGATTAGATATAATGAGTGATTTTTTAAGGAAAAATTTTAATTAGTGAAGTACTTACTTTTATTTTTTCTATTATTAACAGGTTGTATTACAACCGATAGGTCTTTTAACACAGCAAATATTTGCGATATTTTCAAAACAAATCCTAAATGGAAATCATATGCAGAAAAAACAAAAGAAAAATGGGGAGTTCCAGTTAGTTTGCAATTAAGCTTTATTAAACAAGAGTCCTCTTTTGAAAGAACTGCAAGGCCTCCGAGGAAAAAGGTATTGGGTTTTATACCTGGTTTAAGGCCATCAAGTGCTTATGGTTACAGTCAGGCCTTAGATGGAACATGGGAGGAGTATAAAGTTTCAACAAAAAACTTTAATGCCGATAGAAAAAATTTTAAAGATGCTAGCGATTTTATAGGTTGGTATGTTGATGGAAGTTACCGTCTGTTGAAAATTGACAAAAGTGACGTTTATAATCATTACCTTGCTTATCATGAGGGCAAGGGTGGATATCAAAAAAAATCTTATAACAAAAAAAAATGGCTTTTAGAGGTGGCAAAAAAAGTAGAACGTCAAGCTAAAGATTATTCTAATCAAATAACAAAATGTAATTTTCATAAAAATAGTGTGTTTTAATTGTTACAAAAATCAGATCTTATAAATTATTTCTACTCCAATTTTACTGATCCTGAGTATAAAGGCATTGGAACTGAACATGAAAAATTTATCTTTTATAAAGATAATAAAAGATTTCAATTTGATGGAGAGGTAAGTATACAAAATTTATTTCAATTTTTCTTATCAAAGGGTTGGCAAAAAAAAGAATACAATAGTTTCAATCAATTAATATCTTTGTCTAAAAATGGTGCTAGCATTACTTTAGAGCCAGGGTGTCAACTAGAATTATCTGGTAAAATTTTAAAGAATGTTCATCAAACATGTACGGAGTCTTATGAACATTTAAGAGAATTAAAAGAATATGCCGAATTGAATGAATTATGCATTTTAGGACTAGGATTTGATCCAATAAGTAAATTAGAGGATTTAACTTTTATTCCAAAAGAGCGTTATAAAATTATGAGTGAATATATGCCTAAAGTTGGCTCAAGAGGATTAGATATGATGACCCGAACATGTACTGTTCAAGCAAATTTAGATTATTTTAATGAAACAGATCTCATTAAAAAATTTGTTGTTTCTAATAGAATTCAACCAATAGTTATGGGTGTATTTTGTAACTCGCCCTTTCGTGAGTCGAAATATAATAATTTAGTGAGTAATCGAATTTATACATGGCAAGACACTGATGATCAAAGATGTGGAATAAAAAGATCATTTCTTAACAAGAGTTTTTCTATTGAGGAATATGTTGACTTTGTTTTGGAAGTAAAAAACTATTTTTTAAAGATAAATGGAAAACAATATGACACAACAGATTATACTTTTAATGAATTGTTAACTAAAAACACCTCAAATAAAGACCTTTCAAATTACAACATATCAATACAAGATTGGATAAATCATCTCTCCACAATTTTTACAGAGGTAAGATTGAAGTCATATATAGAACTTAGAGGTGCAGACGCTGGGAAATGGGAAATGATTTGTGCTCTTCCAGCATTTTGGATTGGTATACTTTATGATGATGAAAATCTTGAACATCTGTGGAAAGAAACTAGTTCTTGGCCAGAGAATGATATTTTAAATTTGTATCAAGAGGTCCCTTATAAAGGACTTAAAAGCAACTTTATTAATTCGCCCTTATATGAGCATGGTAAAAACCTTCTTAACCTCGCTAAAAAGGGATTAGAAAAAAGAGGTTATCTAAATTCTGAAGGAAGTGATGAAAGTATTCATCTTGAAAAATTATATAATATTGTTGAAAAACAAAAAAATCCTGCAGATTTGTTAATTGAAGAGTTTAAGGATAAAAAAGATATATTATCATTATTAAATAATACCTATTATTGAATTTGCTATGAAATTTCTTTTTCAAATGGATGATCCCAAAAAAATAAATATTAACGAGGACTCTACTTATATGTTAATCAAGGAATCTTTAAATAGGGGTATAGATTGTTATTACAATGATCCAAGATGGGTATTTAGTGAGATTAATAAAGTTAATAAAATTAAATCCAACGTTTCTAGATTAAGTTTGAAAAAAAATAATCAGCTTTCGTATCAAAGAAAGATCCTAAAAGAAATTGATTTAGAACATATGAATGCCATTTTTATTCGACAAGATCCACCCTTCGATTTAAATTATATTTCTAATACCTATTTATTAGATCAATTAAAAAAACCTTTAATTTTAAATAATTCAAAGGAGATTAGGAACTTCCCAGAAAAACATATTATGATGAACTTCCCAGAATTAACTCCCCCGACGTTAATATCATCAAATATAGAAGCCATCATAAAGTTTATAAAGAAGAATAAAGAGGTCATTATAAAACCCGCTTATGGAAATGGGGGATTAGGAATTCAAAAAATTAGCCATAATAAGACTAATCTCAATACATTCTTAAAAAATTACATAAAAAAATTTTCGAATTGCCCAGTAATTATTCAAAGATTCCTTAAAAATTTCAAAAAAGGAGACAAAAGAATTATTCTCATAAACGGGGACATTGCTGGAGCTGTATTAAGAGTGCCTAGAACTAATAGCATAAAGGCCAATTTTCATGCTGGTGGAAGGGCAGTAGAAACCAATATCACTGACAAAGATAAGTACATTTGTAAAAAAATAAAATCATTTTTGGTGAAAAAAAAATTATTTTTTGTTGGTATTGATGTAATAGATGGCTATCTAACAGAAATAAATATTACATCTCCTACTGGAATTCAAGAAATCAACAGATTAAATAAAAGTAAGATTGAAAAAGATATTATTGATTTTGTTTTAAGATCACTGAAATAAATTTTCAAAAAGCTTATTTATATTTTTTTGAATTAAATCTTCTATAGGTTTTTTTACAGTCCCATCAGGTATGACTCTTTCATAGGAATAATTTCCATTTTGATATTTTATAACAAAATTCTCATTGTCGATAATATCAAAAATTGTAATTTTAAAATTATTCAAAGCTAATTCTAATTCTGCCTCTAAAGTCTCTCCGTTTGGTGATGTTAAAATTAAGTTTTTAATTTTCAATTCATTTAAATTATTATTTGAAATTTGTCCAGAAATAGAACTACTTTGATTAATGAAAGAATTTGTTAATGTGTTTAAAAATTCATTAATTTGTTCAAAATCCTCAATGTCTTGAGATAGAGATTGAATAAATAAAACTAGTGCAAATTCCTCTTCAGTAATATTAACATTAATATCACCATCTATGATTCCAGATATATTTTTAATATTTTTAAGATTAACAGGTTCAGAAACATCTAAAGTTAAATCAATTTTTCCTTTAATACGAGATGTATTTAAAAATAAACGATCAAAATTAGATAAATTTAAATCATTTAATTTGACTGTACCAGTAAACATCTGATTTTTAATTGATCCAGAAATATTTGAAATTTTATCTTTATTTATTAGATCTAAATTTTCTATCAAAAATAGATCACTGACTGGATCAACGTATAAGCTTGATTCTAAATAATCAAAGTCAACAAGATCCACAATATTCGTAAAATCCTCTTCAGTTAATTCAGAGATGATATTTAATAGTTCTGTTTTATTTAAATTTTCAATTCCAATATTTAAAGAGGCATTATTAAAATTATTAAGATCCAAATTACCGTCAATTAATAAATTAGAACCCTTTAAATTAACAAATTTAAGATCTTCAATAGTTAAATTTGTGCCATTTATAAGGCCTCTCATGTTGATATGTTCCGTATTTAATGTTTTTAACAATTTAATTAATGAGTTAGATGGAATTAACTCAAATTGTCTAAACTGGTTTAATTGAATATCTAATTGTAGACTATTGATATCACCAAGCCCATAACTGCCGCTAATTTGAATAATATTTTCATCTTTATTAGTTATATTTATTTGATCAATTGTAAAAATATTATTTGTGAAATTGCTTGATAATTCAATTTCATCAAATTCAAATTGATTTACTAACTTCGAATAAGGTAAAAATTCTAATAATACTGATAAGTCATCTTTGGAACTAGAATTAAGTCTAACATTAAAGTTAGCATTATAAAAATCAAGATTTTCAATATTTCCGTTTAAATCTAAGTTTGTTCCATGATCAGAGATATACAAGATTTTATTAATAGTTAAATTATTAGAATTGTAGTTTAAATCAAAAGTCTCAATTATTCCTTGAGGAATATCTATAATTTCATTGAAAATATTTATATTACTAATCATTTGAAATAAATTATTTGAAGAGATATTTTGACCTCTAATTGATAAATCAGATCTAATTAAATTGCTTAAATTGATATTCCCCTCAATATTAATTTGTGATTTATCAGCTAAAGTAATAACTAGGTTTTCAATATTTAAATTTTCTTTTACATATTCACCTTTTATGTCAAGACTTTGAAAATTTATTTTTTTTAAAACTTCCTGGTAATTTTCTCCTAAAAGTAATATTAGTTCATCTATTTCCAGATTTTCTATGGAAAAATCAATTTTATTTATGTCGGAGTCAGTTGTAAAAATATCAAAATATAAATCAGAGCCTTTATATTTAAATTTATTTGATATTATTCTTGTATTATTGCCCTCGTTAGAGATCTTTAATTTTAAATTATCGATATCACCCTCTAGTAAAATCGCATTGTTAACAAAATTTGAATTTATATTTTCTATTCTTGCTTGGTTGAGTGTAATTGAAATATCATCTGCGTTAAAAATAGATCTAGAAATTTCAATATCAGAAGCTACAAAATCAGTTTGGATTAAATAATGATTAATCATGAAATTTGAATTATCAATAGAGAGAATTGGTTTAGGCATAATTTTTAAAGTTTGATTTGATAAACTGTTCAATGTAACAAAACCTTTAGTTTCTCTTTCGACCATTTCTTGAGATAAAATATTCATAGGCAACCTTAGAAAACTAAGTCCAAATAAAATCACTAAAATTAAAAATATTGCTATGAGTATTGGGACTTTTAATTTTTTCATTTATTCATTCTACAAATATAGGAACACAAAATAGATCATATAGGCTAATATAAAGCCAAGAGAAATTAATTTTCCAGCTAATTTTAAAGAAATAATTATAAAAAATAATAAAGAAGTTATTAAAAATAGCCATTTATCAATTTGACCAAGTAATTCATAAAAATTTATACTTCCATTGATTAGTACAGCAATAATCGTTATTCCAAATATGTTGGCTATATTTGATCCGAGAATATTTCCAATTGCCAAATTATTTTGTTTTTTCACAATTGATAAAATTGTTGCAATTACTTCAGGCAAAGAAGTACCAAAAGCAACAATTGTTATTCCAATCGTAGTTTCTGCAACACCAAATATGCTAGTTAAATCTTTTGCATAAACAATAAAATATTTAGAACTAAAAAATAAAGCTATAAATGCTAATATTATTTTTAAAATAATAAAAAAAGATGAAGAATGTGTTATCTCGGATATTGTGTTAGTTTCATCAATTGGTTTTTTTAATTCAAAATAAATAAAAAAACAAAGTAATCCAAAAAGTAAAGCACCGTACATGTAGCTAATATTAAAATTAAATATTATGAAAATAAAAAAAACGATTGAAAAAATTAAAAAAAATAAAAAAGTACTTTTATCCCTTTTATCAGTTACTAACATAGTAATGGGATATAACATGATACCCCCTACCAATAAAATATTTGCAATATTACTTCCAACAAGATTACCTGCTACTATTCCCACAGAATTTAACTTTAATGCTTGAAATGTTGCTGCAAACTCAGGGAGGGAAGTGCCAATAGCTATTATAAATATTCCAACAAGGATTGGCCTAATTTTATAAACGTGTGAGATTAATATTGAATTTTTTATTGCAAAATCACATGACCATATTAATAGAGCAAGACTTATTAATACTCCTAATAAACTCTCAATCAATTCACACCCATTTGATCTTTTTTAAGTTTCCTTATCTCATCTCTGAACATTGCAGCTTTTTCAAAATCTAAATTTTCAGCTGCAGATAACATTTTTTTCTCTAATTTTTGAACATGTTTTTCAAATTTATTAGGACTCAATTTATCAATTTCAGATGTACCGACAGTATAGCTATCTTTTTCATAGATGCTCTCGATAATTTCACCAATATTTCTTTTCACTGATTGAGGAGTAATGTTATTTTTCTTATTAAATTCAATTTGTTTATTTTTTCTGTATTTTGTTTCCTCAAGAGCTGCTTTAATACTTTTAGTTAATACATCTGCATATAAAATCACCTTTCCATCTATATTTCTAGCTGCACGACCTATAGTTTGGACCAAACTAGTTTTTGACCTTAAGTAACCCTCTTTGTCAGCGTCAAGAATGGCGACTAAACCACACTCAGGAATATCTAGTCCTTCTCTGAGTAAATTAATACCAATTAAAATATCAATCTCCCCAATTCTTAAAGAGCGAATAAGTTTTATTCTATCAATAGTCTCAACATCAGAGTGCATATATTCAGCCTTTAAATTATGTTCTTTTAAGTAATTGGTTAAGTCCTCGGCATTTTTTTTTGTAAGAGTTGTAATCAATACTCTATTTTTATTATTAAGTGTTATTTTAATTTCACCCATCAAATCTTCCACTTGATTGACAGTTGTTTTGATCACACACTCAGGATCAATTAGACCTGTGGGTCGTATGATTTGTTCAACATACTCATTTTCGACTTCATTCAATTCCCATGGGCCAGGAGTTGCAGATAAAAAAATAGTGGGGGGACGCATCATATTCCATTCTTCAAAAGTTAAAGGTCGATTATCCAATGCAGATGGAAGTCTAAATCCATAATCTGATAAAGTTTTTTTTCTAGATCGGTCACCTTTATACATTCCATTTATTTGAGGCACGGATACATGAGACTCATCAATTATAAGAAGCGAGTTTTCTGGAATAAACTCGTATAGAGTTGGTGGTGCTTCACCAGGTTGTCTTCCACTTAAATATCTCGAGTAATTCTCAATTCCTGAACATGTTCCCGTTGCCTGTATCATTTCCAAATCAAAATTAGTTCTCTCTTTTAATCTTTGAAATTCAAGCAACTTTTTTTCCTTATCAAACTCTTCAAGTCTTATTTTTAAATCTTTCTTAATTTCTTTAATTGCGTTCTCTAATCGTGGTTTTGGAGTAATGTAATGACTATTTGCAAAGATTTTTACTTCTTCAAAGCTTTGAATGAATTCACCTGTGAGAGGATCAAACTCTTTAATGTCTTCCACCTCATCTCCAAAAAAACTTATCCTCCAAGCTATATCCTCTAAATGCGCAGGAAAAACATCAACCCGATCTCCAGTTACTCGAAACATACCTCTTCTAAAATCAATATTATTTCTTTTATACTGTAACTCTACTAATTCTCTCAGGAACTCCATTAAATTAATGTTCTGTCCTTTTTTTATTTCTAAAGTCATTTTAGAGTAAGAGTCAACGGACCCGATGCCGTATATACATGAAACACTTGCTACAATAATTACATCTTCTCTTTCTACTAATGATCTAGTTGCTGAGTGTCTAAAACGATCTATTTGCTCATTTATAGAGGACTCTTTTTCTATGAATGTATCTGATCGAGGTACATAAGCTTCTGGTTGATAATAATCATAATAACTCACAAAATACTCAACTGCATTTTTAGGAAACAATACTTTTAACTCCTCATATAATTGCGCAGCCAAAGTCTTATTTGGAGCCATAATCAATGTTGGTCTGTTATATTTTTCAATAACATTTGCAATTGTAAATGTTTTTCCAGAGCCGGTTACACCCAATAATACTTGGCTTTGTTTCCTTTTTTCTAAACCATCAATCAATTTTTTAATTGCTTGGGGCTGATCTCCTTTAGGTTTATTTTCACTTACTATTTTAAACGGCATACTTGTAGAAATTTATAAATAAGTTTATAGATAACTAAATAAAAAAAATGATTTCAAATAGAGTAAATAACATAAAACCATCATTAACAATAGCCACCAATATGAAGGCCCAGGAACTGAAAAGAGCTGGTAAGGATGTGATTGTTTTAGCAGCCGGAGAACCAGATTTTGATACACCTGATCACATTAAAAGCGCAGCTATTGAGGCCATAAATAAGGGTTTTACTAAGTATGTACCAGGTAAAGGAACACCAGACTTGCAGGTCGCAATTCAAAAAAAATTTCAAAGAGATAATAACTTGGATTATGAACTTGGTAATATTACAGTTGGAGTTGGTGGAAAGCATATAATTTATAATGCTTTCTCTGCAACAATTAATCAAGGTGATGAAGTTATTATCCCTGCCCCATATTGGGTGAGTTACCCCGACATTGTAATTTTAAATGATGGAATACCTATAATTGTTGAGTGTGGTGAGCAAAATGGTTTTAAAATCACACCTGAGGATTTGGAAAAAAATATATCTTCAAAAACAAAATGGCTGATGCTAAATAGCCCAAGTAATCCAACTGGATCTATGTATACCAAAGAGGAATTGGTAGCTATAGGAGATGTTCTTAAAAGTTATGAAAATATTTATATTTTATCAGATGATATTTATGAAAAGATCGTTTACGACACCAATGAGTTCAAAACAATAGCTGAAGTTTGCCCATTTTTAAAAGAAAGAACGTTAACGATGAATGGATTATCCAAGTCTTATTGCATGACAGGCTGGAGAGTAGGTTACGCAGCAGGTCCAATCAGTCTCATTAATGCAATGAACAAAGTTCAATCACAAAACGTATCCTCAACAGCATCAATATCAATGGCAGCCTCTGTTGAAGCATTAAATGGAGATCAAAGTTTTATCTTGTCAAACAATGAATCTTTTCTTAGAAGACGTAATTTAGTTGTAAAACATTTAAATGAAACACCTGGATTGTCTTGCAGAACTCCAGAGGGTGCTTTTTATGTTTTTGCTTCATGTAAAGATGTTTTAGGTAAGACAACTAAGTCTGGTAAAAAACTTTTAACTGATGGTGACTTTATGGATTATCTTCTTGAAGAGGTGGGTGTTGCGGGTGTACAAGGTTCTGCATTTGGATTAGAGGGTTTCTTTAGAATTTCTTATGCAACTTCTGACTCAATATTACAGGATGCCTGCCAAAGAATTAAAACTGCTTGTTCTAAATTAAGTTAATTTACTATTAGAAATAATTTTAGCTATTCGAAGAATATTTGTATTTCCAACTTTTCCAAAAGGTACTCCAGCCGTGATTATTATTTTTTCACCATGTTTTAGTATTTTTCTTACCTTTGCTATTTTACAGGCACGGTCAACCATCTCAGTTGACGATGAAATTTCATCTACAACATCCATAAAAGTACCCCAAGTTAAAGCATTTTGACGAGCAACTTTTTTATTTGTTGTTAATCCTATTAAAGTCACATCAGGCCTCATCCTTGCGACTCTTAAAACAGATCTTCCTGATTGAGAAAATGTTGCGATACAATTGCATTCAGCAATTGTAGCCACTTCAAGTGCTGCAGTAGCAATAGCCTCTGTTGATGTTTTTACAATATTCAAATTGTAATTTTGAATATTAGCTAAATATTTAGGATCATTTTCAACACGTTTAATTATTTTATCCATCATTTCTACAGACTCTTTGGGATAATTTCCAGCAGCTGACTCTGCAGATAGCATTACAGCGTCTACCCCTTGAAATACTGCTGTAGCAACATCAGAGGCCTCTGCTCTTGTCGGAGTAGGTGAGTCAATCATACTTTCAAGCATTTGGGTTGCAACAATACACGGCTTTCCAAATTTTCTACATGCAGCTACCATTGTTCTTTGATGAATTGGCACATCTTCTGGATTAGTTTCTACACCCAGATCTCCTCTAGCAACCATAATTCCATCAGAATTTTCAGTTATCGACTCAATTTCTTCCATAGCAGACGGTTTTTCTACTTTAACCATTACTTTAAATTTTGCAGGAATAAGTTTTTTTGCTGTTAATAAATCTTTTGTAGTTTGAATAAATGAAAGAGCAATCCAATCAACATCAAGTTTAATAGCTAGTTCTAAATCTTTTTTATCTTTTGGAGTAATTATTTTTAAATCAAGTTTTGTATCTGGAATATTCAATCCTTTGTTATTAGAAATTTCTCCACCATCTGTTACAACGCATTTAATTGCAGAAGCAGATTTTGATTTTACTTTTAATCTTACCTTACCATCATTAACTAACAGCCTTTGTCCTATCGCTATAGATTTGAAAATTTCTTTATGAGGCAAGTAGACTCGAGAACTATCACCGTCTTTTTTATTTTGATCAAAAGTAAATATTTGGTTTTTTTTTAGTTGTTCTTTGACATTTAGAAATCTACCAACTCTGAATTTGGGACCCTGCAAGTCACCTAAAATACAAATATAACGATTATGTTTTTTTTCTAAATTTCGAATAATTTTAACTTTTTTTTTGTGATCCTCATGATCACCATGACTAAAATTAAGACGAAATACGTCAGCACCGCATAAAAATAATTTCTCAATAGCTTTTTCAGTCTCACAGGCTGGTCCTAAAGTTGCAACGATTTTGGCTTTACGGTTTCTAAGTTTCATTTGATTTGTTTAGAAATTAATAAATAACATGATATTAGTAAATTACCATGAGTAAAATATCAAAAGAACAAGAATACAAAATTAAAGCTAACGTGCTTGATCATTTAATTAATCATTTAAGAGATAGGACTGATGTACAAAATATTGACCTGATGAATCTTAGTGGATTTTGCAGAAATTGTTTATCAAAATGGTATTTAAAATATGCAAAAGAGGAAAACTATGATCTAGACTATGAGGAATCAAGAAAGATTATTTATGGAATGGCTTACTCTGAATGGAAAAGTAAATATCAGTCAGAGGCGACAAAAGAACAAATAGAACAATTTAAAAAAAAATAGTTTAGATGACCGAGAAATTGCCGAACTGGAATTTAGGAGATTTTTACTCTTCTATAAAAGATGAAGGAATTAATCTTGATCTAGAAAAATATAGAAATTTTTCTAAATCTTTTAACAATAAATATAAAGGTCAATTAGTTAATCAAGCTCAAAACATCGAAGGCATCATAAAAGAGTATGAAGACGGTAATGAGCTTGGTGACAAGCTTGGAAATTTTGCTTTTTTGATATACGCAACAAATATGAACGACCAAGAGACGGTTCAATTCTATCAAGGTATAAATGAAAAACTCACAGAGATATCATCAAACTTGATTTTTTTTACAAACGAAATAAATGCAACAAATGATCAAGAATTTGAAAAATTTTTATTAAATGCTGGCAAATATAAAAATTGGTTAACTAACATTCGTCGATATAAACAACATCAACTTGATGAAAAGAGTGAGATGATTTTCCTTGATAAGAACTTAACCTCTAACTCTTCATGGGTGAGATTTTTTGAAGAACAAATAAATGATTTAAAATTTAAAATCGATGATAAAGATTTAAATAGTTCAGAAGCATTAAATTTATTATCTGATCATAAAGCAACAACCAGAAAAAAAGCAGCAAAAAGTATTGAAGATGTTTTTAAATCGAATGTTAAGACTTTTTCTTTTATTACAAACACTCTCGCAAAAGATAAAATTACTAATGATAAGTGGAGAAAATACAAATCTCCAACAGACTCAAGAAATTTAGCGAACAATGTTGAAAATGAAGTTGTCGAGGCACTAACTGAAAGTGTTACTTCCAATTACAAGAATATTTCACATCGATACTATAAAATTAAGGCCAAACTTTTTAATCAAGAAAAACTTAATTATTGGGATAGAAATGCGCCTTATCCTGACTCACCTAATAAAAAGATAAATTGGTCTGAGGCAAAAGATATTGTAATACGCTCATATGCTAACTTTGATAAAAGTTTTAAAGATATTGTATTACTATTTTTTAATAACAGTTGGATTGATGCAGAATTAAAATCAGGTAAATCTCCAGGAGCATTTGCAGCTTCTACAATTCCTTCAATACACCCTTACATTTTGACAAACTTCCACGGTAAAACCAGAGATGTAATGACATTAGCTCATGAACTTGGACATGGATGTCATCAATATTTGTCTTCTAAACAAGGTTTATTGTTATCCAGCACTCCTCTTACTCTAGCAGAGACAGCAAGTGTTTTTGGAGAGATGATGACTTTTCGAACACTACTTGAAGAAAGTGATAAGAGTGCCAGAAAATATCTTTTAGCATCAAAAATAGAAGACATGATTAACACTGTTATCAGGCAAATATCATTTTTTGAATTTGAAAAGTTAGTTCACAATGAGAGAAAAAAAGGAGAATTATCATCTGATCAACTTTGTGATTTTTGGATGAAAACACAATCAGAAAGTCTTGGGCCTAATATTGAATTAACAGATGGATATAGATATTTTTGGACATACATACCTCATTTTATTCATACTCCTTTTTATGTATATGCATATGCTTTTGGAGATTGTTTAGTAAACATTTTGATTCAACTTTATGATGAGGGCCTACCAAACTTTAAGGAAAGTTACATTAATCTTTTAAAAAGCGGTGGTTCGAAACACTACAGTGAAGTTTTAAAACCATTTAATGTGGATCTCAAACAAAAAAATAGTTGGGAAAAAGGCCTCTCAATGATTTCAGGTCTAATAGATGAGTTTGAAAAAAGTATTTAGTTTAAAATGAAAGAAGAAAATAATTTAGTATCAAGAGTAAAAAGGTACTCAAAAGTCACAACTTCCATGACTTCTTTAGCTACTAAATTTGCAGGTAAAAAATATTTAAATTTTGATTTAAGTGATCAAAAGTATGCAGCCCAAATTACAGAGATTTTAGGTAATTTAAAAGGACCTTTGATGAAGGTAGCACAACTAAGCGCTACTATTCCAGATTTACTGCCTGAAGAATATGCAAGAAAATTAGCTGAATTACAGTCAAATGCACCTCCGATGTCTTGGGTGTTTGTTAAAAGAAGAATGAAAGCTGAATTAGGTGAAAATTGGCAAAATAACTTTGAAGAATTTAATCAAGAAGCAAGTTTTGCTGCCTCTTTAGGTCAAGTTCATAAGGCCAAATTGAAAACCAATGATTATGTTGCTTGTAAACTCCAATATCCTGATATGTCTTCAGCAGTAGAGGCTGACTTAAACCAACTAAAAATAATATTTAAAATTTACTCTAGTTATAATAAATCGATACAAATTAGAGAGATCTATAAAGAAATAGAAGCAAGACTAAAAGAAGAATTAAATTATAGCTTAGAAAACAAACATTTAAAAATTTTTAAATTTATTCATAAAAATAACACTTATATAAAAATTCCAAATGTTTACGAAAAAATCTCTACAAATAGACTTTTAGTCATGGAATTTCTTAATGGTAAAAAATTAATTGAATACAAAAATGCACCACAAAAAACTAGAAATGAATTAGCAAAAAAATTATTCATGGCATGGTACTTACCCTTTTATAAATACGGTATAATTCATGGAGATCCACACTTAGGTAATTACTCAGTAGATAATAAAAATAATATTAATCTATTTGATTATGGCTGTGTAAGAATATTTCCACCTAAGTTTGTAAAGGGCGTAATAGACCTTTATTTTGCTCTAAAAGAAAAAGACAACAAAAAGATAAAAACTGCTTATCAAGTATGGGGGTTTAAAGACATTGATGATAAATTAATGAATGTTTTAAATAAATGGGCTTTATTCTTGTATGATCCAATCTTAAAAAATGAGGTTCGAAAAATACAAGACTCAGATAGTGGTATTTATGGAGCTAAAATTGCTAGCGAAGTCCATAAAGAGCTCAAAAAATATGGAGGAGTTAAACCTCCTAGAGAGTTTGTATTTATGGATAGAGCAGCGGTTGGTTTGGGGTCAATCTTTATTCATTTGAAAGCTGAAATAAATTGGTACAAGCTTTTTCATGACTTAATTAAAGATTTTTCAGTTAAAAGTGTTGAGTCCAATCAAAAAAAAGCGTTCAAATTTGCCGGTTTATGATGACTTTCAACAAATGTTTAATAAATTTTATAAATCTTAGACTTAACAAATTAGATTTATCTGATATACAACATACCTTCTAAAAGGAACAAGTTAATGATAATAGGCGCAGTTAAAGAAAAAAAAAAATTTGAGAATAGAGTTTCTATTTCTCCTGATGATGTAAAAAACTATGTAAAAGCTGGTCACCAAGTATTTATTGAAAAAGGGGCAGGTTCACTTTCAGGTTTTAATGATAAATCGTATAAAGAGTCTGGAGCAACTCTATCTACTTCTAAAGAAGTTTTTAAGAATTCTGATATTATTTTAAAAATAAATTGCCCAACCCCAGATGAATCTAAATTAATAAAAAATAATTCTATGGTTATTTGTCAAATCAGTATACAGAACAACCAAGACAGTATTAAAATTTTAAATTCTAAAAAAATATCGGCGTTTGCATTAGAACTAGTCCCAAGAATTACTCGAGCTCAAGATATGGATATTTTGTCCTCTCAAGCAAACTTAGCAGGATATCATGCGGTTATAGATGCTGCTCAAGAATTTAACAGAGTATTACCATTATTTATGACTGCTGCTGGTAAAGTTACTCCGGCAAATGTTTTAGTGATAGGTGCAGGTGTTGCAGGTTTACAAGCTATAGCAACTGCTAAACGATTAGGTGCTATTGTTTTTGCTACAGACGTAAGAATAGCCTCAAAAGAGCAAGTTGAGAGTCTTGGCGGTAAATTTGTTATGGTCGAGGATGAGGAGTCTAAGAATGCTGAAACGAAGGGTGGTTATGCAAAAGAAATGAGTGCAGAGTACCAAAAAAAACAAGAGGCTTTATTAGCAGAAACTTTAAAGACAATGGATATTGTAATATGTACTGCTCAAATACCAGGAAGAAAAGCACCTTTAATTTTGAAAAAAGAAATGTTGGAGAACATGCAAAATGGTTCAGTTATTGTTGATCTAGCTGTAGAGTCAGGAGGGAACTGCGAATTTAGCCAAGTTGGAAAAGTCGTTTCAAAAAATGGTCTTAAGATTGTAGGTCATGCCAACGTTCCTGGCAGAGTAGCAAATAACGCCTCAAGCCTTTTTTCAAAAAATATTTCTAACTTTTTAAAATTAATGAACTTTGAAGATAAGAAAAAATCTATGATTAATAAAAGTGATGAAATTATTAAAGCTACAATGATTTGCTCAGCTGGAAAGATTTTAATAAAATAAAAAGGAGTTACTATGTCAGAAATTTCAAATCAATTAGAAAGTTTATCATACAAAGCACAACAAATTGCAAATGAAGCAAGCCAGTTAGCATCTAGTGTGGCCGAAACATCTGGAGGCCATAGTGACTTTATTATTTTTGGTATAACTGTTTTGGTATTGGCTTGTTTTGTAGGTTATTATGTAGTTTGGTCGGTTACCCCAGCTTTACACAGTCCCTTAATGGGTGTCACAAACGCTATTTCGTCCGTAATTATTGTTGGAGCTTTATTGGCCGCAGGTCCTGTTGATAGTAACATTTCTAAATATTTTGGTTTAGTTGCTGTAACTCTTGCTGCCGTTAACATATTTGGGGGGTTCGTTGTAACAAATCGAATGCTCTCCATGTTTAAAAAGAAACAATAGGTAAAAAATGTCAACTTTAACAACTGCAGCATATTTAGTTTCATCGGTTTTATTTATACTTTCTCTAAGAGGGTTATCACATCCCTCAACTGCAAGGAGAGGAAATTTTTTAGGAATTTTAGGGATGGCTATAGCCATAGTCACAACACTGTCCAATCCTGGTGTGCTCAGCTATAAAGAAATTGGAATAGCTTTTTTAATAGGAGGTTTGATTGGAACATCAATCGCAGTTAAAATTCAAATGACTGCTTTACCACAATTAGTTGCTGCTTTCCATAGCTTGGTAGGATTAGCTGCTGTGTTTGTTGCTGCCTCTGCATATTACAATCCTAGTGCCTTTAATATAGGTACTGTTGGATCTATTCCAATGGGAAGTTTAATAGAAATGTCAATTGGAACAGCAATAGGTGCTGTGACTTTTACAGGATCTATAATAGCTTTTGGAAAACTCCAAGGTTTTGTCTCAGGAAATCCTTTAGTTTTCAAAGGTCAACATTTTATTAATTTACTTTTGGGTTTAGGAATTATCGCTTTAATTGTTAAGTTTTGCATCGATCAAAACCAAGAATTATTTTGGCTTATCGTTTTTGCTTCATTTGTTATCGGGGTGCTTTTAATTGTCCCAATTGGAGGAGCAGATATGCCAGTTATTGTCTCAATGTTAAACTCATATTCCGGATGGGCCGCTGCTGGAATTGGTTTCACTCTATCTAATAACTTATTGATTATTACTGGCGCACTCGTTGGTTCGTCAGGAGCTATCTTGAGTTACATAATGTGCAAGGGAATGAATAGATCTTTCTTAAACGTTTTACTTGGAGGATTTGGTGGTGAACAAGCAGCTAGTGCTGGCGGAGTAAAAGATGATCGTCAAGCAAAACAAGGTAACGCTGCTGATGCTGCTTTTATGATGAAAAATAGCAAAACAATAATCATTGTTCCTGGTTACGGAATGGCTGTTGCTCAAGCACAACATGCACTGAGAGAGATGGGTGATTTACTTAAAGCAGCAGGTGCAGAAGTGAGATATGCAATCCATCCTGTAGCTGGAAGAATGCCGGGACACATGAACGTGTTACTTGCAGAAGCAAATGTTCCTTATGATGAAGTCCTAGAACTTGATGAAATTAACAGAGATTTCTCTGAGACTGATGTTGCATTTGTGATTGGTGCTAATGATGTAACAAACCCAGCTGCAAAAACTGATAAGACTAGTGCCATTTATGGTATGCCTATTTTAGATGTGGAAAATGCTGGTCAAGTATTTTTCGTTAAAAGAGGTATGGCTAGTGGATATGCAGGTGTTCAAAATGAACTATTTTTCAGAGACAATACCTTAATGCTATTTGGAGATGCTAAGAAAGTTTGTGAAGATATAATTAAAGGACTTGAGAACTAGTCGAATTTCTTCTTACGCATAAGTTTTTTAAATCTTTTAATTGATTCGGCTTTTTCGCGGAGCTTTCTCTCTGATGGTTTTTCATAATTTTTTCTAAGCTTTAATTCTTTGAAAATACCCTCTCTTAAAAGCTTTTTTTTGAGTACGCGTATAGCAGCCTCAACATTATTATCTCTGACTTGAACTTCTATTGCCAATCTAGTAACCTCATAAAGGCGTAATTTATATATAAATATGAAGTCAAAGCAAGAAAAATTAGCTAACTTATTTATTAATGAAGTACCCAAATTTGGTTGGTCTAGAGAAACTCTCTTACAATGTGCAAAAAAGCAAAGAATTTCAACATCTGTTCTAGCAAAATTATTTCCATCTTTTGAATATGATGTCTTAAAATTCATCATTGCTCAAAATAACATTCAAGTTGAGAAAAATTACAACTCCTTCAACAACTCACGATTAAAAACTAGAGATAAAATTAAAATAATCATGGAGTTGAAATTTGAAAATAACAATCATCTAAAAAAAGCATTGCCTGAAATGCTAAAATTTCTTTTGAGACCTGGTAACATATTAATGTCCATTAAAATGCTTCATGAAAATAGTGACTTTATATGGAGTTTATCAGGTGATAAATCAAATGATTTTAGTTACTACTCAAAGCGAGGTTTGCTTTCAATGATTTATCTTGCCACATTAATTTATTGGCTTAACGATAAGTCAGAAAAAGATATTGCTACCAAAAACTTTATCAGCAAATCAGTTGATGGAATAGTTGATGGGGTTTCAAGACTCAAACAATTAAGCATATTAAAGAATTTAGCTGAAAACTTCATGTCAAGATACGCATCAAAAAGAACGTCTTAAACTAATAAATTTTCTTCATCTAATATTTTAATTCATTATAATAGTTTTATAACTTAGGAGGATTGATGAATTTGCAGAAAACTATAACGCCTATTGATAATTCTATATACCTAGAGAGAGAATTAGCTTCAGATAGTAAAATTAATTCAGTCATAGATAAAGCCTCAACAAGTTTTGAAATTTGGAAAAACACATCTCTTGATGACCGAATTAATATTGTTAATAAATTTATTAATAACTTAATCGATCTCAAAGATGAAATATCAAAAGAAATTTGTTGGCAAATTGGAAGGCCCATATCTCAATGTGCAGGAGAATTAAGAGGCTTTGAAGAGCGCTCAAGACACATGGTAGATATTGCGAAAGACTCATTACAAAATCTTCCAGCCACTCAAAATGAAGAATTTGACAACTATATATACAAAACACCTCTTGGGGTGATTTTTGTAATGGCCCCATGGAATTATCCGATTATTACTGCAACTAACACAATTGTTCCTGCTATAATTTCAGGTAATAGTTTAATTTTAAAACATTCATCTCAAACACCAAGATGTGCAGAACTAATTTTTCAAGCTTTTGAAAATACGGGGATACCTGAAGGTGTTTTCCAATTTATTCATACTGATCATAAAGCTTGTGAAAAAATAATCTCTGACTCAAGAATAGCTCACGTTGTTTTTACTGGCTCTGTAAGAGGAGGTCAGGAGGTAAAAAAATATATAGGAACACGATTTATTAATGCTGGTCTAGAATTAGGAGGGAAAGATCCTGCCTACGTTAGAGCAGATGCTGATTTAAAACACGCAATTGAAAACCTCGCAGACGGTGCATTATTTAATTCTGGTCAATCTTGTTGTGGTATAGAAAGAATTTATGTAGATAAAAAAATTTATAAAGAGTTTATAGATGGCTTCAAAAGCATTACTGAAAATTATAATTTAAACGATCCCTCAAAACCTGACACAAATTTAGGCCCTGTAGTAAGACAATCAGCAGCTAATTTTATTAGAGCTCAAATAAATGAAGCGGAGAGCAGCGGAGCAAAACGTCTTATTGATGAGAGTAAATTTACAATATCCAGAGAAGATAATTGTTATGTTAGCCCTCAAGTAATGGTTGATGTCAATCATGATATGAGATTCATGATGGAGGAAACTTTTGGTCCTGCTGTTGGAATTATGCCAGTAGATGATGATAAAGAAGCAAAAAATTTGATGAATGATAGCCCTTATGGACTAACTGCATCTATTTGGACAAAAGATTTGGAGTTTGCTAAAGAATTTGGAAAAAATATTCAAACAGGAACTTTCTTCATGAATAGATGTGATTACTTAGATCCGGCACTTGCATGGACAGGCGTAAAAGACACTGGTATCGGTTGCTCACTTTCAGTATTAGCATTTGATCAATTTACAAGACCACAGAGTTTTCATATGCGCAAAGTAGTTTAGAGCATTGGTCTACATAGTTATTAATAAAATGTTAAAATATTTAATTATTTAGTTTTCGACTATGAGCATTACTTTTAAAGAATTAGAAAAAAAAATAAAATCAAAAGAGATTGATACTGTTTTAGTATCTCTATCCGATATGCAAGGTCGACTAGTGGGAAAAAGAGTAACAGGTAAGGCTTTTTTAGACTACGTTCACAAAGAAACTCATTTTTGTGACTATCTTTATACGGTTGATATGGATATGTATACAGTTCCCGGATTTAAATCATCCTCTTGGGAGACTGGGTACGGAGATATGACTGTTAAGCCTGACCAAAGAACCATCAAAGTTTTACCATGGTTAGAGAAAACAGCTTTAGTTCTCGGCGATGCTTTTCAACATGATGGAAAGACTCCTGTTTCGCATTCCACAAGACAAGTTTTAAGAGAGGCGATTATAAAAGCAAATAAAATGGGATTTGAACCGATGTTAGGTTCAGAATTAGAATTCTTTCTTTTCAAACAAACTTATGAAGATATACATTCTAGTTATTATAAAAATTTAAAAGAAACATCATGGTACATAGAAGATTATATGATATTTCAAACTTCAAAAGAGGAGCCTTTTAACCAAGAGTTAAGAAATAGTTTATTAGACTCCGGTATATATGTTGAGTGCACTAAAGGGGAGGCATCACCTGGCCAACAAGAAATAAATGTAGTTTTTACTGATGCTCTTAGTATGGCAGATAACCATATATTAATTAAAAATGCTGCAAAAGAGATTGCTTTTAAACATAATCGTGCTGTTAGTTTTATGGCAAAATACAAACAAGATTTCTGTGGAAGTTCCTGCCACATTCATAATTCTTTATTCGATATAAAAACAAAAAAAAATATTTTCTCTGATACCAAAGACAAATATGGAATGTCTAAAATTTTCAAAAGCTATGTAGCTGGACAAATTTTATTTTTGAGGGATCTATCAATTTTTTTAGCTCCAAACGTAAACTCTTATAAAAGATTTCAAGAGTCTTCTTTTGCTCCTACTTCTGCCGCCTGGGGAATTGATAATAGAACAGCTGGATTTAGATTAGCAGGACATGGAAGTTCAATAAGAATTGAATGTAGAGTTCCTGGGGCAGATGTTAATCCCTACCTTGCTTTTGCTGGATTGATTCAAGCAGGTCTGTATGGAATTGAGAATAAATTAGAACTTGAAGAGCCATTATCTGGAAATATATATCAAAATAGAAAGGCAAAAAATGTTCCAGGTACACTTTATGAAGCAATTGAACTCGCTAAGAAATCAAAATTATTACCAAAGATTTTCCATTCTGATGTTTTAGACCACTATATTCATGCTGCAAAATGGGAGCAGAGTGAATATGATAAGTCTGTAAATGACTGGGAGCACCGTCGTTATTTTGAGAGAGGATAAATAGGGTTATAAATGCAAAATATGAATTGGAATTATCCAACAAATGTTTGGTTTGGAGTTGATAGATCAAAAGAAATACAAAAAGCTTGTGATACTTTAGGTATTAAAAATCCTTTAATTGTTACAGATCCTGGATTATTGCAAACATCAATTATTGATGAAATCAATAGTGGCCTCTCATCTAATACGCAAATTTTCAGTGATGTTCAAGGAAACCCAACTGGTTCAAATGTAACTAATGGTGTAAAGGTTTTTTTAGAGGGTAACCATGACGGAGTAATAGCCATAGGTGGCGGATCTGGAATGGACGCTGGAAAAGGAATAGCTTTTTTAGCTCATCAATCAAGACCACTTTGGGATTTTGAAGATATTGGAGATTGGTGGACAAGAGCAGACTCAAGTGTAATTAAACCTATAATAGCTATACCTACGACTGCAGGAACAGGTTCCGAAGTGGGAAGAGCAGCTGTCTTTTTAAATGAAGAAAATCATAAAAAGAAAATAATTTTTCACCCAAAAATGTTACCACAGATTGCGATACTAGACCCATCTTTGACATTAAATTTACCAAAAAGTATTACAGCTGGAACAGGAATGGATGCATTGGCACACTGTATTGAAGCTTATTCGTCTCCTTTTTATCACCCAATGGCAGAGGGCACAGCTTTAGAGGGTTTAAGACTAGTCAAAGAAAATATTCAAGAGGTTTATCATAATGGAAATAATGTTGAAGCAAGATCGCATATGTTAGTTGCTTCTATGATGGGTGCAGCTGCATTTCAAAAGGGTCTAGGAGCTATTCACTCTGTTACACACCCAGTAAATTCCTTATACAAGACTCATCATGGAACTACAAATGGTACAGTTATGCCATTTGTTTTGAATTATAACCGTAGCACTATTGAAGAAAAATTTACTAGATTGGCAAATTTTTTAGATATTAAAAATGGCTTCGAGGGTATCGTTGATTGGATTATTGAATTAAAAAAAGATATGGAGATACCTGAAACACTTAAAGATATGGGTGTTAATGAGGGAGATGAGATTAAATTGGCGCCATTAGCGCAAGAGGATCCAAGCACTGGTGCAAACCCACTAGAGATGACAGTAGAAAGATTTCAAGAATTAATATTAAATTGTATTTCCGGAAAATATTAAATTTTTAGAAATTGTTGGTGCGCTTTTTTTGAAATTGATGCAACAACATCACCATTTGATTGAAAATTTAAAGGATTTCCTCTCCAATCACTTATTATACCACCGCTCTCTTCTACAATATTAACTAAAGGAATATAATCATAAGGTTTTAAGAAAGACTCTACTACTAAGGGTATTCTTTTTTCAGCTAAAAGTCCGTATTGCACACAATCACCACCAAAGGTTGCATATTTAGTTTTTTTAATCAGAGCATTATATTTTTTATTCTTATTATTTGACTTGAAAGCTGTCATTCCAGAGGTACTAAAATATAATTTAGATAAGTTTAAATTATTTTGAGATTTCTTAATTTTTATTCCATTACAATAAGCACCATTGTCTCTAATTCCAATCCATGTTTTTTTTATATCAGGACAGTTAATAATTCCAATTACGGGTATTTTATCAATACACAAAGAAATTAATGTGCCAAAATTACTATTTCCATTAATAAAATTTTTTGTTCCATCTATTGGATCAATTACCCATACAAATGGAGAGTTATTTGATTTATTTTTGTATTCCTCTCCGTATATATCGTGACCAGGATATTTTTTAATGATCATTGATCGCAATTCTTTTTCAATTTTCATGTCTATTTTAGTTACGGGTGATTTATCCGATTTGAAATCTATTTTTAGTCGATGAGAGGGTGTTTTTTTTAATATTCTTTCTGATGCACTAACAAGTTTTTTAGCAAAGTTTAAATATTGAGATAAATCTTTAATTTTTAAAGGCATTTACAAAATATATAGAAAAAAAGCATTACTACTAATAATTTTTAATTTAAACTATTTTTAAGCTTCTGAAAAATAATCTCAAAATTTTCTGATGTCTGAGCACCATTTATTACAATTTGTTTATTTATTATAAATGTAGGAATGCTATTTATTCCCATCTTTCTAGCTTGAATTTCTTCATTGGCGAGTGGCTCAATATTTTCTTGATCAGACAAATAACTTTTAAAATCTTCAGCGCCAATTTGATGTTTAATAGCTATATCTAACAATATATTGGGGTCACCTATGTCTTCACCATTCAAGAAATAAGACTCAAATAAACTATCTAAAACATTTTCCTGTATACCCTGTTTATATGCTAAAGCTAAAAGTCTATGTGAATTAAAGGAATTAGGGGTTGTCATTATAGAATCAAAGTTAAAATTAATTCCCTCTACAAGTCCTTCATCATAGATATTGTCATAAATCGTCTTTGCTGCATCAGCACTTCCAAATTTAGAAATTAAATATTCTTGCCTATCCATTCCATCAGGTGGCATGCCTGGATTTAATTGAAAAGGCCTCCAAGTTTGTTTGAATTTTGTATCTTTATGATTAATGATTGCTCTTTCCAATCTTTTTTTACCAATATAGCACCACGGGCAAACAGTATCTGAAAATATATCAAGTTCGATCATAAATTTATTTCAATATTCATGACATAAAAAAATAATAATTCATAGTCATTAAATTTAAAAATCTGATAAAATCTAATATGGGAGATTCATATGATAGAAAATTTTAACGGAATATTTTATTTAATAATTTTTTTAATTATTTTAGTAATGAATGCTTTTTACGGTTTTAACTGTTTGTTTAATACCAAAAACTTCATAAGCAAATATGGAATTGATGTGACAGCTGCATTTTTTGCAAGGTTTGCTGGAGCAGTAATTGTAGGTGCTGTATTAATGCAGTTATATATTTTATTTAGAGGTACAGATGCTACATGGGCATTCTTTAATTTTATGTTTATAATCATGACCATAATAGCAATATCAGCTTTTTACACTGGTGAGATAGATAAATTAGGAAGAACTGACCAATATTCAAGAGAGGGATGGCTATCAACAGGTGGTCTTGCACTAGGTTGGGCTATTCTTTGTTTTGGATTAGCAGATAAGATTTATATTTAGCGATTTCTTATAAAATAAATAAATATTAAAGATGTTAAGTACATTATGACGCTATAAGTAGCAGCAGGTATTATATATAGACCCCCACCAAAAACACTTGTGCCTACAAAAATTGCTAAAGTTCCGTTTTGAAGACCACACTCTATTGAAATAGCTTTTTGTTGTGAGGTTCCTGTTCCAAAGAACTTTGCCCAGTAAAAAGCAATTATCATCATTAATATATTGAGAGAAAGGACTACCAACCCAGTTTGAGCAAAATACTCAATTAAATTTTCTCTCTCAGCTAAAATAGCTCCAATCAAAACTAAAACAAATAAAGCAGTTGAAAGTATTCTAGCAAACTTCTCAATTCTCTTCGTTAAAAAGGACAAGCTAGCTCTGAAAGTCATTCCAATTAAAACAGGTAATGTCACAATCAAAAACATACTTATAGCTATTCCTGTAAGTGAGATTGAGCCTAGAGAGTTGTCAGAAATCAATACCATTGATATACCCAAAACAATAGGCACAGAAATTACACTTAAAAGGCTCATTACTGCAGTTAAAGATATTGATAAAGCAACATCTCCTTTAGCAAAAGATGTAAGAATATTAGAAGTTACTCCACCTGGAGCAGCAGCGATTAATATTAAACCTATAGCTAATTCAGGTTGAAGTGGCCAAACCAAAACAATTATTAAAGCAACTATTGGAAGAAAAATTAATTGACTAATTAAACCTATGATAAAATTTTTAGGTGCCTTCACTACTCTAGCAAAATCTGAAAACGTCAAACCCAAGCCTAAAGTGAACATAATAAAAGCTAAGGCTAATGGTAGAATTACATCAGTTATGAAATTCATAGTTAGATATTAACAAAAACTCAAAATAATCATATCTCATAACCAAGTTGTTTTTCCTCTAAGTCTAACAATTCTTCAGGATATCCCTCAGCTCTAAATGCAGTATTATATTTATTTTCAAGCCTTTTTACGACCATTGAGGACCATGCACGATCACCAAAAGTCTTTTTTGCATCTTTAATAATATCAAGAACCAAAGGTGAAATTTCCAATTCGACCCCAAGTTTTGAGGCGAGATCCTGAAAAAGACCAACATCTTTCTCAACTAAGTCCATTGTAAAATTTATATTATATGAACCATTCAATATTACTTGACTTTCAGTTTCATGGACAAATGAGTTACCTGAAGAAGCTGCAATTCCTTTAAATGTTTTGTTCAAATCAAGATTTGATTTACTCGCAATAGTCCAAGCTTCTCCCAATGCAACTAAGTGAACAGTAGCTAAATAATTTGTAATAACTTTAAGAATAGATGCACTTCCAAAGTCTCCAGTATACAAAATTTTTCTACCAAGACATTTTAATACTGGCATTGCTTTATCAAATCCCTCTCTACTTCCTCCAACAAAAATAGAAATGTTACCAGTTGCTGCCCTATGACAACCCCCACTTACAGGAGCTTCTAAAGCTATTGCATTTTTCTGCTGAATTAATGAGGCATGTTTTTTTAGTTGTTCATCTTCAGTTGTGCTCATCTCAATCCAAATTTGATCTTTTTGTATAGTATCAATAATACCATCTTTGGACTCTAAAACTTCTGCACATATCTTGGGAGAGGGAAGACAAGTTATTAAAATATCAGAATTCATCACAAGATCTTTTATTGATTTAGCTGTCTTAGCACCTTTTAAATTAAACTCCTCCATTAATATGTGATTTTTATCTAAAACTGATATTTGAAAATTATTTTCAAGAAGATTATTTGCTAGTTTTCCACCCACATTACCAAGTCCAACAAAACCTATTTTCATCACTACCCCCTTTGTTTAATAAAATACTATTACTTTATTTTTCAATGTTAATATTAAATAATTCTTATAAAATTAAATAATGTCAATTTACCTTAGAACAGAAAAAATTATTTCAGATTGGACAGACTATAATGGTCATATGAATTTAGCATTTTATATCCACTTATTCGATCAAGGATGGGATGTGTTGCTTGATAGATTTCAAATGGGAGGAGAGTCAGCTAAAAATGAGAAAAAATCAACATTTGCTGTTGAATCCCACACTAAATATATTCAAGAGGTTAAAGAGGGAGATGAAGTTGATATAAACTTACTATTCTTAGACCGTGATAAAAAAAGATTTGTATATCAATTGGAAATTGTAAGTAAAAGAGGGAATTTTAGAGCAGCTACATCTGAAGTTTGCTCTCTTTATGTTGACTTAAGTATCCGCAAAGTTATTGAAATGGAAGACCATAAATTAAAGTTAGTAGATGATTTCATAGCTGAAAATAAAAATCAATTTTCACCAATAGAATTTTATCTTTTAGATAAATTAAAAAAGTAAATGAAAGTTGCTATCATTGGGTCGGGCATTGTTGGTCTCACAATTGCATATACCTTAAGTAAAGAAAATATCGACATAACTATTTTTGAGAAAGAGAGAGACTCACTATCACATGGAACTGGAAGAAATAGCGGTGTTATTCACTCTGGAATCTACTATCAACCTAAAACTTTAAGGTCAACTCTATGCATCAGAGGTTCAAAGTTAATGAAAAAATTTATTAGTGAGAACAATCTTTATATCAATAATTGTGGAAAGTTATTACTTCCAAAAACAAAAAAAGATATCGAAACACTTAATTTATTGTATGAGAGATCGAAGGAGGTAGGAGTCGAAACAATCAAGTTAAATAGTTTCGATGAGATTTTAAAAATAGAGCCAAACTGCAATCCCTTATTTAATGATGCTCTTTTTATTAAAGAAACAGCCATAGCTGATCCAAAAGAGGTATCAAACAAATTGATTGAAATTTTAAAAAAAAGAGGCGTGATAATTAAATACGATACAAAAGTGGACTCAATTTCATCTAACAATACAATTATTATATCAAATAATAAAATTCATAATTTCGATCTTATTATTAACTCTGCAGGTTTACACGCAGACTATCTGGCAAATAAATCAAATTTAAAAACTAGATACACATCTTTACCTTTTAAAGGTAAATATTGGAAAATTAGTTTTGGAGATAAAAATGAAATTCCAAATAGATTAATTTATCCAGTGCCAAATTTAGACCAACCTTTTTTAGGAGTCCATACTGTATACGATAAAGATGGAAACTTCTATTTAGGCCCAAGTAGCACTCCTGTATTTGGAAGAGAAGCCTATAGGCCTTTTAGAAAATTTAATTTTTTAGAGTTTTGTGCCTTAAGTTATAAATTCATTTTGAAAATAATTTTTAATGAGAATAACCTTAGAAATTTAGCTATTAGTGAGTTTAAAAATTTATTTTTGTCTAGTGTCATGAAATCGTCTAATGCTTACTTCAGGCATAAACCAGTAAAAATTGAATTGAGTAGTAAAGTGGGGATTAGATCTCAAATGTTTGATAAAAATAGTAAAAAACTATTTAATGATTTTGTAGTTATTAAGCAAAATAACATTATACATATTCTTAATGCTATATCTCCGGCATGGACATCTTCTTTTGCTATGGCCGAATTTATATGTGAAAAATATACTATAAAAAATAGGAATAATAATGAAAGCGCCTAATTTTAAGTTGCCAAGCACTTCTGGAATATTTCAACTAAGTGATTATTTAGGGAAAAACATAATTTTGTATTTTTACCCGAGAGACAATACAAAAGGATGTACTTTAGAGGCAATTGATTTCAATAGTTCTCTTAAAACTATAAATAAATATAATTGCATTGTAGTAGGTGTTTCAAAAGACTCAATTGAAAGTCATCAAAAATTTAAAAAAAAAAATAAATTAAATTTTGATTTGTTATTTGATGAAAAAATAAAAGTCTTAAAAAAATACAAAGCTTGGGGACTTAAGAAATTTTTAGGCAAAGAATATTATGGTATAATTAGAACTACAGTATTAATTAATGAAAAAGGCAAAATTGTAAAAATCTGGAGTAATGTCAGAGTAAAAGATCATGTAAAAAATGTAATTAACGAACTATCTAATATTTAATTTAATCCAAAACACTTATTCACAAATTATAAACAGAAAAATTTATTTTTTTATCTTTTGTTATTGTATAAAAATATAATTTATTTTAACATTAAAAATGTAGAGGGTAGGAAACTTCCCAAAACAAAGAAAAGAGCCAAAGTAGTAGAGGCATAGAGAAGGGAAACCGGAACTAAGTCGAGACAACTGAGGCTCTTTTCTGCTTTTAACCCCAGATTTAATTATTGAATTCGTTAGATTAAAAAGTTTATCATTACATGTGAAAAAAATTTTCAAATACACTTTTATTTTTATTATTGGTTTTAATTTAAAGCTATTTTCTGGTCCGTTTACAGATGAGTTTGCTAAGTGCATTGTGATGAAAACAACAACTCAAGAAAAAACTGATTTAGTAAGATGGATTTATGTGACAATGTCATTTCACCCCCAACTTATGGATTTGTCTAATCTAACAGCTGATGATGTTGAAATGGTGAATATAAGAGTAGCTGACTACATGACCAATGTCTTAGCTTATAAGTGCAATGAAGAGTTAAATATGGCTATAGATTACGAGGGTGAAGAGAGTGTTTATTATGCATTTGAACTCTTGGGAGAAATAGCAATGTCAGAGTTAATGGAAGATCAAGGGGTTAGTGCGGCAAGTGAACTATTTATTGATTATATAGATGTTTCAATTTTTGAGGAAATATTGAACTATTAAACTTATCAGTATTTATATAAATACGTTAATGCTGATAGCTATCTAATTAAACTTCCAATACCATATTACAAATCATAGGTAATACTTTATTTTGTTAAGATAATTGAAAAGTATAATAATTAATTAATGAAAAATAAACCATCTAAAGAACAAGTAGATAATTTAATATACTTACTTAAACAAAAATCTTTTGATCTTTTAGTATCAAAAACAGCAGATTTAATAAATCAATTCCCTGACTCAATCTTATTACTAAATCTTAGTGGTATAGCAAATGCAAATTTAAAGAATTACAAAAAATCTATAGAATGTTTCGAGAAAATATTGTCCATAGATAACAACTCGACAGATGCATATTATAATTTAGGTAATTTAAAACAAAAAACTGGTGATATGGAGTCAGCTAAGTTTTTTTTTAATAAGACAATTGAATTAAATAAAAATTTTTATCAAGCATACAATAATTTAGGAATAATATACAAATTCGAAAAAAATTTTAAACAAGCAACATACTTTTTTAAATGCGCACATAATATAAATCAAAAACATTACCAATCATTAATAAATTTAGGTTTATTATCACAACTTCAAAATAATAATTTAGAAGCTATTAATTATTTTGTTCAATCATATATGATAAAATCAAATAAATTTTCTTTAATCTATTTAGGAAATTCTCTTGCGCAATATAGATTTATCGAACGTAGACCTGATCTTTATCAAATTATTTATGATTTAATAACTACAAATAATCTTGTTTCTCCAACTAATATTATTAAATCAGTAATTAGCCTTATTGTTAAAGAGGATGAAATTAACAAAATTCTTAACACAAATAAAAATTTAACTTCGGTCGATGATTTTAACCATATCATTAATGAAATTTCAAAGTATCCTTTTTTTATAGAAATTATAAAGTTATGTCCTTTAACAGATTTAAAATTTGAAAAACTATTTATAAAAATTAGATACTATTTATTATTAAATATTTCAAAGATTAAACTTTCTGAGCAGACTCAAAAATTTCTTTATGCATTGGCATTGCAGTGTTTTGTCAACGAATTTGTCTACAATGAGACTGAAATAGAAACTGAAAAAATAAAAGAATACGAGGAATTAATAAATAAAAATCTCTCTTTACAAATTCAACCAAATACCATTACATTGCTTTGTTTTTGTTTATATAGAAATTTAAATAATTACAAGTGGTCTGCCAAATTAAAATTCTCAGACAATTTAATTTATTTAAAAAAAACATTAATCGTTGATGATATTATCGAAAAAGAAAATATATCAAATATCGAAAAATTTAAAAAAGTTACTGACCACATATCTCTAAAAGTACAAAATCAGTATGAAGAAAATCCTTATCCTAGATGGATTAAAATGAGAACTGAGTTCGATGATTTATCAATCAAAGATTTAATAGAAAATAATGAATTAAAAATTATTAAATCCGATATTAGAGAGGTATTTGAGCCAGATATTTTGATTGCTGGGTGTGGTACTGGACAACATGCTATATACACAGCACTAAATTATAAAAATTCAAACGTTTTAGCACTAGATTTAAGTCTTTCAAGTCTAGCTTATGCTAAAAGAAAAGTTGATGAGTATGAAATCAAAAATATAAATTTTATTCATTCTGATCTCTCAGATGTTAAAAACTTTAATAAAAAATTTGACATAATTGAGAGCGTTGGTGTTTTGCATCATATGAACAATCCCTATGAAGGTATGAGATGTTTAGTGGATGTTTTAAAAGATTTTGGCCTAATTAACTTAGGCCTTTATAGTAAGTATGCCAGGAAACACATATCTAAAATAAGGCAAGATATACAATCAAAAAAAATCGTTCCATCAAACATTGAGATAAAAAAGTATAGAAACTATATTTTTAATTCTAATAATAATGAAAATATAATGATCAAAAATTCAAAGGATTTTTACACTACAAGTTCAGCTAGAGACTTATTATTTCACGTTCAGGAGCATCAATTCGATTTAATAGAAATAAAAAATTATTTAAAAAAATTAAATTTATTTTTTTGTGGATTTGATAATTCAAATTTAAAAACAAAGTTTAAATCAATCTATAATTTCGATGATATATACGATTTAGAAAAATGGGATGAATTTGAAAGGAAAAATCCAAATTCTTTTGATGGGATGTATCAGTTTTATTGCCAAAAGATATAATCCTCTTATGTTTTTTATTTTGGAGACTGCAATAATGGTGCCACTGAGAAGAATTGAACTTCCAACCCCACCCTTACCAAGGGTGTGAATTCTCCACACTTCTCTACTTCCTTAGCTTTTTCAGCGATAATATACACCGAATTTCCCTTTAACAGAAAGTTTGTGTATCAATTTGTGTATCAATTTTTTTTTGATATTTTTAACTATGAAAAATTTATTAACTATTATTTTTATCATTATCCCATTTATCGTTTTAGGCAATAGCGATTTAGAAAAAATTAATAGCCTATATAATAAAGCTGTTTTAGATGAAGTCAGTTATATCAAGTCAATTAACGATCTAGGCATAAATACATTGAGTAATGAATTCTCAGATGTTTTAGAACTATTTAAAAAGGGAAGTATAGATTTTAATACATTTAATGATGCAATTTTGAATCTAAATAAATCACAATCAATTAAACAAAGTAATTCAAATTTAAGAACTTTCAAATTTGGTGAATGTAGGGGCAGCAGTTTGCTCTGTAACGAGTTATTCAAACTTTCTGAGGAAGACCTTATGACCGAAATATCCACTGATGATTTTGATAGTTGCGAGGAAGCCATAAGCTCATTCAATGAACAAGAGGATATCTTTGATGATGCTACTGAAAAACAAGGATGGAAAGAAATAAATAGAAAGCTTTTCATAAAAAATAATAATTTTTCAGTAGTTATAAATTTCTTATATTTTATTCCTCAGTATGGACGCAATGTGGATGTGAAAATGTTTATTAAAGGTGATTTAGGAACAGAGGAAAATGCTTGTAAGGATTTCTCACTTTTTAACCTCGGATTAGATGTAATGGGTAGAAATATAGGTACTATTGAATTAGAAGAGGTTTTTTAATTCTTTAATTCCAACAATTTGTGTTTCAATTGAAGCAAGTAAGAGTAGGTGGTTAAAATTAACCTTAGTATATGGTGCCGCCGAGAAGAATTGAACTTCCGACCCCACCCTTACCAAGGGTGTGCTCTACCACTGAGCTACGGCGGCGTTTTTAAAATTATAGACTATTAATACATATTAAAAAACATTAACAAAAGACAACCAGCTGTAAGGTATTTAGAGATTTCATAAATAAATTTCCATTTATTATTATTTTGACTTACGCGCCATGTAGCGAATGTAATTGCCAAAAAAACAAATGATACAAACCACATTAAATTAGGGTTTTTTGTTAATTCAATAATAACTAACATGATTAATTCACAAGGTAAAACTTATCTACCAGATAGTTTATTAACAAGACTAATCCAATCATAAATATCCAATATAGTTTTTTGTTGTTTCTAATAAAAGGTATCCCGATAGCACTGTATCTAAATAATTTATGAAGTCCCCAAATAACTAAGGGGATCAAAAATAACCAAAAAATAATTTCCCAAATCATTTTCTAACTTTAATTATTTCTTTTTTAATAAAACTATCCTAATTTTAATATCAAAACCAAAATCTTTATTTTTTGGAAGGTAATTTAAAGGTCTTGATATATAAATTGAGTCAAAATCAGTTAATTTTTCTAAAACATTATCAAATTTTAATTCTTTCCATAAATCTACTCTTTGTGTAAATTTAAAATAACCATTTTTTACAAGATAATAAGAAACCAGTTTAAAAAGTGACTGGTGATTTTTACAATATGTCATTGCATCAATAAGACTTACCACACTGTACTTATTTACTATTTTAATTTTATTCTCAAAACTTTTCTTATAAAGATATCTATATTTTCCATTTCTTTTAGAAATATCTAATATATTCCTAGAAATATCTGATCCATCACAAATACAGTCAGGGTAAATTTGTAAAAATTTATCAACAAAAAGCCCTGTGCCACATGCTAAATCTTAAATAAATTTTGGTTTTGTTTTGATATATTTCTTTAAAATTTTAATTGATTGCAATGGAGCTTTGTAGTTCCATTTATACAATGTCTCATCATATGAACTAGACCAGTTATCATAATATTTCTCTATATCTTTTTTGTTACCAATACCTTTAAGAAGAGATTTCATTTAAATTTTAAAACTCACTAATTTATTACCATTTATCAATTAATCTTCATCTTATTGTAATTTTTGTAAAATGATGATATTTAAATTTTATGGATAATAATAAACCAAAACCTGATTGTGGTTGTTCTTGCTCATGCTGTTGCACATGTGGCGACGGTTGTTGTCAATAAATAATTTTAATAAGAACAATTATTCCTAAAATAATACCGAATATTACATCCACGTATTTTCCTTTTTTTCTGGCCATAAGATAAAAAGAAATTAAAGCTAGACTAATTACTATAATGCTCGATAAGTTTGTTACAAAAGAAGAGGGCTCCATTTATTATTCTTCCCATTTAAAACGATCGAAAGATTTAAAAATTTCAAATATTCCTTTTTCCCATTGTTTAGATATGTATTGATAATCGTCATCATTAATTTCAAGAGATTGCTGATAAACTATTTTTGATAATTTATTTTTATAGACAACTAAGTCGATCGGCGGACCAACAGATAAATCTGCTTTCATTGTACTGTCCATACTTATCAACGCACATCTTGCTGCATCACCTAAATATGTGTCAGATTTAACAACTCTATCTAAAATTGGCTTACCATACTTAATTTCTCCTATAACAAGATAAGGTTTGAATTCACTTGATTTAATAAAGTTACCCTGTGGGTAAACCAAATATAATTCCGACTCTTGATCTTTTATATGTCCACCAACTATAAAAGTTGAACCTAATTCAATAGTCTCTTGATTAATACCATCTGGTGAGGAATGTTTAACATTTAATCTCCCAATGTATTTTGCTATTTCATTTAAATTAAATAAATTATTTAAATTATTCCCGTTTTTATCGTCTTCTAAATCTTTAGTAATCGAATTAAAGACTGCTTGAGATGTAGCTAAATTTCCTGAAGTTAAAATTATTATATTTCTATCAATGCCTTTATGGACATACATTTTAGAATAAGAGTTAAAGTTATCTAGGCCTGCATTTGTTCTCCTGTCAGATGCAAAAACCATCCCTTCATTTACTTTAATTCCTACACAGTAAGTCACATCTTAATTAAATAGCTAATTTTTTAAAAATACAAACGATTATTTACATACCTTCAATCTAAACTATGCATAACTATTAATAGGCATTTATAGTATTTTTATACAGTGAGTATAAATTGGAAAAATTACAATTCAAAAAACAGCTATGATGAGTATTTAACCCCTGAAAAAAGTCTCAGAAAAGAAGCTAAAGTAATTTCTAAAATATTAAATAGTTACTCAGTCAAAGATTTAGAAAGAATTGAACAAAATTGTCAAAGCACAATAAGTTCTCGCGGCATCAATTTTAAAGTTTACTCAGCTGATAAAAAAGCTGCAGAGGAAAAAAAATGGCCATTGGATATAATTCCTAGGATTATATTGAAATCTCAATGGTTAAAGGTAAGAAAAGGATTAATACAAAGGTGTAAAGCTTTAAATCTTTTTATAAATGATGTTTATAATCAAAAAAAAATATTTAAAGACAACATTGTTCCAAAAGATTTAGTATTTAAATCTCAAAATTATTTAAAACAATGTGAAGGATTTATGCCTAAAAGAAAAATTTGGTCTCATATTTCAGGAATAGATTTAATAAGAAATATTGATGGAAAATTTTTAGTGTTAGAAGATAATCTTCGCGTTCCTTCAGGTGTTTCATACATGCTTGAAAACAGAATGGTAATGGGAGAGGTATTTCCTGAATTATTTACTCGTTATAGAGTTTCACCGATTAATCACTATTGCAATAGACTCTATCACTGTATGTTAGATGCAATACCTTATAAAAAAAATAACCCAACAATGGTTGTATTAACGCCAGGAGTTTATAACTCTGCATACTTTGAGCATTCATTTTTAGCACAACAAATGGGTATAGCTCTTGTTGAGGGAAAAGATCTTTATGTCGAAAATGATAAAGTTTATGTAAAGACAGTAAAAGGAGGTTTGAGAGTTGATTGTATATACAGAAGGATTGATGATACTTTTTTAGATCCCAAAACTTTTTTTAAAGGATCTTTGTTAGGTGTAGCGGGTTTATACAAATCTTACAGAAAAGGCAATGTTGGACTTTTAAATGCTCCTGGTAGTGGGGTAGCAGATGATAAAGTTATATACTCATATGTTCCTAAAATAATTAAGTATTATTTAGATGAAGAGCCTAAATTGGACCAAGTAGAGACATATTTATGTCATAATAAATCCGAGAGAGATCACGTAATTTCTAATATTTCAAAAATGATAGTAAAACCAGCTGATGGATCTGGTGGTTATGGAATTATAGTAGGGCCCAAATCCTCTAAATCTGAGAGAGAGGCATACATTAGAAAAATTTTACATAACCCAAGAAACTTTATTGCTCAACCTTTAGAAATATTATCAACTACACCAACTTTACAGGGGAATTTAATTGAACCTCGACACCAAGATTTACGACCATTTATTCTTTCTGGAAAGGAGACATATGTAACTATGGGCGGTTTGACTAGAGTTGCTCTTAAAAAGGGAAGCACGATCGTAAATAGCTCACAAGGTGGAGGTTCAAAAGACACTATGATTGTAGAAGATTAAATTTTTAAATCTTTTGCTTCACAACTATTGTCTGATTTAAATTTTCAACCTCTAATGTTTCCTCATCCCCATTAGTCCATTTAATTTTAATTTTAAACTCATTTTCATTATCTCTAATTCCATAGTGAGCAACTGGCTCCATTTGACATAAATAACCTGATCCTGCATCGATTGTTTTAGAATGAGTTCTTACATTTGTGTAAAGAGTTACTGTTGCTCCTCTTGCTGGTGCCCCATGGATATTCAAAGGCCTTACTCTTAAAAAAGATCTTTGCTCATCATTATTATATTTAAATAGGGTCAATGGTTGAGCACCGGACTCACCATGAGATAAAAGAAGTTCTAGTACTCCATCATTATCAATATCTGCAACCGCTGCCCCTGTTCCAAGACCATTTGGCTCAAGAGCTTGATCTAGTTTTATTTCTTTAAAGACACCGTTTTCAATTATTTTATAAAGTCTATTTGGTTCACCTATGTTATTTAGAAACACTTCATCATAACCATCATTATCAAAATCTGCTGAGATTACTGTTCTAATTTTTGTTGGTTCGTCAAAAGAAGAGTTAGCAATATTTTTAAATTTATCATTATCCAAAACATAGGCTCTGTTAAAACCTGTCCAATTACCGTTTAAAATATCAAGTCTTCCTCGATAAAGGATGTCAGATAACGCTGTTCCTCTTCCATTTTGATAAATATCTTTGACATTCATCTCGCCAGCAACTTCTGAATACTTACCATTTTGATTTAAATATAGAAAATTCGGACCTCTTTCATTAGCTGCAAACACATCTATTTGATCAGACAAGATGTGACCAGCAACTACAGCTCTACCTCCTGTAACTTTATCAAGCCCTAGACTTGCAGCTAGATCTACAACTCTATTATCAATAAACTCATAGAATCTTGTTGGGCCACCATAATTAGCAACATAAATTCCGTAATTTCCATTACCCTCTCTATCGACACAAACTACTGATCTTCCTGCTGTTAAATTCAATTCACTTTTATTAATTTCTTTTTCGAATAAGTCCTCTATTACATCCTTGGAATTTATTAAAAGCCTGTCTGAATACATTTTTACCCCACTATAAGTATCTGTATTAAGAAAATAAATCTCCTCAAGACCATCTTTATCTATGTCACATGCTGCAACTCCAATTGTAGATCTCTCTGGGTCAGAAAAAATATTATTAGTAATTTTATTTTCAAGTCTTTCTCCATTAAAACCTAAAGCTAAATTACTATATCTAAATCCAGTAACTATAAATTCATCATTTCCATCATTGTCAAAATCGCTTACAGCTACACCGTAACTTAGTCTAGAACTTTGATCGGGTAATAAATTACTGATATTTTTGAAATAACTTTTTTCTGCAAATACATTCATAGAATAAAAAAATAATAAAAATAAAAACGAAAATTTATAAAATTTCATATATTTAATACTATTTTTAGGATGATCTAGATTTAGATATGATTTGTAAATTAACAAGTGAATACAAAACTTCTGATATTTGTTAAAAACAATATTATTTTAGCTTTAATAACCGTCTTACTTGTACTGATTGTTAATAAAAATATTTACTCTAGTGAAAATATAAAAGGTGAGTCTTACTACTATGATACACTTGCTAAGAATTGGGGTAAAATTTTTCCAGATGGAAATAGAAATGCTGCAGGACCTAAGTTTTTTAAATATCTAATAGATCAAGAACTCAGTTTTAATGATTTTGTTGAATTCAATAAAAGATATTGCCCAGTTTCTGGTTCATTGATAGCGCCTGGATCTGAACCAGCATTTATAAGTATGAATGATGTTGGCTCAGATAATAAAGTATGTGGAAGTATGTATCGTTGTTGTTGGCCGTGCGTTTGTGACTCTATGAAATATGCAAAAGCTATGGAGATATCATATAAATTTCAGGGTATTGAAGAAAGATTTACTGTTATGACTATTGATAACCCATGTAATAAAAAAGATTTCCCACTAGAGGTAAACAGGGATTATTTTTGTAACGGTGATCAAATGAATGAAAACCAAGTGTATACAATAGATCAAAAAATGGTTATTGGCTATTTACACAACCCAACTAGCTGTAATAGTAGCGACCTTTTAGCTATAAATAATCATCCCGTTGTTGGTGAACAATGCAAGATAAGAAATTCTACCGATGAAGATGAACTTATTTCTGGTATGGGAGATATATTTATTAAACTATCGAAATAAATTTAAATTATTATTTTAGTACTTTGATTTAATCCCTGGGCATTCATCCATAAGATCGTACATCGCATTTTCAAATCTAGAGATATCAACTAATATTGGAAAAAATATTGTTGTACTTGGCCCAGGTTCTATACCAAAAATCCAAAGACCCTCTGTAGCATCTTCCCCATAAGCATCATATGCATATACTTCTTGAACGCCAATTTCGCCATTTAGAATAAAATACTCTCTTCCATCCTCACCTATTTGACTTGATGCTGAATTCCATAATGCTTTATTAAAATCATAAATTGCAATAAGGTTCATATCTCCGAGAGCTTGAACATAAGTCGTCACACAACCATCAATTTCATATTCATTTGTAACAGCGCCCCATCCACCATCCCCACCGATCATAAAACCAAGAGCATCATGGACTACATTCTCGTTTACTCTGGAAAAGGCAGAACTAAAACTAAAAAACAAAAAAGTGAAAAAAATAAATATTTTTTTATACATACTAATTAATCGATTAATAAATAATCAGCATAGACTATAGTATTACTACTTTTTAATCTATATTTTTTGACTAATTTTACAGCTTTATATTTTTTACGTAATTTTTTTAGTTCTAGTGATGCTTCTTTTCTATATTTTATGTTTTTCCACCATGATGAATTACCAATTTCTAAAGTAATTACTTTCTTCATTCAAAAAACAATAAATATTAAAAAAACATATCTAGATATCTTTGAAATACTTACTAATGTCAAAAAAGTTAAAAACCTTACTCTCAAAATCCCAGCTATAATTGTCAGTGGATCACCAATAACTGGTAGCCAGGCTAGTAGTAGAGACCAAATACCGTATTTTTTGAAATAAATTTCACTTCTTTCTATTTGCGTTTCACTTGCAGGAAACCACTTCTTATCTTTAAAAATTAATATTTTTTTTCCTAAATACCAATTAACTGATGAACCAAGAATATTTCCGAAACTTGCTACCACCAAAAGTAAATATTTATCAAATGAACCTGTTAATAGCATTGTTGATAAAACTAACTCGGAAGATAGGGGAAGTATAGTAGCCGCGAGAAAACTAATAAGGACAAGTTGGAAGTATGAGATGAATATAATCAAATCAATATTAATTAAATATAGGTTTCAGCTTTTAAAATATCTAATATTAACATAAACGTAAAATAACCTGCATTTATGAATACAATAAAACTAAACATATAAATAATTTCCTTTGAGACATTTTCACTTACAAAATTAGGAAAGAAATATTTTCCAAGAAGAAAACTTATTTCTGAATATATTACTGTTATTGTAGCAGCAATAAAAAGAACATAAGTAAATTTTCCAAAAAAATTTACAATTAGTAAGCTAGCAAAAGTAATTAATAATAGAAAAAGAGAGGAATATATTGACAAATTTGAAATTGTTAATTTTTGTTTATAAATTTTTCTTGTTAGGAGTAGTAAAAAAAAAATTATTGTTAATATTGATGATACTAAAAAAACCTTAGTGTTATAAAGAGAGTCTGAAAAAAAAATGTCCAAAAATTATTTTTTTCTAATTTTTCTGATAGTCATCACTGAAAGGAACAATACAAAAAATATTAAAGCAAATGCCCCAATTAAAAATATCCATTTCATAGTTTAATTATACAAATTTTGCTTTAAGTTGGAAGTTATGATCTCAAAACTCTAAGGTTTTTATTGGCAATTACTAATCCATATTTATCTTTAGAAAAAATTAATTTATCTTCAATATTTTCACCAATATCTAGAATTACCTCTGATAAGGGGTTTAAAACTTCATCTTGCAGTAATCTTTTCAAAGGTCTGGCTCCAAATAATGGATCAAACCCTTTTTCTTTTAAATAGTTAAAGGCTTCATCAGTAAAACCAATTGAAATACCTTTCGAGGAGACTCTTCTTTCGATTAGTTGAATTTGATTATTTAAAATCGCACTAATATTTTCTTTCGATAATTTGTTAAATAAAATAATGTCATCAATTCTATTCAAAAACTCTAATCGAAAATGATTTTTTAGTTCTTCAAGAGCAAGGTTCTTTTTTGTCGTATAGTCAAAATTATCATCAACAGGGATTTGTGAGCCTATATTAGAGGTCATGATAATAAGAGTATTTTTAAAATTCACTATTTTTCCTTTAGAGTCTGTTAACCTACCATCATCCAAAATTTGTAGGAGAATATTAAATACATCGGGGTGAGCTTTTTCAATTTCATCAAACAAAATAACCTGATACGGGCGCCTACGCACAGAATCAGTTAACTTTCCACCATCATCGTAACCGATATAACCAGGCGGAGATCCAATAAGCTTACTTACAGAGTGTTTTTCCATGTACTCGGACATATCAAGTCTTAGCATTTGTTTTTCATTGTCAAAAACATATTCTGCTAAAGCTTTGGATAATTCAGTTTTTCCTACGCCAGTTGGGCCTAAAAAAAGGAACGAACCCAAAGGTTTATCAGGATCTTGAAGACCTGCTTTTGAAATTTTAATAGCTTTAGATACTTTCTCAATAGCATCTTGTTGGCCAATAACTCTTTTTTCTAAAAGTTTTTCTATGTTTATTAACTTATCTTTTTCGCCTCCGATAAGTTTTTCTAAAGGTATACCCGTCCACTTTGATACCACACTTGCAATATCTTCAGCATTAATCACTTCATTTATTATTGTAGCCTGCTCTTTTTTATTCAATTCTTCATATTCTTTTTGAAGACTAGGGAGCAAGCCATACATAATTTCACTTGCTTTTGTTAAATCACCACTTCTTTGAGCACTTTCGAGGTCTTCTTTTGCTTGATCAATTCTTTCATTTAAATTTCTTTTTGTATCTAGTATCTTTTTTTCTGACTCCCAAGTGCTATTGAGCATATTCAGTTTTTCTTGAATATCTGATATTTGACTTTCAATTTTTTTATTTTTTTTCTCATCTTTTTCATTGTCTTTTGAAAGAACATTTTTTTCCATCTGCAGTTTAATAAGATCTCTGTCAAGCTGGTCTATTTCCTCAGGTTTACTGTCAATTTCCATTTTAACTTTACTCGCAGCCTCATCCATTAAATCAATCGCTTTATCAGGCAAAAAACGATCAGTTATATATCGATCAGATAATTGAACTGATGATAAAATAGCCTCATCACTAATTCTTATTCCGTGATGGATTTCATATTTTTCTTTTAGACCTCTTAAAATAGCAACAGCATCAGTTGAAGAGGGCTCATTAACAAAAACTGGTTGAAAACGTCTAGTTAAAGCCGCATCTTTCTCAAAATATTTTTTATATTCATCTAAAGTTGTTGCACCAACGCAATGTAATTCACCTCTAGCTAATGCTGGCTTTAGCATGTTGGATGCATCCATCGCTCCATCTGTCTTTCCAGCACCAACAAGCGTATGAATTTCATCAATAAATAAAATAATTGAACCATTTTGTTTATGAATTTCTTTTAAGACATTTTGAAGTCTTTCTTCGAATTCTCCACGATACTTGGCACCAGCAAGCAATAATCCTAGATCAAGAATACGAATAACTTTATTTTCTAATGAGCGTGGAACATCTTTATTTGCTATTCTTTGTGCTAAACCCTCTATCAATGCAGTTTTACCCACACCAGGGTCTCCAATTAATATTGGATTATTTTTAGTTCTCCTTGATAAAACTTGAATAGTTCTTCTAATTTCCTCATCTCTTCCAATAACCGGATCTAACTCTCTTTTTTGTGCTTTTTGAGTAACATTGATTGTATACTTTTCTAAAGCGTTAAAATTATCATCAGAATTTTCGCTTTCAGATTTTCCATCTTTTCTGAAATCTCGTATTTTTGTTTTAACTAATTCAAGACTTAGCCCATTTTTTTTTAATATTTTTTCAATTTGGTCATCTGATTTTATACAACTTAAAAATAAAGAGTCGATCGATACAAAACTATCTTGATTAGACTTTGCAATTGTTTCTGCACCTTCGAAAAGACTCAATAATTTAGGATCTGCATAAATTTGAACACTGCTTGAGTTATTTACTTGTTCTTTAGATAATATTTCAGAAATAGATTTTTTAATTATACCAGTATCAGTTTTCTCAAAAATTTTGTTTATTAATTCGTGATTGGAATTTAATAATTCATAAAAAATATGAATAGGGGCAATTTTTTGATGTTTTTTACTTAATGCTAAATTTTGAGCAGAATTAATAATTTTTTTTGAACTATTAGTATATTTTTCAAAATTCATCATATAATTTATTTGGTAATAATTTATGAAGAAACAAGACCTAATAAAAAAAAATTTTGAACAACAAAAAAAAGATAAATTAGCTCAAAAATTAAGAGAAAATCTAAAAAAAAGAAAAAAAATTAAGAAATAAAAAATGCAAACGGTAGTTATAAAAGGTCCTTCAACCTTGAAAGGGAAAATAAAAATCTCTGGTTCAAAAAATGCTTCTTTGCCTATTATTATTTCGACTCTGTTGGCAAAAGGTGAGTGTCTTATTCATAATGTACCTAACCTTAGAGATACAAGATTTTTAATCTCAATTTTAAAAGATTTAGGTTGTGATGTTGATTTTCAAAAAAACACTCTATTTGTTAGAAGTTCTGCTATTACAAAAAAATCAGCTGATTACGAATATGTTCGTCAAATGAGAGCATCTATTGTTATTTTAGGACCTGCGATTTCAAGATATAAAAAATTTAAAATAGCTCTTCCTGGTGGTTGCTCAATTGGCACAAGAGGAATTGATTTGCACTTAAATGCTCTAAAGTTAATGGGTGTAAAAATCTCAATAAAAAATGGTTATGTAATAGCTGAGAGAAAAAAAAATAATTTAATTTCAATTGACTATAAATTTCCAAAAATCAGTGTAGGTGCAACACAAAATATTTTAATGGCAGCTAGTCTTGCAAGTGGAAAAAGTACATTAAAAAATTGTGCCATCGAGCCTGAAGTCATAGATTTAATTAATTTTTTAAATAAATGTGGCGCACTTATAAAAGTAAAAAATAGGACAATTACAGTTAGAGGAGTAGAAGAACTAAAACTTCAAGATTACAAAGTAATACCTGACAGGATAGAAGCTGGCTCATATATTTTAGCAACTATGGCAACAAAAGGTAGACTCAAATTATATAACTTCAATCCAAAAGACTTAGCTCTTCCTTTGAAACTTTACAAAGGAATGGGTCTAAAAATAAAAAAGCTATCTAATACCTCTTATGAAATTTATTGTAAAACACTTAAACCAATAAAAAAAATTTCTACAAAAGAATTTCCAGGATACCCTACAGATTTACAGGCTCAGCTAATAGCAACACAACTTAAGTCTGGTTTAAAGTCGAAAGTGGTCGAAAATATATTTGAAAATAGATTTATTCATATTCCAGAGCTGAGAAGATTTGGGGCAAATTTATCAATCAAAGGAAATACAGTAACAATTGATAAAACATCTAATTTACTGGGCGCAGAGGTCATGGCGACAGATATAAGGGCTAGTTTTTCCCTTATAATCGCAGCAATGATGTCTAAGGGAAAAACTGTAATAAATAGAATTTATCATCTTGATAGAGGATATGAAGATTTTGATTTAAAATTAAAAAAATGTGGCGTAAACATTAGTAGAAAAAAATGAATAATCAAAATTTAATAATTGCCTGCCCTAAAGGTAGGCTTGAAGAAAAAGTTGTAAAATTTTTATCTGAAAGAGGTTTAAGAATAGAAGAGGCTTTCTTCAATGATAGTGTTAGAAAATTAACTTTTGATACAAATCTTAACGAGATAAAAGTAATTAAGTTAAAACCATCTGATATTCGATCGTATATTATGCTAGGTGCAGCTGATATTGGATTTGTTGGATATGACGAGATTCTCGAAAATAGCTCAGAAAATATTGTTCTTTTAAAAAAGACTAAAATAGGAAAGTGTAGAATATCTATAGCTTCAAATAAAAAAAAAATAAATTTTTCGGAAAAGAAAATTTTTAAAGTTGCAACAAAATTTAAAAATATCGCTGAGAATTATTTTAAAGATTTAAATATACAGACTGAAACAATAAAATTAAATGGTTCTATCGAGCTTGCAGTAAAATATGGAATAGCTGATTTTATCTTAGATTTAGTTCAATCAGGCAAGACATTAAAAGACAATCAGCTTTACGAAAATGTAGTAATAAACAATGACATCTCAACTGTAATAATTAGTAGCTATTTTGCGTACGATTTAAAAAAAAAATTTATTAAAAAAATTTTTATGCAAGGTTTATAGTGAAATTTGTAAATAAAAAATGGATTTTTGATAATATCAACTCATCTAAAAATACAAATTCCAAAATAAGTTTAGCTGTAAAAAAAATTATACATGACGTAAAAAAAAATAAGGATGTAGCTTTATTAAAGTATGTAAAAAAGTTTGAGAACAAAAAAGCAAATTTAAAAAGTATAATAATTTCAAAAAAAACTTTAAAGGATGCTTATAATTCTCTTTCAAATGAAAATAAAAAATCTCTTAATTTAGCTTACAAAAGAATTTTTTATTATCACTCAAAACAAAAAAAAACATCTTATTCTTTCAAAGATCAACTTGACTCGAAGTTTTATATTGAATGGAAACCAATTGAAAATGTTGGTTTATACATTCCTGGTGGGTTAGCTTCATATCCATCAACTGTTTTAATGACAGCCATACCTGCAAAAATAGCCAAAGTTCCAAATATTATGATTTGTGTTCCTTCTCAAAATGGTCAAACATCAAAACTAACTCTTGCAGCTGCGTATTTATGCGGTGTAAATGTTGTTTACAACGTTGGTGGTGCTCAAGCAATAGCAGCTCTCGCTTTTGGCACAAATATCATAAAAAAGGCGGATAAAGTATTTGGCCCAGGAAACCAATACGTAGCTGAAGCAAAAAAACAATTATTTGGAGTTATAGGAATAGATTTACCAGCTGGCCCGTCTGAGGTCCTAGTAATAGCAAATAATAATTCTAATCCTACTTGGATAGCCTACGATGTTCTCGCCCAAGGCGAACATGACCCAAATGCAAAAACGTATGTTTTATCTAAATCCAAAAATATTTTAATTAAAGTTAAAAATGAAATAAAAAGAATTACGGAAGATACAAAATTTAAAAATGTTGATCAATCTATAAAAAATAATTGCAATTTAATTTTAGCTAAAAGTCAAAAAGAAATATATGAAATTTCAAATTTTATTGCTCCAGAGCATCTTCATATTCATGAAAAATTTACCAAAAATATATTAAAAAATATAAAAAATGCTGGATCTGTATTTTTAGGTGAAAAATCTCCTGTTGCTTTGGGAGATTATACAATTGGAACTAATCACGTCTTACCAACAGATCAAACTGCAAAATTTTCATCTGGCTTGGGTGTTGAAGATTACACTAAAAAAACAGTTTTTATTGACCCTAGAAAAAAAACTCTTAAGAAAATAGCAAATCACACAATTAATCTTGCGAGACAAGAGGGTTTGGAGGCACACGCTTTATCAGTTGAAATTAGAAAGATCAAACAATAAAATAAAATTATATGTCTAAAGAAGATGCAATAGAATTTCAAGGTGTAGTTTCAGAGCTACTTCCAAATGCTATGTTTAAAGTTAAGTTAGATAATGACCATGAAGTCATTGCCCATACATCTGGAAAAATGAGGAAAAATAGAATAAGAGTACTCGCAGGAGACCGAGTAACAGTTGAGATGACACCATATGATTTAACTAAGGGCAGAATAACATTTAGGTCGAAGAACTAATGAATAATTTTTTAAAAGGAGCAATGCCATGTCTACAAAACTTATTGTTACAAACTATAAAAATTTTAAGTGCGGAGTCAAACTCAATGAAGGGGAATTGGTTAATATTCGCTTTCAACCCAACGAAGATGTTCAAATTGGTGATATCTATAAAGTAAAAATTACAGAAATTTTACCAAATGATAGTGGAGCATTTGTTTCATATGGGAACGGAGATCAAAGAGGTTTCTTTAAAAGAATAAATTATCCTAATGGCGAAAAGGCACATGAAGGACAATCTTTATTACTTCAAGTAAGAAGCATAGGCTCTAAAGATAAAGTTCATCTTTTTACAAATAATGTTATTTTAACTGGTAAATTTATAAATTTATTACCATATGGTGATGAAATTATTCTTAGTAGAAGAACTAGAAAAAATTTAGACACAAATCAACAAGATAAAATTATGGATGCTCTAAGTGAGTCTGAAGTCGGATTGATAGCTAGGCATAATCTTATTCCTGAAAATATTGAAATTGCTCAATCTGAGTTGAATGATTTAAATAATCAATGGAAAGAAATAGAATTAAATGCAAAAGAATTAAGCGATGAGGGTCTTGTTTTCCAAAATACATATTTTGATCAAAATTTTGTTTGTGATTACTCTGATAAAAATACTGATCAAATCATCTTTAGTGATAATGATCGTTTCGAAAGAGTAAAAAACTGGGATGAAAAACTGGACTCTACTTTTGCAAATCTATGTGAAGAGATGTCCAATGAACAAATTGAAGAGGTATTTAATTTAGGTGAAAAGATAGATTATTTAATCGGTCACAATTACGATTTACCTAGTGGAGGTAATATTATGATTGGTAAAACAGATGCTCTTACAGCAATTGATGTTAATACGGGATCAGCAAAAAGATTTGATACAAATAGAGAAGCTATTCAATTAATCTCAAGGCTTATAAAATTAAAAAATATTTCTGGAAAAGTGGTTATTGACCCTGTAGCCAGCGACCAAAATACACTCAGAAAACTTGTTGGTATGTTAAAAAATGAATTTAGAGATGATTTAAGTATTACAAATGTTTATGGCTACACAAGGGGAGGGCTTTTAGAGTTGAGCAGGTCAAGAAACGATCGTTCAATTGATGAATTAAACCTTCAATAGTCTTTCAAAGTGGTGGCCAGAGACGGAATCGAACCGCCGACACGAGGATTTTCAGTCCTCTGCTCTACCGACTGAGCTATCTGGCCATAGCGAATTATTACTATTATAAATAAATTCTTTTTACTAGTAAAAATTGATTATTATATAAGAGAGGAGTTTTATATGACAAATTTTGAAAAAGTGAAGTTATTTATGAAAACTTATGGTCAAGAAGTAAAAGATAAATCTGGACTCAGTGACGCTAAGACTAACAAGTTAAGAATTGACCTTATCAAAGAGGAATTAGAAGAATTAACTGAAGCAATGAAGGATGAAAATTTACTTGAGGTAGCAGATGCATTAACCGACATACTTTATGTCACTTATGGAGCCGGTCATGCTTTTGGTATTGATTTAGATAAGTGTTTTGAGGAAGTTCAAAACTCTAATATGAGCAAATTAGGTGAGGATGGAAAACCCATATATAATGAGGCTGGAAAAGTAATGAAAGGCCCGAACTATTTTAAACCAGACCTTTCAAAATATTTAAATTAATTACTTTGGCATATTTGTGGCACCAGTTTCTAAAGAAAAGATTTTACCATCTTTGAAAGTGAATACTGCCATAACTGCCTGTGTGTTACCATCTGAAAAAGTTACAAATGAGTGCTCAATCCCAATTTCATCATTTTCATAAATAATTCGGACCTTGTCTCTATTAATATCATCGCTCATTGCCCACTGTATAACATCTTGTTTAGTTAAAACTTTTCCAGAAGCATGCATTGTGAATTTATAATCATCATGAAGCACCTCATTCATACCAGCTTCATCTTTATTCATAAAGACCTCATCATATTTTTTTAATATTGACATTTTTAATCCTTTTTTATTCGTCTAATGAGACTTGTGTTAATTCGAACAATTCAATGCTTTGTATACATTCATCATAAATTGGCTTCATAACAGGGTTAGTTCCTTTAACGATACCCATCATTTCCTCTTCATTATGAACATGAACTTTAAACATGATACCGCTTTTATCAGGTAAAATTCCAGGAACTGTTTTTTCTACATGTGCTGCAGCTTTCCTCATTTCCATCCCCTCTTCAGATTGAAAAAAAGCCATAAATTTTTCAAATTTACCTTCACCCTCTTTTAATCTACCAATAGCTAACATCATTTTTTCCATAAAAAATTCCTCCTTAATTATTGTCTATTATGATTTAAAATATTTTTAATACAACACTATGAAAAAAAAACATATTAATCTCTTATAAAAGTTAATAGGTTATCATCTAATAATTTGATTAAAATCGTAATAGAAATATGAAAACTATCTTTAAAATTGGTTCCAAAAGTCATACACTGAAATATCAAAGAAAAATGCCAGAGGGTGAAGTAAAAAAAATGAAATCTTTTGTTACATCTAAAGGCATAAAGTTGGAAAAAACAGCTAAGTTTAAGATAATTGATATCAGTGATCAGAAAGACTCTAGAACATTCAAAATTAATCTATAACAGATCATTTTATTCATGATAGAGTTGTTCTGAAGATAGAAATTGTTTAGTCTTATCAGTGCAATTAATATATTGACCATAATTAATTATTTTTCTAATTTGAGCTAAATGGAGTTATCAATAATTTTTATTATTATAATTTTAATATTTTTCTCACCTTTAATTTTAGGATTAATTTTTATGGGTGCCCAAAAGAAAATTAACCTTAGACATACAAATTCTAGTTTAAATAAACCAGGGTTTGTTGGTTATTGTTGGACTTATTTCTTCTTCAGTTTTTTTGTTCCTATTTTTCGTGGAGAAATTTTAATTGGAGTGCTCCATTTGATCTTTTCAGTAGTAACATTTGGTCTTTTTCAGTTAGTTATTCCTTTTCTTTATAACAAACAATTTACTAGTCGCATGTTGACAAGTGGTTGGGAATTAAGTGACACTGAAGAGAATATGCAAGCTGCAAGACTCAAGTTAGGCATAGGAAATTAAAAGGGGGCGTTCTGTTTCCTAACACATCGTCCCTAAGTCGCACTATATAATGATTTTATAATAGTGTCTGCTAAAAGTGTCTGCTCTGATTTTTAGTTTTTTACGAATTTGCGACTTCTGTTTTTAATAAAGTATACAAATAGTTCTAAATAAATGTTATTATTAATATGTGATTAAAATTATTTTTTCATTCTTACTTGTATTTTCATTTAACTCTTTTGCTTTAGATATTAGTTCCCCAGCATTTAATGATGGTGATAATATTCCAAAAAAATATGGATGTAAGTATAATGGAGGTAATAATATATCTATCCCATTAGAGTTTTCAGATATTCCAGATGATGCAAAATCTCTTGCACTAATTATTGATGACCCTGATGCAATGAGTGTTGCTGGTAAAATATGGGTGCATTGGATTTTAGTAGATATACCAACAAATACAAAAGAACTTAAAGAGGTCAAAGATGGAAAATTAGGTATTGGAAAAACCGGAAGAAATAGTAATGGTAGTAAAAATTATGGTGGACCTTGCCCACCCAACGGAGTTCATGTTTATAATATAAAAGTTTATGCCTTAAACATTGAAATAAACAAAAGTTTAGGCGAAATGACACAAAAAAAATTCGAAAAAAAATATAAGAATGAAATTATTAGTTCATCTATGATTTCAGGAAAATATAAATAATCTTTTCTTACTAAATTCCTTCTCTTTGATTCATCGCCTAGAATGTAACTTCAAAGTGTCTGCTAAGTGTCTGCTCTTTAAAAATAAAAAAGTAAGAAGAAATAAAGGTTATTAAAATAAAAGGGGCGTTCTGTTGCCCGGCCGCCCCAAAGCCGCGCTTACCTAATTAGATTAAGCAGCGAGTGCTAATTCATTATCGTTAGCAATTATTTTAAGTTTCTATGTCGAAGAAACGCTTACAACGAGCAAAAACTATATCCTTCAGAGCACGTCAAACCTATATCACCCCCATAAAAATTTTTATGGTGGAGGTGTCGGGTACCGCCCCCGAGTCCGATACACCTATTACATATAGCGTTTATTGCTATAGTTGATAAACAACGAGGATAATATAGTCTAATAAATGAATCCTTTAAACACCTATGAAGAAAAAAGTCACTAAAGTGCCAAAATTTAAAGATTTTAAAACTACTAGAGCTACTTCATCTGCTTTAGAAAAAATTCTATATAAACAAATTCCAATTTTAGACCATGGTTTCATAAGAGTTATTGATTATATGGGAACTGACCAGTCTATAGTCCAAGCAGCCAGAGTCTCCTATGGCGAGGGAACAAAAAAATTACGTGAGGACCGTGGTCTTATTAGATATCTTTTAAGTCATTGGCATACAACTCCGTTTGAGATGTGTGAAATTAAGTTTCATATTAAACTCCCTATTTTTGTTGCTAGACAATGGATTAGACACAGAACTGCAAATGTAAATGAATACTCTGCGAGATATTCAGTATTAGATAAAGAGTTTTATGTTCCAGAAATGGATCAACTAGGATCTCAATCCACTACAAACAAGCAAGGGAGATCAAATACTTTAGATAAAATGTTTGCAAAACAAGCCCAAGATTTAATTCAAAAGAATTCCGAACAGCTCTATGATGACTACCAAAATTTATTGAATGGTAAGCTTTTGAATAATGATGAATACGTTGAAGGGGAGGGTCTAGCTAGAGAACTAGCTCGAACAACTCTTCCATTAAACTATTACACACAATGGTATTGGAAAGTAGACCTTCATAATCTTATGCATTTTCTAAGATTACGAGCAGACAGCCATGCTCAGTATGAAATACAAATTTATGCTGAAAAAATGGTTGAAATTTTAAAAAAGTGGGTACCCTTAACATACGAAGCTTTTGAAGATTACCGTTCGGACTCTTTCCAACTCTCTAAAGAGGCTTTGAAAATTGTTAAAGATAAATTAGCGAATAAAAAAATTAAGAAGGCTAATTACAAACTATCTCCAAGAGAGCTTAGAGAATTAGAAGCAAAGTTTAATATTAAATTATCTTAACTTTGAAATTTTTTTGTAATTGCGTTTGTTATATTTTCAAATTTTAGAGAATAATCATCTTTATAATCAAAACAATAGGGCTTTCCATCATCACAACTTTTAGGGATATTTAAATTAAAAGGAAGTTCTTCAATTAAATTTATATTTTCTTTGAGTAGTAGAGACTTAGTCTTAGACTCACCAAAAATATATTTTTTTTCATTTTGCTCTTCTAAATAAGACATATTTTCAACTACACCAAGTATTGGAACATTAACCTTGATAAACATATTAATACCTCTGATGACATCTTTTAAAGATAGAAGCTGTGGAGTTGTAATAATAAGAGTTCCATCTAGTTTGAGTTTTTGGGACATTGATATTTGGACATCTCCAGTTCCAGGTGGAAAATCAACAATTAAATAGTCTAAATCACCCCAAATTGTCTTGTTAATAAGCCCATCAAGCCCTTTTGCTAACATTGGTCCTCGCCAAACAATCGCTTGTTCTTCATTGACAAGAAAACCTATTGACATTGCTTTAATCCCAAATACTTCAAAGGGTAAAAACTTCCCATCTTCAACTTTAGGTTCCTTATCTCCGATGCCAAGTAATGTTGGGACACTAGGTCCATAAATGTCTGCGTCTAAAAGGCCAACTTTGTATCCTTGGTTTGCTAAAGTTATAGCGATATTGCAAGCTACAGTTGATTTACCAACACCACCTTTACAGCTTGATATTCCAAAACAAGTCTTGATATTCATATATTAAACACTACATATAATGTATCGTGAACAAAAACAAATTTAAAATTTTTGCACTTGATGGTCCATGGGGGCCTTCATCAGGGAACAATAATAGAGGTTCCGGCGGTTTCTCAGGTGGTAACAACGACTCAATTGATGACCTTCTCAAAGATTTAAAGAATAAATACAAAATTAAAATGCCTTTTAAAGGTGGTTTTAAGGGTGTTTCATTTTTAATATTAATAGCTTTTGTAATTTGGCTTGCGACAGGTTTTTATAGAGTTGAGCCTGATGAACAAGGGGTTGAACTACTTTTTGGTAAATGGAATGAAAGTACAACAGATCCAGGGCTCCATTATTTTTTCCCAACACCTATAGGAAAAGTCTTAACTCCTAAAGTTGAAGCAATCAGGAAAATTAATGTTGGTTTTAGATCCAATGGTAATTCTACTAGAGATGTACTCGAAGAAAGTATGATGTTAACATCCGACCAAAATATATCTGATTTAGATTATACAGTTCTATACAGAATTAAAGATGCTGGGCAGTTTTTATTTAATTTAAGAGACCCTGAAGAAACAGTAAAAGTTATATCTGAAAGTGTTTTAAGAGAAGTTGTCGGTCAGACTAACTTAGAAGGCCTACTAACCGTATCTAGACAATCAGTTGAAAGAGACTCAAGATCTTTACTACAAGAACTTTTGGATGAATATGAAGTTGGAATACTAATTCAATCGATACAATTACAAGATGTTAACCCCCCAAGAGAGGTTATAGATGCATTTGATGATGTTCAAAAAGCAAGACAGGATAAGGAGAGAACAGTCAACCAAGCAGAGGCTTACAGTAACAGAATTGTGCCTGAGGCAAGAGGTGAAGCTGAAAAAATACTCCAAGAGGCTGAGGGTTATAAAAATAAACTAATTAAACAAGCTGAAGGTGAAGCAAGTAGATTTCTTCAAGTGTTAGACACATATGAGCAATCTAAAGAGACAACCAAAAAAAGAATTTATTTAGAAACATTAAGAGACGTCCTGTCAGGATCTAGTAAAATAATGATTGATCAGAATTCTGGTAACGGAGTTGTTCCGTATTTGCCTTTAAACGAGTTAAACAAGAGCAAGCAGACAGGTAACAACTAATGAAAATGAGAAACTATATTATTGTTGGATTATCTTTCTTCTTTATCTTGTTTGCATCAGGCTTTTTCTTTGTTGTTGATCAAACAAAACAAGTAATTGTTTTGCAATTTGGTGAACCGCGTGCTGTGCATCAATCACCTGGTTTGAAATTTAAACTACCATTTATCCAAAACGTTGTTTACTACGACAGTAGGGTTTTAAACTTAGATCCTGCTCAAGAAGAGGTAATACTAAGAGACCAAAAGCGTATTGTGGTCGACTCAATAGTCAGATATATGATTAAAGATCCTTTAAAGTTTTTTCAAACAACTAGAACAGAGTTAGCCCTTAATGATCGTTTGGGTAGAATAGTAAACTCATCTGTAAGAGGTGTAATAGCTCAGTATCAACTAAATGATTTGTTATCTGATGATCGTGATAAAATTATGGCTGAGATTTTTGAAAATGTTCGTGAAGATCAAGATACCTTTGGTATTGAAATTGTTGACCTGAGGTTAAAAAGAACAGAACTTACACCAGAAGTTCAATCTAACGTGTTTGATAGGATGAGAACGGAAAGAGAAAGGGAAGCAAATTTATTAAGAGCGGAAGGTCAGGAGATATCACAAAAAATTAAGGCGACTGCTGATAGAGAGAAAATTGAGATTATTGCTGAAGCAGAAAAACAATCTAATATCTTAAAAGGTGAAGGTGAAGCCGCAAGAAACCAAATTTTAAATGAGGCTTTTGCAAAAGACCCTGAATTTTTTGAATTTATTAGATCAATGGAAGCATACGCAGATACTTTTAAAGATGGAACAACTACTATGGTCATTTCTCCTGATAGTGACTTCTTTGAGTACTTTGAAAACTCTGAGGGCGCCAACTAAATAAAATTTTTAAATGAAAAGACACTTAGTTTTATCTCTTTTCAGTATATTTTTTATAATCCAAAGTGCATCAGCACAATTTGAGAGAGGTTATGCAGATTTAGTTGATGAACTTCTACCTTCAGTTGTAAGTATTGCTACTAGTCAAACCGTAGAAAGACAAACTAGGCAATTACCTGAATTACCAGAAGGCCATCCGTTCAATGATATGTTTGATGATTTTTTTGGCAATCAAATGCCAAAACGTGAAAATCTAACAGGTCTTGGTTCAGGATTTATTATTAGCGATAAAGGTTATGTAGTAACAAATAATCACGTAATAAGTGGAGCAGATCAGATTACTGTAATTTTCAATAATGGAATTGATGAAGTTCCTGCAGAACTTGTTGGAACTGACCCAAAAACTGACATAGCTGTTTTAAAAATTGACCCCTCAACTGTTGACATACAAAGTGTTAATTGGGGAGACTCGGATTTGTCAAGAGTTGGAGATATTGTACTAGCTATTGGTAACCCTCTGGGTTTAGGCGGAACTGTAACTTCAGGAATAATATCATCTATAAATAGAGATATAGGTGGTGGCCCTTACGTTGACTTTATACAAACTGATGCACCAATCAATAGAGGTAACTCCGGCGGACCCTTATTTAATTTAGATGGAGAGGTAATTGGAATTAATTCAATGATTATCTCTCAAACAGGTGGAAGTGTTGGCTTAGGTTTTTCTATTCCCTCTCAAACAGCAAAATTAATTGTTGAACAAATAATCTCATTTGGTCAGGCAAAAAGAGGAAGACTTGGTGTTCAAATTCAAGATTTAACTGAAGAATTTTCCGAGAGTTTAGGCTATGACTCAACGGAGGGAGCATTTGTTGCTTCTGTTGAACCAAATAGCCCTGCTGCGTTATCAAACATTCAAGCTGGAGATATAATAATTGAGTTTAACAATCAAAAAATCACATCATTTAAAGATTTGCCTAAAGTTGTTGCTGAAACCCCAATAGATAGTGAAGTAATTGTTAAAGTTTGGAGAAACGGAGAAATTATAGATATAAAGGTAAGGGTAGGTGAATTAGAGGAGGGTCGCAAACTCGCTAAAAATGATGGTGTTTATTTAGAAGAGTTAGATATCACTGTTCTTGAGTTGACAATAGATGCTATAAATTCTTTAGGGTTAGACTCAAAAACTAAAGGTATTTTGGTCACAGAGGTAGGAGATAATAATGAAAATCTTTTAAAGAATGATGTTATTATTCAAGTATCCAGTGAAAAAATCACAGATATA
>CACNEB010000008.1 GCA_902619375.1 uncultured Alphaproteobacteria bacterium
GACTTCAATTATGGGAGATGATGCTAAAATTAAGGCTAGTCGAAAAAAAAGCATATGATCTTTTTCTTCAAAACCTTATTAAGGGCACTAGCCATTTAGCTCTCGGTCAGGAAGCTATTGCAGGTGCTTTCGGTGTCGCCCTGAAACAGGGTGATTACACATTTTGCACATATCGTGGGCACGCACATACACTCGCAAGAGGATCTTCAATCGAGGGAGTCTTAGGAGAATTAATGGGTAGACAGTGTGGCTTGATGAAAGGTAAAGGAGGATCAATGCATCTTACAGATGTAGATAAGGGAGTTATGGGTTCATATGCTATTATAGGTGCTCATTTAACTATAGCCAATGGAACTGCTTTAGCATCAAAATATAATAAAACAAATGAGGTAAGTGTTTGCTTTTTTGGAGATGGTACTACAAACATCGGAGCATTCCATGAAGCACTGAATATGGCAAAAATTTGGAATTTACCCATAGTGTTTGTTTGCGAAAATAATTTATACATGGAATATACACCAATTCATGAAGTTACTGCTGTTGACCACCCAGCTGCTGATAGAGCAAGTGCTTACGATTTAGACAGAATTATTGTGGATGGAAATGATGCTGATGAAATGTTAAGGATTGCAGAAAAAGCTATTTCAAAAGCAAGAGAGGGTAAAGGTCCAAGTTTAATTGAAGCCAAGACTTATCGACATAGTGGGCATTCAAGAGCTGACCCAGGTAAGTACAGGCCTGATGAGGAAGTAAAAGATTGGATGGAAAACAAAGACCCAATAAAAAATTACAGAGCAAAGTTATTAGATTTTAATATCAATGAAAAAATAATTTCTGAAATTGAGGAGAAAATTAAAGATCAAGTTGAAAAAGCAACTGAAATTTCCATGGCTTCTCCAATTCCAGAAATTAAAGAAATATATACTGATGTATGGGCTAATGGAGGTTCTGAGTGGCACAATTAACATACAGAGCAAGTGTTTCACTTGCTATAGCTCAATCCATGAGAAAAGATCAAAAAGTTTTTTTTATAGGCGAAGACGTAGGTGCTGCGGGTGGAGTATTTAAAGCGACGGTTGGTCTTTTAGAGGAGTTTGGTAAAGAGAGAGTTATGGATGCACCAATTTCAGAACAGGCGATTTTAGGTGCAGCTATGGGCGCAGCAATGACAGGCTTAAGACCAATAGCAGAAATAATGTTTTCAGATTTTTTAGCTGTTTGTTGGGATATTGTGGCAAATCAAATTGCTAAAACTAGATATATGTCAGATGGTCAAATCAACATTCCATTAGTCATTAGGACTGCAAATGGTGGAGGTTCAAAATTTGGTGCGCAACACTCTCAAAGTTTAGAAAATTGGTCTATGATGATACCAGGTTTAAAAGTAGTCGCACCAAGTTGCCCTAGTGACGTGTTAGGTTTGATGGATAGCGCTGTAAAGGACCCTGATCCAGTTATATTTTATGAACATAAATCACTTTATGCATTTAAAGAAGAAATTGAACAAACTGATATATCCATTCCTATCGGGGAGGCTAATACGCTTCACGAGGGAAAAGATATTACTATTATTGGTTTAGCTCTAATGGCACAAAGAGCAAAAGAGGCTGCATTAATTTTGAAAGACAAACACGATATTAATGCAAAGGTAATCGATCTAAGATCTCTAGTGCCCTTAGATTTACAAACAATAAAAAAATCTGTTATCGAGACAGGTCATGTCTTGACAGTAGAAGAAAATCCAAGACTTTGTGGATGGGGTGCGGAAATATCATCTTTAATTTCAGAACATTGTTTTAAAAATTTAAAAGGCCCTGTCACTAGAGTAACTACACCACATGTACCATTACCAAGTGCCGACATACTCGAAGACAATACAATTCCCTCAGTGGAACTAATTGTAAATGAAGTTGTAAAAAAACTAAAAGGAGAATAATTATGGAAATAATAATGCCATCCCTTGGAGAAACAGTTGATGAGGGAAAAGTAGTAAAGTGGCTTAAAAAAGTCGGAGATGAAATTAAAGAGGGAGATATCCTCTGTGAAGTTGAGACTGATAAGACAGCTGCTGAAATACCTTCAACAGTTAATGGTAAATTAACAGAGATAATTGCACAAGAGGGAGATACGATCCCTGTAGGTGGTAAAATTGCCACTGTAGAATAATAATTAAAACTGTTATAAATATTTATGGAAATTAAAGACTCAAAATTTTATAGAGATAAGTGCTACATTAACGGTGAATGGGTTAATGCTGACTCAGGTGAGACAATATCTGTAAACAATCCAGCTAACTTGAAAGAAATCGGCACTGTCCCTAAATGCGGAACATCTGAAACTAGAAATGCTATAGAAGCAGCAAATAATGCTTGGCCTGAATGGAGGGCAAAATCTGCACGTCAAAGATCAGATATACTCAGAAAATGGTTTGATTTAATGATTGAAAATAAAGAGGAATTAGCTCAAATCATGACAGTTGAACAAGGAAAACCAATAAATGAGTCACGTGGAGAAATAGGCTATGGAGCCTCTTTTGTTGAATGGTTCTCAGAAGAAGCCAAGAGGGTTTATGGAGACACAATTCCAGATCCCATGACCGATCGAAGAATTGTTGTTTTGAAGCAACCAGTTGGTGTAGTGGCATCCATTACCCCATGGAATTTTCCTAATGCTATGATTACAAGAAAATGTGCACCAGCTTTAGCTGTTGGGTGCCCAGTTGTAATTAAACCAGCAAGTCAAACTCCTTATTCTGCACTCGCGCTAGCTGTTTTGGCTGAGGAGGCAGGTTTCCCAAAAGGAACTTTAAATGTAATTACAGGAAAGGCCTCTGAAATCGGAGAGGAATTAGCCACAAATCCAATTGTCAGAAAATTATCTTTTACAGGTTCAACAGAAATTGGAAAAATACTTTTACAGAAATGTTCTGGAACTGTAAAAAAAGTCTCAATGGAACTTGGCGGTCACGCACCCTTCATTGTATTTAATGATGCAAATATTGATGATGCAGTTGCGGGTGCAATCCAAAGCAAATTTAGAAATACAGGACAAACTTGTGTTTGTGCAAATAGAATTTATGTCCAAGAAAAAGTTCATGATGAGTTCTGTTCAAAATTTGTTGATGCTGTCTCTAAAATAAAAGTAGGAGATGGTTTAAATGAGGAAAATGCCTCTGGACCCATGATTGATGAGCACTCTTTAAGTAAAGTAGAGGAGCATGTCCAAGATGCATTACAATATGGCGCAAAAGTTGCAATTGGTGGATCTAAACATTCTTTGGGAATGAACTTTTATCAGCCTACAATCCTCACTGAAGTCCCACCAGAAGCAAAAATTACAACTGAAGAAACATTTGGGCCAGTGGCTCCAATATACAAATTTAAAGATGAAAAAGAAGTAATTAAACTCGCAAATAACTCACCATATGGACTTGCATCCTATTTTTATTCCAGAGATATCGGAAGAATATGGAGAGTTGCTGAGGCACTTGAATACGGAATGGTTGGAGTCAATACTGGATTAACTTCAAAAGCAGAGGCACCATTTGGAGGAATAAAAGAGTCTGGTCTTGGTAGAGAAGGCTCAAAGTATGGAATTGATGATTTTATTGAAATAAAATACATCAATATGTGCGGCCTAGACAAATAATTCATATTTATGAACAAAGTCTTTAATGTTGGCTTAATAGGATGTGGTCATATTTCTGAAACATATTTTAGAGGACATGATTATTTTAATAATTTTCGCATAATTAAATGTGCTGATATTAATCATGAAAATTCTAAAAAATGTGCCGAAACTTATAATATAAACTCTTGTTCTGTTGATGAAATATTAAATGATAGTGAAGTCGATATTATTTTAAATTTAACTATTCCAAAGGCTCATTACGAGGTAGCAAAAAATTCGCTGGAGAGTGGTAAACATGTTTATAGTGAGAAACCAATGGCTGTAAATTTTTTAGATGGTGAAAATCTCTTAAAATTATCTAAAAGTAAAAACTTATACATTGGCAATGCTCCTGATACTTTTTTGGGTGGTGGAATTCAAAAATCTATTGAATTAATAAACGATAATAAAATTGGAAATGTTCGACTCGGAAATGCGATTTTTGCTTATCCAGGAGTTCAATCTTATCATCCCAATCCTGAACCATGGTTTGCAAATAATGAAGGTGGCCCAGTTATAGATATGGGACCATACTATTTAACAGCTTTAGTAAATTTACTTGGCCCTGCTAAAAGCGTTCATGGTATTTCTACCAAAGTTTTCGATAAAAGAGTTATAGGCATAGGTCCAAAAAAAGATCAGGAGTTTGATGTGGAATGTCAAACTAGCTATTTAGTTAATTTAGAATTTCATAATGGGGCTCTAATTCAAATAACTCTATCGTTTGATGTTGTAGCTCACCAACGTAATCACATAGAGCTTTACGGCGATAAAGGTTCTATGATTGTGCCTGATCCAAATATGTTTGGAGGCTCAGTATACACAAGTACTGATGATAGTGGTGTTTGGCAAGAGCACAAAACTGATGATATGCCTCTGGGTAAAATTAATATTACATCTCATAGCGGTAGGGCTAATGAGTCGCCAACTAATGCGAACTACCGTGGTGTCGGATTAGCTGAAATGGCATACTGTATTGATAATGAACTTGAACACAGATGTAGCGGAGAATTATCGTTACACGTTTTGGATATTATTCAATCAACAATGAAGGCAGCAGACACCAAAACACCCCAAGAGATAAAGACTACTTTTAAGAAGGCAGATTATTTTTCACAAGAGGAAATACAAAAAATTCTTAAGTAATTACAATAATTCCTCTAGACTTAATTTTCATTAAATGAAATTTGATAATACAAAAAAAATTCTTGTAATAGGGAGAGCAGGATTAGATATTTATCCAGAGCCACCCGGTACAAAAATCTCCAATGTAAATAACTTTTCTTCTCATTTAGGGGGCTCGGCGGCAAATACTTGTGTTGCTCTATCGAACTTGGGTGTCAGCACTGATTTACTTACTTGTATATCTGACGATGCAATCGGAGAATACATAATTAACAAACTTAATGAATTCAAAGTTGGTGTAGAACACTGCAGAAAAGTCAATAAATCCTTTCAAACACAAATAGCTGTTGTTGAAACTATTTTAAAAAATAACCAATCTATTCTTTACAGAAGTAATCCTTGTGATCTACAACTTAATAAGGAGGATATTAATAAAATTAATTTTAATAATTACTCTGCAGTATTTATCTCTGGAACTGCGCTTTCAGGAGAACCTTCAAGGAATGCTGTTTTGGTTGCCTCAAAACTAACTTCAGATCTCAAGATACCATTAATAATCGATCTTGATTATCGGCCTTACAACTGGGAGTCTGATACAATCAAATCAGATGTATATAAAGAAATTATGAATGAAATGGATATAATCATTGGAAACGATTTAGAATTTAATGTGGCTGATAATTCTACAAATGGACTTGAATTAGTAAAAATGTATATTAAAAAAAAACCATCAGTGATTGTCTATAAAATGGGCGAAGAAGGATCCAAAGTATTTACTAAAGAAAATGAGAGCCAATACGGGACATTTAATGTCGAAGCTATTAAACCTACGGGTGCAGGTGACGCGTTCAATGGAGGTTTTATAAGCTCTCTATACAATGGCCTTAGTTTAGAGGATGCAGTAATTCGGGGTTCCGCAAATGCTGCAATAGTAGTAACAAGAGTAGGATGTTCCTCAGCTATGCCCAATAATCAGGAATTAGAAAAATTTATTAACCAAAATCAAAAGGAGTTATAGATGCACATCCCTTATTCAGATAATAAAAATCAAGCTTTATTTGGAGAAATAAATAAAACAGTACCTTTAGTTTATTTTAATATTATCAATTTAAAAAAAGGTGAGTCATATGAATACAAACTATCAAAACATGAAAGTAGCGTAGTTCCAGCAACAGGTATCGTCGAGATTACCGTGGAGGATAATAAGTTAGGACAGATTGGAAAAAGAACAACTGACGTATGGGATGGTGAACCTGAGGGTAGTTATATTCCTACAAATTCAAAATGTAAAATTACTTGTTTATCTGACTCCTCTGAGTGTTTCATAGCTGGTGGAATTTATGAAAAAAAATTAGAGCCATTTCTCGTTTTAAAAGAAGAACTAGATGTTGTTCAATATGGCTCAGACGATACTAAAACTCACAGAAAAATTAAACATATCTTAGGTGCGAAACATCATGATCAAGTTGGTCGATTATTAGTAAATGAATTATATACTGTTGGCGCTGGAGGGTGGTCAGGCTTCCCTCCTCACAAACACGACACAGATGATCTCCCTCAAGAAACTCGTCATGATGAAGTTTATAATTATCGATTTAAACCAGGACATGGTTTTGGTGTTCAAATTATGCAAACAGATGATAAAAAAGAGGGTCATGGTTATCAACTTTTTAATGGCTCTACTATTGCAATTAATAAAGGATATCATCCATGTGTGGTTGCCCCAGGATATGAGATGTATTATTTTACAATCTTAGTAGGTCTTTCTCAAAGATCACTTATTCAATCTTTCCAAAAAACTCATGCTTACCAATTAGAAACAATCCCAGGTATTAAGGATATGATAGCAAAATATAAATGACGATAGCTAGCCTCTCAGAAGTTTTACAAGAAGCAAAAAAAAATAATTATGCCGTTGCAGGATTAGTAGTACTAGGTTGGGAAGATGCAAGATGTTATGCAGAAACAGCCGAAGAGCTCAAGGTACCTGTCATTCTTCAAGCAGGACCAGGTTGTAGAGCAAATACACCTCTGCCAGTTTTAGGTAAAATGTTTAGATACTTGGCTGAGCAATCATCTAGCCCAATAGTTTGTCATTTAGATCATGGCTATACGAAAGAAGAGTGTTTACAGGCAATTGACAACGGATTCACATCTGTAATGTTTGATGGATCCAAGCTTTCACTTAATGAAAACGTTGATAAAACAAGTGAAATCGTTGAATTAGCTCATAAACAAAATATTTCCGTTGAGGGAGAAATTGGATTTGTTGGTTACAATGATGGTGCTAAGTCACAAAGCACAGATCCAGAAGAAGCGAAGATATTTGCTGAATTAACCAAATGTGATGCAATGGCCATCAGTGCAGGAAACGTACACTTACAGACAAACAAATCCTCCTCTATTGATATGCAAGTCATAAAGAAGATAGAAACCTTAACTGAAGTACCATTGGTGCTTCACGGAAGTAGCGGTATCGACGATACACTTAAAAGAACAATAGCAAATACAACGAATGTTTGTAAGTTTAATATCGGCACTGAACTCAGAAAAACTTTCGGCGATACTTTAAGAGAGGAAATTGCAAAAGATCCAAATACTTATGACCGTATTAAATTAATCAATTCAACTATTCCAAGATTAAATGAAGTAACAAAAAAAGTTTTAGAGAATATTTCAAAAATTTAATCATTCATGATTAAATCGCACACAATTGAAAATAAATTTTTAAGAGTTAAGACTCTTAATATTGGTGCAACATTATTTGAAGTTTTTTATAAAAAGAAAAAAATCAATTTAATTCTAAATTTAGGAAATATCTCATCATATAAAAATAATAAAAATTACTTAGGCGCAACATGTGGCAGGTATGCAAATAGAATAAAAAAAGCTCAATTTCAGATCAAAGGAGTAAAATACAAATTAACTAGAAATGAGGGAAAAAATATACTACATGGTGGTAAAAAAGGGTTTGACTCAAAAATTTGGCAAGTTAAGAGCTTCTCCAAATCTCATATTAGCTATTATTGTATATCACCAGATAAAGATCAGGGTTTCCCAGGTGAATTATATTCTAGTTGTGATTACTCAATTGCAAATTCGACTCTCAAAATCAATATAAGTGCACAAACATCAAAAACTACTCACGTTAATTTGGTAAATCACGCCTATTGGAATTTAGATAAAATTAAAAAAGATATTTTTGATCATTACGTCCAAATCAATTCAAATCAGTACTTAGAAAATGACTCTGAAAATATACCTACTGGTAGGGTAATGAATGTAAAAGGAACACGTTTTGATTTTAAAAAATCAACTAGAATACGTGATAAATTAACCAATAAATTCAATGGATTTGATGAAAACTTCATCATAAAAAAAAATTCTAAGTTTGCAGCTAAAATACAATCACCAAAAAGCAATATATGCCTAAAAATTTTTTCAAACCAACCTGGTGTTCAATTTTATACTGGTCAGCATTTAAAATATTCTAGTAATCGTATTAAAATTAAAAAATATCAAGGTATGTGTTTTGAAACTCAGGGTTTTCCAAACGCACCCAATAATCGAAAATTTCCTTCAACACAATTAAACCCATCACAAATTTATAAACATCAAATGAAGTTTGAAATTGGAGAAATTAAATAATTATTCGGTTTTTTCTCTTAATTTTATATTCAATGTATCAAAAAATATTTGAGGAACGCTAAAAGCAAAATTATTTAAAAAAGCAACCGAACTAACTTGTATTTGATTTCCATCTAGCAATGGATCTATAAACTTTGATATTTGAACTTTATCATCGACATAATTCCAATCAAAAGTAGCGTGAACACCTTTACCCTCAATATCGTAAAGATTTATAAAAATTATAGTTCCATTATTGAGTGTAAACCTAGCTTTTAAATCTGGAGAGTTAGGTAATTCTGTCTTAAGTATAAAGCCATTATGTTGAAGATCAGTTAATATATTTTGAGCATCAATAATTTTATCATTATCAATTTCATTAAATTGAGAGGTCAAATTTGTATGTTTCAGCTCTCCTTCTTTCATACTTAAGTTAATCATATTTTGGTTATAAATTTGAATTGACTCAATTTGAGATTTACCAATATTTATTAAATCGGTGGGTACCCAATAGAAATCAGATACATCGGCGGTTAAGTTTGTTGAAACCAAATAAGATTGATTAGACTCAGGGTCCTTTATGTAAGATCCTGGGATATTGTAATTATAAATACCAATATCTAGTGAATACAATACTTCATCATCTTCAGATTTTAATATTAATTGCATTTTATTTTCATCATCTAGACCCAATTTGTATAAAAGATCTTCACGATTAGTTTTAGCATCTAAAATATTTGCTTCACGAAGTTGAATAAAAAACCTACTTAAAAGCTCAGTATTTGCGGGAAAATTATTTGAGCTTGAAATAAGCCATTGATTATCAATGATTTCAATAACCGATCTTCCATTTTGATTAGAAAATTCAATGTATGCTATTTCCGGTAAAACTTCATCAAAACTAGGAAATAATACTTCAGATGATGACTTGTTAGAGATATTTTTGCCATCAAAATACATACCAAGAGCAATAATTAAAAATCCAAAAGATATTAAAACCAATATTTTTAAATTTTTAATATACATTTATCTGCTTTTTCTTTTTCTGATACCGAGTTGTCTTGGAATAAAAAACATTAGTAGAATTAAAAGAACAGGGATTAAAAAAGTATTTAATATGTTTATTTGATTTGCTAATCGATCTATATCTTTGCTTAAATTCCTTCTAACATCTCTTAGTTGTTTACGAGTATTTTCTACTTGCAATTGAAAATTTGCTAATTCCATTAATTGTTTGTCAGATAAATTGACACTTTCTACATCTCTACCACCTGATAAATTTTGAATCTGATTTAATGTGTTATCAAGTTGAGCTTGTAATTGCTGTTCCTGTCCTAGGTACATTTGCTCTGCTTCAGCTTGAAGTTTTTGAACTACAACAAACGGTCTAAATGGAGCCTCTTTGTTTCTCAGATCAATAAATTCATCATAACCAGTCATTGAGTCAAATACATTTGTAACTAAACTTCCATTATCAGATGTTGCCTCTATTACATTGGTATCTAAAAACTTTTGTATTCTTGCCCAAAAGGCATTTCTTATAAAATCAGCGTCGCTGAAAACTACCACACTTATATTTTTTGAGGATGTTTCTAAATGATTATCATTTTTAAATTCAAAATCATTAAAATTACTTTTTGCGATACCACTTAATTTTACTCCAAAGTCATAACTAATACCTGTTGGCTGAAAATTATTAATGAGCTTAATTGGATCATGTACCTCTTTCATAGGTAGATCCATTGTTACCTCACTAGATGACATAATAGGTGTGTATGAAATTTCACTTTCATCATTTAATGGGGAAAGACCACCTGGAGACACAAGTCTAATTAAAGATAAACCGTCTCCAATTTCTTCAGCTTGATTGATGAACTGTCCTCTGACTTCAGGCCAATTCAATTTCAACATAGTTTGCAAAGATGTGTTTTCAGTTATGTTTTGTTGTGTCTGCAGTCTTGTTGCTTGAGCGCCATCTAAAATAACATTGCTATTATAGTTAATATTGAGGGTTTTTAAGACATTTTCTAAATTTGATGATTTATTCGAATGGTCATTTTTCTCAAAAAACGGATCAACAAAAATAACTGATTTTCCCCCATTCAAGATGAATTGTTCAACTGCATATTCAGTTTTGTCGCTAATATCAGAGGGGTGATAAACTATTAATAAGTCTATACCTTCAAAACTCTCTACGTCTGTATCTAAAAACTCAAAATCATAAAAATAACTAAGCTCCTCAAGTATTGTGTATTCTCCTTGTCCAAGTTGATTATTTGGCATCATTGGTGGTGTAGTGTCCACCCATGATAAAAAACCAATTATTGGTTTTTTTGATCTATTAAGTTTGTATACAATGTCAGTTAATTGTTTTTCTAATGTGCCAGCTTTTGAGGGATCAAAAAAGGGAACAGTTTCTATATCATCTGTTGTATTTGAAGCAATTAATCCAAAATATACTTTGGACCCCTCTTGATCTATAGGAAAACCTTGCACACCGTATCTATTTACATAATCTTCATCATCTGAATAAGGTTCTGGTTCAATAAAGTTTAATTCAATTTTACCTGAAGCTAGATCTGAATATCTGTTTAATAGACCTTGAACTTGATTAGCATAATTTTGAATAATCGGAATATTTTTAGACAAGTCTCTGCTATACACAAAAGTAATTTTTAATGGCTCTTCTATTTCGTCTACAACTCTCTTAGTACCACTTGAAAGAGTAAAAGTTTTGGTAGACGTAAAATCAACTCCTAAATTAAAATTGATTTTTTGGATTATAAAATTAAAGGACAAAAATAAAATAACAGTGCTTAATATAGATACTATAAGATAGTTTTTTTGTAAAAATTTATTCATTAGTCTCGATTTAAAAATTTTATAATTGTTAAATAATTCCAAAGAGCAATAAAGGATAAAAAGAAAAACAATCCTTTAATTGAGAAGAAACCCGTTTGGATACTTGAGAAGTGAGTCAAAAAGCTAAAACTAGAAATGAGTTCTACTATTTCAATAGGTAAAATCCCAGTTATAAAATTAATCATAAGAGGAAACCCACTTATGGTAAAAAGAAATGAGACTAAAATAGATAAAATAAAGGCAATTATTTGATTGTTAGTTAACGAAGAAAAGAAAATTCCAAGAGAGACATAAGCACCTGCCATGATAATAACACCAAGATATTGGCCAATAATTACAAGGTTATCAGGGTTTCCAAGATAATTTACTGTAATCCAAATAGGAAACGTCAAAACAACTGAGAATACAACAAAAGCCCAAGTTGCAAAAAACTTACTCAACACTATCTTCCACAATGGAATTGGCAAAGTCATTAATAATTCAATAGTACCAAGTCTTTTTTCCTCAGACCAACTTTTCATAGTAACTGCAGAGACAAAGAAAATAAAAACCCATGGAATAAAACTAAAAAAAACTGTTAAGTCTGCAACTCCTGAGGAGAAAAACGAGCCAAAATAAAATGTCAAGGACATAGAGGTCAAAATAAATATTGCAGTAAAAATATAGGCGACAGGAGTAATAAAATATAATTTAAGTTCTCTTTTAATTAGCGCCAACATTAGCTTACTAACTTTCTAAATTTTTCATCTAGGGATTTACCAATTTTTTTCTTAAGCTGTGCTGGAGTTCCCTCAAAGACTTTTTGTCCATCATTAATAATAAGACACTTATTACAAACCTCTGGGACTTCATCAAGAATGTGTGTAGAAATTATAATTGCTTTTGTTTTAGATAATTTTTTAATTAATTTTCTTACTTCAAATTTTTGAAGAGGATCCAATCCATCAGTTGGCTCATCTAAGATCAGTAATTTGGGATTATGTATAAGAGCCTGAGCAATTCCAACACGTCTTTTAAAACCTTTTGATAAAGTTTCAATGGGAACATCTTTTACTTCTTCTAGTTGTAGATCATTAATTACTTTTTTGATTGCTGCTTTTGAATTTTTTATATTTCTTACCTGGCAAACGTAGTCTAGGTAAAGATATGGCGAAAAGTCCAAATAAAGGGGAACACCTTCAGGTAAGTAGCCAATCATTGACTTTGTGTGAATGGGATCTATTTCAATGTCCTTATTGTTTATGATAACGTTTCCACTGTCAGATTTCAGATAACCTGTTATTACCCTCATTGAAGTTGTTTTGCCAGCACCATTAGGTCCAAGGAACCCCATCACATCACCAACTTTGACCTCAAAAGAGAGTTTATTAATGGCAGTAAAATCGCCAAAATTTTTAGAAATATCTATTACACTTAACATTTTTTCATATTATTTAGTTTAAAATCTTAATAATTCAAGATGATAAATTTACCATCTCTTATCAGATGAAGTTTTTACCATGCAGACCTATAAATATCAAAAGCATCTTTTTCAGATATTTCTCTTGGATTATTGATTAGTAATCGGGTTTGTTTCATAGCATCTCTAGCCATTGTTTCGCATGCAGTTTCAGGGATGTCGAGATCTCTTAATCTTTGTTCTAAACCTAATTCGCTTGATAGATCTGACAACTTTTCAATGAATTTTGAAGAAATATCTTGAGTACTGGTGCTTGTATCAATATCTGGAAAAACAATTGGGGCTATTTCACTGTAAAGTTTTGACGCATTTTGATCAGATATATTAAATCTTAACACATATGGCAGGACAAGTGCGTTGGAAAGACCGTGAGGGACATGATAAGTCCCTCCAATCGGATATGCTAAAGCATGAACGCCAGCAACTGGAGAGTTTCCAAAGGAGACACCTGCTAACATAGAGCCAACAAGCATATTTGATCTTGCTTCAATATCCTTTCCGTTAATGACAGCCTGTCTTATTGAATTACCTAAAAGCTTCAATGCTTCCTTTGCAAGTGTTTGGGAGATCAAATTATTGTTCACACTTTTTGAAGCATAAGACTCTATCGCGTGGACCATTGCATCAATACCGGTAGCAGCAGTAATGTGAGGGGGAAGACCGATTGTTAATGATGGATCAAGAATTGCAAGGTCTGGAAGTATAATAGGAGAGGAAACTCCTTTTTTTTCTAAATCTTCTTGTGTGATAATAGAAATTGGAGTTACTTCAGAACCAGTACCAGAAGTTGTTGGGTAAAGAGCAAGAGGGAGCCTAGGCCCTTTAGCATTAGCCACTCCCCAGGCTTCATGAATATTTTCGTCTGAGCCAATCAAAAGTGCAGTTAATTTTGATACGTCCATTGATGATCCACCACCAAATCCAATTACACCTGTTGCATCAAAATCTTTTCCCTGTTGAACACAATTCATGAGTGTTTTTATAGATGGGTCAGCTTCAACATTATCAAAAATTAAAATTTCAGAGTATTTTTGAAGCTCAGTAATTGTTTTTTCGTGTAATCCAATTTTTATTAAACCCGGATCAGTTATAAATAGTATTTTGTTACCAAGTTTTTTAGAAACTTCTTCTGCCGTGCTTACTGAATAGTCACTTCCAAATCTTATTCCAGGAGTAGTATTGAATTGAAACGCTTTCACGATAGCAATATAAATGATATAGGGTTTATTTCCTATATATTTTTAAGAAACCTATTCTAAGCACCTATCAACCCACAACTTTTTTTTAATAAAGCTTTCTTAAGAGTTTTTTACTTTTATACTTGAATTGTGTCTAAGGTTATTACCATCGCTCAACAAAAAGGAGGCTCTGGAAAAACCACTATAGCTGCAAATTTAGCTGCTGTTTATTCTTTAAAAAATAATTTATCTACGACATTACTCGACACAGACCCTCAAGGCAGTTTAGGTAAGTGGTTTCTTACCAGAAATGAAAAACTTAAAAATAAAAATATGATACAGTTTAAAACAGCAAGCCTCTGGGGCGCACAATATGAGGCTAAAACGCTTAAAGAAAAATCTGATTTAGTAATAATTGATACTCCTCCCAAAATTGACGCTGATGGAAGACCAGCAATTGAAATAGCTGATCTCGTCATTATACCGATATCTCCCTCTCAAGTGGATTTTTGGGCCACGGAGTCCATAATTGAATTAGCAAAAAGAGAAAAAAGAGAGATATTAATTCTAATCAATAGAGCAAATGCTAAATCTAAACTTATTCAAGAAGCACATAAATTTGTTAATAAAATGAATGTTAAAAAAGCAAAGACGATTTTGGGTAATAGACAAATATTTGTATCAACTATGGGATTAGGGTTGACAGTAGTAGAAAAACAAAGAACTGGAAAAGGGTGTTTAGAAATGTTGGCTCTAGCGAAAGAGATACAGTCATTCTTGAAATTTTAAATTTTAATAAATTATATGAATGAAGAAATAGATAATGTACAACTCCATTACATATGCTCAAGATTATTGAAAGGTTTTATTAATTGGATTGAAATAAATGATAGCAAAGAAAAAGCATCAATTCTCGATAATGCATTACAATTTAAAACATCTATCCTAGAACAAGATAAATCAACGCTTCAAAAAAAATACTTTACATCACCACAGAATTTATCAAAAAAAGAAGCTGATGTTCTCTTACTACAGTGGAAAGATACTTTTTCCACATTAGTCAATTCAAATGTCGATAGACTATCAAAGGACTCTTTTAAGATATGGTTTTTAAGCTTAGCATCATATTCGATCCCAGAATTAGAAAAGGATGCAAATGAACTATGGTCCAAACTTTTAGAGGGTGTTGAATATTGTCATAAATTTTCTATCAAAGATGTTCCATATCCGCTCAACACTATTTCAAAGAACTAAATCAATGTTAAAATTCCCTATGTTTAAGACATTATTCACTGTTAGCATGTTTTTTTGTTTGAATGCACAATCAATTGAGCTTTTTGGTTATAAATTGTACGAGGACATTCTTAGGTATGAAAATGATGGGAGTATAAAATTAAAGAAAGGTAATATTGAGAGCATTTCTATTAAAGAGGACAACGTCTTGATAGCAAACAAATATCTTACTGAATACACATTAAAATCAACAAAAACAGGAAATATTTACGAAATTCACGGCTCAAATAATCAATTGCAACTCAGTCCTGTCGAGTGCCTTGACATTCAAGATAGCTTTATTAATTCATTTCAAAAGAAAAACACCGAATTATTTCAAACTGAAGTTAAACAGTTTCCAAATAAACTTAAAAGTAAAACAACTTGGGAAATTTATCTTAGCAATAGATCTAATAGTAGTGAGTTAATTTTCTCAGTTACTTGTGATTATAGCTTTAATAATAGGAGAATGGATATAATTTTAACTGATAGTACTTATTTGAGTAATGAAAATTTGAACTTTGAAAATTTACTTGATGAAAATAAAGAAAATATTTCAAAAGAAGAAATTGATACTAGTGGAATTTAGTAACTAGAGATAACATATTAATAACTATATAAGACTTTATTTCTGATTTCAGCTGATCATAAGTTTCAGGTAATTTATCACTAAGCTGGAAAGCAAAGTCTATAATTTCATAAGCTTCATCTTTAGTCATATAAATTTCATTACATAGGTCATGAGCAAGTTTTTCTCTTATTAATATTAAAGAGGCTATTGATCTCTTTTGTTTTTTTTTCAAACTATTTTTTTGTTGGTTTCTTAAGTTTCATTCCGGTTCCTCCAAGTTGCATGCCACCAGAACCTTTACACAAACTTTTCTTTTCTTTGTCACACTTTTCTATCTTCTTCTCTTTTTTCTCTTCTTTTTTGACAATCTCTTCTTCTTTCTTTTCTTCTGATTTTACTTCTTGATTTACAATTTTTGTATCTGAGGAAGGCTCAACATTTTGAACTGTGTTGACAGATCCAACCTGAATATTGGAGAGCATTTCTAATATTTGATCTTGTTTTGATAGTTTATCTTTCTGTTTTGCCTTCCAAGATTTTGGAAGTTTTAAATCGATACAACTCTCAGAACCGCAAAAAAGGACATCCCCAGTTTCATTATCAAATAAAAAACCACCGCAATTTTCAACACCTTTTTGAGTACAATTTGGTATGTGCATCTCATACTCTGCATTTAAATTCAGCGATAATAATGGCAAACCTAAAAGAAGCAAAAAAATATATCTCATCAACTTATAATGTATCATTTGTAGAAAAAATTTTCTAAATCTTTTATTCATACTTAAAACTCTCTCCAGGTAAGGTTGATTTCATAAAATCATTCTTGGTAATATTTTCTAACCATTTTTTTAATTTAATATTATTTTCTCCCCAAGCATCAGTAAATCTAAAAGATGTATAGTCTAATGCACAGGCAACAGATATTTGATCAATCGTTAACTTGTCAGTCACGAACTCATCATATTTTCTTTCAATCCAATCAATGGATCTTAAAATTTTTTTCTCATAACGTTCTATTGATTTATGTCTTTGCTCTAATTCTGGTATAGCTGACATTTCTATATAACGATTAACTGCATTTTCCATAATTCCATTTGAAACACTTATCATTGTCATACTTTCCCAATAACGATCTTTTGGATATATAGAGGCTTTTTTTGAAATACTATCAAAGTACAAACAAATATTATCACTGTCTGTGATCGTTTTATTACCAACTATTAAAGTAGGAACTTGTCTTAATGGATTAAATTCATCTAGAAATCTTGATTTATAAATATTTATCTTTTCTTCTTTATGAGCAACGTCTAATACAAGAGCAGATACTTTACATTTTCTTCCAAAAGGAGACGTAGGCCCATTATATAAAAGTGGAGTATCTGTCATTTAATCAATGATTATAGCAACAGTGCCAGGGCTTACACCCTCTTGGTCATTCCTAATGTTAACTTGAGTTATCGTTCCACTAACTGGAGCGTTATGATTGACCTCTGATTTCATAACTTCCATAATAAATAATATATCCCCCTCACTTACTTCATCACCAACTTCAACTAAAACTTTCCATATGTTACCTGGAACTGACGTTAAAACTTCTGTAGACATATTATATAACACTTCCCATTGAGCAGATGGAGGTTTGTTCAGATCTCATTTCCTGTGCCTCTTGCACACTTATTTCTTTAAACTTAAATTTTTCATTTGGTTTAGCTTGTCCTAATTTCCAAAAAGAGGCTGATGGAACAGTAAAAGGTACAATAAACCCACCCATACTAGGCCCATCATTTACGAGTATTATTGGCGTTTGACCCGCCAAATTAATACCACCGATTGGGTAGCCCTGATCTATAATATTTGAAGGTTCATAACCATGTTCAGGAGATTTATTTGTGGCTTTTTCGGTAAAACTTAAAGTGGGTCCATCCAACCTAAATCCAGTTCGATCACTTCTTGCTTGAAGTTTCCACTCTGCTTTCAGAAAAGTATCATATCCTTCATCATCAAGCCAATCATCATTGGGACCACGTACAACCTCAATTTCCCAAATACCACTATTGCTGATCTCTGGAATTGAGTCAGATCTAATTTTTCTGCCGATCTTCCCATTTGCTTGACCTAAAGTAATTCTTTGACCGTCTTTCAAAGCATGTCCATCAATACCACCAACGCCAGCTTTGTGAAAAGTTGATTGAGAGTTTAGCCATTTTTCTGACTCAATGCCTCCAGCAAAAGACACATAAGATCTTGCACCAGATACTGTGAAACCCATTTCAAGAGTTTGTCCAGATTTTATTAAAACACTCTCCCACATAGGAATAGAATTACCATTTATTTTGGGCTGCATATCTGCTCCACAGACCGCAATAACGTGATCTTTTTCAAATTTTAAAGTTGGACCAGTGTACTGACACTCAAGTGCTGCAAAACTCTCTTCATTACCTACAAGTAAATTGGCAAGTCGAAAAGACCAACTATCCATTGGCCCTGAGGGAGGAAACCCTTGGTTAAGATAACCAACTCTCCCGGGATAATCTTGCACTGATGTTTCTAGTCCTTGTTTAATAACTTCAAACATCTAAAACTTCTTATTGTAATCTAGTTTAGACAACCAGTTTTTATATTTTTTGATGGAAAATTTATGCTCTTCAATTAAGTCATATCGATATGATTTATCTTCGACTTTTTTTTCAATCATTTCAAACTCATCATAATCACAAGGCACAAATTTAATTCTATCTCCTGGCCTAAATAGACAAATACTATCTTTGAAAACATCAAAATTCTTGTCAGGATCCCAAATGGGTACAGGTGTTCTGCCAAAAATTTGATAACCTCCAGGTAGCCTATCAGGATAAATAGCTGTGGACGATCCTCCCATGCCCACAGTTCCTTTTGGTGTCCATGTTCTAGGTGGGTTATACTTTGGAGCGGTTAATTTGCACCTAGGGTCAAGAGGCATTGTAAATGGTAAACCTGGCCAAAAACCAAGCGAAGCCACCCAATACTCAGTTCCAGAGTGAACTCTAACAAAATGATTAACATCATCTAATTGATTTAATTCTGTAATGAACTCAGGATCTGGCTTTTTCATTGTGATTTTAGCTATATAGTCTTCAATTGCTTCTTTAGTCCATTTGTCAAGATAGACAGTTGGGAAATGAAAAAGTCTGCTATTTACAACAGTATCATCATTATCTTTCATATCTTTAAGCAATGATTTCAATTCATTAATTAAATCTTGATAGCCGATATCATCTGGATTGTAATGAACTATCATTGAGGCAAAACACGGGAGTGTTTCGTAAACTCCCTTTATATTTGCTGTCTTAATTAAGTTTGATAGCCCCTGAGCTTTAAAGTTCAATTCTAAATTCATCACATTACCAAATTCTATTAATAAATACTTATCACCACCTGGTAAAAACTTTGGTTCAGGGTAAGTTCCCTGAAATATCTCTGAGGTTTTATCTTTTGTATTCTTTGAAACTAAATTGGGATAAGAGCCATCCTCGTTTATATGTTTTTTTACAGAGAGTTTACTTACATTTAATTTAGGTTGAGAAATATTATGAGGATACATATTTTTGAAACTAGCATAATCGTCAACATCAAGTTGAGAGAATAAAATATCATCAAGTTTTTTTGATTTATCTTGAGATAAATGACTCTCTAAATTTTCAAATTTTGAAATCTCGTGATTTAAATAATTAAATTTTATATTATTGTTTTCTTGTTGCGATGAACCTATCTTATTTTTTTTTAATAACTCATCTTTAGGATTGGTTAAATCTATTTTTTGAAATAAATCTAAATCTGTATTTTTATATTCTTGAACCATTGAATTTAAAAATATTTAACTTTAATTTTTTCTTTACTCTCAGGTTTATCTGTAAAATCCACTACTTTGACATTTGTAGGCACAGTCGGTTTAATAATTTTATTTTGAATTTCTGCATTAGTATTAGCTTTTTGACTTGAATTTTGCGCACTTGATAAATTATGATCATTAGATTTCTTTTGAGTATGACCAAACATCCCTTCAAGAATAGTATTTGGATTAATATCCTCTTTCTCAAAGGTCTCAAATATGCTCCCATCTCTAAAAACTAAAACTCGATGACATAATCCTATAAATTCCTCGAGTTCACTTGATAGAAATATCGCTGTACCACCTTCATTTACAAAAATTCTTAAGTGTTTATATAAGTCTCGTTTTGCGCCAACATCAATACCTCTCGCTGGATCGTTAAGTATTAGTATTTTTGGAGTTGTTGTGAAAGCTCTGGCAATCATGACTTTTTGCTGATTTCCCCCACTCAATGAGGTAATTAGATTATTCTTTGGACCTGTCTTAATACTTAGTCTCTCTACTTCCCAATCAAAAATACCGTTTAATTCCATCCATTTAATAAAACCAATAAATCCACCTGATGTTTTAGCTTGTTTTCCTTTATATAAAGGTATGACCATATTTTCATATATGCTCATGTTAGGAAAAATACCCTCTTTTTTTCTATCTCCAGATACATATCCAACTCCACTTTTCTTAGCATCTAACAAGCTATTCACAGTAGTGTAATCTTTCTTGGTTCTTTCTCTTTCCTCATCAGACTGTTTAACAATTACCTCTCCGCTAAGTGGTTGATCGATACCTGCCAGAGCTTTAACAAAATTATCTTGTCCTTGTCCATCAAGTCCTGTGACTCCAAGTATCTCACCTTTTGGAAGATCAAAGTTAATAACATCTCCATTTTCCCAAACTTTTAAATCTTTAGCAGACAAAACTATTTCATCTGTGATTGAGTCTGGAGGTGTCGCTTTTATTTCTGATGCTGTAGAAAATTTTTTATCACCTGTCATAAGTCCGAGAAGATTTTTTTCAGTAATTTCATCTCCTGCTAAAACTCCAACATCAACCCCATCTCTCATAACTGTTGCTCTATCGCTTATTCTAACTAGCTCTGCAATTCTGTGAGTTACAATAAAGATTGCTGCACCTTGATCCCTTAATGTTCTCATTTTTGCAAAAAGTCTTTCTGTAGAGTCAAAATCGAGAGCAGCTGATGACTCATCTAAAATTAGTACTTTAGGATTTCTTAAAAATGCTCTACCAATTGTTATCCAAGCTTTCATACCAAGCGATAATTGACTTGCTATTGTATATGGATCGACAAATTCACCAGATAGCTCTAACATTATAGAGGCAGCTTTTTCGACCCTATCTCGATGTGCTAATTTTTTCCCAAAAAAAGAGTCATATCCAATAAATAAATTTTCATAAACAGTAGCCTCTTCAGCTATCATCACTTCTTGAAAAACTGTTGCGATACCAATTCTTTGAGCTTCAATTGGGGAATTGGGTGAATGCCCCATAATAGAGACTTTTCCTTTGTCCAAAGGTAAAACTCCTGAAATAACCTTTGCCAATGTGCTCTTACCACATCCATTACCACCGACAATGGCGTGTATTTCACCAAAGTTAGCTTTGAAATTTACACCGTTTAGGGCTTTTGTAACACCAAAGGACTTTGATGCATCTTGAACATAAATATCTCCTCCGACCTTAGAGGAGTTAGACTGTGCCCCATTCCCGTTTGGGGCACTGTCCAAAGTTTTTTCTTCATTCATTAATTACTTAAATTAAAGTAATGCTTCTCCACGATCGAAGAAATTATTTAGGTATTCATCACTAGCCCAGTTTTCAATTCCAACAGTTCTAAACTCACTTGAGTTTCTGTCACAATCTTCAGGGACAAAAGACTGAATAGTCTCAACATCTTCTTCATATGGAGGAACTAAGATAGACTGGATTTTAAGACCCTGACCATACATAGTTCTTAAAAGAACATTCATCGCAAACTCTGCATCATCTCCAGGAGGCCATGCATAGACCGCTCTGTCAATAAAGTCTGGATTATTTCTCCAATAGCAGAATGCACCAATTTCTCCACCCAAAGCCATAGGGACCATTGGTCTTCCAGATGATTCTAGAGCGTTAAGTGCTCCTGACTCTCCTGAAGACTGAACAGCAAATCCGTCAACTTCAATTGTGTTAGCTGATAACCATTTTTGAAGTTCAGCTTGAGCAATTTGTGGTGTCCACATGTGTGCAATTTCAGCAACAACGGTAATATCTGGATATTCTGCAAATCCATCTAGCATACCTTGGTGCTGTGAGTCAGATGCTGATGTTCCAGGAATTCCTTCCATGATAACAACATTACCTTCACCACCAATAGTTTCTGCTAACCATTGTGCAATATAATATCCGGTTAATTTATAGTTAACAGATGTACTGATAGCATATTCTGAAGTTAAGTATCCTGTCATTGATGCAGTAGGAACACCTTTTCCATACGCATACTCAATAGTTGGATTTAATGCAACAGGATTTGAGCAACAGACTATTAATCCGTCAACTCCTTGATCAGTTAACTGTCTCATTTGTTGAATTTGAACCGCGTCTTTTAGGTTAGATTGTGTAACAACGATATCATTAAGAATACCTGCTGCTTTCATTTTTGGCAAATAGTCACCGTACAATCTCTCCATCACACCTTTTCTCCATAGATTTCCTGCGTAAGAACTTGCATAACCGATAGTCCAAGGAAGTGGTCTATCACTTTTCCAATTTCTGTATACACTTTCACCAAGCGGTTGGTTAGGATCCATAAAGTCAGGATTATAAACGAAGTCTCTAATATCAGCTGGAATTTCGTCTAAAATGTCAGCATTTAAGTTACCTGCGACACCGACAAAACTAACAGCTAAAATAGCTATGAACTTTTTAAGCAATGCCATAGTTTTATCCTCCTTACTTATATATAAGTGTCTATAATAATACCTATATTCTGAAAAATATAAGCAAAATTGTTCCAATATGTGGAAAAGATTTTCACATAAAAGCCTGATTTTCTGTAAATTATAAAAGAGAGGAATTTATTATTCATGGTCGATTTGAATTGCGATATGGGTGAGGGTTTTGGTATTTACTCCTTCGCAGATGACGAAGAAATAATGCCTTATATAGATGCTGCTAATGTAGCCTGTGGGTTTCACGCCTCAGACCCAAACACAATGAGGAAAACTGTCGAGCTTGCAAAAAAATATGATGTGAAAGTTGGATCGCACCCTGCCTATCCTGACTTAGTAGGATTTGGAAGAAGGCCGATGAAAATGAAACGTGATGAAATCAAAAATCTTGTGATGTATCAAACTGGTGCCATCAAAGCCTTTCTAGATGAGTATGGAATGCCATTAAACCATATCAAACCTCATGGATCTTTATATGGAGTCTCCGCGAAAGAGGAAGATGTGGCTCATGGAATTGCTGACGCAGCTGAGATTTTTAATGTTGGTATTTTCGGAATGGTTAATACCTTTCACGAAAAAGTATACAAAGAAAGAGGGGTAAAATTTTACGGAGAATTTTACTCTGACTTGGAATATGATGAAACAGGTTATTTGGTTATAGCCAAGGGTCGAAATAAATATTATCCAACTGATAGAGCTGTGGAGCGTTGTTTAAGAGCAATGAATGAAAATAAAGTTAAAACTGTTCAAGGAAACGATGTAGTTGTAGGATGTGAAACAATTTGTGTCCACTCTGACACTCCTAATGCTGTAGAAATCTTAAAGGCTCTGAGAGAAAAAATTTCCTCTGATAAAAAAATTCCGCAAAAAACTTCAAACGGCAATCATACCAAAATGCCTTATATCGTTGATAAGAAATGAAAAAAATTTTAATTGCTAATCGCGGTGAAATAGCAAATAGAATTATTAAAAGTTGTAAAATATTAGGTCACAAATCTGTAGCTGTTTATTCAGATGCAGATAAGAATTCAAAGCATGTAAGATTATCTGACGAGTCTTATTATATAGGACCTAGTAAAGCTCAGGAAAGTTATCTTTCTTACAATAAGATTTTAGAAATAGCTACAAAATCAAATGTGGATGCTATTCATCCTGGTTTTGGTTTTTTATCAGAAAACGACACTTTTGCTCAAGAGGTCATAAACAGAGGTATCACATGGATTGGCCCTAAACCAAAATCAATAAAATCAATGGGAAATAAGGATATTGCTCGTGAATTAGCCCTAAATTCCAATATACCTATATGTCCAGGTATAAATAATGTTCATAAATTAAGTGATGAACAACTTAAGACAAAATGTGAAGCAATAGGTTACCCTTTACTTGTAAAATCAAGTGCTGGTGGTGGGGGGATAGGCATGAGCGTCGTCCAAAACTTTAAAGACCTAGCTAGTGCAATTGAAAAAACTAGTAATCTTGCTGCAAAATCTTTTGGTAATGGAGATATTTTTATTGAGAAATTTATTACCAACGCCCGACATATTGAAATACAAGTTTTTGGATTTGGTGCAAAAGGATCTGTGCATCTGTTCGAAAGAGATTGCTCTATGCAAAGAAGATATCAAAAGATAATTGAGGAGTCTCCGGCACCAGAAGTAGACAGGGAATTAATTAACAATATGGCTCAAGCCGCTGTAAAATTATCTTCTGATGTTAAATACGAAGGAGCAGGTACTGTAGAGTTTATATATGATGTCCAAGAAATGAAATATTATTTTCTTGAGATGAATACTAGAATTCAAGTTGAACATCCTGTTACAGAGTTAGTTACAAATAATGATTTAATTTCCATGCAAATAAATTTTGCTTTTAATAGAACAAATAAATTTTTAAATCAAAGTAAAATTAAAACTTATGGACATTCAATTGAGTGCAGAGTTTATGCAGAGGATCCTTCTCAAAATTTCTTACCATCTCCAGGAAAAATAAATAAATTAAAATTTCCTAAAATACCAAATGGCATAAGATTAGATTGGGGATATGATGAAAGAGATGAAGTAAGTTTCTATTATGATCCGATGATTGGAAAAATTATATCTCACGACTTAATTCGAGACGATGCTATATCCAAATTAATAAAATTTTTAGAGGGCACCCAGATTGAAGGTATTAAGACAAACATCCCCTTTTTAATTTGTCTTCTCAAAGACAAAAACTTTATAGAGGGTAAACACAACACAAAATATATCGAAAATAATTTAAACACTCTTATTAGTAAGACATCTTTTAAAAATGGTTTTACTAAAAATATTGATTTGGACTCAAAGAGAATTAAAATTGTTGAAACAGATAAGCTTAAAGTAGGTCATGGAAGATCGCAGTCTGATAGAGGAGGTATCAAAGTCGTATATTTTGACTAATAATAATGGTTAATCAACTTGTAGCAGCAATAAAACCCTCTCAAATTCCAGGTTCTGATCCTCAGTCAACAAAATACTTAATCGTCCCAATATTTATATTTTTTGCCCTAATGATTTTTGCGATGATTAGAGGACCTCAAATTATTTCAGGCTCGGGTATTGGAACCGCAATTATGGTTTCAACACCCCTTATTCTTGCTACTTATGCTCTTACTGCATTGGCTTTAGCCGGCAGAGTAACAGTGGATTTATCAATAGGACCACTTATTGGTTTTATTAATGTAACGACAATACAACTTTATGCTGCAGGTTATATTCAATCGCCAGTTGCGTACTTCATATGTGCTCTTGCAATAGGAGTAATTTACCAATTTCTTTATGCTTTAATCGTAATTTTTATTAGAGTTCAACCAATAATAGTTGCCTTAAGTATGTTTCTTGCTTTCTCTGGTATCAATTTAGTTATTTTACCAAGACCAGGAGGAAGAGCACCTGATTGGATGTTATCTTGGAGTGCTGGAACTGAGGTAGTACAGCCCACACTAATACTTTTAATTTTCTCGACACTTATTTGGTATGCACTGACTCATACTGCTTACTGGCAACATTTAAAATTAATGGGTTCAGATGAAAAGTCTGCTTATACAAGTGGAGTGAGAATTTACGTTGTAAGAATTGGCGCTCATATTATCGGTGGAGTTTACGCTGCACTCGCAGCTATTGCTTTTACAGGCTTAATTGGTTCTGGAGACCCAACTCAAGGTACTACATATACATTGATGGCAGTTACAGCACTTGTATTAGGTGGGTCAAGTTTAATTGGTGGAAGAGGCGGTGCATTTGGAGCTATTCTAGGTTCAGTTAACATTTATTTGATAAATTTTATTCTATCAACTTTTAGGTTTGAAAGATTTCAAAGTTTCGTTACTGACTTATCATACGGTGCGGTATTGGTGGCTTCTCTTTTAATACTTATTGCACTTCCTTATATTCAAAAAGCATTCAAAAATTTATCAGTTTTTGTATTTTTTATTATTGGAACATTAAGTGCTGCTGCTGTTCAAATTCATATGAAATTTGATCAAGTAACTAGAGGGACTGTGGGAGGTTTTGGAGGTAAATCTAAAGATGCTGAGATTTTTGAAAAAGCACTTGAGTCCGGGAGTGATTGTTTAATCACAGGCAAGGCATGCGCAGAGGGAGGAAATTCTACAGTGTGGATGTTTATTGCTATCGGAATAGCAGCCTTGATTTATCTTGTCTATTTGCTTGTTAAACATAGAGATGGCCCAACAGTGTCTTTTATTATTGCAGCAATTGTTATTTTCTTCGGCTGTGTTTGGAGTGGCACGAGAGAGGCTTATTTCGTTAACGCTGATTTGGGTACCAACTTACAATATATTTTAAATTATGCTCCTCAGTATTTTACATCTGAATATCTAAGAGTTGGTGCAGGATTGCCTGATTTTTCATCTTCCTCGAGTGCTTTGGTTGGCTTCGCTTACGCTGTCGCAACTTTAGGAGGAATAGTTTTCTTTACATCTGCGATAGTAATAATTGCTATGCCAAGATTTAGAAAAGAAATCAAAACACAAACATTGGTATTATTTGCAATAGCAATTTCATTTATTGTATTTGCTGCAATATCTTATTACGGCATTGAGTCAAATAGACAGAGTTTCTTTGGGATAGATGGATACGCTGTAATACTAATTTTATTTTTACTTTTTTTACTCACGGCACCAACTCTTTTCTCGAATATCAATTTGAATAATGTTTTCATTATTTTCCTCGGTGTATTAGCAATACTCGCTGTATACTTTTTAGCCTCGCCATCTGGAACAATTATTACTGATGATGGAAGCAAGTTTTACTCTCCAATTATTACAGAATTAATTGTTGGCGATACATCATCAATAAACTATACAAGACCTATCCGCGGTGAATTTATCACAAGTGAAGTAACTTGGCTTAAAGAAGCAGCTCTAATTATATTTGCAATATTTGTATTTCAATTTTTTACATATTTAACAATGGGAGCAAAAATATCATTTGCTAGGTTCAGACCTTACATTGCTATTTTAAGTATAGCTGCATTGACATGGTCAGCGATGTTCTTCGCAATTGGTTATCCTTATTGGAAAATGATTTTAATTACTGCAATTGGAATAGCTATTTCGCCTCTGATATGGCAAGCGTTTGGTGTTTATAAAATAAAATTAAAATCTCAAGAAGGACTTGAAAAATGGGGAGGTCTATCAGAAGATAGAAAAGTTTAGTAAATGGAGAAAAGAACTCATAATTTTTTAAAAGGACTTGGAATTCTTTTTGCTGTCGCTGCTGGGATAGGTACCGCAGTTCTTGGTTATGTAGATAGAACTGATTGGATACAGGTTGCATTTTACTCTGTAGCTGTTGTTGCCATAATTCTTTGGGGATGGCATTTTTTCTTAGTTAGATGGTCTTATCGATCTTTAGTAAAGGAAGATGGATCTCAACCTCCTGAAACTACTGAAACCACAAGTAAAAGAAGCCTTTTTTGGGACCTTATTGCAAAGAACTGGATAGCTGTTACGGGATTTTTACTTCTTTTAGGTCTTTTTATACTATTGTGTTTTTTGGTACCCGGTTTCTTCTCAGGTAGAACAGTCGTATCAGCAATCATACTATTAGGTTTCTTAATCTTAGCATTTCTTGCATACAAATTTTTAAATATTAATAAGAGCGTGATAATAGGAGTCGCCGTGCTAGTTGGTCTTTTTATAATAGGATCAGTTTCTATTGATGGCTTCTTATCATTGCAGAATATTAAATCTATGTTGGTTTTTGCTTCTTTCTTAGGGCTTGCAACTATTGGACAAACATTAGTTGTGATGTTAGGCGGCCTAGATTTATCAATACCATTTTTAATTGGCGCAACTAATTTAGGATTAATGTCACTTATTTCACTTGGAGTCCCTCCTTGGCTTGCGTTTATAGTTATTCTTGCTTTTGGTACGATTGTTGGGCTTTTCAATGGTTTGATAAGTTTTAATCTCCAAGGACAATCATTAATAGTTACGCTTGGAGTTGGGTTCATGGTAGTTGGGGGAGTACAGATATTGGTGTCACTACCTACTGTTACAGGTGGAACTGTGTTTGGTGTGGTTCCAGACTGGTTAAAAAACCTAGCTTCATTAAATGGAAAATTTTTTGGTCTTCCAATACCTCCAGTTATCTTAATTTGGATACTGATTTCAATTTTATTAATTGTTGGACTAAGACACACTAAGTGGGGAAGAAACTTATATGCTGTTGGTGGAAAAAGGTTATCTGCTGACAGATTATCAATTTCTGAGAGAGCCTATTGGGTTGGAGTTTATGTCATTAGTGGGTTTACTTCTGCAGCAACTGGAGCAATGTTACTGGGTTGGAGTGGTGGAGGGTTCATTGGTGTAGGTGATCAATATTTATTTTTAACAGTAGCAGCTGTGGCTGTAGGAGGAACTTCCTTATTAGGTGGCTACGGAGGATACGGATTTACAGTAATCGGTGTTCTTGCACTTCAAGTCATTAGTACATTTTTGGCAGGACTAGGTTTAAGTTTTGAGGGTCAACAATTTATATTTGGTCTTCTTATTCTACCTCTAGTTGCTCTTTATTCCAGAGCACCCCATATTAGGGAGCAAATATAAAAAAATGTCTTTAATCAACAGATTTTGTTGTTTTTTCAATGAATATTTATTTCAAAATATGAAACAAAAATTATTATTAGTTAAAGAGGACGGGTAATATGTATATAAGAGGAATAAGTTTAAATGAATAAAATGCTTCTCCCTTACGACATTGTAGGGGGGTCTTTCTGGTTAATTTCCGTTGGCATGATTGGTGCCACATTATTTTTCTTTTTTGAGCGTAGCAAAGTTAGCACAAGATTTCATACACCTATGACAATGATAGCTGTTGTATGCTTGATGTCCTCTATACATTATTTCTTCGTAAAAAATCTCTGGGTAGTTAGCGGCACGGCCCCGACTTTATTAAGATATATAGATTGGTTTCTTAACTTTCCAATGCTCGTACTTATTTTTTATGCAATGCTTATGTCAGTTGTCAAAGTCAAACAAGGCATGTTCTGGAGATTATTAGTTGGAACTTTAGTTTTTGTTGTAGCAGGTTTCTTAGGTGCAGCAGGTTACATGAGTAAGACATTAGGTTTCATTGTTTGGTTAGCTGGTTGGTTGTACATACTCGGTGAATTATATGTTGGAGAGGCTGGAAGAGCAAATGCTAGATGTGGAAATGAAAATGTACAAATGGTTTTTTTCTCAAACAGACTTATTATTACAATTGGATGGGCTATATACCCAATGGGATATTTCATAGAGCATTTGGGTGGGGGTATTGACCCCAACAGTGTTAATGTTATTTACAATTTAGCAGACTTTTTAAATAAAATAGTTTTTGGTTTAATAATTTACAAAGCAGCAATACAAGACATGAGAGTTAATGGACAATAACATCAATTTAGGAGGTGATAAATAGGTATGAACATTACTAGTGGTGCAGATATTATTGCGATAATTATCTTAATAGCGTTAGCAATAGCAATTATAGTTTACTTGCTACATTGGTTGTACAGGCGTTCCTCAAAGGAAATAGCGTTTGTTAGAACCGGTATGGGAGGTGAACAAGTTGTGATCAGCGGAGGTGCCTTCGTTTTACCTATCATTCATAACATTACCTCAGTGGGTATGAAAACTCTTTGTATAGAGGTTCAACGAAACGGCAGTAAATCTTTTATTACAAAAAACAGAATGAGGGCAGAAGTAACGGCTGAATTCTATGTGAGAGTAGCTCCTACAACTGAAGCTGTCTCAATAGCCGCGCAAACATTGGGAAATAGAACATTAGAGCCCGATCATTTAAAGGAGCTTGTTCAAGGTCGATTTGTTGATGGATTAGGTGTTGTAGCCGCAAAAATGAGCCTTGATGAAATTCAAGAGAATAGATCTGAGTACATTAAAAATGTTGCTGCTCATGTTGAAGAAGCAATTAAGCATACTGGTTTGGAGTTAGAGACTGTTTCCTTGACATCTCTTAACCAAGCACCCGTGGGTGTATTCGACCCTTCAAATACATTTGATGCTGAGGGTTTAACTCAAATAACAGAATTTACTCAGTCACGTAAAAAGAAAAGAAATGATATTGAGAAAGATACAGAGGTAAGTATTCGAAATAAAAACCTCCAGTCTATCAAGCAAACTCTTGAAATTGAAAAAGAGGAAGAATTTTCAAAGTATCAACAAAAACGTGAAATCGAACAACAAAGAGCTATTGAAAATACTGAAACAGTAAAAACAAAAGCTGAGAAAGACAAAGAGTCTGAGCTGGCTGAAATCTCTTCAGAAAAAGATATTGAGATTGCTAAGATTAGCAAGAAAGACTTTGTTGAAATGGAAAAAAGTTTACAAGAAACTAAACTTATCCAAGAAATTGAGAAAAGAAGAAAAGAACAAAATGAGTTTAAACAACAAACTTCTATCGAGATTAAACAAAAAGATATTGAAACAGAAAAAACTATTCTTGAATTAGAAAGAGATGTTGAATTCAGTCGTCTAGAAAAACAAAGATCAGTCGATATTAAACTTGCTGAGGAAAAAGCTCAAACAGCAAAAGAAGAAGCTAGAAAAAGGTATGAGTCTGAAGAGGCTTATATTATGGCTGAGGAGCAAATTAAAAATGCAAAAACTGCTCAACAGAAAAATGTTGATGCGTTCAAAATTGCTGCTGAGCAAGAGACAAGAGTCTTAGATATTGAAAAGGCAAAAAGAATAGAAATTGAAGAAAAGCAAAAACAAATGGAAGTCCTAGAAAAATCTAAGTCAGTTTTAAAAACTAAAATGGAAGAAGAAAATGCACGAGCTAAAGCAGTAGAAGCTGAGGAAAAAGTCAACACCATTCGAGATGTCGAACAGGCTGAGAAGACAAAAGCTTTAGGAGTAATAGACGCTAGTAAAAATGCTGAGAGAGAAAAATTAGCATCTATGGCTGCAAAAATTAGATATGAAATTGAAGCAGCTGGCAAAAAAGCCCTAAATGAAGCGGAAAATGCTAGAAGTGATGCAAGTAGAAGAAGTGCTCTTAGACAAAAACTCGCTGAAAAAATTGAGGGTATTATTAGAGAATGGGTTAGACCAATGCAAAACATTGACTCAATTAAAGTTGTCGATGTAAATGGATTACCTGGATTTAGTCAGGGAGGAGCAGCTGAAGGAAACGGCAACGCTGATAACCCCTCTGCGTCCTCAGGTGGATATTCAAAAAAAGGATCTTTAGCAGATAATGTTGTGAATTCAGCACTTAGATACAGAGCACAACAGCCGTTCTTAGATAGTCTTTTAAAGGAAATTGGAATGTCCCCTGGTGAGGCAAGTAACATCAGGAATATTCTCGGTGACTATGATGATCCTAAGAAGGACAAGCATATGAGATTTGATGAACAAGTAACAAAGACACCTAGGAAAAAGAAATAGGTATAACTCATGAGTATAGATGTAAAATCCTGGGCAAAAAAATATAAAGAGCTTACTGAAAAAGATGAAACCATTAAAGCGATGGCAAAATATTATACTTGTTCATTTCTTTTCGACATGGGTAGTGTAAAAGTGATTATCGAGATGCACGATGGAAAGGTTAAAAATATTAATACTAACCCAGGAGGTTTAGATCCATATGACTTTGCATTAAGGGCATCAGAGCAAACATGGAGAGAGTTTGCAAAGCCTGTTCCAAAACCTATGTTTCATGGTATCTATGCAGCCTCATTTAGAGAAGACCTTAAAATTGAGGGTAATCATTTAGTCTTAATGCAAAATCTTAGAAACTTTACTGTTCAATTTGAATTGCTAAGACAATCAGGAGTTCCAGTATGATTAAGAAAATTGAAAGGAAAAATTTATGGCAGTAAAACATCATGACCCAATAGGTAGATATGTTACCATCGAGGTAGATGGTCAACAGTATAAAGTCTTTTATCTTTCAAATGGAAAGGGCACTCCATTAGTATGTCAGCATACTGCTGGATGCCACAATCATCAGTGGAGAGGGTTGCTAGAAGATGAAGAAATTACTCAAAATTATCAAGTTATCGCTTACGACCTTCCAAGACATGGTAAATCAGATCCACCTCATAATACAGAATGGTGGAAAGAGGAATACAAATTAACCGCAGAGCATTACTGTAATTTTATTGTAGAACTTTGTAAGGCCCTAGACCTTGAAAACCCTATATTTATGGGATCTTCTTTTGGAGGGAACGTTGCTCTTCAATTAGCTTTAAAGTATCCTAACAAATTTAAAGCTGTGATCCCTGTCGAGGCTGCGCATTATTCCCCTGGTTTTTATATTGATTGGTGGAGGCATCCTCATGCCAATGCAGCTCAAGTGTGTGGTAGTGGAGTTTGGGATTTAATGGCCCCACAATCTCCAGATATGGATAGATGGTTAACTTGGCATTATTACACTCAAGGATCAGAGGCTTTTAAAGGAGACCTTCATTTTTACTCAGTTGATCATGATTTAAGAGATGAGCTACAAAATATCGATGGTCACAAGTGCCCTGTTATCATGCTGACTGGTACTTATGACTACCTAACCCCTCCCGAAGCAACAGAAGATACTGCCAGACAAATAAAAGGAGGAGTTTATATTGAAATGAGAGATATTGGTCATTTCCCGATGAGTGAAAACCATGAAGTCTTTAGAGTATATTTATTAGAGGCACTCAGAATTATTAAGGAAAAGACTGATTACAACTCTTAATTCAAGTTTGAGTTATGGTCGCTAATCTCTATTGGTTTTTTTTCTTTCTTGTCCTTTATATAAGCTTTTGTCTTTTTTGGGGAGCTAGAACTCTTAGAAAAAATAAAACCCCTGAGGCTTACTATTTAGCAGATAGAAATGTATCTCCCTGGGTATTCTTTTTCTCTGCAACAGTAACTACATTTGCAGGCATAACTATCATTTCTTTTCCATCATTAATTTATGCAGATGGATACTCTTTTTTAGCTACTGCTGCAATTGTAATAACAATTCCTCTTGGAAGTATACTATTTTTTAAAAGGCAGTGGATGCTAAGTAGAAAATTTAATTTTATCACCCCAGGAGAGATGTATTATAAATATTATCAAAGTAATACTCTTAGAATTGTAGTCTTAATAATCGGATTATTTTTTGCTGTTCCATTTCTTGGTATAATTATTGGATCAACAGGTAATGTTGTAGAGTTTATTAGCGGAGGTGAAATAACTAGAGACTCTGCAATGTGGGCACTAACTGCTGTTGTCTTATTTTATATAGTATCTGGTGGATTTAAACCCATGGTGAGTGTAAGCGTTGTTCAATCATGGTTATTTTTTGTTTTTTTCTTAGCACTTGGTGTTGGTGTATTTAATTACTTAGGAGGTTTAAGTTTTTTTGAAGACCTATCTATGGCGAACAGTTTTATGTCGTTTGGAGCTTGGGGAACTACTGGAGGTTACGGAGGCGGCGATATTTCAGGATATTTCAATGTTCCTGGTGTAATTCAGTGGGTTGCAGGTATTGGAAAAAATAACCCGTTAGGAGGCCCTTGGACAGCAGTTATGATTTTATCCTTTACTCTCTCTTATATGGGTATTGTGCTTTCTCCTACATTTTCGATGTGGAGCTATTCAGTAAAATCACCAAGGTCATTTTACTTTTATCAAGTTTGGGGGTCAGGTGCTGTAGTTGGTATATTTTTATTTATATTCGCCCCTTTATTAGGTGTTGGAGCACATCTTCTTGGAGCTAATAGTATTGTTAATTCAAATGGTTTCGCCATTAACCAAATATTCCCTGAGCTAAGTCTACAAAATATATCATCTTTAATTTATGTGTTTGTTGAAAGTTTCAGTAATCTCTCACCAATCATTGTTGGATTTTTAGCAATATCCATAATTGCTGCTCTTCAATCTACATTATCTGCTTTTTTAATGACCTCAGGCAGCATGGTGGCAAGAGATCTCTACAGACCATATATCGATAGTAACCCTACATGGAAAAGGGAGTTATTAGTTGCTAGGTTAGCGATGTTGTTATTAAGCTTAGCGGCACTGTATCTTGCAACTTTTTTTGAAACTTCTCTAATATTACTTGGTGGATTAGCAATCGCTTTTGGTTTCCAATTATTTCCTGTTTTACTTGGAATGCTTTGGTTTAAATGGATCACAAGAGGTGGGGCAATTCTCGGACTCATCACCGGATTAGGTTTTGTAACTTTAGCTGAAACTTTTGGTCATAAGCTAACAGGAAATTCTCTTCCTTGGGGGCGATGGCCACTAACAATCTACTCTGGTTTATGGGGTTTATTCTTTAATGTGATTGTATGTTTTTTATCCTCTATATTTGCAAGTAACGATACAGATAAAGAACATCGAGCATCATTCCACAATTTTTTAAATGAACATATGGGTATTCACCCATCAAGAAAAAAAATAAAATCTCTTGCCTATGTCTTTTTTTTAATTTGGGCATTTTTTTCTATTGGTCCAGGTTTAATTTTTGGAAACTTAATATTTGGTAGCGCGGATCAAAGTTATGATAATTGGGTGATGGGAGTCCCTTCACTATGGGCTTACCAAATAATTTGGTGGGTAGCAGGTATATTTCTAATTTGGTTTTTAGCTAATAAGATGGACTTATCGACTTTGCCAAAAAAACCTATACTAAATGGTGATGAATATTTGGCACCTGACGATGTTGAGGAACAAGGAAACTATATTGATAGAATGGGAGGCGGATATGGTTGGCCACTTATATTAATAGGAATGGCTGTGGCAACTGTAATACTTTCCGTTTATGCATTATGATGATAAAGTACTTAAAATTGAGGAGGAATAAGAATTTTTCGTATTGTGTTTCATTATTTGGAACAAAAAACTGTGCGAAAGGTTAACTATATTTAAAATATAATTATGTCTGATTACAGCTACAAGCATCCCTCAAACGTCCAATTAAATAAAGGACATAAACACACTGATGATTTTATTACCAAAAAATACATTTTAAAAATGTTGAGAGATCCTCAAAAATTAAAATCTTTAATTGAAGAACACAGAGCAACTCCAGTTGGAAGGGCTGCTACTCGAGACCATGGTGTCATTCAGCATAGCCAAGATCTCCAAACATTATTAGATAAGTTAAGAAGAGGAAGTAAAGAAAATGGTTTTGTAACTGTTTGTTTAAGAAGGCATGAAGATTATAGAGTTGGAATAACAACAGGAGTTAGAGGTGAGCCAGTTGAAATAACTGAAGACTCTTATTCATCTGAAGAGGCATGTGAACATGCAATATTTTTAAAAAGAATTAACAGACTTCTTGAGGAGTATAGCGGGGAAGAGTAATGTTAAAAATAACAGGTTATAGCGATAAATACTCAGCTCATCCAGGTGAAGAAGTTAAATTTTATATTAATGCTGAATACAATGATAGTTATGAAGTTCAATTAGTCCGTCTTATACACGGTGATACAAATCCTGAAGGCCCTGGGTATAAAGAAGCTGAAATAGATGCCAGTTGTAATGGAACTTATCAAGGGAAAAACCAGAGAATACATGGTGGATCGTACATCATCATGCCTCAGCATGATAATTTAAATTTAGAGAGCTTTACTATGCAAGCTTATATTTTTCCTACAACGCCAGATAAAGGTAGACAAGGAATTTTCACTAAATTTAATGAAGAAGAAAAAAAAGGCTATGGTCTCTTCATTAATGATGAGGGATGTTTATCTGTAGAAATAGGAGATGGATCTCAGGTTGTTACTGTCTCCTCAGAAAAAAAACTTTTAAGAAAAGTTTGGTATCTGGTAATTGCAACATTTGATGCACAATCAAGAAGGCTTACCCTTCACCAAGAACCTAGGGTTACATCCACAAATGGTGGTTTAGGTATGGCTATTTTGAATCCAATTGAAGAAACCTCAGCTATTATTGAGACCACTAGTTCAGTTTTACCTGCCGCTAATGATGCTCCATTGTTAATTGCAGCTACTACATTAAATAATAGATCTGGTAGGCACATTTCCGGAGGTCATTTTAAAGAAGTACCTCATCCCATTGAATTACCTGAGCAAACCAAGACTTTTAATGGCAAGATAGACAGACCTAGATTATCTAATATCGCGCTATCGAAGGCTGAGATCGAAACACTTGCATCAAGCTATGATGAGTGTAATACCACTGTCAGGTCAACAGTCGTAGGCGCTTGGGACTTTCATGCGAATATTGGCAAAAACATTGCTTCAACAAAGATTGTTGATACTTCTCCAAATAATCACCACGGATTTATTATTAATATGCCAAACAGAGGTATGACAGGACATAACTGGACAGCGGATGAAATGGTTTTCCATCACAAACCTGAAGAGTACGGAGCTATCCATTTCCATGATGATGATATCGATGATGCAAGATGGGATGTTGATTTTACATTAAAAATCCCAGAGGGTCTGAAAAGTGGTGTGTATGCTGCTCGACTTAGAGTTGATGGAAGAGAAGAGTCAGAAAATGAAGATTATATTCCTTTTTGTGTAAAACCTCCAAGAGGGACAGCCACAGCTAAAATTTTATTTCTCTTACCCACAAACAGTTATATGGCTTACTCCAATGATAATCTTGGAACTAATTCTGTCGTAGCTCAATTACTCGCAGGTAAAGTTCCTGTGCTAGAACCTGCAGATTTATATTTAAATGAACACAGAGAATATGGTTTATCAACTTACTCACTTCACTCTGATGGACATGGTGTATCTATTTCATCAAGACTTAGACCAATCCTTAATATGAGACCTAAATACAGACACTGGCTTTCTCCATCATTATGGCAACTAAATGCCGACTTACATTTAACAGACTGGCTTGAGGAAAAGGGCTTTGAGTTTGATGTTCTTACAGATGAAGATTTGGAACATGAAGGTATAAATTTATTAAATCGTTATAAAGTCGTGATGACTGGAAGTCACCCTGAGTATTCATCTGAGAAATATATGGACGCCTTAGAGTCCTATCAAATGCAAGGTGGTAGATGTTTTTATTTAGGTTCGGATGGATTTTACTGGATTAGTGAATATCATCCAGACAACTCCAATATTACTGAAGTACGAAAAGGTGAGGCTGGCACAAGAGCATGGACATCTAACCCAGGTGAATACAATAATGCCTTTGATGGTAAATATGGAGGTATGTGGAGAGCTCGAGGAAGAATACCTTCTAAAGTTTGTGGTTTAACTTTTACATCATATGGATTTGACGTTTCTTCATACTACAAAAGAGAAGAAGATAGCTTTAAACCTGAATGTTCATGGATCTTTGAAGGGATTGGAGCAGATGAGGTAATTGGTGACTTTGGTTTAGTTGGTGGAGGGGCTGCTGGTTTAGAATTAGATAGGTATGACTTAGAGTTTGGAACTCCACATAATGCATATTATTTGGCTCGTTCACAAGATCACTCTAATATGATGTTGCAAGTTAACGAGGAAATACACTTTGCTGTTCGCGGCTACTATGGCGGTGGTCATGAAAATCCAATGGTAAGAGCTGATATGATTTACTATAAAACACCTAACAACGGAGCTATGTTTGCACCAGGGTCTTTGGCTTGGTGCGGTAGTCTTTCACATAATAATTATAATAATAATGTCTCCAGAATTATGGAAAACACTCTTAAAGGTTTTTTAAAGGACGGGCCTTTACCTTAAATTATGAAAAAACAAAATATGCAGGAGATCCCATGGGGAAAAGAAACACTTGGAGCTCTTGATACTCCTTTAAATGAACTAGAAAAAAAAGCACTTCAAAATTTAGACGTAGATAAATTAAATGATATGGCAGAGTGCCTTTTTGCTTTAAATAACAGGCATTATGGTCCTATACCTGGAACATATATGGTCATGTGTGTTGAACCCGGTAAGACCTGGTGTGTTGGACAGCTCAGTGCTGATAGAGCAAAACCTTTTGTTCTTTTTCCTGAACTTGTTTTCGACTCAGTTGAAAAAGCAACAAAAGCTGCCGAAGCTCTAAAGGCTGAAAAAGCTGAGGGCGTACCCTGTAGAAATATCTAACGACATGGCTAAAGCCAATGTCATGATAGATAATCAAAAAACCAGAGTTACAGAGTGGTCTTTTGAAGTTGGGGACTCAACTGGTCAGCATATCCATGAATACGATTATGTGGTAGTACCCTTGCTAGATGGGGAACTAAAAATTGTTAATCATGATGGCGAGGAAACAATTTCAAAACTAGCAAAAGGTGGATCTTACTTTAGAGAAAAGGGAGTTAACCACAATGTATTTAATAACAATGATTTTATTTATAAATTTATTGAGATAGAATTTAAATAGATGGAAAAAAAATTAAGCGTAAGTTACAAAAAATCTGATTTGGATCAATTTGATAAAATTATTACTAATAAACAGACGGATCAAAAAGTTAAAGAATATTCCATAAAAGAAGCAATTGAAAAGTCAAAAAAAGAATATAGTCACTTGACGAACTCACAAGTTTCTACTGATATGAGACTCTATATGTTTCAGACCGGCACACTAAAAACAAAAATGAAATATATAAAAATGAACCAATCTAATGAGGATTTTGAGATACCTGTTCCATGGTTTTTGATAAGACACCCAAAAGGGGATGTGGTAATTGACGGAGGCAATGCAAAAGAGGTTAGTGAAGATAAACATGCTCATTGGGGTTCTGTTGTTGCGGCTTATGATCCAATTATGGGCAAAACAGAAAATTGTATTGATCAGCTTAATTCTATTGGGGTTAATCCAGCAGGTATAAAATATGTCTTACATTCTCATCTTCACCTCGATCACTCAGGCGGTGTTGGAAGGTTTCCTAATGCAACACACCTAGTTCAACAGAAGGAATATGATTATGCCTTTAATCCTGATTGGTTCTCGAAGCCCGCATATATTAGAAAAGACTTTGATAAACCCGGAATTAATTGGAAATTTTTAAGAGATAAAAATGATGACTTTTATGACTTATATGGCGACGGATCAATAATTGTAATTTTTACTCCGGGGCATGCACCTGGTCATCAGTCTTTTTTAGTAAATTTACCAAATTCAGGTTATGTATTGCTTACTATAGATGCAGCTTACACAATGGATCATTGGAACAATTTAACACTACCAGGTCTTGTTTGCTCTGCTGTTGACGTTGTTGACTCTGTAAAAAAACTCAAAAAAATTGCAAAAGACAAAAATGCTACAGTAGTCACTGGGCATGACCCGCATGCATGGGAAGAATTTAAAAAAGCTCCAATGTTTTATTACGACTAATTTATGTCTGACTATTTCAAAGATATACCTACAATTAAATATGAAGGTAGAGACTCTACAAATCCACTTTCATTTAAATTTTATGATGCAAATAAAAAAATTCTAGGAAAAACATTAGAGGAACATCTGAGAATGGCAGTGTGTTACTGGCACACTTTTAATTGGCCGGGTGGTGACCCTTTTGGAGGACAGACTTTTTTAAGACCATGGATGGAAGCAGGAGATAAAATAGAACAAGCAAAAGATAAGCTCAATAATGCATTCGAATTTTTTGAAAAATTAGGAATACCATATTTCTGTTTTCATGATGTAGATGTTGCTCCAGAGGGTGAAAGTTTTTCAGAGACAGAAAAAATTCAAAAAACTATTATTGATGAAATTTCAAAAAAACTTGAAACAAGTAATGTAAAACTTCTTTGGGGAACAGCAAATTTATTCAGCCATCGCAGATACATGTCTGGTGCTGCTACTAACCCTGATCCTGATGTTTTTCAATATGCAGCTGCTCAAGTGAAGATGTGTATGGAAAACACAATGTTTTTAGGTGGACAAAATTATGTTTTATGGGGAGGCAGAGAGGGTTACGAAACAATTCTAAATACTAATATGAAACAAGAATATGATCAGCTTGGTAGATTTTTGAACATGGTAGCTGAGCATAAACACAAAATTGGTTTCAAGGGTTTACTTCTGATTGAGCCTAAACCTCATGAGCCAACGAAACATCAATATGATTTTGACTCTGCTAATGTTTTCGCATTTCTTCAAAAATATGGTTTAGAAAAAGAATTCAAGCTAAATATCGAGCAAAATCATGCTATTTTAGCAAAACATTCATTCGAGCACGAGATTGCATATGCACTTTCCAATGACATCTTTGGGAGTATTGATATTAACAGAGGAGACTATTTAGTAGGATGGGACACAGACCAATTCCCAAACAATGTAGAAGAATTAGTTTTGCCTTTTTACTACATTTTTAAAAATGGTGGTTTTTCTTCAGGAGGTCTTAACATGGATGCTAAGATTAGAAGACAATCAATAGATCCTGAGGATCTATTCTATGCACATATTGGCTCTATGGATACTTGTGCAAGAACTCTTATTACTGTTGAAAAAATGATTAATGATGGTAATTATGAAAATTTTTTAAAACAAAGATATGAACAGTGGGCCTCTGAAAAACAACTCATGACTTCAATGTCTCTTGAAGATATTCATAAAAATGTCATTGCTAAAAATATAAACCCTCAACCAAAGTCCGGTCGCCAAGAATATCTTGAAAATCTAATTAATTCTTTTGTCGATTGAGTCGATGAAAATTACAAAATTTCTATTTGATTTAGGTAATGTTTTTTTTGATTGGGATCCACATTATGTATTTAAAAATATCATTCCTGATCAAACTAAAAGAGAATATTTTATGAATACAATCGCGTTCCCTCATTTAGATATGAGATGCGATGCTGGAATAAAAATTGATGACGCAGTTAAAGATGCAATAAAAAATTTCCCTAATTATGAGAATGAAATAAAGCAATATTATCCAAATCACAGGAATATGGTTAACGGGGTTTATGAAGATACAGTTGATATTTTTCGAAAAATAAAATCAAGTGGTTACCCCTGCTATGTCTTGTCAAACTGGTCAGATGAGACTTATGAGGGTATGGAAGATCAACACCCATTCCTGAAAGAATTTGATGATAAAATTATCTCTGGTAGAGAGTTTTTAGTAAAACCAGACCCTGAAATTTATAAATTAGCGATTTCAAGATTTAATTTAACACCTGAACAAACTCTTTTCATTGATGATCGTATTGAAAATATTGAGGCGGCGCAATCACTTGGCTTTCAAACTATTCATTTAACTGACCCACTGAAAATAAAAAGTCAAATAGCAAGTCATATAATTGTTTAAATTAGACAATAAAATAGGCCTAGGATTGGCTTCTCTTGGGAGGCCCGGGTATATAAACATTGGTCATAGTTCAGATTTAGGCAGCGACATATCAAAAAATTCTATGAGATCTCATTGTCACGAAGTACTTAGTCATGCTTACAAAAAAGGTATTCGATATTTCGATGCGGCAAGGGTATATGGAGATGCTGAGGAATTTTTATCTAGTTGGATTAGAGCTCAAAAACAATTTGATGGTTTTGTGGGGTCTAAGTGGGGCTATGAATATTTAGCAAATTGGGAAGTTCAGGCAGATCAACATGAAAGAAAAGATCACTCGGTTGAATTTTTAAAACAACAATGGGTGGAGACAAGACTTAATTTAGGAAAAAGTATTGATCTTTATCACATACATTCTGTCAATTCAGAAAGTAAAGTCTTAGATGATATTAATGTTCTAAAGGAGCTTGAGACAATAAAAAAAAATGGAATAGAAATAGGAATCTCAACAACCGGACCAGATCAAGAGAAAACAATTAATGACCTTTTAATTAAGAATGAAAAACTTAATCTATTTTCTTTTTTACAAACGACTATTAATATCTTTGATCAATCTTGTATTTCAATTTTAAAAGAAGTATCTGAAAAAAAGATAAATGTAATCGCAAAAGAGATTTTCTCAAATGGAAGACTAACTAATTCAAATAAAGAATTTCATCAAAATAAAATTAACGAATTAAAGTCAGTTGCCTCATCTATGGATTTAACTTTGGAGCAATTGTCTTATCTCTGGGTTTATCGATTACCATTTGTTAAAATTTGTCTAACAGGAGCGTCAACAATCAAACAGTTGGATGAAAATTTAAGTTGTCTTGAAAAAATAGATACCGAATTGCCCTCTCTTGGGTCTTTTAGCCTGTCCACTCAAGATTATTGGGAAACACGTAAAAAACTAAGTTGGAATTAATTGAAACTTACCCAGCTTGAATTTGATGAGCTAGAGGCGATTGACCTTTCGATAAATTTAATACCTTCAAGTCCATCTTCTACACTTGGAAAATGGTGATTTTCCTCATTAAATTTGCCATTTTTCTGATCAATTAGTGCATTAGCTACATCTGTATATATATTTGCAAAGCCCTCTAAATATCCCTCGGGGTGTCCAGCAGGAATTCTAGTAACATCTCCTGCATCGCTCATAGCACCTGATCCACCCCTTGTAATTTTTTGTTTGGGTTCTCCAAATTTTGTAAAGTAAAGGTAATTTGGATCTTCTTGACACCATTCTAGTCCGGCCTTATTACCATAAATTCTTATTTGTAAATGATTTTCATTTCCTGGGGCTACTTGAGAAGACCAAATAGTACCTTTTGCTCCTCCTTTAAATCGTATCGATATTTGAGCATTATCATCTAATTTTCTCCCAGGTACAAAAGATGTTAACTCTGCAGATATCTCCTCTGTATTGAGATCAGTTATAAACCTAATCAGATTGTAAGCATGAGTTCCAATGTCACCAATACATCCACCAGCACCTGATTGATTAGGATCAGTTCTCCAAGAGGCCTGTTTGTTTCCCCCATCATTAATTCTATTTTCTAAATCTTCAGTCAGCCAATCTTGAGCATACTCTGCTTGAATTACTCTTATTTCACCTAAGTCACCTCTCTTACAAAGAGCTCTGGCATTCCTAATCATGGGATAACCAGTGTAGTTATGAGTTAAAGCAAAAAGAACATTATTGTCTTTTTTACATTTTATTAGTTCCTCACATTGATTAACATTCATGGCGAGGGGTTTGTCACAAATTATGTTAAAGCCTTTCTCCATGAAAGCTTTAGCGATCGGATGGTGCATATGATTTGGTGTCACTATGGCTACAGCATCTATTTTATCCTCTCTGATCAATTCTTTTTCGACCATTTCAAGGTAGTCCTTATAATTCCTTTCATCTGCTATTCCAATATCTCTTCCAGAGGCTTGAGCTTTTTCAGGATTAGATGAAAAGGCACCAGCGACCAGTTCAAAGCGGTCATCAATTCTAGATGCAATACGGTGAACCTCTCCAATAAATGCTCCTGACCCGCCACCAACCATTCCTAATTTTAATTTTTTGGTCATATTATCATTTAATTCCAAGCATTTTTTTGTTCGCATCTTGATCAGTCCCAGCATCGGCAAAATCATCGAAAGCATTCTCGGTCACTCTAATTAGATGATCTTTAATAAATACAGAACCCTCTTTAGCTCCGTCTTCAGGGTGTTTCAAAGCACACTCCCATTCTAAAACAGCCCATCCATCAAAGCCGTAAGTAGTAAGATTGGAGAAAATTGACTTGAAATCTACTTGCCCATCTCCTAAAGACCTAAATCGACCTGCTCTGTTCTTCCAAGATTGAAATCCACTATAGACCCCTTGTTTACCAGTGGGATTGAGTTCTGCATCTTTGACATGAAACATTTTTATTTTCTCGTGATAAATATCAATATGCTGCAAATAATCTAAATGTTGCAAAACAAAGTGGCTTGGATCATATAACATGTTGCAGCGCTCATGATTACCTACTTTATCTAGAAACATTTCAAAAGTTATTCCATCAAAAAGATCCTCGCCTGGATGAATTTCATAACACAAATTCACCCCACACTCATCAAATTCATTAAGAATTGGTTTCCACCTTTTAGCTAGTTCGTCAAATGCAGTTTCAACTAACCCTTCTGGTCTTTGAGGCCATGGATAAACATATGGCCAAGCCAATGCTCCTGAAAAAGTAACATGTTCAGTCAATCCAAAATTTTTTGAAGCTTTAGCAGCCATCATTAATTGATCGACTGCCCATTGCTGCCTTGCAGATGGATTCCCTCTAACCTCTGAGGCTGCAAAACCATCAAATACTGAGTCATATGCAGGATGAACAGCTACAAGCTGACCTTGGAGATGCGTCGATAGCTCAGTTAGATTTAAATTATAACTTTTAAGAGTCCCTTTTATTTCGTCACAGTAATCTTTGCTTTCAGATGCCTGTTTTAAATTAATTAACCTTTCATCCCAACTAGGTATTTGAACACCTAAGTATCCCAAATCACTAGCCCATTTTGAGATATTCTCTAAATTGTTAAACGGAGCATCATCACCTGCAAATTGAGCTAAAAATATAGCTGGACCTTTAATAGACATCGCTTAACCCCCCTCCTGCGACAAACTATAATATTACAGTTAACTGCTATTTAAAATGTTTTTAAAACAATGAATAATCTGCATTTATAAATATGTAAAAAGACTGTATAATCAGCCTGTTTTGTTATTAAAGAGGAGGAATAATAACATGAGAAAAATACTATCTGTATTTCTAGTTCCTGTTTTTGCCTTACTTTTTTCTTTGAATGCTAAATCTGAGTCTTTGACTTTGGGCTGGGCCGCTTGGGATCCTGCTAATGCATTACAAGAATTAAGTAAAGAATTTACAGCTGAAACAGGCGTTGAAATGAACTTCGAATTTGTGCCATGGCCAAATTTTGCTGAGAGAATGCTTAACGAGTTAAATAACCAAGGTAAAACTTTTGACTTGTTAATTGGTGACTCACAGTGGATTGGACAAGGTGCTGAATATGGTCACTATGTTAAGTTAAATGATTTCTTTGATGCTAACGGAATTTCAATGGATGATTTTAACCCAGCAACTGTTTACGCATATTCAACATGGCCAAAAGGATCACCTAACTATTACGCTCTTCCAGCAATGGGTGATGCTTTAGCATGGGCTTATCGAAAAGACTGGTTTGATAGACCAGAACTTCAAGCTGAATTTAAAAGTAAGCATGGATATGATCTAGGTGTTCCAAAAACTTGGGATGAGTTATATGACATGTGTACTTTCTTCCAAGGAAGAGAAATTGATGGACAAGTAAGATACGGTGCAGCTATCAATACAGAGCGTGGATCTGAAGGTATTACCATGGGTGTAACAGCAGCCATGTACGCATGGGGTATGGAATACGAAAATCCTGATAACCCATACGAGATGGACGGTTATTTTAACTCAGATGCTTCTGTAGAAGCTGTTGAATTTTACAGAAAAATGTATGAAGATTGTGCACCTCCAGGGCACTCAGATGCTTATATGGTCGCAAATCTTGATGCATATAAATCAGGACAGGTTGCATTTCAAATGAACTGGTATGCTTTCTGGCCTGGCGTTTCTAAAGAAGACAGTGACGGAAGAGTTTCTGGTTTCTTTGCTAACCCATGTCAAAACGTATGTGCAGCTACCCTTGGTGGTCAAGGTATCTCAGTTGTGAGTTACTCTGATAAACAAGACTTGGCTCTTGAATACATGAAGTGGTTTGCAAAGCCAGATATTCAACAAAAATGGTGGGATTTAGGAGGATATTCATGTCATATGGATGTTCTTGGATCACCTGATTTCGTTGACTCAGCTGTTTACGCACAAGGATTCCTTGACTCAATGGGCATCGTCAAAGACTTTTGGCAAGAGCCTACATTTGTTGAATTAATGCTTCCAATGCAGGAGAGAATTCATGACTACGTTGTGAATGGAAAAGGTTCTGCAAAAGACGCATTAGACAAAATCATTGATGATTGGACTGAAGTCTTCGAAGACGACGGTAAAATTTAATCACTAAATTAATATAAAGGGTGGGATTAATCCCACCCTTCAATCTAAAACATATATGAAAAGTGCTGTTAAAAAGTTCAAAGGCTTATCTGATAAAGCAATAGCCTGGATTTTCATAGCACCAACTTTAATTCTATTACTTGCTATAAATATTTATCCTCTCATCTATGCCATAAGAATGTCATTCACCAACTTTTATGCCAATAAAATAGGTAGAGAAGTAAAATTTGTGGGTTTAAAAAACTATAAAAAGATTTTAGGAAAAGAAGAGATATGGGAAAAGATGCAGATAACTGCCCACTTCGTTTGTTGGACATTAGTCTTACAAGCATTAATTGGATTGGGTCTTGCTCTTCTTTTAAATAAAAAATTTAAAGGCAATGAACTACTCACTACTTTAATAGTTTTACCAATGATGCTTTCCCCTGCAGTCGTAGGTGTATTTTGGACTTACTTATATAATCCTCAAGTAGGTTTATTTAATTACGTAGTTAATTTTTTCTATGACTTTGGTATTTTTGATATGATTGGTTCAAGCACTTTAGCCCCTTGGTCAATTGTGATTGTTGATACATGGATGTGGACACCTTTTACCATGTTAATTTGTTTAGCAGGATTAAGATCAATCCCAAATTATTTGTACGAGGCTGCAGAAGTTGACAGGGCTAGTAAGTGGCAGCAATTTATCCATATAACATTGCCATCTGTCCTTCCTTTTCTACTTCTTGCATTATTATTTAGAGGGATCGAGAATTTCAAAATGTTTGATCTGGTCGCTGAGCTTACTTCAGGGGGGCCAGGATCGGCGACTGAACTAGCATCAATCAATTTAAAACGCGAAGCATTTGAAAAATGGAAAACAGGTTACAGCTCTGCTTTTGCTGTAATATTATTTGTCACCATATTCGGCTTTGGAAATGTGTATGTAAAAGTTATGAACAAAATTAAAGAGCGATAATGGACACTTCAAGATCACCACTAGAAGCAACAGGATTTTCAAGAAAATTAGCTGCCACTATCATCATCGTTTACATGATTGTAACCCTTATACCGATAACTTGGATGGTTGCTACAAGCTTTAAAAGTGTTGATAGTGCTATTTCTTACCCTCCAGAGGTCTTTTTTGAACCATCTTTAGAGGGCTATGTGAATTTATTTACAAATCGATCAAGACAACCCAAGGATTATTTGGACTCTCTTCCACCACCAGATACATGGTATGAGGAGTTAGTTCGCAGCAGAGAAATGGTCATAACAGGACCATCAAAATTTTTACCGAGGTATTCCAATTCTTTGATTATTGGATTTGGTGCAACGTTCTTTTCAGTATTTTTAGGCTCCTTAGCTGCCTACGCTCTTTCAAGATTTAAAGTCCCACTGAAAGATGATTTATTATTTTTTATTTTATCTACGAGAATGTTCCCACCAATAGCAGTGGCGGTACCTATATTTATTATGTACAGAAAACTTGGTCTCGGTGATACTCACGTTGGCATGATTATTCTGTACACGGTTGTAAATTTAAGTTTATCAGTTTGGCTGTTAAAAGGGTTTATGGATGAGATACCGAGAGAGTATGAGGAGGCTGCGATGATAGATGGTTACTCTAGAATGCAAGCATTTTTTAAAGTAGTTCTTCCGCAAGCAACTACAGGTATTGCAGCAACAGCAATTTTTTGCATGATATTTTCGTGGAATGAATATGCATTTGCTGTTTTACTAACACAATTTAATGCGCAAACTGCACCACCATTTATCCCAACAATTATAGGAGAGGGTGGTCTTGATTGGCCTGCTATTGGAGCAGGGACAACATTATTTTTAATCCCAGTGATGATATTTACAGTTGTATTGAGAAAGCATCTTCTAAGGGGAATAACATTTGGAGCCGTGAGAAAATAATGGCTGAGAAAAAAAGTTTATTGAGAAGAATTTTTAGAAGATCCATTTGGGAAAATGCATCAACTGTTTTAATTTTATTGGGTGTATTTATGCTGATGCAGCCTTTTGCTATGTGGATGTATACATATTCCTTTATCGTTATTTTGGTGGGAACTATCGGATTTGTGATCACAAGTCATTTCCCAGATTAGTCATGGCAGAAATAGAAATTAAAAATTTACATAAATCTTTTGGAGATTTCGTAGCAGTGAAAAATTCCAATCTTATTATTGAAAATAAAGAATTCTTCGTTTTACTCGGTCCTTCAGGTTGTGGAAAAACTACCACTTTAAGAATGATTGCTGGTTTAGAGCTACCAACTTCTGGAAATATATATTTGGATAAGCAAGATGTGGGCTATCTAAGGGCCTCTAAGCGAGATATAGCCTTTGTTTTTCAGCTTTTTGCACTCTATCCACACATGAATGTAAGAAATAATCTGGCTTTCCCACTGAAAATGCAAAAGCTCTCACGGAGCGAAGTAGATGCTAAAGTTCTAGAAGCTGCAAAGCTTCTTAGAATTGATCACTTATTAAAATCAAAAGTATCCTCTTTAGCAGGAGGTGATCGCCAACGTGTTGCACTCGGAAGAGCACTAGTCAGAAGACCTAAAGCATTTTTAATGGACGAACCTTTGGGCACACTTGATGCAGAATTTAGAGAATTGATGTGTTTGGAATTAAGAAAACTTCACGATGATATTGATGCAACTACAGTTTATGTAACACACGATCAACAAGAGGCAATGTCGATGGCTGATCGAATAGCAGTAATGAATGAGGGAGTGGTGTTGCAGGCAGACTCACCAAAAGTTATTTATAATAAACCTAAAACAAAGTTTGTTGCCAATTTTATTGGATCTCCAGGAATGAACTTCATACCAATAAATGAAAAAATTTCTCCAAGTCAATCAAGTATTAAATTACTAGACTCATCATTAAATATTCCTGAACAAAAAGAAGGAACAGACTCAAATGAAAATTTTTTAGGTGTAAGGCCAGAGAATTTAAAATTAGTTTCTGAAAATGGTGTAAAAGGCAATGTCTTTGGTGTTGAATATTTAGGTTCAAGAAAAATTCTTACAATTGAAACTCAACTTGGAAATATAAAAATTAGGGTTGATAGTGACACACAAGTTAATATTAATGAGCAAATTCAATTTGATACTCTTAATAATAATCAAATAATTTTTGATGGTTCAAATGATAAGGCACTTCAAAGTGAGTTCATGAGTTAATGTCTAAAGTAGAACTACAAAATATTACAAAAATATATGATAAAACTATAAAGGCTTTAGATGATATTAGCTTTACAGTAAATGATGGAGAGTTTTTTGTTTTATTGGGCCCAACTGGTGCAGGTAAAACAACAACATTAAGATCAATAGCAGGTTTGGAAAAAATTGATAAAGGAAAGATCCTTTTTGATGATGAAGATTTCTCTGAGGCTCAGCCTGCAGCTAGAGACACAGCGTTTGTTTTTCAACAATACTCTTTATACCCTCATTATAAGGTTTACGACAATTTAGCTTTTCCTCTTCGATCCCCTCTTAGAAAAATCCCAGAAGATAAAATTAGAGAAAAAGTCATAAAAATAGCGGAAATGTTGAAGATTTCAGCTAAATTAGAAAACAAAGCTACTGAATTATCAGGGGGAGAAATGCAAAGAGTTGCGATAGGTCGTGCTCTAGTTAGAGACCCAAGTATATATTTAATGGATGAGCCCCTTTCATCCCTTGATGCAAAATTAAGGGAAAGTTTGAGAGTCGAACTGAAAAAAATCCAATTAAATTTAGGCTCCACAATTCTCTACGTCACACATGATCAAGCTGAAGCTACAACTATGGCAGATCGCATCGGAGTATTAGAAAATGGTAAGATCGCCCAGATTGATAAACCAGAAGATATATACAATAACCCAAAATCTATTTATGTTGCAAATAGATTAGGCTCACCAAAAATTAATATTCTCAACAGAGCTTCTTTAAATACTTCATCACCAGATAAAGCAAGTCAACTTGGTCTAAGACCTGAGCACATTAAGATAGGAGAAGGTGAACTTTCAGGCTCAATTAAAACTGTTGAGTCTCTAGGTGCAGAAACTGTGGTAGAGTTAGACTTTAATGGAGCAGAAATTTTATCATTATATCAAGGAGCATTCCAAGGACAAAAAGGTGACAAAGTAAATTTTGCAATAGATCAAAATAAAATTTTATTTTTTGACGAAAAAGGAATGAGTGTGTAATGAGTGTTAATTTTTTAATCCATAGAGCAAAAGAAATTCAAGCTGTAATTGATGCAAATGCAAGTGAAATAGAAAAATTGGACCAAGAAATAGGAGATGGGGATCATATTTTTAATGTCCAAAGAGGAATCAAGCTGGTTATAGAATTAGAAGCTGTAATTAAAGATTTGCCAATGTCTAAAGCTCTAAACCAAATAGCAATGAAAGTTCTTTCTGGTATTGGCGGCTCATCTGGAGCCCTGTTTGGCACATTATTTATGACCATGGCCAAAGGAAACGATATAGATAATGGTGTTGATTATAAAAAGGCAATCGAAATTTTTGCAGATGGCGTGGAAGCTGTAAAACAAAGAGGTAAAGCAGATGTAGGCGAAAAAACAATGATGGATGTTCTCATACCTGTATCTAATTGCCTTAAAAAAGGTGTCGAGGATAACAAAGATGTTAAAGAGATACTTCAAGAAGCTATAGAAGTGGCGGAAAAAGGGATGTTTTCAACAAAAGATCTTTTAGCTACAAAAGGGAGAGCTTCTTTTTTAGGAGAGCGAGCGAAAGGTCATATCGATCCTGGAGCCAGGTCTTCACAATTAATGATAAAAACTGTCTGTGAGTCAGTGTTAAATAGTTAGGAGGATACTATGAAAAAATTTATGAATTCAGCGGATGATTTTCTAAAGGAGAGTCTGCAAGGTTTTGGTGCTGCGCATCAAGATATTGTTAACTGCCACTACGACCCCAACTTCATCACAAGAGCCACTCCCACAAAAGAGGGGAAAGTAGCTCTGATCAGTGGAGGAGGGAGTGGACACGAACCCATGCATGGTGGCTTAGTCGGCTACGGTATGCTGGATGCAGCCTGCCCTGGATTTGTTTTTTCATCACCTACACCAGATCAAATGTTGGCTGCTGCTGAAAAAGTAGATAGCGGAGCTGGAGTTTTATTTATCGTTAAAAACTATTCTGGAGATGTAATGAATTTCCAAATGGCAGCTGAGATGATGCAAGGTCCAAATGAGTCTGTATTGACAAATGACGATGTTGCTGTGGAGGACTCTTCATTTACAACTGGTAGAAGAGGTGTTGCTGCTACTGTTGTTGTTGAAAAAATAGTTGGTTCTTTAGCTGAGCATGGAGGTAGCTTACAAGAATGTAAAGCCTTAGGAGATAAGGTAAATAAAAATTCAGGTTCTATGGGAGTTGCATTTTCAAGCTGCACTGTCCCGGCTGCAGGAAAACCAAATTTTGATATAGGCGATGATGAAATGGAATTCGGTGTTGGAATTCATGGTGAACCTGGAAGAAGAAGAGATAAAATGAAATCTGCACAAGAGATTACAAACGAGTTATTAGAGGCAATTAATGAGGATTTAAAGCCTGAGACAAACGAAGAAATTCTTTTATTCGTCAATGGTATGGGAGGTACTCCTTTAACAGAGCTATACCTAATTTATGATAATGCTAAAAATATGTTAGACAAAAAAAATATAAAGATATCAAGGTCTCTTGTTGGAAATTATTGTACTTCTCTTGAGATGCAAGGTGCCTCTATTACTCTTACAAAGCTTGACGAAGAGCTTTTAAAGCATTGGGACTCATCTGTTCACACAGCAGCTATGAGATGGGGTGTCTAAAAACTATAAAGCCTTTAGATCTGTCTAAAGGCTTTTATATTTGTCTGATTACATTCATCATTAGTCATTATGATGATCTAATGTAACCTCTCCAACTACTGTCTCGACTGAGACCCTATTTTCTATATTAGTATTTAATCTTTTTTCCCGTGCAGCATCTGCTGCTTTCATAGTTTCAGCATCAGGATAAATTGTAACTGCCATTAATGTAACATCATCGATTCTAATGCCAATTAACTGACTTGCTTGTGGGAATTCTGATGGCGCACTTTGTACGTACCCTTGTGTTTGTTCGTCAGCTGCCTCCTTTGAGTCCATTTTTACTGTTGTTACTCTTGCTATACTCATTTATTAACCTCCTTAGTTGTGAGCTAAATAATTTAGTTCTTAGTCAAGAGTACACTCTATTAACAATTAAATTAAATATTTTATAGACTAATTGACCTGACTATTTTGCATATCAAAAGATAAAATTATCTTCGTGAGCTAATTAACTGTAGAAGTAAATTAAGAAGCCAAAAATAAAAATAAAAATTAAAAAATAGCTTATTGCTGATTTTTTAAAATAAATCTCTGATTTAAATAAAATATTAAATATTTTATAGCTAGCAAAAATTACTAGAGCTATTACAGCAAGAGTAATAAGCCATGTTCCCAAAAAATTAATTGAAAAAAGTTTATCTAAGTTTTGTTCCATTTTTAAATTCTATTTTGGTGGACCAAATACTCAAGATATGGAACACCCAGTAAATACTGTTATTAAAATATAAAGATCATTTACAAAATGCTCAATATATTAATAAAGATAGATTAGTTTATAGCTTATGAAGACAGTAAACCATCAAATGCTCCATTAAGAAATGGTTTATATTTCTTCCATTCCTCCGAACTACCTCGATACATTTTTTTTCTAATCTGAAGGTTGGACGCTGTAGTTACCCTTCTCGTATTATTTTGAGGGGAGAGGCATTTCTCGTCCCAGTTTAAGCCTAGATATTCAATAAGCCCCCTTGTCTCATTTTCCTGATTAACAGTTAATAGTTCGTAATCAAGTTCGTAAATCCTGTCACTTAGAGTTTTTGTCCAAAAATTCATGAGGTTCTCGTATAATTTATGATAACTAATTACATCATCAATTTCGTAACAGTAACCAATACTCTTTGACTCAAAATACTTCTTATAATTTGACCAACATACTGCGGCAGGGTCTCTTTTTACGTGTATTATTTTAGCCTCAGGAAACGTCGCAGCAATCAATCCTATATAACGAAAATTTTGAGGCATTTTGTCTGTAACAATCAAATTTCCTTTAGAAACTTTCTGCAGTCTATTTAGATATTTATTACGGAAATCGAGCAAAGATTCATTATTTGCTTCAATAAAATCAGTAGCAATAGCAGCGCCAAATTGAGCTACAAAATTTAACTCTCCTGCTCCAGTTACTTCCGAATGAGAAGATATTATTTGTTCAACTAAAGTTGTTCCAGAGCGTGGTATTCCAACTATAAAAATTGGCATCAAATTTTTTGATAATTTATCTAATTCTAGTGAGTTTTTTTCTATTTTTGGGTAGCTGGATTTAAGTTTTTTAAAAAGTTCTATATCTTGATTTATATCGTAATTTAAAAGTTTTTTACGCAACAAATTACCCTCACTATAATGCTGAAACGCTCTCTCAAAATCTCCCATATCCTCATAAGCTTTGGCTAAGCCAAAGTTAATATGACAGCGCTGCTCTTTTGAAATATTTTCATTAAGATATAGCTCTAGCATTTTTGAATAATGTTCATCTTCCCCATTATATTTTCTCATTAATGTAATATGCCTATGGGCTTCAGTATAGTCGGGTTTCAATACTATCGCTTTTGTGTAACTTGCTTCAGCATCGCCTAATCTTCCTAGTTCTTGGAGCGTAATACCCAGGTTATTGTAAGCTTCGGCATAGTCAGGTTTCAACTTCACTGCTTGTCTGTAGCTCGCTAATGCTTCGTCTAATTTCCCTAGTTGTTTGAGCGTATTACCCAAGTTGTAGTGAGCTTGGACTAAATCAGGTTTCAAGGCTATTGCTTGTTTGTAGCTCGCTAATGCTTCGTCTAATCTTCCTAGTTCTCGGAGCGTGTTACCCAAGTTGTAGTAGGCTTCATCATAGTCATGTTTCAACGCCACTGCTTGTCTGTAGCTCGCTAATGCTTCGTCTAATTTTCCTAATTGTTTGAGCGTATTACCCAAGTTATTGTGTGCTTAGACAAAGTCAGTTTTCAACGATATTGCTTGTCTGTAGCTCTCTAATGCTTCGTCTAATTTTCCTAATTGTTTGAGCGTATTACCCAAGTTGTAGTGAGCCAATACAAAGTTAGGCTTAAGCGATATTGCTTGTTTGTAGCTCGCTAATGCTTCGTCTAATTTTCCTAATTGTTTGAGCGTATTACCCAAGTTGTTGTGGGCTTCGGCATCTTTAGGAGATAATGCAACTGCCGTCTGATTAGCAACTGCAGCTTCTGAATTCCTGCCTTTTGCTCCAAATACTGCACCTAAAACTTTCCAAGCAAATTGATGCTTTGGAAAATCTTGGCTAATAGCTGTAGCCAGCATTTCAGCATCATCTAACCGTCCCGCCTGATAGTGTTCTAATAGATTACTTAATTGTTGCTGAGATGGGCTTGCATTTTCCATTATTTTATTATCAGATAAATTATATAAAATTCAAATTTAAATTCTGTGTAATCTAAATATTTTTAAATTTGTTATAAGCTTTACTTGATAAAAGATGTTTCAAATTAAAGAGAATGTTGGTGGAGCCAAGGGGGATCGAACCCCTGACCTCTACGCTGCCAGCGTAGCGCTCTCCCAGCTGAGCTATGGCCCCACAATTAGTGTGAGTATTATTACATTTTTTCCAAATTATACTAATAGTCTGATTTTAGAGATCAATATCTTTGAATGAATTATTTTTAAATAAATTTTATAATAATTCATAGAAAGGATAGCTATGAAAATTATTACAAATGCAAAAATCACAAAAGGTTATGAACATTGGAAACAAATGTTTGAAGAAAATGAAAATCTGAGACAGGAATATGGTCTTAGTGTATTAGCCTATGGACATCCAAAAGATAACAATGGTGAAATTTATACTGTTATAGATGTAGAGTCGATGGATAAAATGCAAGAAATGTTAAAACTTCCTGAAATGATAAAACTTAGAACAGAAGCCGGAGTTGATCTAGACACACAAAAATTTATTTTACTCGAGGGCGGAAACTAAGATTGTGTAAGTAAGAAATATAAGCTTAGAAATATTAAAATTATTGATACAGATAAGCCCAATTTAAAAACTTTATCTATAATAGAATATTCCTTTTTACCTACATACCTCTTTTTAATAATGTAAATAGCTGCTGTAAAAATCGAAAAAAACCAAAGTGTATTTACAACTAATTCTATGTTCATGCGCTCTTGTATGAATTTTTCTCTAAATATTTTTCACCGTTCTCAGACAAATACCAAAGATATCTCTTTTCATTATTTTGATCGTCTTCCCACATAATTTTATTTGCTAGATTCATTCTTATAAGTTTTGCCCCAGTATCACTCACAATATTAAAATTTAATCCTGTCAAAAATGAAATTTCATCCAAGTCAAAAGCATTAATCACATTTTTTGAAATTAAAGACTTATCATTTATCTGTTTACCTGTTGTTTTTAATGTAACATGTCTTTTACATATTTTTTCCTTGAGACACTTCATAAATATGTAATCTTGAGTTTCTATATCAGCACTATTCATAAGTTTTGATTATTTAAACCAATCACTATAAACACTGATTAACACTAGCGAGAAAGTCCCATACCCTAAAACGATTATAATAAAATATTTAATATATATTCTTTTGGAACTAACATTTTTTGTTAATTTACCAAATTTTTTTTGAGTATAGATAAAAGCAGCCCATAGTAAAATTGCAAAGCCGTATGATGATAATAATACTTTAATTACTTCTGACATTTAAAAAGACAATGATCCTGACAATAAGTTTTCATTCAAGGGGCCTAAATTTTTAGGGTAAGTTAGTATACCATCAGATATATATTTATCATCAAATTGTGACACACACCAAGATAGCGAAGCTGGTTTGGGCACTAGAGTTTTATTATCTCTAATAGAGTAAAGTAAATTATCTCTAACAGCTAAGTCACCCATATACACTAAATAAGCAACTTTTGTCCGCCTTGTAATAAAGTTACTTTCGCCTTGATTGAGACTTTTGGGAGGATTGTAGATCACTGGCTTTTTTTTGACATACTCATCTTTGAGTCTCTTTATTAACCAATTTCTCATTATTTTTCTGACCGCATGATAAGCTGCAAATTGTGGTTTAATTAAATATGTGGTTTGGTGCCCAATATTCAAAATTGCATTATTTTCAGAAAACTTGTAAGAGTAGCCGTCTTTATATCTTTGATGAAACTTTGAGAATTCTTTAGCCCAAGTTACTCCCTCAATTACCCTATCTTTAGTTTGAGAGGTGTACTTTTCTCTAGTTGAGGTGTCATGTAAAACTACATCCCGGAAAAAAGATAAGTAATCTGACTCATTTTTAAATTTTTCCTTATGAATTTGTTTTAATTCATCCCAAGGTTTGATTTTTATATCTTGCACTTCTTTTGAACTTATATTATTTTCAATTTATACACAAACTATTTTATAATTTATGTGTAATTTATGAAAAAAATAGAAAAATTATCAATAAAATCAACAATTTTTCAATAAAATCGAAAAATTAAAAAGAATTTCAAATTTAAGTAAATTAAAAAAAAATCATGATAAATTTTTTTCAAATCCTTGGTTTGCATTTTAAAGATTTTTATGTGATTTTTAAATATTTTAATACACACAATTTTATTAATTATGTGTGTTAATTAGAAAATAAATAAAATACATATATTTACGTGTAAATATTTTTTTTCAGAGATAACCCCTGAATTTGCTAGGTTTCCAATTTTTGGGAGCAATTTCTAAATCCTCAAATTCAAAAGCTGGAGCAACAGTACAACCAATTAAACTAAATAATCCAGTCGTTTCTAATGAAAACCATATATTACTTTCAACGCTATAAATAAATCTATTTTGAGACCCTATCTCATTTATTTCAAAATCTTCGCCATTTTTCGATGTATATATTCTCAAAGGACTACCAGTGTAAAAGTGTATTGTTTCGTTCTTTTTAATGCGATGCCAGTGTGAATATTGCCCTTTTTCTAACAAATAGTATATGTGACTAACATCCTTATTTTTGTAAATCTCGGCGTAATGACCGCCTTCAGGATGAGGTATCATTTTATGACTTTTTATAAGGGATTTAATTGTATCCATTCAAACTAAAACTACATTTTTATTTCGATCAATCAAAATAGAAACTTATAAACCAAAAATACTAGATTTATTGATTATTAATTGTTTTTCGTAATCTATTCCATTCTTCATCTAAAAAGGTATAATAGTAGTACTATATGGCAATGGAAAACGCACAAACAATATCTTGTCCGAAGTGTGACTTATCTGTTTCTTCTATTTGTTCTAAGTGTAACAAAGAAGTAGAGGTATCTCAATTAGCTGATGGATGTGTAGTTCAAATCACAAAATGTGTTGAATGCACTAATACACCAGTTATTAAAGATATCTGCGCGGAAAATTAGTCCTCACTTTTAACTGACACTAAACCTTTAATCAGTCTGTTAAGATCCAAAGATTACTATTAGACTAAAAAGTAGTATCGGAGATATAACTAATGAAAATATTAAAAATTTTGGATGATGCAGAATTAATTCTTGTAGACTTAGAGGTAAATTTGGGGAAAGAAGTAAGAAATGCCCCAACTTTATGTGTCAGGTATAAAGGTAAAATTATACCTTTAAACACTGCACATGATGGTCGACCTATTCTGATGAGAGAAGAAAACGCTATCCAAAGTGAAAATTAAAATTATATGTTCACTGGTACTCTTTGGGTAGATTTAACTATTTCGCTCATACTTTTAGCTACTTTTTTTATGTGGATAATGAGGGGGGATTAAATAAAATTAAATCTTTAATGGAAATATTAACCAACAAAGAGGAAGTAAGAGAAAAACTCAAAAATAACCCCTTACAAGCTGCCCATTTACTCAGACTCAATGGATATGGTTCTATTAATTACGAATGTGCCTGTGGTGAAACACATGATGCTAATGGTAAAGATATAAGTTGTAAAGGATCTGCTAAACCTTTTAAAGCTCTTCTTAAATGTTCAAACAATTTTGTAACGATGATAAAAATTGAGGGCTTTTTTCGAAAAAAAGCTATCTCAGAGTATGGTTTTAAAGCAAGTATTATGGATTAAATTATGAAGTTTTTTTTTTATTATTTTTTATTCCAACTTTATCTTTCGGTCAGAGTATAAAATTATCTTGTCAAGAAACATCTCTGATTGATTACTCAAAAGTACAAATTATTGAATTTAAAAATGAGGATATAAATGAATTTGAATACTCATTTGACCAAAACCTCTTTATATTTAAGGAGAGATTTCAAGATTTACAATATGAGTACATGGGAGAAGATGACGTAAGTTATCATTTTAGAATTGAAACTGACTTCTCCTTTAACACCCTAATTTTATATAAAAAAATCCTTAGATATGAGAGAAACATATTCTATCCTGATAGTGTAAATTTGAAAAAAACTTATTACGGCGATTGCAATAAGTCAGACAGTTTTTTTGCTGCTCTGAAATAGAATACAGAAAAATCACCTTTTATTAATTTTTAGGTAATACATTTTCACGAACTAGACTTAAATACTATTTTTTGTATAGTTTTCTATATGTCCGATGTTTATAGTTTAATGAAATATTTAACGCCCTATGAATTAGATCATATTAAGTTCTTGGCACATAACGACGAGATACCATACCAAATAATAAATTCTCAATATAATATTAATAAAAATGATGTAAAAAACTTGATGAGATTTATGTTAAATGACCAAGACTATTTAAAATGGAAAAAAATTTATAATAAAACGCATTGAGGAACTTCCTAAATTTTATTATTCACAATCTTTATTTAATTTTTTAGTCTCATTTCACTGAAATGCTGAGCTAATTTCTTACCAGATAACCAAGCATCTTGCATACTTGGACCTTCACACCAATCCCCAAAAGCATATAGACGCTGATCTATGGACTCAATGAATCTTTTAGAGTTTTGATCTCTTAGACATTTCTTTGTATAAGAGTATCTCCATCTATGTGACTTCTTAAAAACAGCATCAGCTTTTGATTGAAAAGACTTTTTCATTTGATTTACCACATAATCCTCTAAAACATAATTTTCTATGTTGTAATACTCTTTTGTCCAATCAGCTCTCATATTTACAACCCAGCACTCTTCATTAAAAAATTCGTGTTTAAAATTTTGATTCATTAAGAAACTAATTTCAGGTGTTAAGTGATATCCAAATTGAAACGGAGCTCCCAATCTTTTATTAAATGCAATCATGACTGTCCAAATGGAGTCAAACTCTATTTCAGGAATATCGCTATAATCTATAAATTGATCTAACAATTTTTTTGATTGTTCAAAGGGCATGCTACAAAAAACATAATCATAAGGTCCAAATTTCTCATCTGCTGCGATTAAGAAATATTCATTATTATGGCTTTCAATGTTGGTAATCTGTTTTGAAAAATGCGTAGGGTAGTGCAGTGATTTATGTATCTTTATAGGAATTGATTCATTTCCATCTTTACCAACAATGACCTCTTTATCTTCAATTGGAGAATTTTGTGAGATATTTGAACAAAATTGACCTTTTAAAATTTTAATAGCATCAATTTTTTTTAAAAATTCATTTAAGCCAATAACACCATGATCTAATTTCAAATAGTGAGCACCATGATCAAAAGCATATTGCTCATGTTTTCTTGTGCTTATTCTACCACCTGGTCTCCAGGATTTCTCAAAAAATGTAATATCAAGTGTAGGCAAGTGATATGCTAAAGAAAGCGCACTAAGCCCAGTTCCAATGACTGCAATTTTTTTCAATTTTATTACTTTTTTGTGCTTCTAGGTTTAATTTCATCAACATCCTCAATAGGACGAAGTATTGGGACATACCTAAGTCGAAGAATGATGACTGCAATCGCAACTAAGACTATTGCTCCTGCTTCGTAAAGAAGAAGCTCTGGGTTTGAGTCTTTTCCTTGAAGTATAATAAGACGAGATAAAGCGGTAATAGCAATAAATAAGGGATATGTCATTCTAACACGATTTGAAACATAGTAGACTCGAACCATTCCAATAACCTCAACATAAATAAACAAGAGGAGTAGATCAGCTAACTCTACATACTGAACTTCTATCATTCTCATTATCTCAAACATAATGGCTGTAATAGTAGCTACTAATATTATTGCAATAACTGCTTTTTCAATAAACCCTACGAGATTTTCAACATCAGTCTTCATTACCATTCAACCATATCAATTTGTTTTGATTTTAGAAAGGTATTTGTCTTAGAAAAAGGCTTACTCCCAAAAAAACCGCGGTGAGCCGATAATGGGGAAGGGTGCGGTGCTGATAAAATAAGATGTTTATTCGAATCAATTATCTCTTTCTTTGATTGAGCAAACGAACCCCATAATATGAAAACAATATTTTCTAATTCATTACTGATAACTGAGATAACTTTGTCTGTAAAAATATCCCAACCAAACTTTTGATGTGAGAGGGGTTTTGATTTTTCTACTGTAAGAGTTGTGTTTAAAAGAAATACTCCCTGCTTAGCCCACTTATCTAAATTACCATTGTTGTAATTCACCTCTTTTTTTAAGTCATCTTGAAGTTCTTTATAAATATTTAACAGT
>CACNEB010000009.1 GCA_902619375.1 uncultured Alphaproteobacteria bacterium
TACAAATTGAAATGTTGAATAAATCTTTAAAAATACTAAATAATAAGGGCTTTTTAGTTTATGTTGTTTGTTCTTTTCATCCCTTTGAGACAATCGATGTTATTGATAAAATTATGCAAATACATAAAAATATTAAATTACACAACATTAAATCAGACAAAATGATAAAAAGAAAAAATGGATATTTTATTAACCCTTATAGCTTTAAAGAATTAGGTGGCTCAGATATCTTTTTTGTTTCTGTTTTAGAAAAAATACTATGAAGACAATAATATCACCATCAATTTTAGGTGGATCATTTTCAAACATGGAAAAAGTTATTTCAGATCTTGACCAATCTAGAGCAGAGTACATTCATTTTGATGTAATGGATGGTGACTTTGTTCCCAATTTAACTTTTGGGCCACAATTTATATCAGATTTGCGTGTCAAAACAAAAAAAATTTTTGACGTACATTTAATGATTAAAAGAGTAGGTAGATTTTTAGATAAATATATTAATGCAGGTTCGGATATAATTACTTTTCATTATGAAATTGATGAAAATTTAAATGAACTAATTAATAAAATTAAATCAAATAACATTAAAGTGGGTATAGCTATAAAACCAAAAACACCATGGGAGGAAATAAAGAAATATTTACACACTATTGATCAAGTAATAATCATGACTGTGGAGCCAGGTTTTGGAGGACAATTATTTATGAATGATCAAGTCAAAAAAATAAAGTCTTTATCAAATTATATTAATGAAAATAATTTAGTTGTTGATATTGAGGTTGATGGTGGTGTCAATTATGAAACTGGAGAGCTTTGTATAAAAGCTGGGGCAAATGTCCTAGTTGCAGGGTCATTTTTATTTCAACAAGATAATTTAAAAATTGCTACAAATAATTTAAACGATTTCTTTAACAAATGAAAAAAAATAAAAATGCTTTGATATCAGTTTTTAATAAAAATCATCTTGATGATATTTCAAAATATTTAATTAAAAACAAATACACTATTTACTCTACAGGTGGGTCATCTAAGTATTTAAAAAAAATAGATGTGCCACATATCTTAATTTCAAAATATACCGATCAAAAAGAAATATTAGATGGTAGAGTGAAAACACTTCATCCTAAAATTTTTGGGGGTATTCTTGCCACAGACAAAAAAAGTCATCAAAAAGAACTTAATAGGGAAAAAATTGTGAATTTTGATTTACTGATTGTTAATCTTTATCCATTTGAAGAAACTTTAAGAAAAAGTAAAAAAAAAGATGAAATAATTGAAATGATTGATATTGGGGGGCACAGTCTTATTAGAGCAGCAGTCAAGAACTACCAAAAAACTGTTATAATTGTAGACCCTTTAGATTATAAAGGTTTTATAAAGAAATCACCTAAAACGGAGTCGGCTAAGAAAAAATATGCTTTAAAGGCTATAAAACAAATCACTGACTACGACTTGGCAATATCAAATTGGTTCCAAGGTAATTACTATGAAAAATATTTACTAAGGTATGGTGAAAACCCACAACAAAAAGCTACTGCGTTGATAGACAAAAATAAGTTTAGTCAATTAAGTGGGGAAAAACAACTAAGCTACAATAATTTATTAGATTTAGATGCTGCGGTTACAATGGCAAATGAGACAAGCACGATTAAATATATCTGTATTATAGTCAAACATAATATCCCATGTGGTGCATCGATAGAAGGCAATCATACAAGAAGCTACTTAAATGCTCTTGCAGGAGATCCAATTAGTGCGTTCGGCGGTGTTGTTGCTTTTAATAAAAAAATTACTAAAAGCACAGCTAAGTTATTAGTTAAAAATTTTTATGAAGTTGTAGCTGCACCTGAATTTGAAAAAGATGCCTTAGCAATCTTAAAAAGTAAAAAGAATTTAAGAGTTCTAAAAGTTAATAAATTTACAAAGGAAATTGAGCAAAGAAGTATCTTTGCAGGAACACTTATACAAGATGTAGATAATAAAAAAACAACAATTAAAAAAATATTTGGTGTCAATAAGTTGAGTAACGAAAAGATTGATTTTTTTACTAATATACTAAAATTTATAAAATCAAATGCTATTGCTGTTTTTGATAACACTAGTTTAATTTCTCAGTCAGGTGGTCAAACCTCGAGAATTGACGCTCTTGAAAATTGTTTATATAAATTAAATTTAAAGCAAGAAAAAAAGAAAAAAGATAAACTTTATTTATTTTCAGATGCTTTTTTCCCTTTCACAGACTCTTTGGAATTTATAAAAAATGATAAATCTCAAATTGATATATATGCTCCTTTGGGATCAAAAAATGATATTCTAATTAGAAAATTTGTGAGAGAAAATAAATTAAATTTTTTTCAACTAAACGATCGTCACTTTAAACATTGATCGAAATTTATAAAAATAAACCTCCAAAAAATATTTATGTTCCAATGAAGAGTTATCAAAATATTGAGTTTAAACAAAAATATTCCATAAAACTTCTAGAAAAATTTTTTAAAGAATTTCCTGAGGAGAAGAGGGGAAGAAAAAAATTTAAGCAAAAAGAAATACAGAATGTTAGACATCTTCTTTATGAAAGGGTGTTTCACAAAGCAACTAAAATAAATGCAAGTTGTATAGGTTTAATAAGAGAAAAAGTTGACAAAGAGTTAGTTATAATAAAAGTATCTTTTTTTAAAATAAATGGATGATAATAAAATATTATTTGTTGATTTAGATGGTACATTAATAAAAGAAGATTTATCTAATCTTGCGTTTATAAACTGTCTAAAAAAAACCCCTCTAAAATTAATTTATTATTTATTGGTTTTCCTATTTAAAGGAAAACCTTACTTAAAGATGAAAATATCAGATAATTATATTGTTCCTGTAAGTAAGCTTACATTTAATAGAAGTGCTTTGGACTATATAAAAGATGTAAAAAACAGACATAGAGTTGTTTACTTGATATCTGGTAGTCATCAAATTCTAGTTGACCAAATAGATAAATACCTAAAAATATTTTTTGAGTCATTCGGAACCGAAGATAATTTTAATATGGTAGGAAAAAATAAAGTCAAATTTATCAATGAAAAATTAAAAGTTATAAATTTTGATTATTTTGGAAATAGTAAAAAAGATATGCCCATTTGGTATCATTGTAAAAAAATTATTTATACAAATGCCTCAGATAGTTTAAAGAGAGAAATAAATTCGTCTGATTTAAAAATAATAGAAATTAAAGAAAATTTTAATTAGGCCTAATGTCTTTAATTATCTTTTTAAAAATATTTACTGTGTGTATTTTGGGAGCAATATCACCTGGGCCAAGTATGGTTGTAGTTATAAATAACGCCATTTTTAAAAACAGATATCATGGAATCTTAACCTCCATTGGACATGGACTTGGTATAGGAATTTATGCCCTTTTCGCTGTTCTAGGTATTGCTATCATAATTCAAACAAACATATTTTTTTTTAATACAATAAAAATAATTTCGATAATTTTTCTTATATATTTAGGATTAAAATCAATAACTAGCAAAAATAAATTAGAATTTGATAAAAAAGAATTAAGGGGCGGTCTAATGTCTTTTTTCCAAGGGCTAAGCATCTCACTGCTAAATCCTAAAATATTTATATGGTTTGTAGCTATTTATTCTCAATTTATGTCCTTAGAAAATGATTTAATTTTCAATACATACTTAGTATTAACAGCTGGGTTAGTAGATGCGTCTTGGTATATAATTCTGACATTTTTGGTAACATCTAAAGCCACTTTGGAAGTTGTAAAAAGGAAAAGCATCCTTTTACAAAAAGCTGTTGGATCGATTTTTATATTAATTGGAATTTTGCTTTTAATACAAATTATAACTGAATATACCTAGTTAATTATGTCTCGACAAACAACTCTAATCCTTGGATGTTTTAGATTTATAGTTTCAACTATTCTAATATCAATAAAATGCCTTTTTAAATAATTAATATCTTGATATTCAGTTGCAATGTCAAAAATAAAGATAGAATTGTCTTTCGAGGTTTTTTTCATAGTTTCTAAATATTTTGAAACTGGATAATGATAACCCATTGAAACTAATGATATGAATAAATCTATGGAATTAGGTTGAATAGAAAATTCAGTATCTACATCAATTAGATTAATTTTATGCTCTTCAACGTTATTATTAATTAGAAAATTTTTAGTTATATTATTAATGTTGTAAGACTCATAATTATCGCTGAAACCGTAAACTATTTTGTTATCGATAATATTTTTATCTAAAAGATAAAATTTTTTACAATCCGAATAATGATTGTTTAGGAAAATGTCAATGAGACCAATACCACAACCTATATCCATTATGTTATTAACATTCTCTGGAAGGTATTGCTTTATTGAATCAAATTCCTTTTTGATTTTTATAAAGACTTTTTGAGCTAAATTTTTGTCTTGAAAAAAATTAATAAGAAACTTTGTGAACAATGTTCTCCCAAAAAATTTTCTAATAGCTATTTGATTTGAAGATAAAAATTCATTTCTTTGGAGTAAAAGTAGTTTTTTTTCAAGGTTATTATTAAAATTTATCACGCAAAATTATTTTTTTATAATAGCTTAACAATCATAGTTATAGCTATCACAATAGTTATCAATATAAAAGTATAGTAATGAACTGATAGGTAATACAATTAAAGTAGCTGGAGCGGGCGAAGGGTTTCGAACCCTCGACTTCAACCTTGGTAATGATAAAGTCGTTACCACTTCTACTACTTTAACATTGAATTTATTAAGGTTTTAGAAAAGTTGGTGTTAAACAAATTGTTTAACACCTAAATTGATACTTTCATAGTGAAGTGGTGTTAATAATTTACAATGATATCTATAAATTTTGATTTAATTTTATATAAATTCTAAAGTTATTATAATGAGACTTATATTAATTTTTCATTAAATTTTTTAGTACGCTAAATTATTCAGCCAAAAATCATATTCTGCAGTTTGAATAACAACCCTTAGGTTATCTTGATAGTTATATGATTTTTCAAATTCCTTTGACCAATCTGTACAACCTATAGCAATATGATCCATGCCTTTGCCTTGATCTTCTTCAAAATCAAAATAGACAGTTTTTACATTACTTTTGCCTGAGGGGTCTGCAGGATTAGGATATGTCCCGTAATCTTTTTTATCTGTAAATTTCAATAAATCTGATATCTCTTTAATTATAGTATCCATTCTTTTATGACACTTTGAAATATTTGTGTAAAAATTTCCTCCAGCAACCGAATGAATTATAAATTTTGGGTCATTATCTTTTAGACCAAACTGAAGAATTTCATATTCTTTAAAATCTTTGTCAGTTATTTCAACAGTATAAAATGTTTTATCTTTTCGAAGCTCTAAAAAGAAATTATCTATATTCTTTTTAATAGTATTTTCCGAATAATAATCTAATAGACTATCTCCAACTGTAATTTTCTCAATTTGATAATCTGAGATGTCATCTGAAAAGACATAAGATGGTAAAAAAACTATTAAAAAAATTAATAAAAGTCTCATTATAATTTACTTTAGATTTTTTTTATAAAATTAAAAACAAAATTTATAAATAATAATAATGTATCACAACAGGTTCTCAAAAATTAAATGAACGCAACTTTTTTGGAGCGGGCGAAGGGATTCGAACCCTCGACTTCAACCTTGGCAAGGTTGCGCTCTACCCCTGAGCTACGCCCGCAAATTATCAAAATTTAAAAACTGTTATTTTATAAACCCCCTTTTATGTGGTATCAAGACAAAACAGTAGGTTAGGTATATTGTAAATATCTCATTTAACACTATTTTTAATATATGACTTTTATAATTGATGTAAATCAGGATCAATTTATCGATCAAGTTATTGAAAAATCTAAGAGCATACCTGTGATTGTTGATTTTTGGGCTCCGTGGTGTGGGCCTTGTAAACAATTGACACCAACCTTAGAAAAAATTGTAAATAAAAAAAACGGTAAGATTATTCTTGCTAAAATTAATATAGATGAAAATCAAGGAATAGCATCTCAATTAAATATACAATCAATACCTACTGTATATGGATTTGTTGATGGAAAACCAATTGATGCCTTTCAAGGAGCTCAGCCTGAGAGTAAAGTTGAAGAAATGATTGATAAAATGATCGATGCAGCACCAGGTAATGAGATACCAAAATTAATACTTGAAGCTGATAAATTATTAATTAATCAAAACTTTCCAGAAGCATTAAGTGCTTTTGAGAAACTTGTCGGAATGGATCCCTCAAACTACAAAATTCTCTCAGGTTACTTAAGATGTTTAATACATTTAAAGATGTTTAATGAAGCAAAAGAAATGTTTGATTCATTTGACGATAATATTTTAAACAATGAGGAAATTTTGAAAATAAAAAAACTACTTGAAAATTTTACATCAGAAAATAGTAATTTGTTTGATGAAAAATTAGCTGAAGAAATCAAATTAAAACCCCATGATAAGAATTTAAGATTTAAACTAGCTGAAAGCTATTTATCTTCAACTGAAACTAAAAAAGGATTTGAAGAGCTTTTGAAAATTTATGAGGAAGACTCTAGTTGGAATGACAGTGCGGCAAAGAAAAAACTTCTGGAATATTTTGATTTATTAGGCTTTAATGATCCAAATGTGATTGAAGCTCGAAAAAAATTATCGAGTATTATGTTTAAATGATGGATGAAAATATTAAAAAACTTTTTGAAATAAATTCGACGGATATTCCAGGCTCTATACCAATATTTCCACTGGATAATGTTTTACTTCTTCCTTTTGGAAAACTACCACTAAATATTTTTGAAGAAAGATATATCAAAATGACATTAGATAGCCTTAAAAGTCATAAAATGATTGGTATTATTCAACCTAAAAATAACAATAACGAGCTTTTTCAAATGGGATGTATAGGTAAAATTACATCCTATATTGAAACACCAGATTACAGGCTTGTATTAAATCTAGAAGGGGTTTGTAGGTTTCTTTTAAAAGATAGGAACATTACTCCAAGAGGCTATTATCAAGCTTCAATAAATTGTGATGACTTTTTAAATGATCTTCAAGAAGAAGAGCCAAAGATTGATAGAAGTAGTTTGATACAAAAATATTCTAATTATTTTAAAATGAAAAAACTTGAAATAGATAAAGATGTATTGTCGGAAACATCCAACCAACAGATTTTATCAACCCTTACTATGTTGGCTCCATTTAACAAAATAGACAAACAAGCAATATTAGAGTCCAAAAATATTGATGATAGAATTAATGTAATTAATTCAATATTGGATTTAAATACATTTCAAGTTGTGAGCAGTGATAACCCTAATCGATTAAATTAATTCTACCCATTGCTTGTTTGATAAAAATATTTTTTAGTTTTCTAGAATTAGATAATGTCTGGTAACCAAATTTTACAATATTTTTTGTTAATGGAGTGAAGTTTTCATAGAGAAAATTTAAAGACGAGGTAAATGAGAGATAGGCCATGCTCTCTGTAAATCTCCTAGCAAAATAAACCTGATTTATATATTTACTTTCCAAGGAAAATTGGTTGGTTAGCTTACAAAGAGTTTGAATATCTCTAATGCCAAGATTCCAACCCTGCCCAGCAACAGGGTGTATTGACTTTAGAGCATCTCCTAACAAGATATAATTTGATTTATCTTTATTAATTTTGACAATAATTGGATAATCATAAAAATTTTTATCAAAAATTATTTTACCATGTGAATTTATAAAATTTTTTTTTATAAGAGATTTAATATTATTATTTGTAATTTTTTGCTTTGATGAATATATAAAAGTTGACTTTAAATTATTCTTATAAGGAGATGGTAGGACAGCTAAAGGTCCATTTTTAGTAAATATTTCATATGCGGTATTATTATGGACTTTGCTATGGGTAAAAAAACCAACATGTGCTAGTTGATAATTTTTATAAAATTTATCTTGAGTCTCATCTATAGAATTGAATTTTACTTTTTTACCAACAGATAAAATTATTTTTTTAAAAGAATAAATTTTATTTTTTATATTAATAATATTATTTTTAGGTAGATTATTATAGTCCAAATCAAAATTGTTTATCAGGATTTTTTTTTCTGAACAAGCTTTTATAGCTTCTGATAAAACTTCTTGATTAAAAACAACATTCCCCATGGATTCTTTATTGTTTTCAAAAATTAAAGGATACTTATTTATATAATCTTTAATAATAATTTTATTTATGGGTTGAGGTTTAGATTTAAGCTTTGACCAAATTCCTATTTGATTAAGGAAGTCTTTTGAATTAGCATTTACAGCCAATGTTCTATTATCTTGAGATATTTTTCTCTGTTTATCAACCGCTAATACTTTGAACTTTTTCTGATGAAGCGCTAATGCTGCGAGTGATCCGATTAAACCAGCACCAACAATTAAAAAATCGTAATTATATATTTTCTTTTTCATTTAGACGCATATATTTATTTTAGGAAATGAACAATAACTATATTCCTCATATCTTTAAAGAAAAAATGTCATCTTACCTAAGATATGTTATTGCTTTTTTATATTTAACATTAAGTTTTATAACAATATTATCTTTAATATCATTCGATATAAATGATAACTCTTTTTTAACAAAAACAGATTTATCCTCTCACAACTTACTTGGAGATTTTGGCTCATATTACGCGAGTTTTGTATATTATACTTTTGGTATATTTGGTTATCTTTTTGTCATTTTTTTTCTAATTTTTTCTGTTTTAACCGCAATTGACAAACGTCCAAAATATATATTTATAAGGTTAATTATTTTTTTTATTAGCTTAATTACTTTACCTCAAATTCTTATCTTTTATTTAGAAGAAATAAATTTGATTTCTGGAATTAATAATTGGGGGATTTATTCTCATAATGTTTTTGAAGTTACTGAGTCTAAAATTGTTAGCTTTATTTTATCATCAATTGGCCTATTATTATTTTTTGCTTCACAAAATATCTTTTCTTTAATCAAAATACCAAAAGTAAGACTTGACAATCTTTTTAAAAAGAATGATTTTCCAAAAAGCTCTTTTCATAAAAAAGAACCAGTCATCAATAACTCATTATCAAATAAAAATAATTTAGATATTAATGACTCAAATGAGTTTCAAAATAATGAAAAAGATCAAGAATATTTTTCACCATCACTTGACATTCTAGAGTCAAATAATAGGTCATCAAAAGAAAAAGTTGATAACAATATTGAATCAAACTCTGAGTTATTAGAAAATGTTTTTTCTGATTTTAATATAGATATTAAAGTCATAAATGTAAAACTTGGTCCGGTAGTTACTTTATATGAAATACTTCCAGCAGCAGGGATTAAGATTAATACCATAATTAATTTGGCTGATGATATATCTAGAAGTATGGGTGTTGGCGCAGTGAGAATAGCTCAAATATATGGAACACAATTTTTGGGAGTCGAGGTACCGAACAACCATCGCGAAACTGTAACTATTAAAGAGCTGTTGAGTGATGATAATTTTAAAAATACATCATTAAAAATACCAATTTGTATTGGTAAGGATATATCTGGTAACATAGAGGTTATAGATTTAAGTAAAACGCCACATCTTTTAGTAGCTGGGACAACTGGATCTGGTAAATCTGTGTTTATCAACACACTGTTGGCATCGATACTATATAAATTTCCTCCTGAAGATTTAAGACTAATATTAATAGACCCCAAAATGTTAGAACTTAGTGTGTATAACGATATTGCGCATCTCTTAACCCCTGTGGTAACAGAGCCCAAAAAAGCAATTATCACATTAAAATGGGTGTGCAAAGAAATGGAAAGAAGGTACGCCATGATGAACGAAGAAAATAGTAGATCGTTGGAAGGTTATAATCAAAAAGCATTAGAAAAACTTCCTTTCATTATAGTTTTTATTGATGAAATGGCTGACCTTATGATGACGGCAGGTAAGGAAGTAGAGCATTATGTTCAAAGATTGGCACAAATGGCAAGAGCATGTGGTATTCATTTAGTGATGGCAACGCAAAGACCGAGCGTAGATATAATAACGGGAAGTATTAAGGCAAATTTTCCATCACGGATAAGTTTTCAAGTTGCAAGTAAGTATGATAGTAGAACTGTCTTAGGAGAAATAGGTGCTGAACAATTACTAGGCAATGGGGATATGTTAATGACAAAAAACGGAGGCAATTTAATTAGATATCAATCAGCTTTCATATCAGACAGCGAAGTAAATAAATTGATAAACGAAATAAAAAAGGGTCAAAAAGTAGAATATCTAAATGAGCTTGAAGAAATTATTAATAATAATGATGATAATTTTGACTCTTTGAGCGATGAAGACGAAGAATTGATTACAAAGTCAATAGACTTAATTAAAAGCACTAATAAAGCTTCGACAAGTTTCCTTCAGAGAAATTTTCAGATTGGGTATAATAAAGCTGCAAGAATTATGGAAGCATTAGAACAGAGGGGGATTGTATCATCACCTAATCATGCTGGAAAAAGGGATATACTAATCAATTAAAAGTTTGATGATACTTTGTTTAGAAAAATAATTTAAATTGTAATTAAATTCTTTTTCAAATAAGTTTTTTAGATTGGTCAAGTGAGTATCTAATTTATTAAGCTGTATATTTTTATCACTAGGCCACAAAACTTTGTATAACTCCATTTTTTCTGTACCAGATTTATTTAAAAGTAAATTATTTAGTATAATTGAGTGGGTATGAGTTAGTTTAATACTGATGTTTTTATTTTCAATTTTTTGAGGTAAAGGATAATAGATAAATTGATCAAACTTAAAAAAAATATTAGAAAGAATTGAAAATAAATTTGAATGTAGACTATAGAGAGATATTGGCTTTTTTAGACTAATTTTTATTTCATCAGAGTAAATCCTTATGTTTTCATTAGAATTTTCAACAAAAATTTTTTTGAAAAAAGATTTTTCAGTGTTTTCTGTTAAGTAATCAATATTGTATGTTAATAAATTTATAATGTGATCAGTAATAAAATCTTTTCTTTTGGAAGTTAATAAGAACATGTTTTAAAAATTATACCTAAAATAAGGACTGTGTTGAAAATATAAATCTAGAATCTCACCAGATTTACAATTTTGGAAATAAATACTTAGATTTAAATCATCTGAGACAATTGCAAGTCTTTTAATGAAATCAATATTGCTACTCTTTTCGACAATGATCTTATAATCATTAATAATATAGTTTTTCTCAAAAAATGGGTGATCTTTTGTAATTTTAACCAAATGATTAATTAAATTATTCTCAACATCATAACTGTTAATTTGTTTTCTATTGTTATTTTTACTTATAGTTGTCTCACCATTTTTATAAATAATTGTAAACAAATTTTTGTCAAGATACTCATATCTTAGGCTGTCTTTCTTTAAAAGAACCAATCCTTGTTGTGTGAAACCATCCTTATAGACTTCTTCAAAATTACACGCAAATTCTATAGCTAGCAGATAGTAAATATTCCCAAAAAATATAATTATAGATAAAATAAATTTCATATAAATATTTTTGAGCCAACTCTTATTAAATTTGATCCGCATTCTAACGCAGCCAAATAATCATTACTCATTCCCATACTTAACAAAAGCTTATCATTTAATTTACTCTTAATTTCTCTCATTTTATTAAAATAGAATTTAGCATCAGAATTGATAGGGGGAATGCACATCAATCCAACAATATTTAAATTTTTTTCTAAAGAATAATTGTATAAATTTTCTAATTCATTTAATAGTACACCTGACTTTTGTTTTTCTTCACCGATATTAATCTGAATGTAAAACGATTTTGTTTTTGATTTCTTTTTCTCTTTTAATTTTGAAATTGTGTCAATTAATTTGTATCGATCAATTGTTTGAATGGTATCAAAAATTGCTAAAGCATCCTCCGCTTTGTTAGACTGAAGAGGGCCAATGAGATGTAATTTAAAATTATATTTCAAAAGATCATTTGTAAATTTACTCTTAGCTTCTTGAACTCTATTTTCCCCAAATAAATTTGCACCATCTTTCATTAAGCTCTCTATATCTGTTACAGATCTATTTTTTGAAACTATTAATAATTTAGTATCTTTATAATTAGTGAGTAACGATTTGATTTTGCTGTAGTTTTTATTATTAACTGTCAAAGTTCTGGTTTATAGCTAAGTTTTTCTGCCATTTTTCCAATATCACGATCAAGTATTTTTAATTCTTTATTTGAAAAAGTAACATTTTCTAAAATATCTTTTTTTAGAGGATTTTGTGATATGTAGTTTTGTAAATAAGAATAATCTAAATCAAGATCTAAGCCTGATTGTATTAAATGTGAAGTTAACTCAGATAATTTCTGAAGTGGGTCAGAAACAAGATCTTCTTCTCTTAAAATAAAACCTCGAAACGTGCTTATCACATTAGGGTTAGTCCAACTTGAGACGTTTGTTGACCAACTTTGTCTATTTTCTGAAACAAAATATTTATCATCTTCATATTTATGCTGTAGGTCATTAGTTTCACCAGATATTAATTCTTGCATATGATTGATTTTATTATCAGAGAGGTTTTGCGATTTATTTCTTTTAAATATCTCATAAGGATTTTTAGTAATATAAATAAAGCTTCTGGTGAGAAAATAATGAGTAAAATATGTTTTGTTGACAGTTTCAAAAAAGGATGCTGAGGAGTTAAGAATTTTAAAATCTTCATTTTTTTCTGACAGTAAATATTGATACACATAACTCATGTTGCACAAGTCTTGAAAATCAACTTTATAAATATTTCTTGTCTTAATAAGCTCATATAATTCATCAACATATTTTGATGGATTAGTGAATGAAACTTTATTATGTGAGAACAAATCTATTAAAAATTTATTTATATATTTGCATGTACCTTGTTCAAAACTATTAACCCAAATTAAATTTTTATTGAACAGTTTTTCAAATTTTTGCTCAGACAGAAATTTTGAAAGATAATCATTTAATATTTTAAGATCAGACTTATTGTTTTGTATATAATTTTTTTTAATTATATTCCTTATCTCAATTAGATCGCCCTTTTCAATAAATGAACTCAAAAGATTATGGTGATATTTATCTTTGATTTTATTAAGAAACATATAAATTTCACTAATATAGCTTTTTATGTCGAATAGTCTACTCTCACAAATTATTGAAAATATCAATAATTCAAAATTTCATGAGGCAGAACAATTAGCATGGGAACTTTACAATAAGAGCAATAATGACTTTACGATTGTAAAAACCCTAGCACTTACACTTTTGCTTCAAAATAAATATAATGGAGCAATAGATTTTTATCAAAAAGCTGAAAAAATAAACTCAAATGATTTTGATGTAATAAATAATATCTCTCATTTGTATTTAAAAATTGAGGAATTTGAAAAATCGTTTTTTTATTCAAATAAAGCTCAAAAATTAAAAGAGGATGCTTACCAGCCATATATTACTTTACTAGAGCTGTATTTAAGAAAAAGAGATTATGAAGTTGCTTATACATATACAGAAAAAATTCTTAAAAGGATAAATTTTGAACAACTAATAAAAAATCCAAATGTTATATACGTTATTCTTGATACTTATTTTGCTCTTTTCAAAAAAGATGAGGCTCTGAAATTTATAGAATATGCATATAAAAAAGTATTCAACCCTGAAATATTTTACTACCACTCAACTTTTAGTCCTGAAACTATGTCAGATGAAATTATTAATGCAGGAAAAAAAATATTAGATTTTGATGGCTATAAAAACCATATTGAAAAAGGAAAAACTGTAGGGCCTATACTATTTGGACTTGCAAAATATTATGAAAATAAAAAAGACATTGAAACTTCAGATAAATATTATTTATCCTCTAATAAGGAAATTTCAACTATTCAAAGATACCAACCTCTCTTGAACCAAAAACTAATTCACAGAATAAAAGAAATATTTTCCGACATTAAAAACTTCCCATTTAAGCAATGCTCTGGTGAGGGTTTGATCTTCATAGTTGGTATGCCAAGATCAGGCACAACATTAATTGAGTCTATAGTTGCCTCAGCGCCTGATACAATATCAGGTGGAGAGCTAGTATCTTTTTATGATTTGATTAAAGCTTCTTTTGAGGAGGATGAAGATTCAGTTTTACATAACGATCCTGGGTCAATATATGAAAACCGAATTAAATTTATAAGACAAGGTAATAAGTTTTTTATTGACAAATTACCGGGCAATTATACATCCATTGGACACATTGCTCATATTTTTCCTAAAGCCAAAATTATTTATGTTAAAAGAGATCCATGGGATAATGCTATTTCACTTTTTAAACAATTTTATGTTTCCAACATACCTTACGCCTCTACATTTTTTAACATTGCAGTGATATATGCAAACCATGAAGAATTCATCAGATATTGGCAGAATGATATGCAAATAGATTTTCTTACAGTTAATTATGAAGATCTTGTCAAAGATACTACTAAAATAGCAGAGTTGATATTTAAACACTGCAATATTACTCATAAGTACAGCCCTGAGAAGAGAAAGAATTTTTTTGCGAGAACTGCAAGTAAAAATCAAGTAAATAAGGACGTTCATACCTCGTCAATTGGCAAGAAATCTTTTGAGTCTTTTAGAGAAGAGTTTTACAAGTCCCTAGAAAATCAAAGAATCTATTGGGCTAATTTGAATTAGTTAAGTGTTGCAAAAGTGCAACAAATTCTAAAACTTAGCCAAATTTGGCATTAATTTATTCAAATTTTACTCAAAAACAGCATATTTAAACTCGATTAATATTAATCTCGAAAGGACTAATAATATGAAAAAACTATTAATTATGGTATCTGCTTTAACAGCTGCTGTTTTCTCATCTGCAAAAGCAGAAGTGACTGTATCTGGTTCTGCAGGTGTACATGTTACATCAGGTGGTAACGTTCTTGATGGTACTGGTGCTAGTAGATCTACATCAGGTACATTATTCATGAACGGTGCTGGTGTATCATTCGCAATGTCAACAACAACTGCAGGTGGTATGACTGTATCATCAAGCGGTGGTATTACTTTAGATAGTAATGATGCTGACAACACAAAAGGTGTATCTGGTTTAGCTAGTGTATCTTTTGCTTCTGACGGATTTACATTCACAATTGGTGATGTTGATTTAGTTGGTGACTCAACTGGTGAAGTTGGTAACGTTGCAAGTGCTGCTGTTGATAATGGTGGTTACACTGCTACTGGTATTGCTACTGGTGTTGCTGACACTGAAGGTTACGGATTTACTGCGTCAACATCTGTTGGAGCAGCATCTGTAAGTCTTGCTTATTTGCTTGATACAAAAAATGAAGGTGTGAACAACGCTGAAAGTGCATCAAACGAATATGGAACAGGTCTTTCTATTTCTATGCCTATGGGTCCATTGACTCTTGGTTTGGGTTATGCAAACATCGACGGTACAGCTGATGAGACAACAAATGGTGTAACATTAGCATACGCTGTTGCTGGTGGTACATTAACTCTTGGTTACGAAAGCACAGACGAAGCTACTGACTCTACAACAATGGCTGCTGCGTTCACAGGATCACTTGATGCTGACACAAGCTACTCCATTGGTTACACAGACGGTGAGCAAGGAACAGCTGCTTCAACACAATTAGAAGCTGTAGTTTCAAGATCACTTGGTGGTGGTGTATCAGTATATGCTGAGATCCAGGAAAATGGTGGTACAGGTACTTCAGGTACTAACATGTCATTTGGTACAACTGTAGCATTCTAATATTAACCTAAAATCTTATAAAAAGGCGAGTTTTTACTCGCCTTTTTTTTTGTCTTAACCCAAAAATATTTAGATATTTAAGATTTTTTTTAGTAAGTTAAACACTCAATTAATATGAATAGAATATTAACAATTACCTTGCTGTCATTACTTTTAGTTTCTTGTGGGGGTGACTCATTTATTGGTGGACAACACCAAGAAAATCTTAAAAAACTAGATGAGATACATGGTTATTGTGATAATCCCAATAGAACTGATTTAGCAAAGAAAGGTATTGCTTATAATATTTGTAAAGATCACGAAAGGGCTCTTGGCCCAGATGGCGATATGTCTGAGAAATTTACATTAGGTGAGAGCTTTGATAATCTTTTAAACAAAAGGAACGGCGAAAGTTTGGTTTTAGCACAAACAATTAATAAAGAGCTGTGGAATGGATCTCTTAAAGTGCTGTCTAACTACTCTATTAAAAATGCCGACTCAAGTGGGGGATTCATAGAAACTGATTGGATATTTGAAGAGCAGGACACTAATAATAGGTGCTTGATAAAAGTACAAATTGTAAGCCTTGAATTAATTTCTAATGGTGTCGAAACAAATATTGTATGCCAAAGGCTGACCAATGAAAAATGGATTAACGATAATAAAGATTACATAAATGAGGAAAAACAACTAACTCTTGCAATCTTGACTGAGGCAAATAAGTACAAAGCTCAAAATCAATAAATCTAATCTTGAAAAATAAAAAATATATTTTGGAAATGTTTCCTTACCCTTCAGGGAACATTCATATGGGGCATGTAAGAAATTACGTAATAGGAGATATCTATGCTCGATATCAAAAGTTAAAAGGTTTTGATGTTATACATCCTATGGGTTGGGATGCATTTGGTCTGCCAGCTGAAAATGCAGCCATAGAGTATAAAACACATCCCCAGGATTGGACCCTAAATAATATTAAAAAAATGAAAGAGCAGTTATCAACTCTTGATTTAAGCTTAGATTGGGAAAAAGAGCTTGCAACTTGTGATAAAGATTACTATCGTTTCCAGCAAGAAATATTTATAGACTTTTATAAAAAAGGCTTAGCATACAAAAAAAATTCTTTAGTTAACTGGGATCCTGAGGATCAAACTGTGCTTGCAAACGAACAAGTTATTGATGGAAAAGGTTGGAGAACTGGTGCTGTTGTTGAACAGAAAGAATTATCCCAGTGGTTTTTTAAAATATCTCATTACGCAGAAGAACTAGGTAATAGCTTAGATGAATTAAGCGAATGGCCAGAAAAAGTAAAAATCATGCAAAAAAATTGGATAGGTAGATCTGAGGGATGCGAAATAGTTTTTAATATAGAAGATAGTGAAGATAAAATTAATATATTTACGACAAGACCAGATACAATATTTGGAGCTACTTTTATTGCTTTATCGATAAACCACGAAATTTTAAAGGCAATATTTGATGATAAAATAATAAAAAAAATCAAAATTGATTTTGATAATTGTGATGATAAGGAGAAAATTGGTTATGAATTGCCAATAATAGCAATAAATCCAGTTACTGGTGATAAATTACCTGTTTATGTTGCAAACTTTGTTCTGGATACATATGGACAGGGTGCAATTTTTGGGTGTCCTGCTCATGATGACAGAGATTTCGAATTTGCAACTAAATATAAATTGCCTATTAGAAAAGTAATGGATTGTTCTGATGAAGAACTCCCTTTTACAGAAGACGGGGTAATGATTAATTCAAAATTTCTTGATGGTATGAAAAAAGATGAGGCAATAGAAACAATTATCAAGTATTTTGAGAATAATAAGTCGGGTAATAGAAAGACAAACTATAAATTAAGGGATTGGGGAGTTTCAAGACAAAGATACTGGGGCTGCCCAATACCTGTTATTTACTATGAAGATGGAAGCTATAGAGTATTAGACAAAGATGAATTACCAGTTGAATTACCTTATGACATAGAAATGGATGGTAAAGGTAACCCGCTAATCAAACATGATAAGTGGAGGAACATTATTTGTTCAAAGACAGGAAAGAGAGCCCTTAGAGAAACAGATACTTTTGATACTTTTGTTGACTCTTCCTGGTATTTCATAAGATTTTTAGATAACAAAAATCCTGATAGACCTTTTAACGAAGAAATAGTTAACGAATTAATGCCAGTAGATAAATACATAGGTGGTATTGAACATGCGATATTACATTTGCTTTATGCCAGATTTTTTACAAAAGCATTAAGAGACATATATGATTTAAAATTTTCTGAACCTTTTAAAGAACTTTTTACTCAAGGAATGATAACCCACAAAACGTATCAAAATAATGAAAATGCATGGGTTTTGCCAAGTGACGTTGCCATAAAGAATAAAAAACTAATACAAATTTCTACAAACCAAGAAGTAAAAGAGGGTCCCTCAGAAAAAATGTCAAAGTCAAAGAAGAATGTTGTTGATCCCGATGAAATTATCAAAAATTTTGGTGTAAATGCAACTAGGGCTTTCATGATATCTGACTCACCTCCTGAAAGAGATCTAGAGTGGACAGATGCAGGAATACAAAGTTCCAAGAATTTAACCAACAGAATAGAAAGATTTTTTTCAAAAGATTTTGATAATAAAAAAATAAGTGAAGACCAAAATAAATTCATTTACAAAAATCTTTATGAAATGGACAAAAATATATTAAACCTATCTTTGAATAAGTACATTGCTAATATTTTTACTCTTTTTAATTACATGGAAAAAGAACAGATAAATATTAAAAACGATTTAGGAAAAAAAATATTAATTTGCTTATACCCATTATTTCCCTCATTAATCAATAAAATATTCAAAGATCTATTCGATCAAATTACAGACGATATAAAGTGGCCATTAATTGATGAGAAATTTATTATTGAAAAAATAATTGATTTACCAATACAAATTAATGGAAAATTTGTGACCACATATAAGACTCAAATAGATTATAAAATTAATGATATATATGATAATCTGATTACTACTCCAAAGATAAATGAAAAGATTAAAGATAAGAAGCTAGTAAAAAAAATAAATGTTCAAAACAAAATTATTAATCTTATTTTTAATTAATATTTTATTAATAGGTTGTATCTCATCAAGTATTGATAAAGGGAAATTTACTGTTTCAACTACAACAGGTGATAAAGTTTTTTTATATGACAACATTTTAATTCAATATTTAAACTCCATGGGGTTATATGATGACACAAACTTTGACTATCTAATCAAAATAAGTCCTAATAAAACAGAGGGCGTATTTATTACTAATATTGATAAAAATTCTGATAGAAAGAAAATTGCATTAGACGTGAGCTACAAAATATCCAAAAGATATCTTAAAACTAGCTTGATGTGTGATATTTTTGTTCAAAATTATGCAAGAAGTTCATCTTATATAATAGCCTCAGGTGAATTTAACGCTAGTAATATAGCTGCTGATGATGAAATATTTGAAAATTTGGTAGATATAATAACTAATGATTTTATTGATGATCTAATTTATTTTGAAGATAAAGATTGTAATTATAGATTTGTCAGAGAACGCTAAAATAATAAAGAATTTCATTGGTGGTAAAGATGAAAATGTTTTATATGGGATTAATATTGATGAACATAAATCAATATTCTACCAATACTTTATAAAAAAAATTTTATTTCAGAATGAGATACAAATAAAAAGAGTCGATGATATAAATGAAATTAATGAAGGATCAATAAGTCTTTTCGAGGAAAATAACTCAGTTTACATAACTTTTAAGAAAATTAAATATGAAGGAAAAGAAAAACTTATAAATTTTTTACCTTACAAAGATGTTAAAAAATATGTAGGCTCGGGTATAATAAATTCATATGAAATTGATAAGGATATCAAATTTATTCTTAAGAATAATAATCTTGAAAATGAAAGTGAATTATTTGAATATTTAAAATTAAACCCTCACATGATTGAAACTGAAATAGAAAAATTTCAAATAAATAAAAAAGATGTTGTATTTAGCAATAGTGAAATATTAAAAGACGATATATTCTCTTTAAGAATGGAGATTTTTAAAGCTAAAAGGACTAAAATAGATTTAAGAAAATTATTAGGTTTATTTAAAAAAGAGGTTTTACTTAAAAAATTTAATTTTTTAACTTATTAATTAAAAAGTTATACTGCTCTAAGTTTTCATAAAAAATTTTTAAATTACCTTTACCTTTTTTATTAAATGTTATTTTAGTCTTGAAACCAATAGTTTCACTCAAATTCTTCTCCTCATGTATTAAATTTGGGTCGTATGAAATTGTTTTACTTTTCTTTTTTTCTAAGTCTCTAACTGATAATTTACCATTTATAATTTTGTTTAGTGAATAATCATCAAAATCATTTGGTGTTTTACCAACCAAAGCTCTTGCATGACCCATTGATATTTTTCCTTTATTTAATAAATCTAAGAAAAATTCATCTAATTCTAATATTCTTAGCAAATTTGTTATATGAGATCTGCTCTTACCAACGATGTTGGATAATGTTTCATGTGTATAATTATTTTTTTTAATTAATCGTTGGTATGCTTTGGCCTCTTCTGAAACTTTTAAATCCTCTCTTTGGATATTTTCAATTAGAGAAATTTCATCTTTATCAAGATCTTCTGGTAATAATAAAGCAGGTAAAACCTTAATATCAGTACTTTGGGCTGCTCTCCATCTTCTTTCTCCTGCTACCAAAAGATAATTATCTAAATCTTTTTTTATCACAATTAATGGTTGAATTAAGCCATTTTTTTTAATTGATTGGGACAATTCATCTATTTTTTCTTTATCAAATATTTTTCTTGGCTGATTTTCATCTCTAAATATTTTTTCAATAGGTATTAGTAATAACCCTTTATTTTCAGAATCATTAATTTTAGAAATATTTTTATTCCCTAATAAAGAGGATAAGCCCTTTCCTAATTTTTTATTGACTACCATTTAAGTTGCTCCTTTCTAAAAATTCTTTTGCTAAAGCTATGTATGCTTGAGAACCACTACACTTTAAATCATAAATAATTGCAGGAAGTCCATGGCTTGGTGCTTCAGATAAAGTAACATTTCTAGGAACATTAAATTTGTATACAGTTGTATCAAAATATTCTCTAGCTTCTTTTTCAATTAACGATGATAAAGAGTTTCTTTTATCATACATTGTCAAAATAATTCCGTTTAGTTTAAGATCTATATTTAAATTTGTTTTTACTAATTCAATTGTTTTGATTAATTTGGATAATCCCTCTAATGCAAAAAATTCGCATTGTACTGGTATTAATACTTCAGCACTAGCTGTTAAAGAACTTACTGTTAATAAGCCTAACGTTGGCGGTGTATCAATAAAAATATATTCATAATTATTTTTAATTATATTAATGTAATTTTTTAAAAGAAAATTTCTGTTTTCATCATCAGCCAACTCATACTCCGCTGCTGCAAGGTCCTCGCAAGCAGAAATAACATTAAGATTTGGTATTTGAGATTTTTGTATTGTGTCTTCAATATTTACTTCATTGCTAAAAACTCTATAGATAGATAGATTAGGGTTATAGACATTAAAAGACATTGAAGAGTTGTATTGTGGATCCATGTCAATTACTAAGACTTTTTTATCTATTGATGCTAAAGCTGTAGCTAGATTTACGACGGTAGTTGTTTTACCAACCCCACCTTTTTGATTAGCAATTGTAATAATCATTTTGCACCCATGATAATTATTTTAGATTCATTCGACGTAATACTTTGATGTGTCTCCCAAAAGAACTTCTGCGGACTAATTTTTTCAAGCTCTGCATAATATGACCTACCTTTAAGCAATATGAACTTTGTTTGTTTATTAATCATTTTTTTTGTCATAGATATTATTTTTTCAATTGAAGCGAAAGCACGTGCAGTTATACAGTCGATTTTAAGATTTGGTAAATCTGTTATTAATTTATTATGTACCTCGTAATTTAACCCTAGTCGCAATTTGCAACTTTCTAGGAAAAGAGATTTTTTTGTTGATTTTTCAACTAAATGAAGGTTTTTAAAACCTGCAATTGACAAGATAATTCCTGGAAGTCCAGCACCCGTTCCAATATCCATCAAAGATTTTTCTTGATGAGGTAAATACTTAACTATCTGTATACAATCTAGAAGGTGTCTTACGTCTAAATCAGCTATTGTGCTTTTTCCAATTAAATTCATGGTCTCATTTTCTTTGATTAACATTTTTTTATATTCAAAAAGTTTTTTTAAAATTGATTTTCCATCGTTAAAATTATTATCACAAAATTTTACTAATTTTTCATTAAGCAACTTTAGATCCTTTAACTTTTTTGTGTTTAACTATTTGAAATAATGCACTGGGAGTCATGCCTGAAATTTTACCGGCATCATTTAAATTTTCGGGTTTATATTTATTTAATTTTTCAAGAATTTCTTTAGATAAAGAGGGGATCTTATTGAAATTAATATTAGTCAATTTCATGTTTTTATTTTTGCTAAGTTGATCGAAAGATTTTTTTTCTCTCTCATAAAAAACATCGTACTTTGAGTCAAAATATATTTTAGTTAATAATTTTTGGCTTATTTTTATATTGAAAAATTTTTTAAATTTCTCTGGAGATGGATCTAAGAATTTTAAAACCTCAAAGCCATTTCTAACTTTGCCATCTTTTTTTACTTTAATATTTTTTTTCATTAAATCATTAGGTGAAAATTTAAGCAGCTTTAATCTCTCTAATATTTTTTTTTCATTACTAATATTATTTGATATTAAAGAATATTCGGTTTTGTTAAAAGCTTTTGAATTTATAATTGTTGAAAATCGTTCATAAGAATTATCGGTTCTAAGCTTTAATCTATTTTCTGCTCTTGATGTAAACATACGATATGGCTCTGTGACTCCTAGTTTTGTTAAATCATCTACTAAGACACCTATGTAACTGTTATCTCTTCCAAAAACTTCTTTACTAAATTTTATTTTTTTTATTTTTATAGCAGCATGAATAGCAGCATAAATACCCTGCCCTGCTGCTTCTTCATAACCTGTAGTTCCATTTATTTGCCCTGCTAAAAAAAAGTTTTCTATTTTTTTTGTTTCAAAATTATTTTTTAACTCTCTAGGGTCAACAGAGTCATACTCAACTGCGTATCCAAATTGATCTACCTCGCATTCTTCTAAACCTTTAATTGATCTCAAAAATTTTAGTTGGATCTTTTTATCTAAAGAATTTGAAATACCGTTTGGGTAGACAAGCTCAGAGTTTAAACCCTCTGGTTCTAAAAAAATATTATGCCCGTTTCTATCTCCAAACTTTGTTATTTTATCTTCAATTGAAGGACAGTACCTGACGCCTTGAGATTTAATTATACCTGAATACATTGCAGATTTTTCAAGGTTATCTCTTATTATTTTATGAGTCTTATTGTTAGTTTTTGTGATGAAGCAATTAATTTTTTTGTTCGTATTTTGTTTTGTAAAATAAGATAGAAATATACCATTATTTTCAGATGTCTGAGGTTCTAAAACATCATAATTAATAGATTTAGCATATATTCTGGGAGGTGTTCCTGTTTTCAGCCTCATTGTTTTAAAATTCTTATTAATAAACTTTGCAAGAACTTTTGAAGAGCTATTTCCTATTCTACCTGCCTCTTGTGATTCATTACCAAAATAAATCTTTCCATTAAGAAAGGTCCCTGTAGTGAGAATAACCGCTTTTGATTTTATTTTTCCAATATTAGATAACTCAACACCTATAATTTTATTATTTTTTTTTAATATATTAGTAGCTTCATCTTCAATAAGGTCAATTTTAGAAGATTTAATAAATTTTTTCATATTTTGAGAGTATAAATCTCTATCAATTTGAGCTCTTACGCCCCACACTGCCGGCCCTTTAGAAAGATTTAATACTCTGTAATGTATCGCTGATTTGTCACCAATTTTACAAATTACCCCACCTAAAATATCAACTTCGCTAGCTATGTGTGTCTTACCAACCCCTCCAATACTAGGATTACATGATAATTTGCCCAAATCTGAGTAATTTTTAGTTATAAGTGCGGTTTTAAGGCCATATTTTTCGGAAATGTTAGCCGCTTCTATTCCAGCATGACCAGCACCTATAACTACAACATCATAATGTTCCACGTGAAACAATTTACTTTCCTATGCAAAATTTGCTAAAAACTCTATCATAAATATCTTCGTTGTTAATATAACCAAATTCAAATGAAAAATCATCTAATATATTTCTTATTAGCTGGGCTATGATCAAAATATCCTTTTCCTTAACAATATCAGGTTCACATTCTAAGATTCTTGCCAAAAAATCGATTTCTTCTAAATTAAGATCGATCTTTTTATGCTTATTTTTTACATATTTTTTATGAATCAACGATAATTTTAATTTCTGGTATATTTTGTCCCTTTCTAAATTATGGTTTATTTTGATATTCTCTGTTTTATATTTATAAATATCTGATTTTGTCTCAATTAAACTGTAATTCTTATGTATCATAAAATCCTTAAAAAGTGTTGATATATCTGATTTTTTAGTATTCTGATCGATTAAAACAAAAAAGTGGTCTATTTCTCTCGATATTCGTTGTGCTTTTTTATAGCCATATTTTTCTATTTTACCTTGTTTAGATCTTTGACCTGCGGTATCGAAGATTTCAAAGCGATTACTATTTATTATAACTTCGTATGAGAGAATATCCCTAGTAGTTCCCTTAATATTTGTGACGATTGCTCTATCTTTATCAATTATTTTATTAAATAGAGTTGATTTACCAACATTAACTGGACCTACTAGCATAATCCTGCAAATATTTTTCTGATCTATATTTGTTCTATTTTTATGTAATAAATTATTACAATTAATGAAAAATTTTCTTATTTTTTTCTTTATTTGATTAAAATTAAAGTCCTCATCGTCAACGAAGTCAATCGATGCAGTAATTTCTGAGAATAAATTTATAACTTCCTCTCTTAAGGGAACAAGGCCGCTAACAATATCTCCACCAAAAAGTAGTCTTTTATTGTACTCTAAACCCGAAAAACTCTCGTTAGAAATTATTTCATTAATTGCCTTGGCTTGCTTGAGAGAGTTCTTGCTGTTTAAGACAGATCTATAAGAAAACTCTCCTTTTTTTGCTAACCTTAAGTCTGAAACTTTTAAATTCTTTAATAATTGCTCGAACTGGCTAGCTATCAGTGGTGAGCCGTGTAAAAAAATTTCACAGACATCCTCTCCGGTAAAAGATTTGGGAGATTTAAAATATACCACACTACACTCATCCAATATGGATTCATCTTGTTGGTAAATTTTAACAATTCGGATTAAAGAGTGGTCTCTAGAAAAATTTTTTTTGGTAATTTTCTTTAAAATATTCAAAACATCATCTCCTGAAATTCTATAACCAATAACTGGAGCTTTCACCAAGGGTGTAAAGTTTGAATATATTGTTCCCGACTTAAACAAGGCTTGGTTATTATAAATTTATAATTATTCTAGTCCACCTATGAAAAGAACAAAAAGCTTAATCAATTGATATTAACTAAACCAAATCACATTAAAATTTATGGTCATAGAGGGGCTAGGGGGAACCTACCAGAAAATACTTTGGGGAGTTTTAAGTATTTGTTTGAAAATAAAATTAGCGCTTACGAAACAGATATCTTACTTACCAAGGACTTAATTCCGGTCGTTTATCATGATTTTAGATTAAATCCAGCCCTTACAAAGGACGCTCAAGGTAATTGGATTGAGGATAATGATATTAAAATTTTCGATTTAACTTATGAAGAATTGTCTAAATTTAATATTGGAGAAATTGATAAAAAATCTAAATACGGAAGGAGATTTGATAATCAAAAAAGTTTAGGTGAAATAAAAATCCCTAAATTATCTGATCTACTTGAATTAACATCAAATTATATTTCAGATGATTTGATAATTAATTTAGAAATTAAATCAACACCTGTTGAAGACAACTTTACACCCCCTCCGAATGTAATGGCAAGATTAATTATTGATGAAGTTAATAAAACAGAATTAAAAGATAAAATAATTTACTCGTCTTTTGATTGGAGAATTTTAAGAGAAATAAAAAATTTAGACTCCAAAATCTCAAGAGCTTATTTAACATCTGAGCTCAAAGGAAAAATATATGATAAATCACCTTGGTTAGACTTTATGCCGTTATACGATAGCGATAGCAGAGAGTTACCCAGGCTTATCAAAACATTAGGTGGTATGGCATGGCATCCTAAACATAAAGATATAGATAAAAACATGGTTAGAATTTCTCATGAGGAAGGACTTCCTGTGAATGTTTGGACTGTTAATGAGAAATTTGAGATGTTGAGGATGCTCGAATACGGTGTAGATGGAATAATGACTGATTATCCTTTAAGGTTAAAAAAACTTTGCGAAAAAGAGGGCGTTAATTGGTTTTAATTTTCAAAATCATATGATTTATAAAGAATAGTTAAACCAATAAATTCAGCAACAAAATATTTTTTGACAAATTATTGTTTTTTTTTTAAAAAAAAGCATGAGAAAGTTTTTATTCTTACTACTACTATTTCCTACAATTACATATGGGCTAACATTAGCTAGTGTAGAGACAGGTAAAATTGAAAATAAAACGTTCAAACCTTTTGACTGTAGTAAATTAGAAACTGAACATTTAAGAATAAATAATCGTAATGATTGCCTTATTATTCATGAGTTAAGTAACAAGTATAATGTAAAATCACATGATGTAGATCCAAATACTTGGAATAGACCTCTACTTTTAAGGCATATTAGCAATAAGGATGGAGAAAAAATTGTTGCACATACCTGGAATAATGTAGTCAAATGGGGTGAAAGTTCAAATAAACAGCCTTTATCACACTTGGTGGTTATAGATATACCTGATTTAAGTGAACTTTATAAAAACAGTATAAATCAAATATCTTCAAAACTTTATAATCTTCCCCTGACAGCTAGGAGGGTAGATACGTTTGATGCAGATAATGATGGGGATGAAGAAATAATTTATTTATCTAACAAAGAAGATGGCAGAAATAGAAATAGCAGCTGGAAAGATGTTAATTATATATTTGATTTAAATGATAATGCTCTTTCAAAGTTTGGTTCTTCACATTTTTCTCACGACTTAATGTACACTGATTTCGATAAAGATGGATATTTTGAGGTAATTGATTATTTTTATGACCCAGGTGGTCAAATTGAGGTTTGTAATTTAAAAACAAATAAATGTACAAAAACTAAAAATTCCAGTCAGTTTATTGATATTGGCTTTAACCATATCCTACAATCAAAAGGTGAAACAATTTTATTTGGAGGATGCCCAAATTTAGGGGACACATCATTCTGCTGGTCAAAGATAGATTATAAGAATGATAAGCTTAGCTTTGAAAAATTAGACAGTTTTGAACTTAAATCTAAGCCAACAGATGAAGCTCAATTTTTAATTTGGACTGGCGATGTTCAAAAAAAACCAGGTTACTGGGTAAAGGACACCAACAAAAAAGAATTTAAACTAGCAGATAGAGCTTGGATGTCTGCATCAATTGATTTTAACAATGATGGCTATATAGATAGTTTAGGAATTGAGAAAGAAGTTGTGTGTAAAAGAAAGGATACGTCGAAACCTTATAGCCGAAGCAAGGGTGATTGCAAAGATGAAGCCTATTTACATGTATTCAAAAATTTAAATAATAAAAAATTTGAAAACCATCAAGTTATTCCGACTTCAATTAACGACGCATTTAGAATAGAAAAAGCTGATATAAACAAAGATGGTACATTAGATGTATACGGATTTAAACAAGGTTACTACAATCCATGGATGGCTTGCAAATATCCTCAATTAAAATCAATATACTTGAATAAAAAGAATGAATACTTTGAACACGCATCAAGCAATTTTATCAAAGAAAATTTTGGTCTATATGGATGCGAGAGGGCCTCAAACTTTTTTGAGAAAGACAATCAGTATTATCGCATATTTATAACAATACCTAATGAAGAGTCAGAAATTGCCTATCTTGGCATTGAAAATTACACTGGGAAACTAACAGCAAGTGAAAAAGAAGAGGTAAATACTGATCAGCTTAATGCTCTGGATGATCTATTAGATTTAGATTAATCTATTGGTTCATACTGCTGAAGAACTCTTCGTTAGTTTTACAGTCTTTCATTTTATCTAAAAGAAATTCCATAGCATCAACAGTGCCCATTGATGATAAAATTTTCCTTAAAATAAAAACTTTTTGGAGATCCCCAGCATCTAAGAGTAAATCTTCCTTTCTGGTGCCTGACTTTTGAACATCGATTGCAGGATATGTTCTTTTATCAGATAATTTTCTGTCGAGGACAATTTCTGAATTACCAGTTCCTTTGAATTCTTCGAAGATGACCTCATCCATTCTGCTACCTGTTTCTATTAAAGCAGTAGCAATAATAGTTAATGAACCCCCTTCTTCTATGTTTCTGGCAGCTCCAAAAAATCTTTTAGGTCTTTGTAATGCATTAGCATCTACACCACCTGTTAAAACTTTACCACTTGATGGCACAACCGTGTTGTATGCTCTACCTAATCTTGTAATAGAGTCTAAGAGAATTACTACATCATATTTATTTTCAGCTAGTCTTTTAGCTTTCTCAATAACCATTTCTGCAACTTGAACATGTCTTGCAGCTGGCTCATCAAATGTTGAACTAATTACTTCACCTTTAACAGATCGTTGCATATCTGTAACTTCCTCTGGTCTTTCATCTATTAATAGAACCATTAGATAGACATCAGGAAAATTTTCTGCAATTGATTTTGCAATTTTTTGTAAAATTACTGTTTTACCTGACCTTGGAGGTGCAACAATTAAAGATCTTTGACCAGCACCAACTGGTGCAATAATATCTATAATTCTGGATGATAAATCTGTGTCTGGTTTTTCCGTTTCTAGATTAAATTTCTTCTCAGGATAAAGAGGGGTCAAATTATCAAAATTTGTCTTGAATTTATTATTTTTAGCAATTTCAATGAAGTTGACTTTATTTGTTTCAACAAGAGCAAAGTATCTTTCACCATCTTTGGGAGGTCGGATAGGTCCCTCAAGGGTATCACCTTTCCTAAGACCATATTTCTTTATCTGATTTGGACTAACATATATATCATCTGGTCCTGGAAGATAATTAGAGTTTGCTGATCTTAAAAACCCAAATCCATCCTGCATTGTTTCTAATACTCCTTCACCAATAATTTCTTCATTTTTTTCTGCAAATTTCTTTAGAACAGAAAAATATATGTCTTGCTTTTTTAAACCAGAGGCGTTTTCAATTCCTAAAGACTCAGCATAATCTAATAGTTCTTGAGGTTTTTTATCTTTTAGTTCGTTTAAATGCATATTGGAAATTACCTAGATAGTTAGATACGTTGATAAGGTATATAACAAAAAATAAAGAGAAAATATATATATTTATATATAGATATGTTGATGTATGTCGAATGGTGGGGATTAACATCTTCTTATTCAAAAAAACCTATATTTAAGTACTTTTTTAGTTATTTAATAACAAATGTTGATAACTTAATATTAATAAATTAAAGGTAATTTTATTGTTAAAAACTCGAAAACTTCATGAATAACTCATTTAATCCACAATTAATCAAACAGGTTATAATAGGTACTAAAAGCCAATCTAGAAGAAAAATATTTAAATTAATGAATTTTAGATTTCAGTACAGATCAGCAAATATAAATGAAAAAAAAGTAAAAGATTTAAATAATGATAAATATGATGCATTAAAAATTGCAAAAGCTAAGGCCGAATATCTTTCTAAAAAATATAGTAATAAAATTATCGTAACTTTTGATACAACAATTCTATTTAAAAAAAAAACAATTTATAAATGTGACAATCCTGAATGTTGCAAAAGAACCCTTAAAGCATTTAATGATAAATCTCACGTACTTTACACAGCAATGATTTTTATGATCAATAACAATCTTATCAAAAGTACTCTTACAAAAACTAACATTACTTTTAAAAATACAAGAGTGAGAGATATAAATAATTATGTTAATAAGAACTTTAAACAAGTGTCTAAGGCCGTAGGTTGTTATAATATAGAAGGAAAAGGAAATTTTTTTTTTAAAGATATATACGGCAGTTATTTCAATATTATTGGTATAGATATTATTAATTTTTTAAAGACATTAAGAAGTATCTAAATGAATAAAAAAAAAATAGGCATTGTAGCAAAAAAACTAAATCATTCATTATCGCCATTCATACATAATTATTGGTCAAGAAATAATAATTTTATTTATAGGAAATACGAGGTACAAGAAAAAAATATAGATAAGTTTTTTTATAATTATAGAAAAGATAAACGATTTATTGGTTTTAATATTACAATTCCATATAAAGAAAATTTTATTGGTTTTTGCGATAAAATTACCGCAAGAGCAAAAAAAATTGGTTCTGTAAATTTAATTTATAAAAAAAACAAAATAATTTTTGGTGATAACACAGATGTTATTGGTTTCAGTAAGACTTTTAATTCTTTGAAAATTAGAAACACAAAATCTGTATTATTAGTTGGTGCAGGAGGAGCCTCAAGAGCAATTTTATATTTTTTAAATCAAAAAAATATTGAAAAAATTGATATTTTTGCGACATCTATAAGAAGAGAGGAAAACCTCAAAAAAAAATTTAAATTTGATCGTTTTCTGATTAGATCATCTCATCTCAAGAAAAGATATGATTTGATAATAAACGCATCCAGTGCAGGGATGACAAAAAAAAATAAAATAAATAGAAATATCTTGAATTTAGTTAAGAAAGCTAAAGGAGTAATTGATATAGTTTATAACCCAATTGAAACAGATCTCTTAAAAAAAGCTAAAAAACATGAAATAAAATTCACAGGTGGATTAAAAATGCTTTTAGAACAAGCAAAACCATCATACGAAATATGGTCTGGTAAGAAGATAGAAATAGACAATAAAATTTATCAAATGCTTGTAAATAAATTATGACCAAAATTGCAGTTACAGGAAATATAGGATCGGGTAAGACTGAATTTATTAAATTTATCTCTAAGCTAGGTTTTTGTTATATATCGTCTGATGCTATAATTTCAAAATTATACAATGATGACCGTACAAGAAAAATTATTTTAGAAAGATTGAAACTTCATGATCATAATTACAAAAAAGAAATTATTAAAATGTTAAAGAATGAAGAGTTTAACAGGAAACTTAAGAGAACAATATATCCTCTTTTATACGCCAAAAAAAAAATAATAGCCCAAAAACATCAATCTTATCAGCCAGTATTTTATGAAATCCCATTACTTTATGAAGAAAATTTATCCAATAATTTCAACGTCACGGTATTCATAAACTCGGATACCACTAAGAGAAAACAAAGAGTTTTAAAAAGAGGTGTTACAGAAGATTATTTTAAATTAATGAATAATAAGCAGATTAAAGAGAATATAAAAAAGAATAAATCAACTTTTACAGTAAACAATAATGGTTCAATCTTGAACTTACGTTTAAATATAATTAAATTATTAAATAAACTATGAGAGAAATTATACTTGATATTGAGACCACAGGCTTAGAGTTTAAAGAGGGACATAGGATTATTGAAATTGGCTGTATTGAACTTAACAAAAAAGAAGTCGGGGCAAACTATCATGAATATATAAATCCCTCTAAAACTCTTACTGAGGACAATATTAAAATACACGGAATAACTAATGAATATTTAACAGATAAGCCAATTTTCGAAGAAATTGCAGACAGCTTCTTAGAATTTATTCAAGATAGTTTCATTGTCGCTCATAATGCATCTTTCGACATCGGTTTCTTAAACTTTGAGCTTGAGAAACTATCTAAACCAAAAATATCGAAGGAGAGAGTTATAGATACAATTAAAATTGCGAGACAACGGTTTCCAGGGCAACAAGTATCATTAGACGCACTTATAAAGAAATTAAAAATCAATACTCTTATAAATAGAGATCAACATGGTGCTTTAAAAGACGCTAAAATCTTGACTGATGTATACTTGGAATTACAAGGCATAAACCAAATAGGATTAGAATTAAGTATGGCAAAATCAGAAAAAATTAACTTGGCTAGTGAGCCGAATTACTCATCCATCGTATTAACAAAAGAAGAGACAGAAGCCCATAAAGAGTTTATAAAAAATAAAATACCTAATTCAAATTGGGCTAAAATGTTGAAAAATTATGAGTAGTGAATTTATAGATATTGTGCTTTTTGGAGCAATAGCGATTTTTTTAGTGTATCGCCTAAGGAGCATTCTTGGATCCTCTGATGGAAAAATTGTGAATATTAGAACAAAAAAAAATCCTCAATCGAAGTTTAAACCTAAGATAGTTCCCAAAAATGATAATAACGAATTTTTAGAAGGCGCTAATAAAGCATATGAAATGATTGTTCAGGCTTATCAAAGCAACAGTATCGAAAAAGTCAAAGATTTACTTACACCTGAAGCAATGCAAGCGATGGAACAAGCAAAAGCACCCAAAGAAATAAAATTTTCAGAAGTAAAAAATAGTTCTATCTTAGATGATAAATCTGATGACCTAAGACTAGTTAAGTCCGTGAAGTTTGAAACCGAACATTACAATGTTGCAAATAACGAAATTCTGAATGTTGTCGAAGAATGGGGTTTTGAAAAAGATAAAAAATCCTCCGATCCTAATTGGAAGCTTTTTTCTATTAAACTTGTCTCATAAAATTAAATTTATTTTAAATAAACAGCAAAATAAAAAACCATTAGAAGAGCAACCTAACGAAAAAATTAGTATTTCAATCGGCGGTCCTATTGAGAAGAAAAAAAAGAGTGATAATTTAGATAAAAAAAATACAAAAATTAAAAAAATTTTTTCTAAACCAGTTCTTTTGGATAGCAATCTTTATAAACAGTTTAAAAATCAGCATTTTAGCAAAATCGATTTACATGGTCTTACAGTTGACCAAGCATACCAAAAATTAATCGAATATTTTTCAGTCAATTACAAGAAGAAAAACTTATTTCATATAGTGGTTACTGGCCTTGGCAATAAAACTAATGGAGAGGAGTTTTTTACAGGAAAGATAAGAAGACAATTTCCTTTTTGGTTAGATACAGAAAAATTTCAATTTATGATAAAATCATATTCGCCTTGTAAAATACAACATGGTGGTTTGGGTGCTTTTTATATTAAGCTTAAATCTAAAGAATAAATTTCTTTTCGTCGGTTGGTTTTATCTCTGATTTTACAGCATCCGTAACCCATTCTTTATTTACTACTTCAGTTTTTTGATCACTTAGGTTTGCATCAAAACTAATTCTCTCTAGAATTTTTTCAAACATTGTTTGTAATCGTCGTGCACCAATATTTTCAACCTCAGTATTTATTTGTTCAGTGAGAGTTGCTATCTCTTCTAAAGCCTCATCTTCAAACTTTAATTCAATATTTTCTGTTGCAAATAATGACTTATATTGTTTGGTTAAACTATTATCAGTTTCTTTTAAAATTCTAATAAAATCATCTTTTTTAAGTGCATTTAACCTTACTCTTACAGGTAATCTTCCTTGAAGTTCCGGGAGTAAATCACTTGGTTTGGATTGATGAAAAGCACCAGACGCAATAAATAAAATATGATTTGTTTCGATTGTTCCATATTTTGTGCTTACAACTGTACCCTCAATAAGTGGCAGTAAATCTCTTTGCACACCTTCTCTTGAAACATCCCCACCTCGTCTCTCACTATTGGGTGCAATTTTGTCAATTTCATCTATAAAAACTATTCCACTTTCCTGTACACTTTTAATTGCATTTTGAACAACATTTTGTTTTTCAGCGATTTTCTCAATTTCTTCTTGAATAAGCGGCTCATAAGCCTCACCTATTTTAAGTTTCGTTTTCTTTTTATTTTTTAAACCTTTACCAAATATATCATTCATATTTATCATTCCCATTTGAGCACCAGGCATTCCTGGTATGTCCAATGATTGAAAAGGATTAGATTTTTGATCTAATGCTATTTCGATCTCTTTATCATTAAGTTGATTATCTCTTAGCATTAACCGAAATTTTTCCTTAGTTTCTTCACTTGGATTGTCACCAAGTAGTGCCTTTAAAACAATTTCTTCTGCGTTTGTTTTGGCTTCATCTATAAAACGATCTCTTATCTTTTTCTTTTCTAAATTAATTGCAACTTCAATTAAATCCCTAATTATTTGTTCGACATCTCTTCCAACGTATCCAATTTCTGTAAATTTAGTTGCCTCTACTTTTATAAACGGTGACTGTGTAAGTTTTGCTAATTTTCTTGCAATCTCAGTTTTACCGCAACCTGTTGGCCCAATCATTAATATATTTTTTGGGATGATATCATCTCTGAGAGTCTCATCTTTTACATTTAACCTTCTCCACCGATTTCGAAGAGCTATTGCGACCGCTTTTTTTGCATCATCTTGACCAATTACATATCGGTCAAGTTCTTCTTTAATAACTTTTGGTGTAAGAGATTGGCTATCCATTAAATTTTAATCTCTGAGATGTTTAGAGTATCATTTGTATAAATACAAAGCTCTGCTGCAACTTTAAGTGACTCTGCTGCAATTTCTTTTGCAGACAAATTAGATTTCCTTTTTAAAGCCCTTGCTGCGCTGAGGGCAAAGTTGCCACCTGATCCAATTGCAACTATACCTTCTTGGGGTTCCAGAACGTCTCCTGTTCCACTAATAAGATATGTTTCATTCTTATCAGCTGCAATAATCATTGACTCCAATCTTCTAAGATACCTATCGGTTCTCCAATCTTTAGCTAATTCGACACAAGCTCTTTTTAAATTATATGAAAATTCTTCGCACTTTTTCTCCAGTCTATCAAAAAGAGTTAATGCATCGGCGGTTGATCCAGCAAACCCAACAATAATTTGATCATTATGAAATGTTCTAATCTTATTGGCGTTTGACTTAATGACAGATGTACCCAAAGTTACTTGTCCGTCAGATGCTATAACAACACTCTCATTATCACGAACGCAAACAACAGTTGTCGAGCGTATTATTGTTTTATTTTTATCCATTATTCCTATAAATATAGGTACTAAATAGCTGATTACAAATGCGTGAATTTACATTTAATAGAGACACAAAAGAAACAAAAATATCAATAAGAATTAACCTTGATGGCTCGGGAGTAAATAAAATTGATACTGGAATTGCTTTTTTTGATCATATGCTTCAACAAATAAGTACCCACAGTTTGATAGATATAGATTTAAAATGTGATGGCGACCTAAAAGTAGATATGCACCATACTGTTGAAGATGTTGGTATTGCTTTAGGTGAGAGTATAAAAAATGCACTTGGTGATAAAAAAGGTATAACACGATTTGCATACTCTTATGTTTCTTTTGATGAAACTTTAACAAGATCAGTTATAGACTTGTGTAACCGCCCCTATTTTATTTGGAATGTAAAAACATCTTTAGAAAAAGTCGGTGACATGGACCAAGAGTTATTTTCAGAATTTTTTAAATCTTTAGTTACTGAGTCAAGAATGAATTGTCATATTGAAACATTATATGGAAAAAATAATCACCATATTATTGAAAGCTGCTTTAAATCATTTGCACTATCCTTGAAAAAAGCAATATCTATTGATCCAAGAAAAACAAATATTCCGAGTTCTAAAGGAAAACTTTGAAAAAAAAAGTCATAGGACTTATTGACGGGCAATCTGGAAATATTGGATCGATTAATAAAGCAATCAAAGATATTATTAAAGGAAGGCCATATCAATTAAAGATCATTAAAAGTCATTTTAATTATACTTCGTTTGATAAAATCATTTTGCCCGGACAAGGTGCTTATGCCACTCTTATGTCAAATTTGAAAAAATTAAAAATTATTCAACCATTAAAAAAATACTTAAAAAATAATTCTTCATATTTAGGTATATGCGTTGGTATGCAAATTTTATCTGATTGGGGCTATGAGGATAAGACTACAAGAGGATTAGGAATTATTAGTGGAGATATCAAAAAATTTAGAAATAAAAAACTTATAATTCCTCATATGGGCTGGAATACTATTAACTTAAACAAAGATGACACTATTATTGCAAACTGTTTTGACAAGAAGGATTTTTATTTTGTTCATAGTTACATTTTTCAAAACATTAAAAAATCAGATGTTTTAGCTTTCACTCTTTATGGTAAAAAATTCCCTTCTATTATAAAGAAAGGCAATATTTACGGAGTGCAATTTCATCCTGAAAAAAGCCACAAACACGGATTAAATTTGATAAAAAATTATATTTTGAAATCATGAATATATTCCCAGCAATTGACATAATAGATGGAAAGTGTGTGAGATTAACAAAAGGTATCGCCGATGATAAAACAATCTATCAGTATTCTCCTCTTGATATGGCTAAAACATATCAAGATGCAGGTTTCAATACCATTCACGTTGTCGACTTAGATGCTACTTTAGGCAAGGGCAATAACAATCAGGTTCTGAGCCAGATTAGAAGAAAAATTGATATTAATATTGAAGTTGCTGGCGGTATAAGAAGTAAAGACGCTATTATTGATAAAATTAATGAAGGGTTTAATACAATTGTAATTGGAACCTTTGCAATAAAGAATATTGATGATGTTTTAAATTTTGATGACACTTTAATTGAAAAACTATCCATTGCTTTGGATATAAAAGATAATCAAATTGCTTCTCATGGCTGGCAAGAAACAACTAATCAATCTCTAAAGCATATTATAGATAAATATAACAACAGGCCTATTCATTCCTACTTTGTCACAGATGTTGCTAATGATGGAATGCTGTCTGGCTTAAATATGGAAACGTTTAATTCTATAAAAAAATTAACTGATAAGCATATTACTATAGGAGGAGGCGTTAAAGACCTTAACGATATTAAATTGAGTAGATCAAATGGTTTCAATAATGTTGTTGTAGGTAAAGCTATATACGAAAATAAAATATCTATAAATAGTCTGGTCCAGTTTAATGCTTAAAACAAGAATAATCCCATGCCTTGATGTTATTAAAAACAAAGTTGTTAAGGGTATTAATTTTAAAAACATAAGAGTAATGGGTAATGCAGTTGAAATGGCAAAATATTACTCTTTATCGGGTGCTGATGAACTTTGTATGCTTGATATAAATGCATCATATCAAAATAGAAAAACATTTATTAAAACCGTTGAATCCATAGCTAAGGTTATAAATATCCCTTTAACTGTAGGTGGAGGTGTTTCAGATTTGAGTGATATAACAAATTTGCTTAATGCTGGAGCAGATAAAGTATCAATTAATTCTGCAGCGGTAAAAAATCCAAAATTAATAAGACAAGCTTCATTGAGACATGGCTCTCAATGCATAGTTGTAGCAATTGATGGAAAAAGGCATAAAAATAGAATGAAAGTTGTTGTTAAAGGCGGAAGAGAAATTACCAAAAATGAACTTATTCCTTGGGCAAAACAAGTACAATCTCTTGGTGCCGGAGAAATATTAATGACCTCAATGGACACAGATGGTGTTCAAAATGGTTTCGATAGCAATATGTTAAAAAAAGTAACCAGTAGTGTTAGTATTCCTGTAATTGCTAGTGGGGGTGTCGGCAGCTTAGAACATTTTTATCTAGGGCATTTAACAAAATCTACAGGCCTTTTAGCTGCGAGCGTATTTCACTCTAGAAAATACAAAATAAAGACTGTAAAAAAATATCTTAGTAGTAAAGGTGTCCCTGTCAGATTATGACTTATTATACAGAAAACATTTTTGCAAAAATTTTAAAAGGTGAAATTCCTTGTGATAAGGTTTTTGAAAATGAGCATGTGCTTTCATTCAAAGATATTAACCCAAAAGCAAAAACACATATCTTAATTATACCTAAGAAACCTTTACTTGATATTTCTGATTTTTTACAAAATGCAGACATCTTATATCAAACCAATTTTTGGAAATCTGTCGATGAAGTTATAGATATTTTAGGTTTGAGAGATAAAGGTTTTCAAATTAAAACGCATAAAGGCAAAGACGGTGGTCAAGAGGTTTTTCATTTCCATTTACATTTGCTATCGGATGCTTAACTACCTAGCTTGAATATAATTTATGATATCCAAAACACCTTTAATATCTTTTGCATGATCGATAACTCTATTGATCTCTTGCTCATCACTTGACACCCCAAATAGATAAACATTTTGTTTTTGAACTTCAAAATCATACTTAAACTTCTTTATATTCGAGTCAGTAAATATCTTTGTATAAAGTTGTGTGCTAATAAACTTATCTTTAGCTATATCATCAAGTCCATATCCCGTATCAATTGAGATTTCATTAAGAACTTCAATAACGCCATCTTGTTTCCAAGCCAATCTCACAGCTTCTAACCTCATATCCCCATAAGGAACAACTCCTGTTAGCAATACCTTTCCCAACTCGACTTCAACATCAATCCTAGTAAATAAGGTTGCATCATATGAAAAGTATTTTTCTTTAATACCAAGTTTAATTGTGGCATCGTCCCAACTTTCACTAAATGTTTTTTCATCTTCGTTTTCCTTAATGACAGTTTTTGCGCCTGTGGATACAAGTGACGGACCACAACCAATTAAAAATACTGACAGTAAAATTATTAAATGCTTAGTCATCCTTTAAATCAATTGATAATTTATAAAAATCATTCCTTGATATTTTATACTTACTTTTAAGCTGTTGATAAGCCTTTTTTACACCTAACTCGTTAATTATCTCCTTTATCTCTTTAAAATTGAAATCTTTAATCTTGTCAGTCTCTTTTTCAATGTTCACAGCTAAAACTAACTCACCCTTAATTTTAGAGTAATTGAAATTTTCGTAATTTTTGTAATCTATATATATTCTTTCCTCATATAATTTCGTTAGTTCTTTAAGTATTACAATTTCAAATGCTTCAGAAATAGAAGCAATGGCATAAACGTCCTTACGTAATTGTTGTTTAGTTGAGTAAATAATTAAATTATTAATTTTATTCTCTAAGAGAGTTTTTTCTTTATGTTCTTTTTTTTTGGGAAGAAAACCAACAAAGGTAAATTTCTTTTTATTTAAAAAACCACTCAGTTGAATGCCTGAGATTAAGGCGCTAGCACCAGGTATTGAATATACTCTTACCTGATTTTCAAACAAAAAATTTACTAATTGGTTCCCAGGATCTGATATAAGGGGAGAGCCAGAGTCTGATATTAATGATATAACTTGATTAGATTTTAATAATTTATATATGTAATCTTTCTTTTTGTTAAAGTCGTGATCAGTGTACTTAGACAATGATGTTTTGATATCATACCTTTTCAAAAGCTTTTTACTATTAGCGGTGTTCTCACATAAAATTAAATTAGAATTTTTTAAAACATTTATAGCTCTTAATGTGATATCATCTAAATTTCCAATGGGAGTTGAAATTAAATAGAGACCTGAATTCATTATGAGTTTATTTAAAAATATAATTATATTACTTACATTAATATCATTTTTTAGTTGTGCCCCAACAACAATCGAGAAAAAAAAGCCAATTGAAAAATTACCAGAAAAAGTTGAAGAGATAGAAATTGTTGAAGAGAAAGAGGAGGAAGTAGAGAAAGTTGAGATAATAAAGAAGCCATCGAAACCCGTAGATAAAATAATTGAATTTAATAATATAGATAAAATAATTGTTTTTTTATCGGAGGATGAAATTTTAACATCCATGTTTTACGATGTTTTTTTAGAAGAAATCGATAACTTTCCTGATATTAAAAAAATAGAATTTATCTACTCAATTGATGAAATACAAAACTTAATCAACAATTCTCTTATTATAGGCCCTACCAATTCAAAGGATTTGTATGACTTGCCAAATAAACTTGGTGAAAATACATTCACAATTTCTTTATCAAATGACTTCTCTGTAATGAATAAGTATGCAGATAATGAAATTATTTTCGTATTTAGCAGCCCTTACCATCACGTTGAAATACTTGGGAATTATATCAATTCATCAAACTCACTCGGTGTATTATACAAACAAAACGAATATGGATTAAAATTATTTGAATATTTTAAGGATACCTACCCACTAAAATATATTAAATCATCTCCATTTGGAGACAGTGCAGTAGATTTGGAATTATCAGTGAAGTTGATGGGAGATTTAAATACATATGAAAACATTATTATTTTTGACGATACTTTTAGCTATAAAGATTTAGTGGGATATTTAGCAACAGAGGAAGGAACTTATCCCCTCGAGAGAACTTACCTAATTGACAATTTTTTAGAGCAAAGAAAGAATTTAGAAAACTATTATAAGCCCATTAATCGGACTTTCGTTCAAAATATTGATTTGACTACCATGGATGAACCACATCGGGAGTTCTTCTTCAGGACCTCAGTAAAAATATCACTTACTATTGCTAATCAAATTCTAAAAAACAATTTTTTACCAAGTGCTGTCGATTTAGATGATTTTGGAAGATTGCCATTAGAAAATATGATGATTAATTACCCTGTGATATTTGATTAGATAATTTTTTAAAAGCTTCATATCTGTGCGAATTTAATAATTTTTGCTTATTATTCATTTCAGCAAATGTCTTATTGTTATCTGTAGGAATAAAATATGGATCATATCCAAAACCACCATTTCCTCTTTTATATTTTATTATAAAACCTGGTATGGAACCTGATACCATATATCTCTGGTTTTCCCCTAAAACGCAAATAGAACAAAAAAAAGTCGCATCAATATAACTTAAGTTTCCAAATTTGCTAAAAATAAAATCTATAACCTTTTGCTCTCCTCCTAATTTTTTTGCCTCTCTTGCTGTTTTTATTCCTGGATAGTTATTTAATTTATTTACAACAAATCCACTATCATCACATAGTACAAGTGTATTTGTTTTACTTAAAAAATATTTCGATTTAATTTCACAATTTTCTTCAAAAGTTTTACCATCTTCAGTAGGTTTACCTATGTTGTTAAACTCATTAAGATTTAAAACTTTATATTCAGTAAAAAGATTGAAGTGCTTTATATAAAAAATAAATTCTTTTAATTTTCCATTATTATTCGTGCCAAGTAATAAATTATTGTTCAATTGCTAAGTTTTGAATATTGAAAATTTCTGGCATCGATCCCTCAACCAGTTCTATAAAACTCATAATTGTTTTCTTGCTAAATTTAGCCTCTTCACCAGTAGATTGAAATTCAATAAATTGTCCATCATTTGCCATAACTACATTACAATCTACTTCAGCATTCGAGTCTTCAATATAATCTAAATCTATACATGATGTTCCTTTAACAACACCAACCGATATTGCTGCTACTTGATTTACTATAATTGCCTTTGATAAATTAAATTTATTTTTGAAATCATTAATTGATCGAACAAGACTAACGTATCCGCCAATGATAGACGCTGTCCTTGTTCCTCCATCAGCACTAATAACATCACAATCAATCTTGATAGTTTTTTCGCCAAGTATATCTAAATTAACAGCACACCTTAAACTTCTTCCAATAAGTCTCTGAATTTCTTGTGTTCTTCCAGACTGCCTACCTTTGGCTGCCTCTCTGTCCATTCTCTCAGATGTAGAAGAAGGCAACATACCATATTCTGCGGTTAACCAACCTTTTCCAGAATTTCTTAAAAATCCAGGAACTCTATCTTCAATAATCGCTGAGCAACAAACATGAGTATTTCCTAATTTAACTAAACATGATGATTGATTATTTGGTTGAAAGCCTGGAATTATTTGTAAATTTCTAATTTTAGAGAGTTCTCTATCATTTCTTGTATATCCAGACATTTATGTTTTATTATTTTAAATTA
>CACNEB010000010.1 GCA_902619375.1 uncultured Alphaproteobacteria bacterium
TATGGAAATTTTTATTAATTTTTATAGTTCTATTTATTCAGTATTGGATAAAGGTGTTTTTGGTATACATTTATTAGAAATACTATTTTCATTAATTATCTTAATAATATCACTTTCACTTAGATCCTTATTCGCTAAGTTTGTCATATCTAAAATTAAGAAAATAATTTTAAAAACAGGTAATAAACTAGATGATAACGTATTTAATTCTCTTACTCCACCATTGAAGTTTTTACCTATTGTATTTGCATTCTTAATTGTAACTTTGTACATAGATGTTAATTCAACACTTGGCCTCTACATGCAAAAAATAAATAAAACCTTAGCAACTATTTTTGTCTTTTGGACACTTCACCAAATAGTTAATCCGTTAAGTACAATTTTCAATCAATTAGAAAAGGTTATGTCTAAAGCACTTTCATTTTGGGTGTTAAAATCTATAAAATATCTAATAATTTTTTTAGGTATTGTTGCAACATTAGAGGTTTGGGGTATTAAAATTGGCCCTGTAATTGCAGGTTTGGGTTTGTTTGGTGTAGCTGTTGCTTTGGGAGCCCAAGATATGTTTAAAAATTTAATTTCTGGTTTACTTATATTGATGGAAAAAAGCTTTACAATTGGTGATGTAATCAATGTTCCTGGGCATACAGAGGGTACGGTCGAGCATATTGGTTTTAGATCTACTACAATAAGAAAATTTGACTCAACACCAATTTCTATTCCAAATTATATTTTTGCAGAATTACCAATAATAAATTATTCAAGAAGACATCACAGAAGAATACTTTGGACGATTGGTTTGGAATATAACTCGACTTTAGATCAAATTAAAAATTTTACCAAAGAATTATCTTCATTTATTTTACAAAATGAAGAATTTATAGTAGATGAGAACAATAAATGTTTTGTAAGATTAGAAAAATTTAACGATAGTTCTATAGATATTTTAATATACTGTTTTACAAAATCAAATGATTGGGAAAAATATCTAAAGACTAAAGAAAATTTAGCCATTTTTATTAAAGAATGTGTAGAAAATAATAATTTGTCCTTCGCCTTTCCTAGTCAATCAATTTATATTGAAAACAATAACAATTCTGTGCCTGTATGATCTTTTGAAATAAAATAATGAAAATTAAAAATTTAATTGATATCTCAGAATTGCATAGAGACGATATTAAAAATATTCTGAAATATGCAGATGAATTAAAGAACCAAAATGAAGATTTTCTTAGTGGTAAGAACATAGGTTTAATTTTTGAGAAGAACTCAACTAGAACTAGATTATCATTTCAGGTTGGTATAAATCAATTAGAGGGTAATTATATTGATATAAAATTTAATGAATTAAATCTTGATAGGTTTGAGTCATATGAGGACACTTTTGAAATCATGTCTTGCTATCTTGACTCTATAATTTTTAGAACTAACAATCACCAAAAGTTAGAGTTAGCAAAAAAATTCTTTAAAAAACCAATAATTAATGCTCTCTCTGAAAAATCCCATCCTTGCCAAGCAATTTCTGATATTTATACAATAAAAGAACAATTTGAAAGACTTGATAATATTACTATATCTTGGTTGGGTGATATGAATAATGTTCTATACAGTTTGATAGAAATCGTAAATTTATTAGGCGGAATCAAAATAAATATTTTTACTGATGAAAAAATATACTCTAATTTAAAAAATCAGTTTAATTTAACAGACAATATAATTGTGCATTTTGAATTAGATCATGATGTATTGTCTTCAAGCAACTGTATAATGACAGATGTTTATAATTCAATGAACGATAAATATGACAAAGAACCTGAATTAAAAAAATTCCAAGTAAATGAAGAATTAATGGCTAAAACGAAAGACGATACTGTTTTTATGCATTGCCTACCAGCAAAGATAGGCTCAGAGGTGACTGCCAATGTTATCAAAGGAAATCAATCAATCGTTCTTTCTCAGGCGAAAAATAGAATGATTGCTCAAAAAGGAATATTAAAGTGGTTAGATATATAATTTTCTTAATATCCATTTTTATATTTGGATGTAATTTGAATAGCGAACAAATAGTAAATATAGAAAAATTTACTTTTAATGATGTAAAATTTAACGCAGTTTCAAAAAATTTATATTTTGACAATTTAGACTCAGATACCAATACAGATGTAAATATTACAAAAAAAGAGATTCAAAAATGGTTTGATAGTAAAATTAAAATTAATGGATTAGAGGGCGAATTAAGTATTAAGGTACAACCAATTAAGATAAAAAAAATTAAAAAAGACGATTATTACAGATTTGAAATTAATTTAAGTATGCAATTTTCTGAAACAAATAAAGTACTAAATAGTAAGAAAATTTATAATGTCAATTCGATAGAATTTGGAGAAATAAAGGGAAGTTTTACAATTAAAGATCAAGAAAATTTAAACAAAAATCTAATTAGAAAAAGTCTAGATAGTATAGGAAAAAAACTCATTACTATTAACTAGTCTCTCCAAAATGAAGGCATTAATAATATTATTATCGTAAGTACCTCAAGCCTTCCTAAAAACATTGTAAAAATTAAAATAATTTTAGAATAAGACGTTAAAATTTCGTAATTTCCATTTGGTCCTATATAGGCACCTAGTCCTGGACCTACATTAGAAATAGAAGATGCTGCCGCAGATATACAGGTCATAAAATCCAATCCACTAAAAGATAGTAAAAGTGCAGATAAAGCAAAAGTAAAAATGTATATAAAGAAAAAAATCATAACAGACTCATAAGTTGTTTCAGATATCTTTTTATTATTAAAATTACTTGCCATCACTTCATGAGGTTTAATCATTTTCTTTAAATGAATTTTGATGTACTTAAATAATATTTGAAATCTAAAAATTTTTAGCCCGCCTGTTGTTGACCCTGCGCATCCACCAATAAACATTAATATTAAAAATAAAACTGATGCATAATTTCCCCAATTCTCAAAATTTTCACTTATATACCCAGTTCCTGAAATAATTGATATTGTATTAAAAGATACAGTTATTAATTTGTGAATTATTGAACCATCTATGTATATATTAGCAAAATAAAAAATGATGATAATTGCAGTTATTAAAATATATATAAAAACCTGAACTTGATGATCTCTAAATATTACAAATAAATTCTTTAAAGTTGTTTGTGCCAGTAAAAGAAAAGGTAAACTTCCAACTATCATAAATATAATAGCAACAAAAAGTATCATATCACTTTGAAAAAAATTAAATGACTGATCATGGGTTGAAAATCCACCGGTTGAAATAGTTGAGAAACTATGAGCAATGGAGTCAAAAAAAGACATACCAAAAATATAATATAGAGCGATTAAGATAAAAGTTAATGCCACATAAATTGAGAAGATTTTTTTTATTACAGAGGATGCTTTAGGTAAAGATTTTTCATATGGATCATCTCCCTCTAAGTGAAATAATTGCATTCCACCTATTTTTAGAAAAGGTAATATTACCAAAGCTATAATGACAATTCCTATACCTCCTAGCCATTGTAGGAATGATCTCCAAATAAGTATACCTTTTGGTAAATTATCTAAATTATTTAAAGTGGTTGCTCCTGTTGTTGTTATTCCACTCATTGACTCAAATAAAGCATCAACAATACTTAAGTCTGTTTCTGTATAAACGAATGGAACAGAACAAAGTATAGTGGCTAATAACCAAGATAAGATTGTCATTATATAAGCCTCTTTACTTGATATTTTGAAATCAATATTTTTGTTTGTGATAATAAGTGAACCACCTACGATGAGGTAAAGTAATATTGGAACCGCGTATGACTCCCAATAATCTGTTTTATAAATTAGTTCTGTAATTAGAGGAATAAATAAAAAAAACCCAACAGTACATATTACAGTACCACTTACCAACGCTATGGGTTTAAAATTAAACATATTAATGTTTAGTTAGTTTAAGTTTTTTTTGTTATATGGACTATCAAGTGAAAACGTAGGAATATCAATTTTTAATTTTTGCCCATCTTCTTGAGAGACTAAATAGAAACCTTGCATAATTCCATTATTTGTTTTTAAAGGAGTACCACTTGTATATTCAAAAGATTCACCAGGCTCAATAATTGGAAATTCCCCAACTACTCCTTCGCCTTTCACATTTATCACTTTTCCATTTCCATCAATGATTAACCAGTTTCTGTGATTAAGCTTTATAGCAAACTCTCCAGAATTTTTTATATTAACCTGGTAAGCCCAGACAAAGTGACTTTCATTAGGAGATGATTGATCATCTAAAAAATATGGTACCACTGTTACTGTAACCCCATTAGTTGTTTTAGAGTACATAGAAATTTAATATATCTCATAAAAATCTATTAGAAAATTAAAATTAAATTAAAATAACCCTTGAATGAGACCTTTTTCATCTAACTTTATAGAATTAGCACTAGGAACTTTAGGTAAACCAGGCATTGTCATAATCTGTCCTGTAACTACAACTATAAAGCCTGCACCTGCTGACAATCTTACTTCTCTGACAGGAACAGTAAAACCATTTGGAGCACCCCTTAGAGATGGGTTTGTTGAAAAACTATATTGTGTTTTAGCAATACAAATAGGAAGGTTACCATAACCACTCTCTTCAAACCCTTTAAGTTGATCACTTACAGATTTATCGATAACTATATCATCAGCTCTATATATTTTTTGTGCAACAGAGCGAATTTTTTCTTCTAACGATACGTTATCTTCGTACATAAACTTAAATTTATTTGGATCGCTCGACTCACAAATTTTAACTACTTCCTCAGCCAATTCTAAAGTGCCATCACCACCATTTGCCCAGTGTGAACAGAGAATTGCTTTTACTCCCATTTTTTCACAACCATCGGAGATGACTTTACCCTCAGCCTCAGTATCAAGAGTAAAACTATTGATAGCTACAATTGGCTGAAGTCCAAAAGATTGAATATTTTCAATATGGCGTTGCAAATTCTCAAAACCTTTTTCAACGGCAGTTACATTTTCATTGTTTAAGTCTGCTTTTTCAACACCTCCGTGTGATTTCAATGCTCTCACAGTAGCAACAATGACTACTACACTAGGTGTTAATCCTGCTTTACGACATTTGATGTCTAAAAATTTTTCAGCACCTAAGTCTGCACCAAATCCAGCTTCGGTTACAACATAATCAGCAAGTTTTAGGCCTGTTTTTGTTGCAATTACTGTATTGCAACCATGAGCAATGTTTGCAAAAGGACCACCGTGAATAATTGCTGGATTGTTTTCAAGTGTTTGAACTAAATTTGGCATTAAAGCATTTTTTAATAAAACTGTCATTGGACCATCAGCTTTTACATCACGTGCGTAAATTGGAGATTTGTCTCTTTTATATGCGATTATAATATCACCAATCCTTTTTTGAAGATCGTTAATATCATTTGCTAAGCAAAAAATAGCCATGATTTCACTTGCAACTGTTATGTCAAATTTATCTTCTCTTGGAAATCCATTTGAAACACCTCCAAGATTGACATTTACTTTTCTCAAAGATCTATCACCTAAATCAACAACTCGACCCCAGGTAATTCTTCTTTGGTCTATTTGTAATTCATTTCCCCAATAAATATGATTATCAATTAATGATGATAAAAGATTGTGAGCTGCAGTGATTGCGTGAAAGTCACCCGTGAAGTGAAGATTAATTTCTTCCATAGGGACAACCTGAGCATATCCACCTCCAGCAGCTCCACCCTTCATACCAAAACATGGACCTAGGCTGGGTTCTCTGAGACAAACTATAGATTTCTTTCCAATTTTATTTAGGCCATCATTTAAGCCAACAGATGTAGTCGTTTTGCCTTCACCAGCTGGTGTTGGATTAATTGCGGTTACTAATATTAATTTTCCATCAGGGTTAGACTTACTTTTTTCAATAAAATCAAAATTTATTTTCGCTGCATCATGACCATAAGGAATTAGATTATCCTCAGGAATATTTACTTTAGCAGCAACGTCTCTAATGTGAATTTTTTTAGCAGTTCTTGCGATTTCTATATCTGACATCTAGATTTGGATCCTTTCCAAAAAAACTGGTATACAATATACCAATATCTTTTTAAATTTTAAGCTATTTAAGATAAAAAAATTAGAATTTCTCTATTTTTTTTTAGCCTATGTGTCGCATTAGAAATTTTATTTATCAAAAAAGTCATTGTTCAATAATAAATTTATAATAGTTTAAAAATGTTGAAAATATTAGTAATAGGGCTTGGTTATGTTGGTACTGCAAACGCTGTCCTTTTATCACAACATAATGAAGTTACCTGCTTCGATTTAAATGTCTCAAAATCAAATAACTTAATAAATGGCATATCGCCTATAGAGGATAAAGATGTATCTGAATATTTATCCTCTAAAAAATTAAATTTACAATCAGCAGAGAGCTTTCCTGCTGAAATTGATAATTTTGACTATGTGATCATAGCCACATCAACAAATTATGACATTGAGACAAATAAATTTAATACTTCCTCAATAGAACAATCATTAGAAAGTATTAAAAATTCTAAATCAAACCCAACTGTAATTATTCGATCTACAATTCCAGTTGGTTATATAAATAAAGTGCAAAAGAAATTCCCTGGGCTTGAAATTATTTTTGTGCCTGAATTTTTAAGAGAGGGAAAAGCTTTAAATGACAGTCTTTATCCTTCAAGAATTGTTATCGGCTCGCATTCTGAAAAAGGAAAAGAGTTTGCAAAATTGTTAATAGATGCATCGCTAAATAAAGATGTTCAAACTATTTACACAAACTCTACAGAAGCAGAGTCATCAAAATTATTTTCTAATGCTTACTTAGCAATGCGAGTAACATTCTTTAATGAACTAGATTCATTTGCAATGTCAAAAGGTTTAAATACAAAAGAAATTATTAAATCTGTAAGTCTAGATCCTAGGATAGGGGATTTTTATAATAATCCCTCATTTGGATACGGGGGATATTGTTTACCAAAAGACACAAAACAATTATTAGCAAACTTTGATAAAGTCCCCCAAAAAATTATGGAGGCAATAATAGAGTCAAATTCAATGCGAAAAGATTTCATTTGTCTAGAGATTGCAAAATTAAAACCTAAAACTGTTGGTGTCTATAAACTCATTATGAAAGAGGGATCAGATAATATAAGAGAGTCAAGTATGCAAGGTATTATGAAAAGAGTTAAAGATAAAAATATAAGAGTAATAGTCTACGAACCTTTAATCAAAGATAAACAATTTTTCAATTCAGAGGTTTATCAAGATTTAGAATTATTCAAAAAAGATGCTGATTTAATTCTTTGTAATAGAAACCATACAGAGCTAAATGATGTACAAGACAAGATTTTTACTAGAGACTTGTTTAATCAAGATTAAGTAAAAGATTAACATTTTTCCTAAATTTATCCAAAAAACACAGGAAATTCGTAGTATTTTTATATTTTAGTTTCGCATCAGATAGGTCTATACTGCCGAGGCTTATATATATAAGGAGGAAACGATGACAAAAATTAAATCGTTGTTTATTTCTCTTGTTTTAACTCTAGGTGTTTCTACAGCAATAGCTGGAAGTCACGGAAGCACTCATGATCTAGTTAAAGAAAGAGGAAAATTAATGTGCGGTTCTAACACTGGATTAGCGGGCTTTGGTGCTCCAAATGACGCTGGTGTTTGGGAAGGCATTGATGTTGATGTATGTAGAGCTGTAGCAGCTGCTGTATTTGGTGATGCTTCTAAAGTTGAATATGTACCTACAACATCAAAAGTACGTTTCACAGTTCTTCAGTCAGGTGAAATTGATATGCTATCAAGAAATACTACATGGACTTTATCAAGAGACGTTGATCTTGGTTTAGAATTTGTTGGTGTTAACTATTATGATGGTCAAGGCTTTATGGTTAACAAAAGTCTTGGTGTATCAAGTGCTATGGAATTAGATGGCGCATCTGTATGTATTCAGGTTGGTACAACAACTGAAATGAACCTTGCTGATTTCTTCAAAGCAAATGGTATGAGCTATGAGTCAGTTCCTGTTGAGACTAACTCAGAAGCTGATGCTGCATACACAGCTGGTCGTTGTGACGTTTACACAACAGACGCATCTGGTTTATATGCAAGTAGAGCTGGTTATCCAGATCCATCTGCTCATGTGGTTTTACCAGAAATAGTATCTAAAGAGCCTTTAGGCCCTGCAGTTAGACACGGTGATAGTGAGTGGGCTGATATCGTAAGATGGTCTCTTAATGCAATGATCATTGGTGAGGAGCTAGGTATTACATCAGCTAATGTTGATGAAATGAAGAGCTCAAAAAACCCTGAGGTTTTAAGACTATTAGGTGTTGATGCTGGTTACGGAGCTATGTTAGGTCTTTCTGACGACTGGGCTTATAATATTTTAAGTCAAGTTGGAAACTATTCAGAGAGCTTTGAAAAGCATATTGGTCCAAATACACCAATTAACATTCAAAGAGGCTTAAACGCTCTTTATAAAGATGGCGGTATTTTATACGCACCTCCATTTAGATAAAAAATAAGGGTATGGGCTTAGAGCCCATACCCCAAATTTACGGATTTCAAAATTTATGCAGACCAATTTTTTCAGAAAAATAATATTTGATGAAAAATCAAGATCCCTTCTAATTCAAACACTGGTAATTGGTCTTTTTGCTTTATTTATTTATCTCATAACCCAGCAAACAGCATATAACTTAGAAAAAAGAGGAATTAGCTCAGGTTTTGATTTCTTACATATCTCAGCAGGTTACGATATAAGCATCCGTTTAATTCCATTTACAAGTGAGGACACTCACTTAAGAGCTTATTTTGTTGGATTATTAAATACATTGATGATTGCTGTTTGTGGGTGTTTTTTAGCAACCATAATTGGATTTTTAGTCGGAATTATTCGCCTTTCAAGCAATTGGCTATTTCGTAATATTGCTTATGTTTATGTTGAGTTTACAAGAAATGTCCCAGTTCTTGTTCAAATAATTCTTTACTACAGCATTCTTTTAAACTTACCTAAAATCAAACAAGCAATAGTAATTTTTGATAATTTTTATTTAACTAATCGAGGTTTCTTTTCCCCCTCTCCAATATTTAAAGACGGTTTTTCAATTGTTGCTTGGAGCTTAGTAATTGCAATTATATTTACTTTTTTCTTAAAAAGATTTTTAAAGAAAAAACAGGAAGAAACCGGAAAACAATATCCAACTTTTATGATAAACAGTGCAATTATTATTTTTACCCCAATTATTTTTTATTACATCATGGGCATGCCTTTAGAGTTTGATAGTCCAGTTTTGAAGGGATTTAATTTTAAAGGAGGTATGGTAATTCGCCCAGAATTTTTAGGAATGCTATTTGGTTTATCTATTTATACTGCTGCATTTATCTCTGAGACTGTTCGATCTGGTATTATATCAGTATCAAAGGGACAAAGGGAGGCATCTCAAGCTTTAGGTTTAAAAAGTAATTTCATAATGAGGTTGATTATCATTCCTCAAGCACTAAGAGTTATCATTCCGCCTCTTACCTCTCAATATTTAAATTTAACAAAAAACTCCTCTCTTGGAATCGCAATAGGTTATGCCGATTTAGTTCACGGATTTGGAGGTATATCTTTAAATCAAACAGGAAGAGCCATAGAGATTATGATGATGGTTATGCTTACTTATTTGACAATTAGTTTAACCATTTCTTTTTTTATGAACTTATATAATAAGTCCGTACAATTTAAGGGTAACGCATGAGCGCTACTACCATTCAAATTATTTCACGTAGTAAGTATTACAACTGGTTAGTAAAAAATTTATTTTCCTCTTGGGTAAATACAATACTTACTGTTATTGCGCTAATATTCGTATATCAGGTTGGAAGTTTCTTTTTGAATTGGGCAATTTTTGATGCTGATTTTAGATATAATTTTCAAGGTGAACTAATTATTGATCGCGGATTTTGCTCTAAAAATATTATGCCTGGTGAATATGGTGCCTGTTGGGCAATTATTTTTGCACGATGGAACCAATTTATGTATGGACTTTATCCTATTGAAGAAGCATGGAGGGTAAACTTAATCTATGCTCTTTTACCTTTAGCAATTATTGGAATTCTTTTTGATAAAATTCCATTTCGTAGGTATTTTATTTATTTTACCTTTATATTTCCATTTTTGGCTTACTTCATGCTTTATGGAGGACCAGGATTAAGTGTTGTCGGTACAAATAAATGGGGAGGGCTCTTAGTAACACTTTTCTTAGGAGTTACTGGGATAGGTTTAGCGTTTCCTTTAAGCATTCTTTTAGCCTTAGGTAGAAGATCTAAAATGCCCATCATAAAATCATTGTGTGTAGTTTTTATTGAATTCATTAGAGGCGTCCCTCTTATAACATTGTTATTTACCGCTAATGTGATGTTACCTTTATTTTTACCTGATGGAGTAAATCCAGATAATCTTTTACGTGCTTTAGTAGCCGTTACTTTATTTCAATCAGCCTATATGGCTGAAGCAATTAGAGGTGGCTTGCAAGCCATTCCAAGGGGGCAAGTTGAAGCTGCGCAGTCTTTAGGATTAAGTTATTGGCAAACCACTCGAAAAATAGTTTTACCACAAGCTCTAAAGATAGCTATTCCACCAATTGTTAATACCTGTATTGGATTATTTAAAGATACATCTTTAGTTTTAATTATAGGATTATTTGATTTATTAGGTATAGGCAGAGCAGCTTTAGCTGATATGACATGGACTAAACTTTATTATGAAGTTTATGTTTTTATTTCACTTGTATTTTTCATATTTTGCTTTGGTATGTCACGCTATAGTTTATATTTAGAAAAAAAACTAAAAACGGATAATAGTTAATGAGCTCAGATCAGGTAATACATTTAGAAAAAGTAAACAAATGGTATGATGATTTTCATGTTTTAAAAGATATTGATTTAGTTGTTCATAAAGGGCAAAAAATCGTTATCTGTGGCCCTAGTGGTTCTGGTAAGTCAACAATGATAAGATGTATAAATCGTCTAGAGGCTCATCAAAAAGGGACAATAATCGTTCACGGAACTGAACTTACAAATGATCTTAAAAATATTGATTTAATTAGGAAAAATGTCGGTATGGTTTTCCAACAATTCAATCTTTTTCCGCACCTCTCTGTATTAGACAATATTTCCTTAGCGCCAATTTGGGTGAAAAAAATGCCAAAAAATGAAGCCGAAGATATTGCAATGTCCTATTTAGAAAAAGTTAAAATTCCTGAACAGGCTCAAAAATTTCCTGGTCAGCTCTCCGGAGGTCAACAGCAACGTGTTGCTATTGCTAGATCTTTAGCTATGAACCCTGACATTATGTTGTTTGATGAACCAACATCAGCTCTAGACCCAGAGATGATCAAAGAGGTTTTGGATGTGATGATACAATTAGCTGAAGAGGGTATGACTATGTTAGTTGTTACTCATGAGATGGGATTTGCAAAAACTGTTGCTGATCAAATGATTTTTATGGATGAGGGAAGAATTGTTGAACAAGCATCCCCAGATGAATTCTTTAATAACCCAAAAAGCGATCGAACTAAACTTTTCTTAAGTCAAATTCTTAATCATTAAAAAAGTATAAGATGAATGAAGTTGTAATGGCTTTGTTATCCGGATGGATAATATTTTATTTTGCTGTGTTTTTGCCAGGACCTAATACTTTTTTTGTGGCATCCGTTGGAATTAGTGGACAGAAAAAACAAATTTGGGGTGCTGCAGTTGGTACTGCTATTGGTTCTTTTACTTGGTGCTTACTTGCTACAACAGGTATTTCTTTTCTAATTTCAAATTTAATAGGTTGGGGTTTTATTGTTTTAAAGATCTTAGCCAGTCTTTATATGATTTATTTAGCCTATCAAATTGGCAGCCAATACTTTAGCTCTGAAAATCAACTCATAAAACTATCCAATGAAAGAAATTTTTTAAATAGTATGAAGAAAGCAATAATTGTTGCTTATACCAATCCCAAAGCTTTCGCATTTTGGTCTGCTCTAGCAACTTTACAATTCAGTGAAAACCTAAATTTTAGTATCGCTCTAATTTTTGCAACAGGTAGTTTTTTTATTTCAGCAATGAATTATTCAATTATCGGCCACTTTTTTGGTATAAAAAAGTTTTCAAATTACTTCAATAGACCTAAAAATATTGTCAATTTAATATTTGCTGGACTTTTTATATTTGTTGCTATTGAAATTTGGGTATTAGGCTAGGCAAAAAGCCCAAGATAGGGCTTTTAAAATTTTCTAATAAATCTTCTATCTATCTCTTTTTGTCTTCTTTCAAGATCAATCATGTCGATAGCTTGAGATAAATATACCTCTTCTTTGTAAGACTTTGATTTTTGGTCATTTTTTCCATTAATAATTATTTTTCTAATAGATTTAAATAGATTGCTCATTAGGCAGCCTCTTTTAAGCTATTTGGAAATGACTGATTTCTTTGATACTCGGAGTAGGCCCATTGCCAATCTGTGCCATACTCAACCTTACAAAAATTTATAATACTGTCTTCTTTTTTACTAAAAAGAGATAACCAGAACTTTAAAGATCTTTCTGTAAATCCAAAAATTTTATTCATAATTTTATTTCCTTTCTTACATATATATATAGTTTTAAAAAGAAGTTTTACTTTTGCTAAATATAGACAGCAGATGTCTATTTATGAGACTTCAAACAAATTCATTAAATATTTTTAATTTGCATGTAGTCTAAGTTACAAAAAAAATGATAAATTTAGGACATGGATTATAAAATTTTTGATGGCCATAATGATGTATTATTTAGACTATTTTTAAAGAACAAACCTGACTCCTATCTTGATTTTATCGATGGAGATAATGAGGGACATTTAGATCTTCCTCGCATGAACCAAGCTAATTTTAAAGGAGGCTTATGCGCCATATATGTTCCTACCCCAGAACAAGATATCTCTGATTCTGATAAGTTGGTCAACTATAAAGATATGGAGAAAGATGAGTATTTATTACCACTTCCAAGACCCGTAGACGTAAACGATGCATTACCAGTTGTTTTAAATCAATTGTCTATCCTTTCAAAAATTGAAAGAAACTCAAAAAATAAAGTTAAGATTTGTTTATCCAGCAAGGATTTGGAAACCTCGTTTAAACATGATGATCAATTATCTGTAGTAATGCATATAGAGGGCGCAGAATGTATAGATAAAAATTTTTATAATCTCGAAACTTTATTTCGAGCTGGTCTTAGATCAATTGGGCCAGTTTGGTCAAGACCTACTATTTTTGCAGAGGGCGTTCCCTTTGCTTTTCCAACTTCACCTGATATTGGAGATGGTTTAACCGAAATAGGAATAGAACTTATAAAAAATTGTAATTCACTAAATATGTTAATTGACACCTCTCATTTAAATGAAAAAGGCTTTTGGGATATAGCAAAATATTCGAATTCGCCCCTAGTAGCCACGCATAGCAATGCTCATCAGATTTGCCCACATTCTAGAAATCTTACAAATAAGCAATTAGATGCAATTAAAGAAACTCAAGGGATGGTAGGAGTTAACTTTGCCCCAGCTTTTTTAAGGAAAGATGGAAAAATGGTTTCTGATACAGATTTACAAATAATAGTTGATCATTTTAAGTACCTTATTGACTATTTGGGAGATGATAAAGTTGGATTTGGCTCAGATTTTGACGGTGCAATGATGCCAAAAGATCTAAATAGTGTTCTAGGTATGCACAAATTAATCGATCTATTAATTTCACAGGGTTTTAATAAAAACTTAATGATTAAAATTTCACATTTAAATTGGATTAATCTTTTAAAAAGAGTTCTAAATTAATAAATATTCAATGAAGTGAAACTTTAGTATCAAAAAAATTCTGATATAATCTTTTTATGGGACTTCACTTTGACTATAAATCAAAAGCTGGTGAAAGAGCTATGGAGAAAGAGCGTAAGCGCCAAGAAAAACTTGCCGCTAAAAAGGCAAAAAGAGAAGCAAAAAGAGAAGCAGAAGAGTTAGCCGAATTAGAGCGCCTTACAGATCCAAATGCTCCAGCTGAGGGAAATCAGGAACAGTAATCTGATTACCTTCAAATATATTAATTTTTTCGATCGCTAGTATCGACTCAGATTCTTTTTATCTTATAAATTTTTTGATCTTCTGTCATAGATCTGACTTGCCTTTTATACCATTCCTTAAAATCATTTGATGTGTCATCATAAAACATCACTTTCTTTCGAATTAAGAAAATACCAATATCACTCTCTGGAATTCCAATAAAAGTCTGTCTTTCTGTGTGCATCACTTTTACAGTTTCTTGCAAAGGTTCATGCTCACATAAATAATAACCATAATGTTCTCCCCAGACATATCTTATAATAGGAGTTGTTGCATCCACCATCATCTGAACATATTTATCCTCATTTTTTAAAAAATTTTCCATACCTGGAACAGGTTGATGGATTTGAGCAAAACTAAGACCAATTTTTTCTTTAGGAACCCAAACAGAGGGAAATGAAACATGTAAAGCTATAAGTTTGTTACATCTGTGAAAAATTGCTATATCCTCTTGAAGATTATAACCAAGTTCTACAAAGTTATTAAAGTTAGAATTTTTAGATGGATATTCTTTTTTTAATATAGAATTTAACTTCTCGCATACAGCTGTATTAATTTCTTTTGTAAAATAATCATCAAAAAAAATATTTTCTTTACATTTTTGTTTCAAACTTAAATATCTTTCTTCATGCTCATCAAATTCAATAATTGGAAGGTCTTTTATTTTTTTTATTCCAGGTGCTACAGAGTAAATAGGTCCATATTGTTCCCAGTCGATCATTTTGTAAATAAAATCAATACTCCTATTAAAGTGATAGCAACAATAATAAGTTTTTTAAATAGGATTTCCGGTATTTGTTTATGTATAAAATAACCCAGCCAAACACTCAACATAACTAAAAGAGCTATTGGATAGTACATTTTCACTATCTCTAAATAGCTTCCTCCCAAAAACACAAAAAATATCGCTCTCAATGAGTTTATAATAAAAAAATATCCAGCCATAGTTGATCGCAACTCTTGTTTTGAGGAGAAATAATCTTTATACCCCATTAATACAAATGGTCCTCCAATAGTATAAATGCCTTGAATAAATCCACCAAGAATTACAAAAAAATTTTTCAAGAATTGAGGAAACTTGATATCAGGAAAAAATAAGTTGAAACATCCGTAAACAATTAAAATTAATGCAAATATTTTTATTAAAACATCTGATGCAAAATAACTTATAAAATATGTTCCAATTAATGCACCAGGTATTGTATAAATTAAAATTTTGATCAGATGTTTTAAAGAGACATATTTGTATGATTGAATTAAAACAGCTAAACCGGAGGATAACCCAACAATCATTGCAAGCTTTAACAAAGAATTAAAGTCAAAGAAAAATCCACTAATTCCCAGAAAGATTATCGTACCACCAAAACCAAAAATACTTTCAATGGCGTATGCAAAACAAGCTATTAATGCAATAGTTGAAAAATTTGGCATTTAATTCTATTTAACAATTTAGAATGTTTTATGTTAAAAGTAATCTATGTATTTAAAAGTAATATTTTCTTTTATTGTAATATTATTTCTTAAAACGAATTTATTGTATGCCCTTTCCCAAGATATTTCTTTAACAATCATGGTTCGTTCTACACTGGGAACAGAATATATTCTTGCAAAAAGTATATGCAAAGTATTGGACAGGGAACTTGAAATATCTCATAGTTATGGTGGATCTAACACATTAGAATGCAATACACGCCTTGATGATAGTGTTGATGAAATAATTAAGAAAATTGAACAAAATCAATTTCAATATGCAATTATTAAAAAATCAGATTTATTCGATCGTCCCTCTAATTTATCGCTTCGTTCAATTTTAAATTTTCCCGCAGATAATGATTATGTTTTCATTTCAAACCAGAATGTAGATCCTAATGTGATTAAGGATATAAACTTTGGAATTATGAATCATTTGCTTGAGTTTCGCTATCTTCATAAATCTTTTTTTGAATTTTCAGAAAATAAATTAATTGTTAAAGAAAAAATACCATTACACTTAGGGACTTTAAAATTTAGTGATGAGTGGAGTAATGGTAAAAGAAGAAGGTTTACAGAGGTAGACTAATTTTTACAAAACCATCAGTTACAACAAAAATAAATATTAAAGCAAAAAATAATCCACCAACAAAAACTTTCATCACACAAACTTACTAAATAGATTTTAGGTGTAAAGTATATAAACTGTGCAAAATTGTCATGAATGAGTTTATTTTTGGTTTTTCAACAGGTTTAAGTTTAATACTTGCTATAGGTGCACAAAATTTATTTGTTATAGAGCAAGGTATAAAAAAAAATAATATTTTTTTAGTAACTTCAATATGTATAGTTGGTGATTTCTTATTGATTTTTTTTGGAATTTTCATATTTCATTTTATTAAAAATTTCATCAATGATATTATCAATTTATTATTATCTATAGGGCTTGTCCTCTTTCTTTTAAATTTTATATGGTCAAAAATAAAAACATTTAAACATGACATTGTATTTTCACAAACACATACACAAACATCAAAGTTAAAAATAGCCCTTCAGACACTTGCTTTTACTTTTTTAAACCCACACGTTTACTCAGACACTGTTTTTATTTTAGGAAATTTATCAAAAAATTTTCTAACTATTTCTGACAAGATTTTATTTGGATTAGGTGCAAGTCTAGCGTCATTTGTTTTTTTTTATTTTTTAGGCTATGGTGCTCAATCACTAAGATTATATTTTTTAAACAAACAAGTTTGGAAATTAGTTAATATAATAATAATTCTTTATTTGCTTATACTTACCTTATCTATTATTTTCTTGGAAATAATTTGATTATTAATTTTTTATTTATAAATTATTTCATCAGCTGTCTGTAAGTTGCATAGTTGTTATGCAATCATAACACGAGTTTTTTTTAAAATATTATGTATATATTTACTAGGAGCAGTTTTTAAAAGTTTCAATTAACTCCGTGTTGACATAGATACTTAGTTATTCCCTCCTAGTTATAACAAACTGCTCCATTAATAGTATGCCAAGCTTTACAACACTTTATCCAGCACTTTTGTTTCCAGCTATACCTTTAATGATGATATCGTTTGGTAATAGATACACTTCTCTTGCTTCATTAATTAGAAAGATCCATGACACAATAATTACAAATAGACCAACTAGCAATGTGGTTCAACATCACTTAGATCAAATTAAAGTACTTACCACCCGTTTAACATTAGTTAGATCAGTTCAAACCCTCTCTGGGATTAGCTTTTTGATGAATTTAATATCTATTTTTTTTAGCTATATCAAGATTTATGACTTAGCCTTAAACTTTTTTGGTTTAGGGATATTGATATTTTCAATAGCTATAATGTTATTTATCTATGAGATACAATTATCTACTAAAGCCCTTAGCAAGCATTTGGAAGACCTGAAAGATTTTAGTTAATTTATAAAGATACCGGATTCCTTTTTAAATAAATATTTCATATGAAAAAAAACAAATACCGAGCCTAGTAAATTTGTAAAAAATATAGCCCACCAAATACCGATTAGGCCTTTTTCAAGAGTCTCAGAAAATAAATAAATTACAAATGGGGGAAGAAATACCAATCTAATAAAAGTGTAGAACACATTTACAGAAGGTTTTCTTAAACCAGTAAGTACAGAATCACACCTATCAATAACTTGATATATAAAAGCCAAAAAAGCTACCATAAACAAGTAACTACCAGCAATAATTATCACTTCACTGTCTCTTGAAAAAAAACTAGCAATCCTTTCACCCGCAAATATAAGCACTACTGCTCCAAAAATCATCATTATCAAAGATAACCTTAATGAAATTAAAAAAGCTTCATAAATTCTATCAAAATTCTTCGAACCAAAATTTTGTCCTACCATACTTAATAAAGCACTACTAAATCCTATGGCAGGTAATAAGATAATTTGCTCAATTCTTAAAGCTATACCATATGCTGCACTAGCTGAGGCACCATAACTTGTAACAAACTTTTGCATTATGAAAAAACCAACTGCAATCATGAACATATTCATACTAGAGGGTATAGATTGTCTTAGAATTCTTGATACAAATTTAGATTCTAGCCAAATATAACTGTAATTGAAATACTTAAACAAAGGACTGCGCAAAGCATAATAGCTTAAAAAGAAAAAATGGAATAATTGAGATAAAACTGTTGCAAGAGCTATGCCGAGAGTTCCCAATGCAGGAAAAGAACCATAACCTAAAGATAAGAAAGGACTAAATATTAAATTTATAAAAAAGCTTATGATTAATGCATTTCTATTTTTTTTTGTATCTCCTTGTGCATATAAAAGAGAATTGACGACAAAAGAAACAATAAATATTGGAGCACCAATTGAGAGTACTTTTATATACCTTAGACCATTGTTAAGAAAAATACCCTCTGCGCCAAAATATAAAAACACAGGCCTAGATAATAGAAAGGTTGTTAGCCCTATGGCTATAGAAACCAATAAAGTGACAACTAAAGCTTGAATATGTATCTTAATTGCCTCATTAAATTTTTTTTTGCCAATAGCTATTGAAACAAGAGCTGTGGTGCCTTGTCCAAAACCTACTGCGAAGGCTAATAAAATAAAATACAAGGGGTAAGATATAGATAAGCCTGCAATAGCCTCTGTACTTATGAGACCTGCATAAAAAGTATCTACTACATTGTACAGAGTATAAAACAAAAGACCTGTTCCTGCTGGAACAGCCATACCGATTAACTGTTTTTTTATATCCCCCTGAGTAAGATCCATAAAATTAAAAAGGTCTTACAACTACAAGTATTACAATTAAAATGAGAAGAACTGTGGGTACTTCATTGATAATTCTTAGATATTTTGAGGTATAGTCTCTAAAATTACTCTCTAAACTTTTTCTAATTTTACCTAAATACATATGAAATGCAGAGAGGATAAGAACTAATATAATTTTCAAAAAAAGCCATAATTCAAAACCTACATAATGGATAAGGGCTAAACCAAATACCCAAGTCAATATCATTGCTGGGTTCATTATAATTTTTAGCAATTTATATTCCATTTTTTGAAATACACTATTCATTTCAGGATTGGTTATGTTTTCTACATGATAAACAAAAAGTCTTGGTAAATAAAATAACCCAGCAAACCATGATACAAAAGATATGATATGTAAAATTTTTAATAACTCATACATTTTGTTACCATTTAGCCTCTGGAGGCATTGACATTAATATAGCATCAATATTACCACCGGTTTTTAATCCAAATAATGTCCCTCTATCATAAAGCAAATTAAATTCTACGTAACGAGATCTTTTTTTTGAGAGAGTATCTAAGTCATCTTGATTAAAGTTAAAATCTTTTTTTCTTTTTGAGTTTTCAATTACAAAATTAACAAAGAATTGCCCAACATCTTTTATGAAAGATAAGTCCTTATCAAAGTCTGTATTGATATAATCAAAAAAAATCCCTCCTATACCTCTACTTTCTTTTCGATGCTCTAAATAAAAGTATTCATCACATTGTTTTTTAAATTTTTCATAATAAGTTGAATTATGTTGATCACATGTTCGTTGGAGACCTTGATGAAAATTATCTGTTTCTAATTTTTCAGGTATTGCAGGGGTTAAATCACAACCACCACCAAACCATTGTTTTCCTTTTGTGGTTATGTACCGAGTGTTAAAATGAGCTGCAGCAATTTTCGGGTTTTTCATGTGAGCTACGACTGAGATACCACTGGCCCAAAAGCTTGGATCCTCTTCGGTTCCCGGCATTGATTTTTTAAATTCTTCACTAAAATTACCATGCACTGTTGAAATGTTTACTCCTACTTTTTCAAATATTTCTCCTTTTAGTAAGGACATCAAACCTCCACCACCACCAGGTCTTTGCCACTCTTTTTCTATAAATTCAGACCCATCAAGCTTTTGCATTGATCCAACCATTTGATTTCGAAGTTCTCGAAACCACTTTTCTGCTTTAGTTTGTTGATTTTTTATTTGATCACTCATACCCACCCATGTAGTTCGTTTTCTATCAACGAAGTGAGTAGGAGTATATGATCTTCTCGATCATTTAGACAAGGAATATATCCAAATTCCTTTCCACCATTTTCCATAAATATTTCTCTATTTTCCTCGTTAAGTTCTTCTATTGTCTCGAGACAATCTGAGGAAAAAGCAGGACTTATAACATGAATGTGGTCTGTACCATTTTTTGCTAAGCTCTCTATAGTTTTATCTGTGTAAGGTTGAAGCCATTCTGCTGGTCCAAATCTAGATTGAAATGTGGTCATATAACTTTCCTCTGGTAAGCCCATGGTCTCTGCCACCAGTCTAGTAGTTTTTCTGCAAAAACAATGATACGGATCCCCTTTATCTAAATATTTTTTTGGCACACCATGATAGCTAAATATGATTTTTTTTGGTTTTGAATTTTTAGTCCAAAATTCTTCAATGCTATTTTTAAGAGCTTTAATATAAAGTTCATTTTCGTAATATCCTCCAATAAAACGAAGAGATGGTACCCAACGCCAACTTTTTAATTCTTCTGCAACAGCATCAAACGTTGAGCCCGTTGTAGCCGCACAATATTGAGGGTATAAAGGTAAAATAATAATACGATCACAATTTTGATTTCTAAGATTATTTAAACCCTTAGAGATGCTAGGATTCCCATAACGCATTCCAATATCAAATACGATATTTTGATATTTCTTATTAATAAATTCTTTTATTTTCGATAATTGGTTTTTTGTGTGGAATAGAAGAGGTGAACCTTCCTCTGTCCAAACAGATTTGTAATTTTTAGCTGACTTCGCTGGTCGAGTATTTAAAACTATTCCATTAAGAATAGGCCACCAAATAGCTTTTGGTGTTTCTATGACACGTTCATCTGATAGAAATTGCTTTAGATAAGTCTTTAAAGACGACTTAGTTGGCTCATCTGGTGTTCCTAAATTTGTGATCAAAATACCTGTCTTAAGACCAGAGCCATGAACGTATAGTTTATTACCTTTAAATGAAGCCATTGAAAAACATTACGATTTTTATGATAACTTAGTTCTTATCTTTTCTATGAATAAATGAACATTAGCCTCAGGAGTAGTTTTTTTTACACCGTGATCGAGGCTAGCAATCCACCCAGATCTATGAGATGACTCACTCTGTAAGCATTCCTCAATATATTTATCAATATAATCAGAAAAGGATTTAGTGTCCTCCATAGCTAACAAATCATTTGAAAAATTCCCCTGTAAAGATAAATGTGTCTTTGGTAATTCAGTGAAAACCTCCAAATTAGTTCCTAAAACTGTAAGTTTTAAATTTTTTAAATTTTGTAATTTATTAAATTTAGTTTGAGAAATTTCTTTAGTGAAATATCCAATTTTATTTGGATAAATATTTGAAATTTTAACTAAAAAAGGAATAACGAATTCATCAAAATCTTTATCATTTAGTTTATTAGCTTCAGTATCAAATATCATTAACAAATCAATGTCATTTTGTAACTGAATTTGTATATTTTTTTGTATTAACATTTCTAAAACGGGCAGGGTTTGTTGAAATAGTGTTTGTGATACAGGATTATTCCTCGTTGCAAAATGGTATAAAGTTACAGGTCCACCAGTAAATCCAATTAAGGATTTATCATTTGAAAGTTCATTTCTAATATGTTTTAGAGATATATTCTGAAAATCTATAAAACTTTCAAATTCATCAATATTAAATTCGGATATCATTTTTGAACTTAAATTTTTTTCAAATATTGGTCCAGGATTAAACTTCAAACTCATACCTAAATAATCTAAAGGAAAAAGAATATCACTAAACAATATTGCAGCATCAAAATCAAATTCAACAATAGGTCCAAGAGTTACCTCACAAGCAAGCTCAGGCTCTTTACATAATTGTTCAAAAGAATATTTTTCTTTTAATTTTCTGTAATGCTGATGATATCGACCAGCCTGTCTCATAAACCAAATTGGAGGAATTTTTTGTTCAACTTTATTTAAGGCATTAAAAAAATTTTTGTTATAGGTATTTTGCAATATCTCTAGCTCCATAAGTAATAATAAAATCTGCTTGAGCTCTTTTGAGTACCGTTAAAGACTCTATGAGCAAATCAACATAATTGCCAAATTTAGCTTTGCTGAGCATTTGTAGACTAGCATACTCACCACTTACTTGGTACGCACCCGTGGGAAGTAGTGTCTGCTTTTTTATATCTCTTATTAAATCTATTGAAGTCATACCAGGCTTAACCATTAAATAATTTGCACCTTGGGCTGCATTACTAATTGAGCTTTTAATCGCCTTTGCTTTGTCTTCAACAGGTAATTGATATGATGACCGATCAAATCCCTGTGGTGATGATTTTGCAACATCTCTAAAAGGGCCGTAGAAGTGACTTTTAAATTTTGTTGAGTAACTCATTATTTGAGAATTTGAAAAACCATTTTGAACAAATATTTTTCTCAAATATTTAGTCGTATTTTTCATCATGTCACTTGGTGCAATTATATCAGCTCCCGCCTCAAGATATGTATTTGCCGCTAATCCTAAAGAGTAATGTGTCTTATTAAGATCAATTGATTTTTTATGAGTAACTCCACAATGCCCATCAACAGTTATTGAGCATAAGCATGTATCTATAAGTAAAACTATATCTTTTCCAAAATAATTTTTAATTCTTCTTATAACTTCATAGTGAAAGCTAAAATCCTCTGGATGTTTTTGTTTTTTATTTGGAACGATAAAAAGTAGAAAATTATTGATACCTTTTTTTAAATCCTTTTCAATTGCCTTAATTATAGATGAAGATGACCAACTCTTATTATCACCTAATCCTTTAATTTCCTTTGAATTTTTTACCTTTTGATCCACAAATAACGGTTGAATTAAAATTTTCTTTTTAAGAGATTTAGACTGATCAATAGGGAAATAATTTTTAATCATTTAAGTTCAAAATTTTTAAAATCATCATAAGTAAGATATACATTTAATTGATTTTTAGGAATAAATTTAGAAATTTGAAGATACGTTTGACCAGGTCCACACGAATTACGCTTATTTAGTATTTCTGGTCTTAGTTGTATAGCTAATTTAAATGCAGAGAAGCTCATCCAATAAAAACTTTCCGCTACAAATAAATTATCAATCGTATTGTCATTAATCAAAGGGACTAAACTATAGTGTGATATAACAGGGAATTTTTTATTTAGCATATTTCCTTCATATGTAAGTTTATAAGTAGGTTTTTGATTATCTTTATAAAAATTTTCAGTTTCTCGATAATTTTCACCAAAACTATCGAGTGAAGAATTTACAAGAATGCCCATTTTACTTATTTTTTTCCAAGAACTAACGCCGGAAGTTATAAGATTTGATACACTTTTCAAAGATTTAAACTCTTTAAATTCTGATCTTGTGGCCAAAACATTTTTATTTTTTACTGTTTTATTAAATTCATGCAAATTTCTCTGAAACATTTGATATTTTGATAAGCTTGAAGGAAATATATTTTTAACCTTTTTAACTTTTTTATTATTTAGATATTTTTTTTCTTTAAAATGTTTTTTTGTTTGATTATCTTTCCCTTGTGCAAATAAGATTTTTTCATTTAGGATATTTTCAATAGTTACACCTACATCTAAATTGCAACCACCTCCCCATTTGTATAAATATTTTCTCTCTCTTTGACAATCATCTAACGAAGGTAAATGATTAATTTTTTTCAATATTTTTTCTGTTTTTTGATCACCTCTCCTATATTCCAAAGCAATACACCCTTGTGCTGCAGCACTAGGAAATTCAGAAATTGGTAAAATTATTTTTTCGAACTTTTTAAATTTCAATTTAAAATTTCTATAATCTTTTTTATTAATTTTTTCTCCATATTTAAAAATTCTATCTATAGCAGCTTTTGCCATAAATACCCCGTCCTCTTTTGAGGAATTTAATATTTTTTCCAGCCTAGACGGTACGTTTCCCCTAATGTCGAATGGCTTCAATTCTTCAAAGGGTAAAAACTCTCTTAATTTTTTTAAATAATATTTTCTTCTAGGAGAGGATGTCCCTATAACTAATTTTTTTTTATTTAATGAAGTCTTTTTAATAAGAATAACATCTCTTGGATCATCTCTTTTGAGACAAATAAAAGAGGTCTTATTAAGATTTTTAACAGGGAGATCTTTGAATGAATGAACTACCACATCTACATCTTTTAAGATTAATTTTTTTGAGAGTGAATTTGTAAATATTCCAAATCCATGTTTTTCCCAAGCTTTAGCTGACATGTCCGTGTCACCAACGCTTGATGAGTAATGCGTATCAATTATATTTTTTTGTATTTTATTTATTTCTATTTCCGCAATGTGTGTCTGAATTTTAGCGAGAAAACTTTTTCTTGATAATAAAACAATCTTTTTCATAACCATTGATGACATTAAGAAATAACAAATAATCAACGCTAATACAATTTAAGCGAGACTTATTGGTCAATATGTACTTATTTTAAAATATGTTATATCTAAATAACGTTTGAAATTATGACACAAAAAGCAGTTTTAATTGTCGGAGCAGGATCAGGTTTAAGTGCTTCTTTGGCTAGAGCATTTAATTCGAAGGGGATGAAAATCGTACTTGCTGCCAGAAACATAGACAAACTTGATAGTTTAAAAAAAGAGATCGACGCTTTAGTTTTTAAGTGTGACTCAACGGAAAATAAAAGTGTTCAAAATTTATTTTTGCAGACTGATTCAATTATAGGCACTCCAGAAATTGTTATCTATAATCCATCTCTTAGAATTGTAAAACCTTTTATTGAATACGATCCTGATGAAATGCTTCAATCAATAAAAGTAAATAGTTATGGGGCTTTTCTAGTAGCGCATGAATCAGTAAAAAGAATGTTAAAAATAGGAAAAGGTAATATTTTTTTCACAGGATCATCTGCAAGTGTAAAGGGTTTTGCCAAATCTGCGTCCTTTGCTATGGGAAAGTTTGGTTTGAGAGGCTTAGCACAATCTTTGGCAAGAGAGCTGCACCCACAAAATATTCATATAGGTCATTTTGTTATAGATGGAGGAATTGGAAAAGAACCAGTTGGAAATTATCAAATGATACACCCTGATGAAATTGCAAAACAATACCTAAATTTTTATTTACAGGATAAAAAAGCTTGGTCTTGGGAAATTGAAATTAGAACAAACACTGAAAAATTTTAGGAGAACACCTTGGAAATCGGTATAGACAGTTTTGCAGATAAAAGAGAAGGCTCAGATAGTGTTAAAGCCATTAATAATGTTATTGATAGAATTATTTTTGCAGATGAAGTTGGATTAAATTCATTTGGGATAGGAGAGCATCATAGAAAAGAATTTTTAGACTCAGCACCATTTATGATATTATCTGCTGCTGCAGCACAAACAAAAAATATTAAGCTAATAAGTGCTGTAACTGTTTTAAGTGCAGCAGATCCTGTTCGTGTATTTCAAAACTTGTCTACTCTTGATCTGATATCTGGAGGTAGAGCAGAAATGGTTGCTGGAAGAGGATCATTTTCTGAAGCCTTTCCATTGTTTGGTTTGGATTTCAAAGATTATGATGAGTTGTTTATTGAAAAGCTCGGTTTACTTTTAAAAATTAGAGAAAATGAATTTGTTAGTTGGTCTGGTAAATTTAGACCTTCGATAAATAATTTACCTATTTATCCAAGACCCATTCAAAACCCTGTCCCAATTTGGTTAGGTGTTGGTGGCACACCTCAATCTTTTGCTAGAGCAGGCTCAATGGGCTTACCTTTAATGATTGCCATAATAGGAGGTAATACTCATCGCTTTAAGCCCTTGGTAGATATTTATAGACAGGCAGGTAAAGAAGCAGGACATCCCCCAGAAAAACTCTCAGTAGGACTTCATTCATTAGGATATGTCGCAAATAGTATGGATGAAGCAATAGATTTGTATTATGAGGGTTATCATAAAATGTTTACAAAAATTGGAAAAGAAAGAGGTTGGGGTCCTGTGACGAGAGACCAATTTGACAATCAAATTGGTCCATTAGGCGCTATAGTTTTAGGAGATCCAGATCAGGTTGCTGAAAAGATTATGAGACATAGTCAAGCCCTTGGAGGTATTGATAGATTCCAATTTCAAATGGATATTGCTGATATTACCCATGAAAATTTAATAAAATCTATTGAACTGATTGGCAAAGAAGTAATTCCTAAGATAAATAGGACAAAAAGCCCCTAGTTATATGCTTTATGCGTCTTTATTGCAGTATCTTTTATATTGGTAAAAAATAAATTAATATTTGTGAAAAATCATAATTGGAAATCTAATTATTTAAGCACACTTCAATCCGAAATTGACAAAATTAAAGATGAAGGTCACTACAGAGTATTTAACAACATAGAAAGAAAAGCCGGACAGTATCCCAAAGCTACAAGACATAGTAATGGTCAAACCGAAGAGATTGATGTCTGGTGTTCAAATGATTACCTAGGCATGAGCCAGAACAAAGAAGTTATTTCCGCAATGCAATCTGCTGCTGAAAAGTTAGGAGCGGGAAGCGGAGGAACAAGGAATATATCGGGCACTACTAATTTCCATATTCAACTCGAAAAAGAAATCGCACTCTTACATAAAAAAGAAAGAGCTCTAGCATTTAATTCTGGATATAGTGCTAATGAGTCTGCACTAAAGTCTATTATATCTGCTTTTGATAATTGTTTAGTTTTAAGTGATGAACTAAATCACGCATCACTTATAGAGGGAATTCGTACAAGTAAAAAAGAAAAAGCTATTTATCGTCATAACGATGTAAAACACCTAAAGGACATTCTAAAGGGAGTAGATTTTTCTCGACCAAAAATTATCGTCTTGGAGTCTGTCTATTCAATGGAAGCTGATTTTGCACCACTAGAAGATATTATTCAGGTTGCTCAGGATAATGGAGCATTAATATACTTAGATGAAGTTCATGCTGTAGGTTTATACGGTCCAAATGCAGCAGGTGTAGCAGATCAAAAAGGATTATCTGAGCATATTGATATTATCAATGGAACATTGGCAAAAGCATTTGGTCTAGCTGGAGGTTACATAGCCTCGACTGAGACAATAATTGATTTTGTTAGAAGTTTTTCAAAAGGATTTATTTTCACAACATCCATGTGCCCAGCAGTAGCTGCTGGAAGTCTAGAGAGCATTAGACAAGTTAAGAAAAACGATGAAATTCGATCTTCATTCTTTGAGAATGTTGATTTTGTTAAAAAAGAACTACGAACCGCAGGTATTCCTTTTTTAGACTCAGGTTCACATATAATCCCAGTATTAATTGGAGATAGCAAATTATGTAAAGAGATTAGTGATTTTCTTTTAAATGAGCACCAGGTTTATGTTCAGCCTATTAATTATCCAACAGTCCCAAAAGGTACTGAGAGAATAAGAATAACTCCTACTCCATGTCATGACCCAGAGTCTACCGAAAAATTTGTAGAAGCTTTGAAAGATGCTTGGTTTAAATTTATGCCTCAGTTAGTTAAATTTGAAAATCAATTTACTAATAAAATCAAAGTAATTTAAACACCTTATTTGATCAATCTATACATTTGTTATAAAACATACTAATGAGAGTCATTGCGTTTTATAGTTTCTTTAACGTATCCAATCCCAGATTATTGAAAGAGAGGTTAAATTTACACTTTCTTTTAAAACAAATAAAAGGTTCGATTATTGTCAGTGAGGAAGGTTTAAATGGTACAATAGCAGTCTCTTCAAAATTAGAAAAAAAAATTATCGACTATTTAATGTCTTTAGGAGTCACTAAAGAAAATATAAAAATATCAGATTTTAATGGCCAAAGAATTTTTAACGAGTTTAAAATTAAACTTAAAAAGGAAATAGTTACATCTGATTTTGGATTAAAAATTTCAGACATTAAAAAATCTAAGTTTATTGAACCAAGTGATTGGGATAAATTTGCCAATGATAAAAATGTAGAAATTCTTGATACAAGAAATGATTATGAATTTAAAATTGGTCATTATAAAAATGCTATCAACCCTAAAATTGAAACATTTAAAGATTTCAAAAATTATATAAAGAATAACAAAGAAAAATTTAAGAATAAAAAAGTTGGTATTTATTGTACAGGTGGTATTAGATGTGAAAAAGCAGGTCCTTTAATGGAAAAATATGGTATTGAGACATATCAACTCAAAGGAGGAATATTAAAATATTTTGAAACCACATCTGCTGACTCATGGAAGGGTGAATGCTTTGTTTTTGACTACAGAGTATCTTTGAACAAGCAACTTTCTCAAGGTACGAGTAAGCTTTGTTACGGGTGTAACATGCCTTTAACTCCAAGAGAGAGAAAATCTCCTAAATATGAAGAAGGATATTCATGTTCCATCTGTTTTGATAATATGACAGAAAAAAAGAGACGTTCTCTCAAAGATAAGCGAGAACATTGGAAAAAAGTTCTTTAATTTCATTAAATATCAATGTTGACCAAATTCAAAATTAGTTTAGTTTACGCCAATGGCTAAAAAGTCTACATACCAACTTAAACAGTTAATACCTGAAGAAAAACCTGAAACTGGCACAAAATATATTGTACGTAAACCCACTAAAGGATTGAAAGTTTCTGACAAACTTCGCCAGAGAAAGTATGACCCTGTTTTGAAACAGCATGTTTGGTTTGTAGAAAAGAAAATGCCTCCTCATAGTAAATAATTTTGTTATTATTTTATCATCGAAAATAGAACTTTATATTGGCTGAGAAGAGACTTTAGGATTACTGATAATCCTTGTCTGGAATTTATATCGAAACAAAAATCCCCAGCATTACTTGTTTATATTTATGATGACATTGAAAAGAACGCCACTGGAGATGCTGGTCAATGGTGGTTAAATAAAACTCTTCAATTGCATTCCAAGAATTTAGAACAAAAATTTAATGTAAAGCTTATAATAACTGATGGTGAAGCAAAAAAAAATCTCTCACACCTAATTGAAAAATACAAAATTTCATCATTAATTTGGAATAGGCTCTATTCAGACCAATCTATTAAAAGAGACACTGAGATAAAGAGTTTTTTTAAAAATAAAAATATTCATGTTGAAACTTTTAATTCACACTTACTGAATGAGCCTTGGGAAGTACAAAATAACTCTGGTCAGTTCTTTAAAGTTTTTACTCCTTATTGGAAAACTGCTTTTAAAGTTTATATGAGCAAGAAATTTTCTTACCAAAAAAATACATCAATCAAATCATTTAAACACAATGAAAAAACTCAAATCAATTTTTTATCTAATAGAAGTTGGTATGAGAAGTTTAATAATTATTGGAGTCCAGGAGAGGATGCAGCTTTGAAAAAAATTGAGACTTACATTTCTTCTCATATAGATAAATATGATGTCAATAGAAATAGGCCTGATTTTGATCAAACATCAAGAATATCTCCTCACTTAAGATTTGGAGAGATATCCCCGCGGATAATAATTGAAAAAATCCAAAATTCAAAAAAATCTAATAATGCCGTAAATACTTATTTATCAGAAATTGGGTGGCGAGAATTTTCTTATTCATTGTTGTATTATTCAGAAGATTTATCAACTAAACCGATTAACCCTAAATTTAAAAAATTCCCATGGAGAAGCAGTAAAAAAGATTTTGCTCTTTGGACTGAGGGTAAAACAGGCATACCTCTTGTAGACGCTGCAATGAGTCAAATTTATGAAGAGGGATGGATGCATAATAGGCTTAGAATGGTTGTTGGAAGTTTTCTTGTGAAAAATTTATTATTAAACTGGACATTAGGTGAGCGGTATTTTCAAAAAAGTTTACTAGATTATGATGAAGCTAGTAATGCAGCTGGATGGCAGTGGATAGCAGGCTGTGGCGCAGACGCTTCCCCATATTTTCGTGTATTTAATCCTGTGCTTCAGTCAGAAAAGTTCGATCCACAGGCTCAATTTATCTTGAAGTATATTCCACAATTAAAAATTTTTAATTCATCAAAAACAGTATTTGAGCCATATTTAGATAAAAAATTATTAGATAGTTTAGTCAAAGAAAAAAAATATGTTAATCCAATCGTTGATTTGAAAGAGTCTCGCAACAGAGCACTTGATGCTTATCAACAAACGAAATCATAATTTGAAAAAAAGCTTAGCTATAATTGGATCTGGTATAGCGGGATTATCTACAGCATATTTTTCACAAGAATATTTTGATGTAACACTATTTGAGAAAAATGATTATTTAGGTGGGCATGCAAATACAAGAGAAGTCAAAGATAGTAACGGAAATACTATACCAATAGATACAGGTTTTATCGTCTACAATGAACTGACATACCCAAATTTAACAAAATTTTTTGATCTTCTCAAAGTCGAAACTGTTAATAGCAATATGTCCTTTAGTTTTCTTAATGAGGAAAACAAATTCGAGTACGGGGGAGGAAGTTTAAGTGCATTATTTGCAGATCGTAAAAATTTTTTTAATTTCAAATTCTACAAAATGTTAAAAGACATCATTATTTTTTATAAAGTTTATCAAAAAAAAAATATTATATCAGATATTTCAATTAGAGATTTTCTTAAAACAAAAAATTACTCTGATGAATTTATTAATTTCCATCTTGTTCCTTTAATTTCAAGTATTTGGTCAACTCCCGATCAAGACTCTCTTAATCAGCCATTAAAAAGTATTATTAATTTTTTTCAAAATCACAAATTGTTTAATTTCACGGATAGACCACAATGGAAAACAATAAGAAATGGTTCTAAACAATATATCAATTTATTAATTAAATCTGCAAAATTTAAAATCAAAAAGTCATGTAGAATTCAAAAAATTTCAAGAAATGACAAGATTGAAATTTTCTTTGAAGGAAAAAAATCTGCTTTTGACATTATAATATTTGCATGTCCTCCCAACCATTTTTTTCCTCTTTTAGATAAAATACATCAGAAAGAGCATGAGGTTTTAAATGAGTTTGATTTTCAAAAAAATTTAGCACAATTGCATCAAAATAACTCTCTTATGCCAAGTCATTTAAAAGCTTGGTCAAGTTGGAATTTTCATACGAATTTAAATAATAAATGTACTTTAAGTTATTGGATGAATAAATTGCAACCACTAGAAACTAATGACAATTTCTTTGTCTCTCTTAATCAGGATCAAAATCAGAATCAGTATCAAACAATTTATGAACATCCAATATTCTCACCAAAAACTCTAAATGCACAAAAAAATATTTCACAAATTCAAGGCTATAAGAATTCTTATTATGTTGGTAGTTATCTTGGCTATGGTTTTCATGAAGACGGTATTCAATCTGCTATAAAAGTTTGTAAAATGTTAAATATAGATTTAAAGGAGTTTAATAATACGGATACATCAAGAGTGCAATGGAATTAATTTCTTCTCATTGTTGTGGAATAGGTAAAATAATTCATAAAAGAACAAGGGATACTGATAATTTTTTTCAATATAATGCACCCTACTTGAGTATAAATCTAAGTAACACAATAAACATCCATCCATTTATATCTCTAAATAGATTTAACTTTTTTTCAATTTTTTATAAACAGCACGGATTTAGAAATAAAAAAAAGAGTTTATATGATTTTGCAAAAAATGTTGCTGAAAAACACAATATTGTTTTTAATAGTATTCAATTTATATGTATCCCATCAATTGTTGGTTATTCTTTTAACCCTATTAGCTTCTATTTATATCTTGATAGTAAAAATAAAGTTAAGTCGATCATATATGAAGTGAAAAATACATTTGGAGACCAAGTTCATTATTTAACTTTGAACAAATTTAAAGATAAAGAGTTTAAAAAAAATATGTATGTTTCACCATTTATTGAAATGGACTGCACTTATAAGATTTCTTCAAAAAATAAAAGAAAAAACCATTTTTTTTGTAATATTAATCAATTTAACCTTAAAAAGGAGCAAATATTTTATGCCTCCATAGATTTAAATTTAAAGGAAATAACTTTCTATAATTTTATTTTGTTTTTAATTTTAAATATTTTTGGGAGTGTAAAAACAATAACTCTTATTCACTATCAGGCAATCAAGCTTTTATTAAAAAAAAGTAAATTCTTTAAATATTCCAATAGAATAAAAGATAATCTATACTTAGATTAGTTACAATTAGGTAAAATCTTGTTTATTGATAGATATATAAAAAAAGTTTGTTCTAAAATCAGATATGGATCTTTGACTTTAAATGTTAAGGGTAAATCTTATGAGTTTTACGGTGAATTAGAAGGCCCTTCAGTGCATTTAACAATTAGTCGTATTTCTATGATATGGGATTTGTATTTTCGTGGTTCAGTTGGGCTTGGTGAAGCTTATATTAAAAAGAAATTTGAAGCAGACGATTTAAGTAAATTCTTAGAATTTGGTGCACTAAATGAAAGAGCTTTTGGTAACGAAATGAGTGGATCTAAGTTTTACAGATTTTTATCAAAAAAATATATGAATAAAACTAAAAACTCATTATTTCAGAGTAAAAAAAATATTCATGCTCACTATGATCTTGGTAATGACTTCTATTTGGAGTGGCTGGATGATACTTTAACTTATTCCTCAGGTTTTTTTAAAACAGGCTTGGAAACGTTATCTGAAGCACAAAAAAATAAATTTGAAAGTCTTATTGAGGGTAATGAGCCTAGACCAGGTGATCATGTTTTAGAAATTGGGTCTGGATGGGGAAGTTTTGCTTTTTATTTAATTTCAAAATTCCCTGATATCAAAATCGATACTTTAACTATCTCAAAAGAGCAATACGAATTTGTAAAAACAAAAATTAGAGAACATCATTTAGAAAATAAGCTAAATGTCATATATAAAGATTACAGAGAACATCAAGGAGATTATTCTAGAATCTACTCCATTGAAATGTTTGAGGCTGTTGGAATACAATATTGGCAAACTTATTTTGAAAAAATTAAAGACTTGTTAAAACCATCGGGAGTCTTTTCAATGCAAACTATTGTAATCTTTGAAGATTTCTTTGAGAGGTATACTCGAAAAATTGATTTTATTCAAAAATATATTTTTCCTGGTGGAATGTTACCATCAGTAAAAGCTTTAGAAAAAATAGCTAATCAAAAAAAATTCGACTTCCAAATTAAAAATCAAATGGCCGATAGTTATTATCAAACACTTGAGATGTGGAGAAAAAATTTTAACAATAAATGGGATATAATTAAAAATTTAGGTTACTCTGAAGATTTCAAAAGAATGTGGAATTTTTACTTATCATATTGTTCAGGAGGTTTTAAGGCAAAAACTATTGATGTATATCAGATAGATTTTATCAATAAGTAAATTAAATCTGTTAAAGATCTACTTTCATCAATGAGCGTATTGATTGTGTGTATGAGAAATGTATTAATAGCGAGTATTTTATTAATATTTGTCAGTGGGTGCAATAACATGAAACTTGAAGACTTTGCCAACAAAAAACCAATATTCAAAATAGAAGAGTATTTTTTAGGAAAAACAACAGCGAGTGGTCTTTTTATTGATAGACTTGGAAAGGTAAGGCGACAATTTACTGTTGAAATGGAAGGTATTCAACAGGAAGATAATTTTATTCTCAATGAGACCTTCCTCTATGATGATGGAGAGGAAGAATTCAGAAGATGGGAAATAAAAAAAACTGGTGAAAATACTTACGAAGGAATTTCTGATGATATTATAGGAGTAGCTTTAGGTGAAAGTTCAGGTAATGCTTTAAATTGGCATTACACATTAAAACTCAAGTATGGTGATGGAATAATGAATGTTAAATTTGATGATTGGATGATTATGCAAGATGAAAAAAATGTATTCAACAAAGCTACTATGAAAAAATTTGGTATAAGATTAGGAGATGTTTACTTATTCTTCACTAAGCAGTAGTAGACTGTAATTTTTCTGCCTTTTCTCTCGCTTTTCTCTCGCGTTCTGCTTTTCTCTGACCTTTTTCAACTAATGCTTCGAGCTCCTCATAAGTACATAAACCAAGATCAGTGGGGTTTCTAAATTCTGTAATTGGTTGAGATTGATTACCAGCCCTTATATTAGCAACAGTAGGCTTAGTAGAACTTGTAAGTTTAGCTATTTGTGTATCTGTTAGTAATTGTCCATACTCACGAATTAGCCAAGCTATAGCCTTAGGTCTTTCTTGTCTTACTGATAATGGTAAGTATTTTTTTGTTTTAACGCTCGATTGAATGGACTCAGATTTTTTATTTTGCAATTGAAGTTCAAGTGAATGATCTCCCTCACAACGTTTAATCTCATCCATAGTTAATTGACCACTAGCTATAGGGTTTAATCCTTGCATACGATAAGCGTCCTCACCATCTGCAATACTTTGAACCTCTAGCTCATGTAATTGACAGAATTGAGATATTTGGGAAAAACTTAAAGCAGTATTGTCTACCAACCAAACGGCCGTAGCTAAGGGCATTAAAGGTTTATTGTCAGACATGGTCTTGTTAAAATATTAAATGTTAAATGACTTATATTTATTTTTAAAACGTGCAACTCTTCCACCTGAGTCAACCATTTTTCCAGATCCTTGATTCCAAGCAGGATGAGATAATGGGTCAATCTCAAGCTTCATAGTATCGCCAGCTTTACCCCAAGTAGATCTTGTCTTGTATGTTGATCCGTCAGTACGCTCTACAGTAATTTCATGGTAATCAGGATGTATTTTTTGTTTCATGGTTATGAGAAAATAGAGATCAAAGCTAAAAAAATCAAGTAAATATTTATAGGCTTTTCAGCAATTCACCACTAATCGCTGCACTAGAGGCTATTAAACTTTCATCATTTAAGGGATCAAAAACATTACCTTTTTCATTTAGGCATATCCCGCCCGCCTCATTTACTAAAATAATACCTGCTACGATATCCCAAAGATTTAATCTTAATGACCAAAATCCATCAAATTTTCCTGATGCCACATTAGCTAAATCAAGAGCTGAAGAACCAAGTATTCTGACACTTGTTTTCCTTTGAAGCGATCCTATTTGAGCAATTCCTTTTTCAAGAATATCTGCATGCTTGATTTGTACACCAGATGTAAAAATACATCCATCTAACTTATCTCTTTGGGAAACCCTGAGTCTTTGGTTGTTAATCCAAGATCCTGAACCCTTATGAGCCCAAAATAATTCATTTAAAATTGGGTTATATGTAACGCCAGCAATAATTTTTCCTTTTTGCATCAATCCAATGGTTACTGCAAAGTAACCATTTCCATGAATGAAATTTTTTGTACCGTCAAGTGGGTCTGAGATAAACACAGGAGTATCACCTTTAAGTTTATCTAAATCTTCAGCACTAAAAGTCTCCTCGTCAATTTGAAGAAAATCAGGTCTATCTTTTCCCAAAGTATAACTGATAGTTTCAGACGCTCTAATGTCTGCTGAGGATACAAAGTCATTTTTATCTTTTTTAGAAATTTGAAGTTTCTCAAGTTCTCCAAAATCTCTAATTAAAGACTTAGCAGCATTCCTGCATGCCTTTTCCATAACAACAATTACTGGTGGGACAATAGCCATAGAAAAAATTATTTTGCTTTTTCTATATAAGTCAATTCAGATGTGTTTATTCTAATTTTGTCCCCTGTTTCAATATGAGGAGGGACAGTGACTCTTACACCATTAGTTAACAATGCTGGTTTATATGATGAAGATGCTGTTTGTCCTTTAACAACTGCCTCTGTTTCGGCTATTTGTACAGTAAGACTTTCAGGAGGATTTACATTCATTGGTTTTTCATCATAAAACTCTATAGAGACTTCCATTCCATCTTCAAGAAACTTTGCTGTATTTTCATTCACTTGGCTAATGTTCATAACTATTTGCTCATAGGTTTGGTTATTCATAAAAGTAAATTCCTCTCCACTACGAAATAAAAATTGATGATCTATCTCTTCAGCGCGAATTTTTTCAAGAGACTCTGAACTTCTAAATCTTTCATTTAATTTTGACTGGTTTGAAATATTTTTCAACTCAGCTTGAATGTATGCCCCACCTTTTCCAGGTTGTGTATGGGATAATTTAGCGACTTTCCAAAGCGAATTATTATGCTGAATTATATTTCCTATCTTTAAGTCGTTAGCATTAATTTTCATTTAGATTTGTAAATTTGAGTCATTCGCTCTAATAAAGCCAAAGCATCTACTCTCGATCTTTGAAAACAATTTCTTCCAATAATTGAGCCGTTTCCATCTCCCTGGTGAATTGCAAGTACTTCATCCATTAAAGCTTGATCATTTTTTGCATCGCCACCAGAAAATACTACTAAGCGTTTTCCATCAAATGCAACTTTTTTGATATGAGCAACTCGATCCTTTAAAGTGCTAATAGGTATCTTATTATCCTCAAACGCTTTTTTAGTTGGGTCTTCTTCTAAAAAATCACTAGGTAGTTTTACTTTAATTATATTTGCCCCCAATAGAGCAGACATGTGTGCTGCATATGAAATTATGTTCATTGCTGTTTCACCTTTTTTGCTAATCTTTGAACCCCTCGCATAAGCCCATAAAACCACAGCAAGTCCTTTTTCTTTAGCCTCGAAACTAAGTTTTTTAAATTCTTCCATTAATTCAAAATTATGATCAGACCCAGGATAAATAGTAAAACCTATTGCAGCACATCCTAATTTTAATGCATCATTTACACTCCCAGTAACAGCTTGATCAAGAGATGTTGCAAGGGTATTTGAGCTATTAATTTTTAATATAGTTGGAATTTGACCATTATAATTTCCAGAACTCGTTTGAAGTAAACCAAGAGGAGCTGCATAAGCAGATAAACCGGCATCTATTGCAAGTTGGTGATGATAATTTGGATCATACGCCGGAGAATTTACAGCAAAACTTCTATCGGGCCCGTGTTCAAAACCTTGATCGACCGGTAAAATTATCATTCTTCCAGTTCCACCTAATTTTCCATGTCCCAAAATTTTCATAAGATTTGATCTCACTCCAATATTTTCGTGAGTGTAGTT
>CACNEB010000011.1 GCA_902619375.1 uncultured Alphaproteobacteria bacterium
GAAGATATCTCAACATCTGAGATTGATGATTATTGTTTAACAAGAATTCAAGAACTAGGAGGCACACCTGCACCGTTGTTTTACAGAGGTTTTCCAAAGTCTACATGTACCTCATTAAATCATGTTATTTGTCATGGGATTCCAAACCATAATCGAAACCTTCAAAATGGAGATATTTTAAATGTAGATGTAACGACAATAATAGATGGTTGGCATGGGGACTCATCAAGGATGTTTAAAGTAGGAGACATTTCAATTAAAGCAAGTAATCTATGCAAGGTTACCCACGATTGTTTGATAGAGAGTATTGGCGAGATAAAAGTTGGTGAGCCTATCAGTAAAATAGGAAAAAAAATTGAGAATATAGCAACATCAAACAACTTTAGTGTTGTTAGAGATTTTTGTGGACATGGAGTTGGATTAAAGTTTCACGAGAATCCTAGTATTTTACACTATTACGATAGTGAGTATGATAAGGTAAAATTTGTAGACGGAATGATTTTTACAATTGAACCCATGATCAATGTTGGTAAATATCAATCTAAAATACTTAACGATGGTTGGACTGCAGTGACAAAAGATAAAACACTTAGCGCTCAGTACGAACATACGATATACATTAATGGTGATATTATTGAGATTCTAACAGAGTCCCCAAGTAAGGCTTTTTATAATTGATACCAAGATACTCTAGAAAAATTCTTAAAGAAATCTGGGAAGATAGTAATAAATTTCAAATATGGCTTGACCTTGAAATTCTCGCTTGCGAGGCAATGGAAAAATTGGGTCAAATACCTAAGGGGACCTCAAACAAAATCAAAAAAAAAGCAAAGTTTAAGGTAAAAGAAATAGAAAAAATTGAAGAAAAAACAAAGCATGATGTAATTGCTTTTTTAACTAATGTAGCAAAGTATGTAGGACCCGAGTCTAGGTATATTCATAAGGGACTAACTTCTAGTGATATTTTAGATACTTCTTTCTCCATACAACTTAACCAATCAAGCAATATAATTCTTGAAGGTTTAAAAACTTTGAGTAAATCTCTTTTAAATATTGCAAAAAAACATAAGTACACATTATGTATCGGTAGAAGTCATGGTATTCACGCCGAAACGACTACTTTTGGATTAAAAATATTAGGATATCTAGCCGAAAACAAAAGAAACATAGATCGTCTTAAAAATTCGATAAAACAAATACAAACAATTCAAATGTCTGGTCCTGTAGGGACATATTCAAATATTGACACAAGGGTAGAGCAAATGATTGCTAAAAAATTAAAATTTTCAATCGAACCTGTCTCTACGCAGATAATTCCAAGAGACAGGCATGCGGACCTTTTTTGCTCTTTTGCTATTATTGCAAGTTCCATAGAACGTCTATCAACTGAGATTAGACACCTACAAAGAACAGAAGTTTTAGAAGTTGAAGAAGGTTTTGGAAAAAGCCAAAAGGGTAGTTCGGCAATGCCTCATAAAAAAAATCCAATTTTATCAGAAAATTTAACAGGACTAGCAAGAGTGATTAGATCATTAACCATTCCTGCTTTGGAGAATATAACTTCATGGCATGAAAGAGATATAAGTCACTCCAGTGTTGAGAGAATAAACGCTCCCAATGCCACCATAACCCTCGACTTTGCAGTTCAAAGAATGATCAACGTTTTAAATAATTTAAACATAAATAAAAAAAATATGATGAAAAATTTAAATCTTTTAAAAGGCCTACCCTATTCACAAAATGTCCTGATTTTTCTTATTGAAAATAAAGTATTAAGAGAAGATGCCTATAAGATTGTTCAAGATTGTGCTTTGAAAACTTGGAAAGGCAATATGTCTTTTAAAGATAATCTTTTGAGTCATCCTCGTTTAGCCAAATTAAAAATATCAAGTAAAGTTAATAATATTTTCAATAATAAAAATCTTTTTAAAAATGTTGATAAAATATTTAAAAGGATTAGTTAATGGCAGTAAAATTGAAAAAATTATATGAGGGAAAAGCAAAAATTATTTATGCCAAAACTAGTAAGGAAGTCATAGCTACCTATAAAAATGATGCTACAGCTTTTAATAATTTAAAAAAGGGCTCGATAAAGAATAAAGGTGCAATTAATAATGCTATATCGAGTTATTTATTTCAAATATTGAATCATTGTGATATTCCAACACACTTTATAAAGAAAATTGATAAAAAATCTCAGCTTTTAAAAAAAGTAGATATTATTCCAATTGAAGTTTTAGTTAGAAATTTCTTTGCTGGCTCTTTATCTAAAAAGTTTGGTGTAAAAGAAGGAACACAATTATCTGATACGCTAATTGAGTATTGTTTAAAATCAGATGAACTTGGCGATCCTCATATAAGTTCTGAACATATTCTTAATTTAGGTTTATGTGATTTTGATGAATTAGAGTTAATAGATGAATATTCTTTGAGAATAAATGACATATTAAGGTCTACGTTCTATTCTATAGGAATAAATCTAGTTGACTTTAAATTAGAATTTGGAATTTGTAAAAAAACTGATGAGCTTGTTTTAGCAGATGAAATATCACCAGATACATGTCGTTTGTGGGATTTAAAAACAAATAAAAAACTTGATAAAGATCGATTTCGTAGAGATTTAGGAAATATCGAAGAAGCATATGAAGAGGTTCTTAATAGGTTAAACTTGACAATTTAATGCGAATAAAAATTTTAGTAAGACTTAAAGGCCAAATTTTAGAACCACAGGGAAAAGTAATTGAACAGTCGCTTAATAGTTTAGGATTTACAGAATTTTCAAATATTAGACAGGGAAAACTCATTGAATTAGATTTACCCGATAATATAAGTAAAGAGGAAAAAGAACAAAAAATCGACTCTGCTTGCAAAAAACTTTTGGTCAACGATATTATTGAAGAGTACGAAGTGCTTGGATGAGTTTTAAATCTGCTGTTATAACATTTCCTGGATCTAATTGTGACAGAGACGCATTATGCTACTTAAAAGATTTAACTAAAGGTGAGGTTCATAATATTTGGCATGAGGAGACATCATTGCCAAAAGTTGATTTAGTAATTTTACCTGGGGGTTTTAGCTTTGGTGATTATTTAAGATCAGGAGCAATGGCATCAAAAAGTAAAATTATTGATGAGGTTGTAAAACATGCAAATGATAATAGATATTTATTAGGTATTTGTAATGGCTTTCAAATTTTAACTGAAATTGGACTTCTTGAAGGAGCATTAATTCGAAATAAAAAACTTAAATTTTTAGGAAAAAATTGCTTTATTAAAAAAAAATTTAAAAATAATTTTAATTTATCAATCAAAGATAACCAAATTCTTCAAATACCTGTAGCTCATAACGAGGGAAATTTTTATTGTGATACTGAAACTTTAAATTTATTAAAAAATAATGAACAAATAGCATTTGAATATTGCAAAGGTGAATTCTCAAATACTGAAGAAAATATAAATGGTTCAATAGAGGCTATTGCAGGTATTACAAACAAAAAAAAGAATGTTCTTGGAATGATGCCTCATCCCGAGAGAGCATATTCTGATTTTCATCAATCACAAGATGGAAGATTTATTATAGAGTCTTTAATTTCATGAATGAAGAGTTAATACTTCAACACGGTTTAACTTTAGATGAATTTCAGGTCATTAGGAAATATCTAAACAGAGACTTAAGTATTGAGGAATTGGGTATTTTTTCTGCTATGTGGAATGAACACTGTTGTTATAAAACTTCAAAAAAATGGCTTAAGAAACTCCCTACAGATAATGAAATAGTAATTCAGGGACCAGGAGAAAACGCTGGTGTAATTGATTTGCAAGATAACGATGGTATTGCGTTTAAAATAGAAAGCCACAATCATCCAAGTTACATAGAACCTTTCAACGGTTCAGCAACTGGTGTTGGAGGTATACTACGAGATATATTTACAATGGGAGCTAGACCAATTGCTACTCTTGACTCAATTAGATTTGGTTTAATAGAAACTGAAAAGACAAAATACTTGTTAAATGGTGTGGTTCATGGAATTGGACACTATGGTAACTGTATTGGTATTCCTAATATTGGTGGTGAGTGTGAGTTTGAGTCAACATATGATTTTAATAATTTGGTTAATGCCATGGCTGTGGGACATGTTCAAAAAGATAAAATTTTTTACTCTAAACCAAAATCTATTGGTGGCCTTATTGTTTACATTGGATCTAAAACTGGAAAAGATGGAATTCATGGAGCAAGTATGGCCTCTGATGTTTTTTCAGAGGAAGATGAGGATGAAAAAAGACCCTCTGTACAAGTTGGTGATCCCTTCATGGAAAAACTTTTAATGGAAGGTTGCTTAGAATTAATGTCTTCAGGTTTAATAGAGTCTATGCAAGATATGGGAGCTGCGGGTATTACCTCCTCCAGTGTAGAAATGGCTTCAAAAGGAAATGTAGGTGTTTATATCAATCTTGATAAAGTTCCATTGAGGCAACCACTGAGCGCCTATGAGATACTTTTATCTGAAAGCCAAGAAAGAATGCTAGCTGTTATCGATAAAAAAAATAATCATAAAGTCAGAGAAATTCTTCAAAAATGGCAAATTGATTATGAAGTCATTGGAGAAATTACAGATACAAAAAGAGTTGTTTTTGAGTCAAATAATAAAAAAGTTGTCGATCTTCCTGTAGAAATAATTGTTGATGATGCTCCTGAATACGATAGAGAGTTTTATATCCCAAGAAAAAGAAAAAACAAAGATTTTGATTTTTCCAAAATTAAATTGGAAGATATGATAATTAACCTTCTTACAAATCTTAATTATTTAGATAAAAGTTGGGTTTTCGATCAATATGACTCTACTGTGATGGGAGATACTATCAGAGAACCAGGTCAATCATCAGGTATAGTAAAGATTCACGGAACACAAAAAGTTATTGGTGCATCTACCGATTGCAATCCATTATACATAAGAATTAATCCTTATGAAGGAATGAAATATACAGTTGCTGAGTCCTATAGAAATCTAATTGCATGCAATATTAATCCTTTAGCGATTACAAATAACCTTAACTTTGCAAGTCCTTTAGATCCAAACATTATGGGAGAGTTGGTTTTATCTATTCATGGATTAAAAACTGCAGCTGTCAAATTCAATACACCTATTGTTTCAGGTAATGTATCTTTATATAACCAGACAAATGAAATACCAATTAAGCCTACACCTGTAATAGGAATGGTAGGTTCCAATATGGATTTAAATAAAATAAACACAAATAAGTTTTGTGAAATTGGTAATAAGATACTTATTTTAGGAAAACAATTAACAAAAAATTGTAGTCCTTACTTATTACAAGATCAAAAAATTGCTTTTAACATATGTGAATTCAATGACTTAGAGGTATTAGATCTAGATTTTGAGAAAAAAATTGCAAATTGTGTTTTGGAATTATCAGATTTGAAATGCATTATGTCTTGCAATGATATTTCCAGAGGGGGTATCTTTTCGGCATTATTAAAAATGCAATATAAGGATATGGGTTTTAGGGTCAAGGTCCCTGATCCTATTGATTTATTCTGCGAATATAGTGCTGGATATGTGATTGAAATCAGAAGTAAAGATTTTGAAGAAGTAACTTCATTTCTGACAAAAAAAGGTGCTGAATACCTCGATATTGGGGAGATAATTAAAGAAGGTATTGAGATAAACTCTAAAAAATTTGACTATTTTGATATTATGAATAAATATCTTAATGATTTTGAGAAGATAATTAGTTAGATGCCTATTGAACAAAAAAAATTAGAAGGACTCCTTGAGAACAAATTTCCAAATTCTAAAATTGTAATTGAGGATCTTGCCGGTGATAACGATCATTATTCAGTTGAAATTGAAAGTGATATGTTTAACGGATTGTCACGTATACAACAACACCAGTTAGTTTACAAATTACTAGATGGATTAATGGATAAAGAGCTTCATGCTATGCAATTAAAAACGAAAGGAACAAAATAATGGAATTAGAGAGTAGTACAAAAGAACAAATTGAAAAAATGATTGGAGATAATGAAGTTTTCCTATTTATGAAAGGTAACCCTGACTTTCCTATGTGTGGTTTCTCGTCAGTCGCAAGCGCAATTTTAAAAAAAACTGGGGTTGAGTTTGGCCATTGTAATGTACTTGAAGATAACAACATTAGAGAAGGTATAAAAACTTATTCAAATTGGCCTACAATACCTCAACTTTACATAAAAAAAGAATTTGTAGGTGGTTGTGATATTATGAAAGAAATGGCTGAGTCTGGTGAACTTCTAGAATTACTTAACACAAAAGGAATCAAAACTGAAGTAAATTAAAAAAGGGGCATTTATTTTGCCCCTCTCATTAGTTATTTGAAATATAATTATTTAATTCTTTATAATAAGAATTATTTTCTCCAACTAGTTTTTTAAGTAGAGCTAAATTATTTAGGGCATTCTCTTTTTGACCAAGATCTACATACATCTCACCTTGATATTCGATAGCACCTAAATGTTCTGGGTCTAATTCAAGAGCTTTTTTGTAATATTTTGCTGCATTATCAAAGTCTTCACTTTTTCTGTAAGCAAAACCTAACTCATTGTAAACATCAGCTTTAGTAAAATCTGTTGAACTAGCAGTTGTAAGAGTCTTTAGCTTTCTTATTGCCTTATCATAATCTTTGCTTCTTATAAGCTTAATTGCTGACTTATAATCTTTTCCATAATTAGTTTTAGCACTATCATCAGAACTAGATCCAGCAGCGAAAAGGCTTGTAATAAAAAGAGAAAATATGACTGTTAGTATTTTTATTTTCATAAATATCTTTTCGAAATTTATGCGCTGTTAGATTAATTGAATAGATTATTAACTATTGATTATCTAGAGTAAAATTCAACGACTAAATTAGGTTCCATTTGAACAGGGTAAGGAACATCTGTCAATTGAGGTCCTCTAACAAATTTACCAAGACATTTTGATATTTCTAGTTGTAAATACTCAGGAACATCTCTTTCATTAGAGCTTAATGTTTGAATTATCATTGGAATATTCTGGCTAGTTTGTTGAAGGGATATTTCATCACCATCACTAACCTGATAAGATTTTTTATTTACTACTTTACCGTTAACCAAAACATGCCCGTGATTTACTAGTTGTCTTGCAGAAAATACAGTTGGAGCAAACTTTAGTCTAAACACAACAGCATCTAATCTTCGTTCTAAAAGTTCAATTAAAATTTGACTAGTATCGCCTTTTTTTCTAGAAGCTGCTTGATAAATTTTTAAAAATTGTTTCTCAGTAATATCGCCATAATATTTTTTGAGCTTTTGTTTAGCTGCCAATTGAACTCCAAAATCAGAAGGTTTTCTTCTTCTTGCTTGACCATGTTGGCCAGGACCATAGGGTCTTCTATTAAAAGGACTTTTAGGTCTACCCCATAAATTTAGGCCTAGTCTTCTATCAATTTTATGTTTTGACGATAGTCTTTTTGTCATGAATTGGTGATTTATATAGATTTAGCCTTTTAAGTCAATTTATTTTGTAATAAATTTTAAAATTCCATAGGCTGTTTTTATTTGTTTTTGGTCTATTCTTGATGTTTTTAAAAAATTTCTTATAGATATTTCTAAATTATCTCTTTTGGATGAGATTGATGTAAATTTTCTTTTTTCTAGTATTTTCATCAGAAATGATAAAAATTTTTCAATATCTTTTGAGCTTGCAGGAGAATTTTCAAAAGTTGGATTAATATTAGATAGAGATATTTGACTCAATTCATAAGCAATTAAGGCTACAGTATGAGATAAGTTGAGCGAACTGTTGTTGTATGTAGGGAGAGACAATAGAAAATTAGCATGCGATATCTCCTTATTGGACAATCCATTATTTTCTTGACCAAACAAAATTGATATTTTTTTCGATTTTAGTTTAGATATTTCATTTACTTTTATTGGAGGTATGTGAAAGTCTCTTTTCCTAACTGTCGTTGCAATTAAGATATCACTACCTTTCATAGCTTCTGGTATTGATTGATATACTTTAACTTTTTTAACTAAGGATGAAAAATGCTTTGCAGATTTTATTCCCTTATCATTAGGCCAAATTTTTCTTGGACTTACTAAGGATAAGTTCTCAAAACCAAAACATCCTATTGATCTTAGAGACATACCAACATTTTCAGATAACTGGGGTTTGTTTAATATAAATTGAATTATTTTTTTCAAGAGGACTTAATTAATTTATAAATTAAGCTCTCTCTAAGGGCGTTATAAGACGCATCAATTATATTAGTAGAGACACCTACTGTTGTCCAAATGGATCCTTTTTGATCCTTCGTCTCGATAAGAACACGAACTATTGCGTCTGTTCCTTTTTCTGAGGATAAAATTCTTACCTTAAAATCAGTTAATTCTAAATCCTCTAAAGCAGGGTAAAAGCCCATTAATGATTTTCTTAAAGCTTTGTCCAAAGCATTAACTGGACCATTTCCTACTTCTACATTCATGTATTCTTTTTTTTCAACTTCTATCCTTACAGTTGCTTCAGACTCAGTTACTAATTCTCCTTTAGCATTCCATCTTCTATCATCAATAACTTTAAATCTTTTTAATTCAAAGTACTCTGGGATACCGAAAAGAGTTTGTCTAGCTAGTATCTCAAAACTCGCAATTGCCTGATCGTAAGCGTAACCCTTGAATTCTCTCTCTTTTACTTTTTGGAGTAAAAAATCTAATTTATCTGAATGATCATCTGGGTTAATACCAACAGTATTTAAAAGAGATATGATATTAGATCGGCCAGATTGATCAGAAATTACAACTTTTCTAGTATTACCTACTATTTCTGGGTCTATATGCTCATATGTTTTAGGGTCTTTGTTAATTGCTGAAACATGCAAACCTCCTTTATGTGAAAAGGCATTTTCACCAACATAGGCTTGTTGAGTATTTGGCATACGATTTAAAATTTCATCTAGAAGCAATGAGGTTTTCTTTAAGGCTGATAATTTTTCTTTAGGAATACTAGTTTCAAATTTTGTTTTCAAAATTATTGAGGGAATAAGAGATACTAAATTTGCATTTCCACACCTTTCTCCTAATCCATTAATTGTGCCTTGAATTTGTCTCACTCCTGCTCGCACAGCAGCCAGTGAGTTGGCAACTGCATTTTCTGTATCATTATGCGCATGGATGCCCAGTTTTTCACCTGGTATATACTTTGTTACTTCTTGAACAATTGTCTCTACTTCATTTGGCAGAGTTCCACCATTAGTATCACACAATACTATCCACCTAGCTCCATTATTTAAAGCCTCAGTTAAACAATCTAATGCAAATTTAGGATCTGATTTATATCCATCAAAAAAATGCTCAGCATCATACATTGCCTCTAAACCTTTTTCATTGATATGAGCGATACTTTCACCAATCATTTTTAGGTTATCAGATTTTGAAATGCCTAAAGCCTTTTCGACCTGATATGAAGATGATTTTCCAACAATGCAAATATGTTTTACATTTGTATTAATTAAAGTATTTAGACCTGGATCGTTTGAAACACTCGTATTAGGTCTTCTGGTCATTCCAAAAGCAACCAAACTAGAATTACTAAAATTTGTTGTAGAATTAAAAAAACTATCATCAGTTGGATTTGACCCTGGCCAACCACCCTCAATATAATCTAAACCTAATTCATTGAGAGCATTAGAGAATTTGATTTTATCATCTACAGTAAAATCAACACCGGTAGTTTGTTGACCATCTCTTAATGTAGTGTCAAAAAAATAAATTTTATTTTCTAGTTTTTCTTCCATGTTGTGCCATTTATGGTGTCTTCTAAAACAATCCCTTGTTTAAATAACTCATCTCTAATTTTATCTGCTAGTTCAAAGTCTTTATTTTTTTTAGCCTCTTGTCGGCGAGATATCATATTTTCAATAAATTCTTTATCAAGGTTTAAATCAGTTTTATTAAAACTAGGATTTAATCCTAGTAAGCTTAAACCATTATTAAAATGAGCTAATAAATCATCATTATTCTTGTCTTTTTTAATGTTAGCTATTATTTGCTGTAATCTCATCAGTGCTTTTGGGGTATTTAGGTCATCTAAAAGTGCATTAACAAATTCTGAGTCTAATTCTTTGCTATTAACCTCTTTAATATGCTCTCTCCACTTTTTAATGATGTTTTCACTATAACTTATAAGATCGTTTGAAAAATCAAGTGGTTGACGATAATGAGTAGTCAGTAGTGAATATTTGAGAACAGCAGGATCGTGTTTAGATAATAAATCATTAACAATTGAGGTATTTCCTAAAGATTTTGACATTTTTTCACCCTTAAAATTTATAAATCCATTATGGAGCCAAAAGTTCGACATTTTTTTATCATGACAACATGTTGACTGAGCAATTTCATTCTCGTGATGTGGAAAAATAAGATCAATACCTCCCGCATGGATATCAATAGTTTCTCCAAGTAATTCTGAAATCATAGCTGAACACTCTATGTGCCATCCAGGTCTACCATTACCCCATGGGCTATCCCAATGAGGTTCGTTTGTTTTTGATGGTTTCCAAAGGACAAAATCTTCAGGATTTTTTTTGTAATCGGCAACTTCTACTCTTGCTCCAGATATTATGTCTTTTAATGAGAACTTAGAGAGAGAACCATAACCCTTAAATTTCTTTGCTTCAAATAAAACATGTCCTTCAGATACATAGGCATATTTTTTTTCAATAAGAGATGTAATCATCTCAATCATTTTTGAAATATAATCTGTGGCTTTTGGTTCATGTGTTGGAGATAATATTGATAAAGAACTTAGATTTTGTTGATATATTTTTTGAGTAGAATGTACCAACTCATCTGTTGATATTTTAAGTTCATTAGCTTTATCTATAATTTTATCATCAATGTCTGTTATATTTCTTACGTAACGTACACTATCCTCTCCAAAAATTAGTCTTAGGACTCTAAATAAGATATCAAAAACTATAATTGGTCTGAAGTTTCCTATATGTGGATTACTGTAAAGGGTGGGTCCACAAGCATACATCTTAACTGCAGATGAGTTAATAGGTATAAGTTTTTCTTTTTTTTTGGTTAAAGTGTTAAAAAGATTAATATTCATTTAAAATTTTTTTTAAACCTTCGTGGCCAAAATAATTATATAGGTCTTTAACAGATGGGCCATTTTGATTACCTGTAAGTATATAACGTGTATTAGTAAATATTTCTTTTTTTGATAGTGATTTATCAATGCTCATTAAGTAATTGACATATTCGTCAAAACTAAAATTTGAAATACCATTCAAATTTTTAATCAAAAGTTTGATAAAGTCACCTGAGGGTTGAATTTTAATTTCTCTTCTATTAATAATATTCCATAAATTTCTTATATCTTCATATTTTTCAACATTTTCTTTAATAAGTTCCCACTCAGTTTCAGTTAAAGCTAACTCTTCTAGCTCAGGGAATTCATTATTTAAATCTTTTAAATTCATTGACCTTAATGAATTTTTTTGAAAAAAGTCAATTTTATGAATATCAATTTTTGGTAAGTTTTTAGAAATATCCTCTAAATTAAAATCTCTAAAATTATTCTCTAAAATGGTTTCAAAATCATAATCTGAGTTTAAACCAAGTGAATACAAATAAGATAGAATACTGTTAACTGTATATCCACTGTTTCTGAATTGCTTAAGTGAAATTGAGTCCAAATTTCTCTTACTTAGTTTTGTTCCATCCTCATTAAGCATTAATGGATTGTGACCTAATGAAGGTAAATCAGAATTTAAACATTTAAATAATTCTAAATGAATTGCTGAATTAGTTAAGTGGTCTTCGCCTCTAATAATGTGAGAAATTTTCATATCTATATCATCGACGACACTTGGAAAATGGTAGAGGTAGCTACCATCAGCCCTTCTTAAAACAGGATCTGATTGAGAAGCTAGATCTACTTCGGTCTCTCCTTTTACTAAATCATTCCATTTAATTTTAGTCTGTGAAAGCTTAAATCTCCAATAAGGCTGATTACCATTAATTATTTTTTTTTCAATTTCTTCTTTAGATAAATTTAATGAGGATCTATCGTAGATCGGAGGTTTTCCTGCTTTTAACTGCAACTTTTTTTTTATATCTAAATCCTCACTTGACTCAAAACATGGGTAAACGAATTTTAAAGAAATTAATTGATCGAAAAGTTCATTATATCTCTCAATTCTTTTGCTTTGATAAAAAGTTTCATCATATTTTATTTTTAACCAATCAAGATCAGATGCTATGGACTTTACATATTCATCTTTGCTTCTGTCTTGGTCAGTGTCGTCATATCTAAGAATAAATTTACCATTATTTTTTTTCGAATATGCCCAATTTAAAAAGCAAGATCTCACATTTCCTAAGTGCAGGTGACCAGTTGGGCTCGGGGCAAAACGTGTAATTATCATTTAACTTTTTTTAAGAGGTACTCTCTTGAAACTTTTACTCTAGAGGAATTACCATATTTTATAATATCAGCAGTTGCATATGTTTCTGACCACTTTTCTGGTAGATAACTTCCAGTTCCAATGACATCTATTGGAGCTTTGGCTAAAGACATTGCCTTGCATTTCTCATTTGTAAATCCGCTAGATGCAATAATTTTTACTTTTTTAAAACCAAAATTATCAAGTTGTGCTCTCAAATACCACAAAGATGCAGCAGAGACTCCAGGCCCAACTAAATGTTTTAACTCTTTGTCAGATCTGTATTCTTTGATTGAACCGGGTGCGTGTTTTTCTAAGACCTCATATGATTTTGAGGTATCAAGATTCTCAATAAATCTTCCATTTGGGGTATCAAGTCTTATCATTACTTTTCCAGCTTTAGACAACTTATCGAAGTGGCTACAAACTTGAATAGAGTCAGTAATTTCCTTACCGAAATAATCAGGCAGTACAACTAAATCATCTTTTGGAAATGTTTCATGAAACATTTTTACTGCCTCAAGAGTAGATCCTGCATATCCTATTAATGCATGTGGCATCGTTCCTAATGCTTTATTAGATTGAAAATAATGTGATGTTGCATCTATCGATGTTCCAATAAAGCCTTTAGCTTTTTTTCTTTTTGCTGATTTTGATCCTACTGATGCCGCATATGACATTAATTCGGACATCTCTGTGCCTGCACAATGTCTTGCATCCATAGCTATAAAGGACGTTTTAGGCAAGTCTAAACACATTTGATATGCATTAGCTGCTGCTATACAAGCTGGACCAATTTTTTGTAAGAGTAAAGTTTCCAAATCGACTATATGTTTAAAAGATCCCCTAATATAAAGAATTGGTTCTCCAGCACCAAAATGGTCACCCTCTTTGAATGGACTAGAAGTTGATACTTTAATACCTCTGTCTTTTGAAATTTGTTTTATCCAATTTATTGCTAGTTTTAATGCTATAACACCTGGTCTACGAATAAAAACAGCATAAGTAACTTTTATGTCTCCATACTTTTGGATAATTTTTTTTGTTTTTAAAAAATAATTATCAGTAAAATTATTAATTAAATTTGAATTTGTTTTTTTATTCATTATGAATAAGAAAACTAATTCATTTCGCCATTAGATAATAAATCAGCCAGAAGAAAAGATAGCTCTAATGATTGATTAACATTTAGTCTTGGGTCACAAAACGTATGATACCTATCACCTAAATTTTCATCTTTAATATCATCAGGTCCACCGACACATTCAGTTACATCTAAACCTGTTAATTCAAGGTGAACGCCTCCTGCGACTGAGCCCTCTGATTTATGAATTTCAAAAAAAGACTGAATTTCTTTGAAAATATTCTCAGTAGCTCTTGTTTTATAGCCAGATTTACTTGTAGATGTATTTCCATGCATAGGATCACATATCCATGTAAGATTAAGACCTAGTTTATTAATTTCTTTCAATAAATCAGGGTATTTTGAATTAATTTTATCAGCTCCCATTCTAACAATAAGTGTAAGTCTTCCACCTTCATTCTCAGGATTAAGTATCTCAATATTTTTTTTTAAATCATCAATGGTTGTAGATGGTCCTACTTTAAGACCTAAAGGGTTTTTTATACCACTTAAATAGTGTATGTGAGCACCATTAGGATCTCTAGTTCTATCACCAACCCACAAAAAATGAGAATTTACATTGTACCACTCACCTGTAGTGCTATCTATTCTTGTAAAAGCTTGTTCATAAGGTAAAAGAAGTGCTTCATGGCTTGTATAAAAATCTGTCTCTCTTAGTTCTCTTGTATTTTTTTCATTTACACCACAGGCATTCATAAATTTTATACTTTCTGCAATTTTTTCAGATAATTCTTTAAATTTTTTTGTTGTATCAAAGTTATCTGCAAAATCTAAATTCCATTTATTTAATTGTGTTAAACTAGCAAAACCTCCTTGAGCAAAAGCTCTTAATAAATTTAAAGTTGAAGCTGAATGGTTATAAGCTCTGATCATTCTTTTAGGGTCTGGTTCTCTAGAGGACTCGTTAAACTCAAATGAATTAATAATATCTCCTCTATAACTAGGTAGCTTTTGACCGTTTTTTTCTTCAAAGTCTGAGCTTCTTGGTTTAGCAAATTGACCACCCATTCTCCCTAGTTTAACGACCGGTTTATTAGTGGCAAAAGTCAACACAACAGACATTTGTAATAGTAATTTAAAATTATCTCTAATTGTATTGGGGTTTAATTCCTGAAAGCTCTCAGCACAGTCACCGCCTTGTAAATAAAAGGACTCTCCTTTTTGAACTTGATAAATTTGTGATTTTAGAGACCTAGTCTCACCAGCAAAAATTAAAGGAGGCATAGAAGATAATTCCTCTATTACAGAGTCTAAATTACCTTGATCAGCATAAGCAGGCATTTGCTTTGCTTCAAAGTTTTTCCAACTATCTTTAGTCCATTTCATGAGGCAAGGATTATATTGTTAAATGTATTAAATAAAAGAAATTATTGGGTTTTAGATTTAAAAGGCCAAATTTTGGGTAGCTTTAATTTAGGTAATGATGGCTCATAACCAGTAGCATAAAAATTATCTATGCTGGATTGTTTATTATCTGAATACTTTGAATCAATATCTTCATGATTGATAATTCCGATATTATCAACGATATCTACAGTGGTGATTAGGCCATGATTGTCTGTAATGTAATAGCATTTATCTAAATTTAAATAATCATATGAGCTTTTACCAATTTGATAAGAATTTTTATCAGAACCATCAGATAGAAAAATAAAATTTTTTATGTTTTTTATTTTATATTTGTTTGAAAGTATGTATGTATCGTCATCCTTGAGTATCTCATGAATATACTTTTTGTTACTTAATTTTAAATTAGGGAAAAAAGTTCCTTTTGATAAGTAACTAGGATATTGATTATCATCAATAATATTAGAGAAGAAATTATTTTGTTTGTTAAAATTATTATTAATTTCTAATACTTGATTAGAAAATATGTAAGATTTATTAAACCTGAGTAAAAATTTAAATATGAATAAAGATATAAACTTTGGGAAAAAATTATAAAAATAAAAAAAAAAGAATATTAATATAGTAATTGTTATTATTGCTGGAATTATACGTATTCTTAGTGTCTATAGTATTTAAGCTTAAAAGATTAGCTATTTCAAAACTTATTCCCAAATAAGATTTATTTTTGATTGTAATCTCTTTGGTATTATTATTTTTAGAGTAATAAATAGATAAACTAGTCGGGACTTTGATTTTAATAAGATCACTCTCTTGAATTTTTTTATTAGCAATTTTCTTAATATATTTTTTTAAAAGTGATATATTCTCAGAAAAAAAGTGTATTGTGCTGCTATTTGGAAAAACAATATTTATTTTTTTAAATTTTAAATTAGTAAAAATTGATGAGCAGTATTTGTGTTGAGTCTCATTGATTTCAAATCTATAAAAAATTTTATAATCTGTTGTTTGGATTTTAATATCTGGATTATTATCTTTAACAGTGTAGCCATTATCATTAATTAAATAAGATATTTGTTCTCCTGTAATAGGTTCTCTTGTAAATAACTTAGATTTATTAATTATTCCATATGTGTCTAAAGGCACTGAATTAAATGTATTTGATTTCAATTTATCCTCAGGAAAAAAAATAGTTTGTTTGAAATTAGCTTTTTCGATATTTGAAGAAAGCTGTGGTTTGATACCAAACCGAGCGTCAATCACACTAGCTAAAATCTCATTATCAACTTCGATATTCATATTAAATAGTATTCAATTTATTCAACGGTAACTGATTTAGCGAGATTCCTTGGTTGATCAATATCAGTACCTTCATTAAGAGCAAAATAATATGAAATGAGTTGAAGAGGAATAGTATAAATGAAAGGTGTGTCAATAAAGTTTTCTTTGGGTAGGCTTACATTATGTGTGTTTAATGATTTTCTGTGAATTTTAACACTAGATAAAATTATAACTTTACCATTTCTAGCAGCGATTTCCTCAGCATTAGAAATAGATTTCTCATATAGTTCATTGTTTGGCGATAAGCAAATTGTTAATGATTTTTTATCGATCAATGCGATTGGGCCATGTTTCATCTCTCCACCTGGAAAGCCTTCGCTATGCATGTAAGATATCTCTTTTAATTTCAAGGATCCCTCTAATGCTATTGGGTATACAATATTCCTGCCAATAAAATAACAAGTATCAGATTGGCTTAATTTTTTTGCAATTTTTTTCGCCTCTGGTGTAAAATCATTTATTAATTTTTTCAGCTTTATTGGTAATAACTTTAGAATTGCTAAATTCTTATTATAATCTTTTTTCGATATAGAATTTGTCATTTTACCAATTTCAATAGAAAGATTTGCTAAGCTCAATATTTGACAAGTGAAAGCTTTAGTTGAGGCTACACCAACTTCTTTATCAGCATAAGTAGGTATAGTTACATCAGCCTCCCTTACCATACTACTCTGTAAAGAATTAGTTATAACTATAGAGGAATGTTTGTTTTTTTTGATATATTTTAAAGCCATCAAGGTATCCATGGTTTCACCAGATTGTGAAATAAAAATAAATAAAATTTTTTTGTCTTTATTTATTTTTTTATATCTAAGCTCGGAAGCTAATTCTGATGAAGTATCTATATTTGTATATTTATTAAAGTAGTACTCACCAACTAAACAGGCATGGTATGCAGTACCACATCCAACAAATATTATTTTTTTGTTTAAAATTAAATTATTAAATTTGATTTTAAAATCATTAAAAAATTCTTGTACATAATTTTTTTGAGTATTTTTTATAACTTCAGGCTGCTCATGAATCTCTTTCAACATATAATGTTGATATTTTCCTTTATCATATGGGTTTTGTTTAATTTCATTATTTTCAAAGAGTATTCTAGCTTTATTTAAACTAGATATTTTAGACTGCTGAATTTTAATAATATCACCATCTTTAAGATGATAAATCTTATCACTATAATCAGATAAAATAGATGAATCTGAGCATATATAAGAGGAGTTTCTATTATGTGATAAGGCGATTGGACTGCCATTTTTTAATAAGTAAAAACAATTATTTTTTTTTATAAATATAACAAAGGCATAGTTTCCTCTAATTACATTTTTAAATACTCTAATAGCTTCATCTGAATTTTTATATTTATTGACTAAATAGGTGAGAAAGTAAAAACTAATTTCAGTATCTGATTGAATATTTTTAGGAATTTCTACAAATCGATTTTGAATTTTTCTATAGTTTTCAATTATTCCATTACAAACTAAAGTAAGATCATCATTTGCAAATGGATGAGCATTATTTTTGCTAACAACTCCATGTGTTGCCCATCTTGTATGTCCTATCACACCATAAAAATTTTTATCTGATACATTTTGAGCTTTATTTTTTAGTTCTGATATTTTGCCGACACTTTTTATGGTTTTTATTCGTTCTTTTGAAAACAAGGAAATGCCAGCAGAGTCATACCCTCTATATTCCAGCTTTTTTAAAATATCTATAGAGTTATTCTTTAAAGAAGATGAATTTAAGATACCAACTATACCGCACATTATTTTTTATTATTAATTTTATTTTTCTGTTTTGATCTGGCTATTGAAAAATGATTATTTGGTATTGATTTAGTAATTACAGATCCTGCTGCTATGTATGCTTTATTGCCTATATTAACAGGTGCAATAATAGAAGAATTTGAGCCAATAAAGGTATTATTACCTATTTTGCATTTCAGCTTATTTTTTCCATCATAATTACAAGTAATAGTTCCAGCCCCAATATTACTATTTGTTCCTATAGACGAGTCACCGATATAACTTAAATGGTTTACTTTTACTCCTTTTGATAATTTTGATTTTTTAATCTCAACAAAATTACCAATTTTTACCTCATCTGCCATAATAACCTCAGGTCTTATTCTTGCATAAGGGCCGATGGAGCAGTTATTACCTATTGTGGAATTTTCAATATAAGAAAAGGACTTAATAATAGAATTACTTTTGATGCTTACATTTTTTTTTATAACAACATGTGGCTCAATTACTACTCCCGGAGCTATACTAACATTGCTCTCTATATAAACCGTATCAGGATGAATAATTCTAACACCACTACCTATTAATTTTTTCTTTATAAAATCTTGAGATAGTGTTTCTAATTTATTAAGTTCATTTAAGGTGTTAGCACCTGATATTACTGTGGCTTTATTTAAAAAAGTAGTCATTTTAAGTTTTTTATTTAAACAAACATTTACTAAATGAGTAATGTAAAATTCATTCTTATTTTTATTTTTTTTTATTAATTTTAAATTTAATGCAGCTTTTTTTGAAATTAAAAATATGCCAGTATTTATCTCATTAATTAATTTCTCTTCGCTTGAACATTCATTTTCTTCGATAATACTTATTAATAAATTATTTTTTTTAATTATTCTTCCATACCCTTTTGGATTTCTTACATTTTGTGTAAGAACTGATAAGTCATCATCATTCTTTACACCTTTTGAAACAAAATCAGAGAGTATTTTATAATCGAAAATAGGTGTATCTGCTAAGGTTAATAAAAAATAATCAAATTTATTATTATATTTATAAAATTGTTTAAAAGCTCCACCAGTACCGTCTATTGGATTTTGAATAAATACTTTTTCATGAATGAAATATTTTTTATTAGCTTTACTTGAAATAATAAAAGTTTTTTTTATTTGTTTAATTTTATTTAGTGCATCTAAATTATACTGTATTAACTCTTTACCAGATATTTCATGAAGAAATTTTGGTTTAGATGATTTAAATCTTTTGCTCTTTCCAGCAGAAAGAATAATGGCGCATATATTCATAAAGTTGTAAAATAATATTAATTAATCTTAACTGAATACTAAAAATATATCTAATTATGTAAATTATGCCCAATATCGTTAAATCAAATTTATCAAAGCAACTTACACATTTCTTAAAGTCTAAACTATTAAAAAATGAATTAGTAGTCTTACCAACAGAAACTGTTTATGGGCTAGCTGGTTTAGGAACCAATATTAAAGCAGCAAAAAAAATTTTCTTATTAAAAAAAAGACCGTTGAAAAAAAAACTAATATTTCATTGTTCAAGTTTAAAAATGGTAGATAAATTTTTTAATTTAGATGATGAAAATTTAATTTTAGCTAAAGAATTTTGGCCTGGGCCTCTTACTCTTGTTTTACAAAGGAAGTCTCTCGAAATACCCAAATCTCTTACATTAAATAACGAGTGTGCAGTAAGAGTTCCAAATAATAAATTTACATTAAATTTAATTAATAAAGTAGGTAAGCCCCTTGTAATGCCTTCAGCAAACAAATTTAAACAACTAAGCCCAATCAACAGTGAAATGGTTTTTCAGCAATTTATTGAGACAAATTTATTAATTGTAGATGATGGAAAATGTAAAGTTGGTATCGAGTCAACTTTAATTAAAATATCTGATAACAAATTGAATATAATAAGACCAGGGATGATATCATTAGAAAATGTGAAAAAAATATTACCCTATATGGTTATTAGTAAATATAACAAAAATTTAAGTTTTCCTGGAACTTCAAAAAAACATTATTCTCCGAAGAAGAAAATATTTTTAAATGTCAAAAATGCTAAAAAAAAATCTGCATATATAAACTTTGGAGCAAATAAGAAAGGTCAATTCAAAAATTTAAGTAAGAGTAGAAATTTAATTGAAGCTGCCAAAAATCTTTATCATTTTATTTTCTTAGCAGATAACGACAACCAATATAAAAATATAAGTATCGCACCTATTCCTTATAAGAAAATAGGAATCGCTATAAATGATAGATTACTAAGAGCATCTAAATGAAGTTTCCAATAAAAACTATAAGAAAAAGTACCCAAATAACTGCTTTCCCTAAAAATTCTTTGGAGGTATCTAAACTGGTTAAATTTTCTAACAAATATAAATTTCATATTTTACCTATTGGTGGAGAGACTAATAGAGTGGATGGCACAAAACCTCAATTTGAAAAAACTATCCTAATAGATTTTAAAAAAATGAATCGTATTGAAGAAGTTGATACTGATAATTTTATAATAACAGCTCAAAGCGGAACATTGTTAAAAACTATTCAAAAAGCAGCAAATAATAAAAAGCTTTTATTTCCAGTTAATATTGCGCCAAGTGATAAATGTACAATTGGCGGTAATATATCTACTAATGTTGGGGGTTTGCAAACCTTGAGATATGGTAACATAGAGGATCATATAAATGGCCTTGAAGTAGTGCTTAGTGATGGAACTATTTTAAATTTTTTAAATAAACTCAAAAAAGATAATTTTGGCCCAAAACTGTGGAAGTTATTTTGTGGTTCTGAGGGTGTTTTTGGAATAATTACAAGAGCGAGCTTAAAGTTAATCCCAAAAAAAAAATACAATTCTACATATTTAATACAAACAAATAGTTTAAATAAGTCAATTCGATTACTAAAATTTTTAAGAAACAAGTACTTCGATAATTTAACAAGTTTTGAAATAATATTTCCAATACCTAGCTCTTATTTATTTAATGAAAGTACACATCACTTCAATTTAATCATAGAGATACAATCTAATATTATTGGTAATTACAAAAAAGACTTAAAAAAATACTTTAATTTAAATGAATTTAAAATTGATAAAATAGAACATGATAAATCGAAATCATGGATATGGAGCAAAAGAGAAGAGTTAGTATATAATCAGATAAAATATAATTTTACTGAAAAATTTGATATTTCTTTACCCATTGATAAGTGGTCTGTCTTTATTAAGAAGGTAAATACATTTGTAAAGGATAATAAAATCTTTACTCCTTATTTTTTTGGGCATTTGGGAGATGGTAATTTGCATTGCAATTTTAAAGTACATCCCTATTCAAAAAAGAATTGTGCTTACCTCTCAAAATTTATTTATGATTTGACTATTCAAAGCGAAGGTAGTGTGGCAGCAGAACACGGTCTTGGTTTGAAAAAAAATTATCTTTTAAAAAAATACAAACCTAGTGAAAATTACCTTTTTATTAAAAAATTAAAAAAACACTTAGATCCTAACTCTAGATTAGGCAAAAATAAGTTATTTCAGGCTTAATTGATCTTTTAATTTAAAATAACTCATTGCTAAAACTAATAATGGCTTATCAATTACGCCAAAACCAGGAAAGTTTTTATGTCTAAACTTTTCAAATAAGCTCAAATTATTGTTCTGATTTGTTATTGTTTCAGCAAGCATTTTTCCGACCATAGTTGTTATTGCTAAACCATGTCCTGAATATCCTTGTGCAAAAAAAATATTATTATCAATACTACCGATATGAGGGAACCTGTTTACAGTTATGGCAACGTGCCCACTCCAAGTGCACCAAGCTTTGAACTTTTCTAAACCAGGAAGTATCTTTTTTATACTTTTTTTTAAAGATAATTCCAAATTTATCGGATCTATATTAGAGTAACTTACACCTCCACCAAAAATTAAATTATTATTAGAATCCAGTCTAAAATAATTTAGTACAAATAACATATCTCCCACTGTGATAGGTTTTTGAAAATATTTACTCAATTCTGTATATGGAATTTCAGTAAATGCTGATACATAAGTTTTAACAGGCATTATTTTTTTTCTTAAACTTTTATTCAAATTATCAATATATGCATTACAGCAGATAATTAATTTATCAGATTTAACAGTTAAATTTTTTTCAGTTGTTATTGTTACCTTTTTTTGAGACTCATATGATATCACTCCTGTATCTTCAAATATTTTACAATTTTGATTTTTTAATAATTCTCTTGCTAATCCTAGACAATAATTAAGTGGATGAATTTGACCACACTCTGAGTCATACATTGCAGATTTGTAATAAGGGCTATCAAAATACTGGTCCATTCTATTTTTTGGTAGATACGTCACTGATTCATAATCAAATTTTGTTTGAAGCCTGTCTACGTATTTTTTTAACTCCTCATCATGGGATTTACTTACTGCGGCTAAAACATAACCCTCGATTAAGTCACATTGTATATTTAAGTCTTTGATATTTTTTTTTACTTCTCTAACAGCGTCTAATGTGAATTGCCATAATATCTTAATTTCCTCTTGAGTGTGTTTTTGGCTAGAGTAATTCTCTGAGGAAAAACCATGTAATAATTGCCCACCATTTCTTCCAGATGCACCCCAACCAACTTTATTTTTCTCCAATATGACTATGTTTAAATCAGGATTTAATTTAGATAAATATAATGCTGATGAAATTCCTGATAAACCTGCACCAATTATACAAACATCACATTGTAAGCTCTCATTTAATTTGTTAGTATTAAGGTTGAATGCTTTTGTTCTTACGTAATAATTATCTGAGTAATCCATCAGATACATAAATATCAAATTTTAAAGGTTAGTTATAGCTATGAATGATTATGTCGATTGGTTAAAGAAAAATAAAATAACAGAGGTAGAGTGTATGATACCTGATAATTCAGGTATACCAAGGGGAAAAATACTACCAACAAAAAAATTTTTAAGCTCTATTGAGTCAGGTGGATTAAGATTACCTTTAGCACTATTCAAATTAGCAGTATCTAGAGATGTTACTTATTCAATAGATGATCAGATTTTAAATCCTACAGATGGTGATTTTATATTAAAGCCTGATTTTAATACTCTGAGAACTGTTCCATGGTATGAAGAACCAACCGCGCAGGTTATTTGTGATGCTGTTGATAACAATGATAATGTTATAGAGGTCCACTCTAGAGGTATTTTAAAAAAAGTAATTGGTCTTTATGAAAAAATAGGCCTTGAACCAGTAGTTGCTCCAGAAATTGAATTCTATTTAGTTAAGAAAAACAATGATCCAGACAATCCTTTAGAGACACCAAGTGGGCAATCTGGAAGAATTGAAAAAGGAAATCAGTCTTACGGTATTGATGCTGTTAATGAATTTGATCATATTTTTGAGGATCTATATGACTACTGTGAGACTCAAGAATTAGACGTAGAGAATATTAACCATGAGGATGGACCAGCACAAATGGAAATTAACTTCAAGCATGGTAACCCCCTTGACTTGGCTGATCAGGTTTTTTTATTTAAAAGAACTCTTAGACAAACTGCATTGAAGCATAATTTGTATGCAACTTTTATGGCTAAACCGATGGAAGATACTCCAGGGAACTCGATGCATATACATCAATCAATTTTAAAAAAAGGTAAACCAATATTTGTAGACAAAAATCTTAAAACTACAAAACAGTTTGATAATTATTTGGGTGGATTACAAAAATATTCAAAAGCTTTTTTACCTCTTTTTGCACCTAACGTTAATTCCTTTAAAAGGCTCAGAGGTTATTGGGAGGAAGGTACGCCATTTAACCTTAACTGGGGTTTTGAAAACCGTACCTGTGGTTTTAGAGTCCCAAATTTTAACTCTGCTAACCAGGCGAGAATTGAAAATAGACTGTGTGGATCAGATGTAAATCCATACTTAGCTATGGCTGCAACATTATCTGCAGGATATTTAGGTTTGAAGAAAAAATTAAAAGCAACCCCAGAGACCAAAAAAGCTGCATATAACGTGAATGTTTCTTTGACAGAAAGCATCTATCAATCAATAGATACTTTTTCTAGATCTAAGGAGGCAAAAGAGATATTTGGTGAAACATTTATAGAATTATTTTGTTCAATTAAAGACCTAGAGGTAAATGCGTATAATAAAATAATTACCGCATGGGAAAGAGAATATTTACTTCTTAATGTTTGATCTATTAATTAAGTAAATACTAATTGCTGCTAATATAACAATTAGCATTATTATTGCGGAAAGAGCATTAACTTCTGGACTCAATCCCAATCTAACTTTAGAAAAAACCACTATTGGCAAAGTGTTAGCTCCGGGACCGGAAGTAAAACTAGCAACTATAAGATCGTCCAAAGAGAGTGTAAATGCAAGTAACCATCCTGATAATATTGCAGGTAATATTACAGGAGCAGTTACTTTCCAAAAAATCATATTTGGAATTGTCCCAAGATCCTGAGCAGCCTCTTCTATATTTTTATCGTAACTACTCAACCTTGATTGGATAATGACTGCAACAAAAGCTACAGAGAAAGTTATATGCGATATTAGGACTGTTAGTTGTCCTTTTGAGGAAGGAAAGCCAATAATATGGTTAGATGATATAAAGAATAACAGCAAAGAAAGCCCTAAAATTATCTCAGGCATAACCAAAGGAGAAGAACTCAAGAAAATAAAGAAAGGCCTGGCTGGAATTTTTGATATTCTTGTTAATGAAAAACCAATCATTACACCCATGACTGTTGCAAATGTTGCTGAAAGAGAAGCAATTTTTAGACTAGTATAAAAAGCCTCTAAAATTTGTTCATTATGAAATAATTCCTTATACCATCTAAAAGAAAAACCCTTCCAGACCATAACTCTTTTATTATCATTAAATGAATAGGCTATAAGAGTTAAAATAGGAAAATATAGAAACGAAAATCCAATCGTAAGGGTAAATATTTTTAAAAATAATTTATTCATTCTTAAAATTATATTTTGCGTACATTAATTGAAAAATAATTATGGGAAATACAAGTATTACAATTCCAGACATCGCAAGCGCACTAGCAATAGGCCAATCTCTATTTACGAAAAATTCATCCCAAATTATCTTCCCAAAATAAAGCTTATCACTGCCGCCTAACATTTCTGGTATTATATATTCTCCAACAACTGGTATAAAAACTAACATGCTCCCCGCTACTATTCCTGGTAAAGATAGAGGTAAGATAACTTTTACAAACGTGTTTAAAGGCTTTGCACCTAAATCATTAGATGCGTCAATCAAATTTAAATCAAATTTAACCAAATATCCATAAAGCGGTAAAATCATAAATGGAAGGTAAGTATAAACTACACCTAAAATTACAGCATAATGATTGTGTAACATAGATATTGGTTCAGAAATTAGCCCTATATGTATAAGAATTGAATTTATAATACCAGAGCCTTGTAGTAAGACTTTCCATGCATATACCCTTAGTAGAAAAGAACTCCAAAAAGGTATGATAAGCATAATCAATAGTATGTTTCTTGTACTTGTTTTAGATTTTGCAACGTAAAAAGCTATGGGATAACCAATCAATAAACATAATACTGTAGATGTAAAAGCTAGTGAAAGTGAATTGAGATAAGATCTGATATAGAAAGGGTCTGAAAAAATGAATAAATAATTTCCAAGAGTTGAATTAATCTCCAATCCATTTTCAGATAAAGAAAAAAGATCACGATAAGGTGGCATACCCCATTCAGACACAGATATAGATATTTTAAAAATTAAAGCTAATGGAACAAAAAAAAACAAAACGAGCCATAAATAAGGAGTAAATACAAACCAGACGTTTTGTTTTTTTAAATTTTTAATCATTAAAGAAATATATTGATGTTTCGTTAAAACTTATCTGAACTTTATCATCCCATTTTATTTGAAGGTTATCTGAAACTAAACTATTTTGCATAAAAGAATAAAATTCAAATCCATTAACATCAATTAAATACTTAGTATAGCTCCCTAAATAAGCTACCTCTTTAACTACACCAATATTTAAATTATCAGATTGATTTTCTAGTTTTTTAACAGAAATTTTTTCAGGCCTAATTAAACATTTAAAATAGTTTTCTTTATTGTTAATATTTTTAACTTCATAATTTAATTCTTTAATGATGATTTGATTATTTTCATTAATAACATTAAAGATATTGGCTGTGCCTATAAAATTGGCTATATATTTGTCCTTCGGTTTTTCATATATCTCAACAGGATTACCGACTTGGAGAATTTCTCCATTTTTCATAATTGCCATTCTATCTGATAATGACATTGCTTCCTCTTGATCATGAGTAACAATAATAAAAGTGATACCTAACTTATATTGTAGATTAACTAACTCGAATTGTGTTTGTACTCTTAGCTGTTTATCTAATGCTGCAAGTGGTTCATCCAATAAAAGTAATTTTGGTTTTTTGACTAAACATCTTGCTAACGCTACACGTTGTTGTTGGCCACCAGATATCTCATTGATTTTTCTTTTCTCTAAACCATTCAGTTCTAGTAAATTTAAAATTTCATTAACACGATGATTGATTTCTTCTTTAGAAATTTTTTCTTCTTTTAGTCCAAACTGGATATTATTAGTGACATTTAAATGCGGAAATAGTGCATAATTTTGGAACATAATATTTAGAGGTCTCACATATGGTGGAAGTTTCGTGATATCCTTTCCCTCGAGTAGAATTCTTCCTTCATCAGGCTTCTCGAAACCTGCTATAATTCTCAAAAGTGTTGACTTACCACATCCTGAAGATCCTAGGAGACTGAATATTTCAGATTTTTCTATTTTGAGATTAACTTTGTCTAAAGCAACAACATTATCAAACCTTTTTGATACATCTATGATTTGTAAAAAAGGTTCATACATAAAAAGATTGTGAAAAGCGCAACTAAAGTAAAAGTTGCGCTTTTATTAAATTATTGAGAAGCTTTAAAACTATTAAATACTCTCGAAGATATTCTAGACTTTTGTGGAGAGTCAGCAGTATCTCCAAATAATATTTCTAGTACATCAGCGGTAGGGTAAATGGCAGGATCTTCGAGAATCTCTTCCTCGATTAAACCTGAATTATTTGCTACTAAATTAGGATTTGAGTACCATACATAATTTGTAATATCTGCAACTACTTCTGGTCTTAATATATAATCAATAAATTTATGGGCATTCTCAACATTTTTAGCATCAGCAGGTATGCCCATCATATCAAACCAAATGACTGTACCCTCAGATGGCACAGAATACCATACCGAGACATCATCAGCAGCAGTGTCTGCAGCATAAAAAACATCTCCAGACCAACCCATAGCTAAACAAATTTCACCATTAGCTAGGTCATCAATATATTGCGACGAGTCGAAGTATTTAACATAAGGTCTTATTTGCTTAAGTAGCTCTAAAGCTTCGTTGTTTGCTTTTGTGCTTTCTGTATTTGGATCATATCCTAAATAATTTAAAGCTATTTCAACTACTTCGCTAGGTGCATCTAAAATTGCGACACCACAATCTGCAAACTTAGATACCTCATCTGGGTTTAAAATAATATCCCAAGACTCTACGTTTCCACCTCGAGCTTCAACTTCATCTTCATTATATCCAATTCCAGTAGTACCGTACATATAAACTACTGAGTGTTCTGATCCAGGATCATGTGCATCTACTTTTTCTAAAATAACTGGGTCTAAGTTTCCAATATTTGTTAAAAGTGATTTATCAATTTTTTGGTAAACACCAGCATTTATTTGGTTTTCCATGAAAGAACCTGATGGAAAAACTAAATCATATCCACTGTTACCAGCTAATAATTTCGCTTCAAGTACCTCGTTCGAGTCATACATATCGTATGTAACCTTAATACCTGTTTCTGCTTCAAAATTTGCAATTGTGTCCTCTGCTATATAGTCTGACCAATTGTAGATAAACAATTCTTCTGAACTAACATTTAATGGAATAATAAACGCTAGCATAAAAGCATAAATTTTATTCATGGCATCCTCCCCTTGTAAAGTTTTAAAATAATATGATAGTTTTGATTAAAAATCACAAATTTTTTTATATAGATCTGGTCTACGATCTCTAAAATTTCCCCAAGATTGGCGGTATTTTGTTATTTCTGAAAAGTCGAAATTCTTAGATACAAAGCCCTCATCTTTATTGTCCATTTCAATTTCAATATTACCCAAATGATTAGCGATAAAAGAACTTCCATAAAATGTAACAGATATTGAACCTTCATTTTCTGTGCCAATTCTATTAGAAGCAATAACTGGAATTTGATTTGCAGCTGCATGACCTTTCATTACGTTTTGCCAGTGATCTTTTGAGTCTAATAAAGGGTCTTGAGGCTCTGAACCAATTGCTGTGGGATATAATAAAATATCTGCACCAGAAAGTGTCATAGATCTCGCACATTCAGGAAACCATTGATCCCAGCATATACCACAACCAAGATTTCCAAATTTTGTGTTAAATACTTTGAAGCCAGTATCTCCGGGTTTAAAGTAAAACTTTTCGTTATAACCAGGGCCCTCGGGAATATGGGACTTTCTATATAAATCACTTAATTTACCATCAGCATTAATCACAACTAGAGAATTAAAAAAATTATTTTCTTTTTTTTCAAAAAAACTGATCGGCATGACCATATTATTTTTCTTACAAAAATTAGAAAAAATTTCAAATAATTTGTCATTAGGAAATTCAATTGCATAATTAAAAAACTTTGTATCCTGAGTTGAACAAAAGTATTCAGTTTGAAATAACTCCTGTAGGAGGAAAATATTTACATTTTCCTTAGATGCTTGTTGAGCAATATCTATAGCCTTATTTATATTTAAATCTTTTTTTTCTTTTATTGATTTAAATTGCGAAGCAGCTACTTTAACTGACATTTTTTGGCACATTCATAGTAACACAATGGATATTACCACCACCATAATTTATATGTGAAGTTTCAATCATCTCAATTTTTTTATCTTTAAAAATATCTTTAAAAATATCATAAACCATTTCATCTTCTTTAACATTAAATTTTGGAACAAAGATTTTACGCTTTGAAAAATAAAAATTTATATACGAGGCAATAAGCTTTTTATCATTAACAACTATTTTTGAAGGAAGGGGTATATCAATTAATTCTATATTACTGTCAGTACTGGGGAGATTACTTAGAATTATGGATTTACTTTTAGTTAAGTTTTTTGAATTCAAATCATCTAAATCATAACTTTTTGCTATTAAATATTTTCTATTTCCAATAGGGCATAAAATATTGTCTATGTGCCCATCAGTATCATCATCTTTTAAACCTTCGGGGATCCAAATTATTGAATTTAAATCAAATAAACTAGTCAGTGTTTGCTCTATTTTTGCTTTTTCAGGATTATTTCTATTCGGGTTAAGTAGGACACTTTCAGTGGTAAACAAGTTTCCGTATTCATCGTAAGTAATAGCACCACCTTCTAAAGTAAGGTCATTTATATATGAATTAATAGAAAATTGATTTGAGATATATTCACCTACTTTATTATCATTAAAATAATTTGGGTATTTGCCATAACCGTTAAAATTAAAGTTAATACATCTAAGTTCATTGTCCTCTTTTATAAAAATTGGGGCAATATCTCTCATCCAAGAGTCATCTAGTTCTAATTGAATAATATTTATTTTTTGATTATTAATATAATTTTTACACTCATTATAATCCTCTTTATTACAATACATATAAACTGTTTCTTCATCCGAAATACAATTAGCTAAATGCGCCATTTCTAATCTGGCATCTTTAATTATTTCGTTGTAAAGATTTTTATTACATGGCCAAGCCATTAGACATTTGTCATGTGCTTCCCATTCTGGAATTAACTTCATAAGATTATAGTATATATTTTTTTTTAATTATGAATATTTGTATGCTCTCAGATATGGTCAAAAAAGAAAAAAGAATGCCCCTAATACCAGATGATATTATTGAACTAAAAAACATATCAACTAAATTCAACTTTTATATTGAAAAATTTACTGACAGAATAATTGAAGAGAAAGAATATATTTCAGTTGGGTGTAAATACTATACTAATCAAAAAATAGATTTATTCTTATCAATGCAAGGTTTGAAACAAAGTCAAATAAAGTCAAATCAAAATTACTTAGTCTTATTCGATGTTGTAGAGTGTATTGAGCAAAATAGAGCTATATTAAATAAAATTTTAAAAAATAATTGTTCTCTATTATTCTATGATTTATTGAGTGGCAAACACTCAATCAAAATTTTAAAATCTGCTAATGAAGAGCATTTACTAAAATCAACTATTAATATAAGTAAAAAATTGAAAGCAAAATTGCCAGTATTTTGTAATTCCCTAAAAAAAGATAGCATTGAGAAATTTTATATATCCAAAAAAGGATATATTAATTTTCGTTATTTAACTTTAATTGAAAAATTAGTTTAATATTAAATAAATACCCGTAGATACTAATAATAATGCAAAGAAGTACTCAAAGCTTCTTTTTAATTTAGGGTTAGATACTAAATTTTTAATTAAACTTCCAAAAAGTGCCCATAAACTTATACATGGAAAGCTTACCAATGATGACATCAACCCTGTGAAAACAACTGCTATCCAAAGCTTTTCTTCTAAAGGCATAAAACCAGATGCAACTGTAATAGCAATTGTCCATGCCTTAGGGTTTATCCATTGAAAAAGAGCAGCTTCGTAAATATTTAAAGGTCTACCTGTATCTTTCTTGTAATCCTTTAGAGACCCTATCATTTGATAAGCTAAATAAATGAGATAAAAAAAACAAAGCCATTTTAGTATCATTTGAAATTCTGGTTTATTGATTAAAATTAAACCTAAACCCGTACAAATTAATGAAACTTGAAGAGCATGACCTAAAGAAATACCAGTAATATGTGGTAAAGACCTTTTAAAACCAAATTTTAAGCCTGAGATCGTTAACATAGCATTGTTGGGCCCAGGTGTAATAAACATTACTGTGTAATATGATACGATTGCTATAATTAAAGCGATATCTATCAATTAATTATTCTTTAATGCTAAACTTATTATCATTTAAGATTACATGTATTGGAACACCAGTTGAGAGTTCAACAGAATTAATATTATTTGGTTCATAAATATTCATTACAATTAAAAGCGCTCTAAGAGAATTCCCGTGTGCTGCGATTAAAATATTATCATTTTCTTCACTTTGAATAGCAGGTTGAATTACCTCCTCAAAATATTTTTTTACTCTTCTGACCACATCTTCAAGACTTTCACCGTTAGGTGGTTGATCAGAATAACCTCTTCTCCATTTATGAACTTGTTCTTCTCCAAATTTTTCAGCAGTTTCTTTTTTGTTTAAACCCGTAAGATCACCATAATCTCTTTCATTTAAGTTAATGTTTGAGATTATTTTGCCTTCATTATTTAAAAAATCCCACTGATCAAGGTTTTGAAGAATAATTTTAGCTGTTTCTTGAGCTCTTTTTAGCTCGCTTGTAAATACAATATTGAATTTAATGTCTAAATTTTTGAAGTTTTGCCCTGCTTTATTCGCTTCCTCAATGCCTTGTTCAGATAATTCAATATTTTTAAATCCAGTAAAAAGATTTAATTTATTCCACTCGCTTTGACCATGGCGAATTAATAAAATATTTTTCATTGAATTTGATATATATTATTAATTACTCATGGTCAAATTTCGCATTGAAAAAGATAGCTTAGGTGGAATTAAAGTTGAAAGTACAAAACTTTGGGGGGCACAAACTCAAAGATCAATAGAAAACTTTAAAATAGGTATTGGAAAATTTCATTTTCAAAATATTTTCATAGAGGCCCTTGCCTTACAAAAAAAATCGTGTGCTTTAGCAAACGCTGAATTAAAATTATTACCAAAAAATCATACAAAAATTATCGGTAAAGTTTGTGATTTAATTATATCTGGAAAATTAAATGATCATTTTCCTCTTGTTGTATGGCAAACAGGATCAGGGACTCAAATTAACATGAATCTTAATGAAGTCATTGCAAATAAAAGTAATCAGTTGTTAGGCAGAAAGCTCCCTACAAATACCCCACTTCATCCTAATGATCACATTAATAGGTCTCAATCATCAAATGACAGTATTCCTACTGCTATGCATATAGCTACTGTATTATCAATAAAAAAAATATTACTTTCTGAAATAGCTTTTTTTAAAAAATCTTTAAAAAAGAAAATTTTTGAGTTTAAAGGAATAATTAAAATTGGAAGGACTCACACTCAGGATGCAACACCAATAAAAATTTCAAATGAATTTTTAGCATTTTATGATCAAATATCTTATGCAGAAAATGTTATTAAAAAAAGTTTAGACAAACTCTACGATCTAGCTCAAGGAGGAACTGCAGTTGGATCTGGAGTAAATGCACCAAAAAATTTTTCTAAAATATTTATTAAATACTTAAAAAAGGAAACAGGACTTCCGTTTAAATCTGCACCAAATAAGTATGAATCGCTTGCTTCCCATGATGTATTTATTGAAGTTATGTCTGGTGTCGAAATTTTGACTAGTGCTTTATTTAAAATGGCAAATGATATTAGGGTATTAGCATCTGGACCAAGAAGTGGAATTTCTGAGATAATTCTTCCAGCCAATGAACCTGGTTCATCAATCATGCCAGGAAAAATAAATCCTACACAGTGTGAGGCTTTATCTATGGTGTGTGCTCATGTCATTGGTCTTAGAAATTCTATAGCCTTCGCTTGCACGCAAGGCCATTTCCAATTGAATGTTTATAATCCATTAATTATCCATAATACTCTTGATGCAATTAGTTTAATTAGCGAGGCTATGGCCTCCTTTAATAAAAATTGTTTGAAAGGAATAAATGTTAACAAAAAAAGAGTAAATGAACTTTTAAATCGCTCTTTGATGCTGGTGACGCCCTTAACCAAAATTATAGGTTATGATCTCGCGTCTAAAGTGGCACTAAATGCTTATAACAAAAACATTTCATTAAAAGAATCTTGTATGGAACTAACTGATTTATCTGAGGAAGAATTTAATAAATATACTGATCCAAAGAAAATGGTTTAGTTGATCTTGTGTATCTTATAGTTGTCTCTTGACTTAAATAATTCTTTAAGCAAATTATTTGTAATAAAGTGGCCTGTTTTAAAACCTTTGTAAGTTCCAATAATAGGGTAACCAGATAAATAAAGATCGCCAACGACATCTAAAACTTTATGGCGCATTAATTCATCATCATATCTTAATCCTTCTTTATTAAGCGGTTTTTTATCTTTGATAACAATGGCATTATCTAATGAGCCGCCTTTAATTAGATTTTGTGACTTGAGGTATTCTATTTCTTGAAAAAAACCAAAAGTTCTTGCTTTAGATATAGTTTCAACATAGTTACCATTTAAGTTTGTAATTTTAATATCCTGGTCTTTATACTTTCCTTCAAAACTAGACTCTAGATTTATATTTAACCCTTCTTCTTTTTGCAGGTTAGGTGTTAATTCAGCATATCCATAGTTACATGAGAATTTAACAGGCTTAATTATTTCTAGAATTTTTTGTTCTGAGTCTTGCTCTTTTATCCCTTTTTTTAGAATACTCTTAACAAACACATTAGAACTACCATCAAGAATAGGTACTTCAATATTGTCAATTAAAATTTCACAATTGTTAATATGTAGACCAGCAAGAGCACTTAATAAGTGCTCTACAGTTTTCACTTCAACTCCATTCGAAGCAATATTGGTAGAAAATTTTGTAGATATCACTTTATTCCATCTAGCAGGGATAATTGTTGATTTATCAGTTCTATTAAAGAAGATACCAGACTTTAAAGGGGCAGGATTAAGTGTAACAGTAGTCTTAACACCCGTATGTAACCCAATCCCATTTATTTTAATAGGTTCATTGAGAGTAAGGCTCTTCATTTAGAAGTATATTATGAAATTACCCAAAAAGTATTACTTTATATTTGTAAAACTTTGTATTTACTAAACTTATTGATTAGAACCTTTTCGAAGATAAGAAGGTGTATCTGTATCCTCAATAGTATCATTTTCATTACTAAATTCTGATATATCTGAAACCTCAGACATTTCATCACCATCATTGATTTGCATAGTTTTTTCAGGTTCTTCTTCAACAACGTCACTGAATAAAAAGAGATTTGGATCAGTCTTTGATTTTTTTGGTTTTTTTGTCTTTTCTGGACTTTTGACAATGTCTTCTGATGTTTTTTTATCAGAAGTAATCAAATTAGAGAGCATACTAAAAAAACCTCTCTTCTTTTTTTCTTCAAAATTTTCAAAATTCACAGAATTTTCAGTGCTTTTTTCAATTAATTCATCTTTTTCAACTTGAGTATTATTCGACTCATTTGTCAAATTAAATTCCTCTTTTGCACCATTAACTTCTTTGTTTTCAACTACGCTTGAAATATCCTCAAGATTATTAATATTTGAGCCCTCATAAGAGAAAGTTCCATCAATTTTATTTTGTATAGAGCTAAATCCTGAATTATTTTCAGTTTCTGGGTAGTAAAGAATTTTTTTTCCTGAAGCCTCAATTCCAGTCGCAAAAATACTAATTTTTAATTTACCTTGCAGAGTCTCGTCTACCAAAGAACCAAAAATTATATTAGCCTCCGGGTTAACACTTTGTCTTATAATATTAGCAGCATGATCAACCTCTAATAAAGTCATATCACTACCTCCAGAAATATTAACAATAACTCCTTTAGCAGTATTCATATCAATATTTTCAATTAAGGGATTTGTTAAAGCTAAATTAGATGCCTCTACCGCTTTATTATCTCCTTCTGCAATTGCTGTACCCATCATTGCGAATCCCATTTCTTTTATAACAGTTCTTACATCTGCAAAGTCTAAATTAATTAATCCAGGTTGTGTAATTAGATCTGTTAGCCCTTTTACTCCATCAAAAAGTACATTATCTGCTTTTTTAAAAGCTTCTGCAAAAGATGTTTGTTCGTTTGAAACTTTGAATAAATTTTGATTTGGTATAATCAACATAGTATCAACGTTGTTCTTAACCTCTTCTAATCCTTGAAGAGCTAAATTCATTCTTTTAGTTCCTTCAAAATTAAATGGGGTAGAAACAATTGCAACAGTCACAATACCTAATTTTTTTGCAATACCTGCAATAACTGGTAATGCCCCTGTTCCTGTGCCGCCGCCTAAACCAGCTGTTAAAAATAACATATTAGTGTTTCTTAGCTCCTCTGATATTAAATCGATACTCTCTTCGGCTGCATCTTTTCCAACTACAGGGTCTGCTCCTGCACCTAGACCTTTGGTTTTTTCTAAACCTAATTGAATACGATTATAACAAAGCGAATTTTCAAGCGCTTGGGCATCCGTGTTTGCTACTATAAAGTCAACATTATCTAAATTTGATTGAATCATGTTATTTACTGCGTTACTACCTGCACCGCCTATGCCCATTACCGTTAAAGATGGTTTTAAGTTTTTTTGATCAACTACTGGTTCTATATCTAGTGTCATTTTTTTCCCCGCAAATCAACCTATAGTAGGTCTACGAATCTTTTGTACCATATTTTATTTGAAAAAGAATCAATTTTTTGAATAAATTCAGTATTTTTTTTACTTTTATGGGTTAAAACCCAAAAACAAGTGTAAATAGACATTATGCTGGCATCATTTAAAACTCTAGGTATGCCACACGATTTCGGAGGTTCTAAGAATTGAATTTCATAACCAAATTTTGTTCGAAAATAGTTGTTGAAATTTTTTATTTTTGATCCGCCTCCTGTGATTACATACGAGTAAAAACTATCATCTTTAGGTAAAGACTTAAAAACCAATTCAAATGTTTCGTCTAAACGATCTAATGTAATCTGTTTTAAATTATCATGTCCAACATTTTTTTTTTTGTTGTCACCAAACTCCTCCCAAATAGGTATCTCAACTGATGAATTCCTAGTGTCAGATAAATCTATAGTAGAAATTTTTAGTTTTTCTGCAAAATCAAAACTAATGTTGTGAATATTGACTAAATCATCAGAAATTTTTTTACTACCATGAGGTATTTTTTTTATAAAATGCAGAATTTTATTTTTTATCATGAT
>CACNEB010000012.1 GCA_902619375.1 uncultured Alphaproteobacteria bacterium
TAGAAAATGCAGATAACCTTAAAATAGGTTTAAGAGACTTATCTTTGTCTGAAAATCTAAGTAACGCACTTAAAACTAAATCAAAAAAAAATTTTGAGTGGAACAGATTAATACCAAATGACCGATACTATGACGTTACAGGATTTCCTATTAATGATTTTTTTTGTGTTGCTTTTAAAGACATTACTGCAATTAAAAATCTAGAGATGGTAAGAACTGACTTCGTAGCTAATGTAAGCCACGAATTAAAAACTCCTCTCTCTTCAATAATAGGATATTTAGAAACACTTTTAACTGTTGATGATGAAAAAAATAGAAAAAAATTTATTTCAATCATTCAAGATCAGTCGAATCGAATGAACTCTTTGATCGATGATCTATTAAGTTTAAGTTCTATCGAGAATAAAAAAACTAATGAGAATGACCAATTTTGCAATCTATTAAATACTGTAAAAATTGGAATAAACTCATTGGAGTCAAAAATTTTAGAGAAAAAAATAAATGTTGATATTAATTTAGACCAATCTCTTTTAGTTGGATGCCCTCATGAAGAATTTATTCAAGTGGTTGTCAATATCGTTAACAACGCTGTTAAATACTCAAAAGATGGTACTAAAATTATAATTAATGCCCGAGAAAAAATGAATAGTAGCACTTTGACTGAATTTGTCGAAATTTCTTTCAAAGATAGTGGCATAGGCATTGCAGAAGAGCACATCTCAAGGCTTACTGAGAGATTTTATAGAGTAGACAGTGCACGATCTAAAGAGGTTGGTGGTACTGGATTAGGTCTTTCAATTGTGAAACATATTTTGACTAAAAACATGGGTTTTATTGACATAAAAAGTGAAGTTGGAAAAGGTTCAGAATTTTTGATAACAATTCCAAAGCACATGTAACAAAACTTTAACATATATGTAACATTAGATTTATTTTCACGCAGTATTTATAAGTAATAACTAAAATTTAAAAAGGATATTATCTATGAAAAAATCAATTTTAACCTTTCTTGCTTTAGCAGTAAGCGTTCTTTTCTCTGCTGAAACTTTTGCAAGAGATCAAATCAATATTGTTGGTTCTTCAACTGTATACCCATATGGAACTGTGAACGCACAAAGACTTGGAGAGTCAGGTTTTAAAACCCCAACTTATAACCCAACAGGGACTGGTGGAGGAATGAAATTATTCTGTGCTGGTGTAGGCGTAGAACACCCAGACATTACTGGTGCCTCAAGACCTATGAAATCTAAGGAAGCGAAACTTTGTGTCGAAAATGGTGTAACCAATGTTGTGGAGGTAATGTGGGCTAATGATGGTATTACGTTTTCTCACTCAAACGCCGCTGAAAAAATGGATCTAACAAGAGCTGAGATTTGGACTGCTATGGCGGCTAAAGTAGTTGTAGATGGTGAGGTCGTAGAAAATCCTTACACAAAATGGAATGAAATTAATTCAAGCTTACCAGCATATAAAATAGAAGTACTGGTAGCCCCTCCAACATCTGGTACAAGGGACGCTTTTGACGGTAATGTAATGGAAAAAGGCTGTGCTGCGATGGGATATGAAGATATCACAGGTGGAGATGATGGATGTACAGATTACAGAGAAGACGGAAGGATTATTGAGATGGGTGAGAATGATACCCTTATCGTCCAAAAACTCGTAGAGGACAAAGAGCGTTTTGGCTACTTTGGATATTCTTATTTAAAAGATAATGGTGATAAATTACAACCTGCATCTTTAGAGGGAGTCGATCCTAGTGAAGAATCAATTGCTGCTTATGAGTATCCAGTTGCGAGACCCTTATTTATTTACTTAAAGAAAGATCACATTGGAGTTGTTCCAGGTATTCAAGAATTTGCACAAATGATGGTTTCCGATGAAGCAATTGGCTCTAACGGTTACCTTACAAAAATTGGCGCTGCTCCCATGGTTTCTGAATTATTATCAAGAACGAGATCAGATGTAGATACATTAGCTGCATTTGATGTAGTTGCCTGTGCCGAAAAGAAACATCCTTTGAAAGATGCCGGTTACGCTTTCTCAGGTAAACTCTGCAAGTAATTATTCACATACTATTTATTTAAGGGCAAGTATACACTTGCCCTTATAAAAACCCTCGATAAATTAAGTTAATGATTTACTTTGCTCTTTTAATTTTAGTAATCATTTCTTATTTATTTTACTATATTGGTAAAAAAAGAGCTCTTAATTTAAAATTTAACGGCAACATTAAACTTTCCTCTCAACCTGATTATTTTGGGTACTATGTAGTCTTAATGGCATTGATTCCTGCACTGTTAATGTGGTTTGGGCTCCTGTTATTTAAAGGAAATTTTCAAGAAATGTTTGTCATGTCGCCCATTCTCTTTCCAGATATTTCTACCTGGAGTGATGGAAAGCTAGGCCTAATACTTAATAAACTTAATAATTTATCAGTCATAGTAAACCTTCCTTTAGACGATTTAACCAATGGTGAAAAATCAATTCTAAATATGGCAAGTGAGAACGAATTGACTGCTGCTAAAAATTTAGCAAACTTTGATAAAATTTATGGCTGGTCAAACCTTACTCTATTTATAATTCTTCCTATCATTTTAGGGTTTCTTGCCACAAGGTCGATTTCTGGGAAATTAAACGCACAACCAATTGTTGAAAAAATAATTACTTATATCATCAAAGGAAGTTCCTACATTGCGATACTAATAACTATTGGAATTTTCTTATCTCTAGTCTTTGAGGCAATAAATTTTTTCCGTTACGTAAACCCTGTTGATTTTTTCTTTAGTACCGGTTGGAATCCTAACCGAGCATTTGTTGTTGATGCTTCTGAGGGCTTTGATAAAGATGATCTCGAAAACGCATTTGGGTTTATACCATTACTTACGGGAACGCTTTTAATTGCAACTGTAGCTATGATTGTTGCTATTCCACTTGGTTTAATGTCAGCAATTTATCTTGCAGAATACGCCTCTAAAAGAGTAAGAGATATAGCTAAACCTATTATTGAAATTTTAGCCGGTATTCCAACAGTGGTTTATGGTTTTTTTGCTGCGCTCTCTTTAGCTCCTTTTATAAAAGATGTTGGTGAAAGTGTTGGTTTACCTGTCTCAGCAGAAAGCGCCTTAGCTGCTGGCTTAGCTATGGGTGTTATGATTATTCCATTTGTATCATCATTGAGTGATGATGTGATTAAAGCGGTTCCACAATCATTAAGAGATGGTTCTTATGCATTGGGAGCAACTAGATCTGAAACTATCAAAAAAGTTATATTGCCTGCAGCATTAGCTGGAATTATGGGCTCTTTTCTATTGGCGGTGTCAAGAGCCATAGGAGAGACAATGATTGTTGTAATGGCAGCAAGCTTAAGAGCAAACTTAACATTTAACCCTTTAGAACCTGCAACGACTATAACTACACAAATAGTAACAAGTCTTATTGGAGACGTAGAGTTTGATAATCCAAAAACACTTGTTGCATTTGCTTTAGGTTTAACTTTATTTTTAATGACATTACTTCTTAATATACTAGCCATAACTATAGTTAAAAAGTACAGAGAGAAATATGAATAGTTTAAATAAAAGACTATCTGCCGAAAAAAGATTTCAAGCATATGGACTTTTTGCAGTGGCCCTTTCTATGTTTTTTGTTTTAATATTGATGTGGAAAATTTTTTCTACTGGAAGTGGAGCTTTTGTAAGAACCACAATTGAGGCAAATGTTTTTTTTAATCCAGATTTTATCCAAGTAAATCAAAACTCTTTAGAAAAAGAATTATACAGAGCCTCTTATGTTGCTTTAGCCGATGAAGTTGTAAGACAAAATCACCCTAACTTAAATGAAGAACAATTTATAAAAGTAAGAGAAATGTATACAAGAAAATTTGACTACCAATTAAGAGACTATCTTTTAGATAACCCAGATAAAATTGGACAATCGATAATAATGAAAATAACGGCATCATCTGACCTAGATCAAATTGTAAAAGGAAATTATCCAAGGGATGTGCCAGAGGCACAAAGAAAAATAAATGATTATCAATTATCTGTTTTAGATAAACTTACTTCAGAGGGAAAGGTTTCGTCAGTATTTAATTTTTGGTTTTTTACAAAGGGAGACTCTAGAGACCCAGAGACGGCAGGTATTTGGGGAGCGGTTATGGGATCTTTGTACGCTCTTATTATCTGTTTTTCATTTGCTTTTCCAATAGGATTATTAGCCTCTGTCTACTTAGAGGAATTTGTTAAACCTGGAAAGGTGACTGACATTATTGAAGTAAACATCAATAACTTAGCCGCTGTGCCTTCCATCGTATTTGGCTTGTTAGGTTTAGGAATGTTGATCGGAGTAATTGGTTTACCTTATCAAGTTCCGTTAGTTGGTGGTTTAGTATTAGGATTTATGACTTTACCTACAATAATTATTGCCTCAAGAGCATCACTTCGATCGGTACCACCTTCAATTAGAGAAGGAGCTTTGGCTGTTGGGGCCACTAAGATGCAAACAGTTTTTCATCACGTCATACCATTATCATTACCAGGAACACTCACCGGCACTATTATTGGAATGGCACAGGCATTGGGTGAAACAGCACCTTTATTGATGATAGGGATGGTTGCGTTTGTTATGGAAATACCTGGTGGACCCCTCGATCCTGCTACAGGACTTCCCTCTCAAATTTACCTCTGGTCGGAGAGTGCAGAAAGAGGATTTTTAGAGAAAACATCTGCAGGTATAATGTTATTGCTCCTATTTTTGATTATAATGAATACAGCTGCAGTTTTAATAAGAAGGAGATTAGAGGTAAAATGGTAGAGCAGGTAAATTCCTTTGCAATAAAAACAAAAAATGTTTCCGTTCATTATGGAAATAAAATGGCCATTGATGATGTTACTATAAATTTTACTAAAAATGATGTGACCTCACTAATTGGTCCCTCAGGCTGTGGTAAATCCACTTTTCTTAGGTGCTTGAACAGGATGAATGACGTTATTGACTCATGTAAAGTTCAAGGTGAATTCCTATTAAACGGAGTTACAGATATTTATGGAGATAGCATTCAAGTTGAAACGCTTAGAGAAAAGATCGGAATGGTTTTTCAAAAACCAAACCCTTTTCCAAAATCAATTTTTGAAAATGTCGCCTATGGACCTAAAATTCATGGGCTGGCATCAACCCAAAGTGAGTTGAACGATATAGTAATGGAGTCCTTAAATCGAGCAGGTTTATATGAAGAAGTAAAAGATAGAATGGATGACATAGCCACAGGTTTGTCTGGAGGACAGCAACAAAGACTTTGTATCGCTCGAGCCATTGCCATTAGGCCTGAAATCATTTTGATGGATGAACCATGCTCAGCTTTAGACCCAATTGCAACTGCTAGAATAGAAGAATTAATCAATGAATTGAAAGAAAACTATACTATTATTATTGTTACACACTCTATGTCACAAGCTTCTCGTATCTCTCAAAGAACTGCATTTTTTCACTTAGGCAAGTTAATTGAACATGGTGATACAAGTAAAATTTTTACAAAACCAGATAAAGAACAAACAAACGATTATATAACAGGAAGGTTTGGATAGAATGGAAAATACACATACAGATAAAAACTTTGAGCAAAAACTTAAACAATTGCAAGATGATCTAATCAAAATGAGTGAGATAGTTGAAAAACAGATTGAAATTGCTGTAAATGTAATCAAAACAAAAGATTCTCAAGATGCCCAACTAACCCAAAATCTTGACGAACAAGTAGATGTGGCCGAGAGGGACGTAAGAGATTTAAGTTTTGAAATTATGACCTTACATAGACCGGTGGCAAGTGATCTAAGACTTGTTTTTACAGCTTTAAAGGTATCAAAAGAGCTAGAAAGGATGGGGGATCACTCAAGAAATTTAGCAAAAAGAGCAATTTCAATATCCTCTTCCTTCGATGACGAATTAATAGAACAAATGTACAGCTTGGGTAGAAATGTTCAGTCCATGGTAAATCAAGTTCTAGATAGTTTTTTTAAAAAAGACGAATTAAAAGCTAAAACATCATGGAATCAAGATGCAGAAATAGATAAAGAGTATAAGTCTTTACTTAAAAATTTAATTGAAAGAATGCATAATAAGGAAACAAGTGTTGTTGATGAAGGCACTAAGCCAATTTTAATTGCAAAGTCCTTAGAAAGAATAGGGGATCATGCCACCAACATAGCTGAAGAGGTCATTTTTAACATCACAGGTCATTATATTGATTTAAAAAAATCTGATTTTGAATGACAGATAAAATTTTAATTGTTGAAGATGAAAAACCAATCTCTGAATTAATTGGATTTCATTTAGAAAAACAAAACTACCAAATAAAATTTTCATATGATGGAGAGTCTGCTATTCAAGATATCGAACATTGGCTGCCTGACTTAATTTTATTAGATTGGATGCTGCCAAATATATCGGGCATTGAAGTTTTAAAGAGAATTAAAAGAAAAGATAATTTAAAAAATATTCCAATTATAATGTTAACAGCTAAAGGTCAAGAGGATGATAAAATTAGAGGTTTTGAATTAGGTGTGGAGGATTATGTAACCAAACCTTTTCTTCCAAGTGAGATCCTTGCTAGAATTAAATCATTACTTAAAAGAACAAAAGCAAGAGAAGAGAACGACTCACTCAAGTTTCATGATATAAACATTAATCTCACCAACAGAAGGGTAACAAGGGGTGAGAGAAAATTAAATTTAGGACCGACTGAATTTAATCTTTTAAAATTTTTTATTGAAAATAAAGGTAGAGTCTATTCTAGGCAGCAACTATTGGATAATGTTTGGTTAAATGACGCTTACGTTGAACCTAGAACAGTTGATGTTCACATAAGAAGACTCAGAAAAGAGCTGAATTTAACAGGAGAAAAAGATTTCATTCGAACAGTTAGATCCGCTGGCTACTCTATCGATTCAGAAAATTAAAATGATTAAAATTCTTGTACTTTGTACAGGTAACTCTTGTCGATCAATTATAACAGAGGGGCTTTTAAACCATTATGGTAAAGACTTTTTTAATGCTTATAGTGCAGGAAGCCACCCTGCAGGATATGTGCATCCATTAAGTATCAAAACATTAGAAAAAAATAAAATTTTCCTAGACAATTTTAAAAGTCAATCATGGAATGATTTTTCAGATATTAATTTTGATTTGGTTATTACTGTGTGTGATAATGCAGCTGGAGAAACTTGCCCCCTGTATCTCAAAAATACATTAAAGGCACATTGGGGTGTAGCTGATCCTGCAAAATTTAAAGGCACTGAAGAGGAAGCTGAGATAGAATTTTTAAAAGTATTCAATGTTCTTAAAAAAAGATGTCTTGCACTAGTTCAAAATTATAAGCAAAACAACTTATTAAATATCGATCAAATAAAAGAAATTGGAAATTTAATCTAAATTTAACTTTAATTTAATATAAATGATTATTTTATTAGGTGGAAGATTGGCATTTCCCCTGTGACTGAAACATAGACCTCCTCTACTTGTATAAAAATCATGTCAATCTTCCCAAATTAATTAAATAAACCTAAGATTAAAACTATTCCATAGGCTGTTAGAGATAAAAAAATTGCAGCAGAGCCCAAATCTTTAGCTTTCTTTATTTTGTTTGACTTATCCATAGTAATTTTATCACAGGTATATTCTATTGCAGTGTTTAGAGCCTCAATACTAAGTATGAGCAAAGGTAAAATTATCAGCCAAAGTATGAACAAAAGAGCCGGTTGAAAAATTACGATGTATAGAGCAGACAAGGGAAACAATAATAGCTCTCTTCTTGCTGCTTTTTCTTGAAGGAGAATTTTTAGGCCTTCAATTGAACACCAAAAAGCATCTACTATATTTTTATTTTTAAAATCCATATCAGAAGTTTAACTACTTATGTGAAGTTTTTGTTAAATCTTGACTTTTTATTTTCAATTAACCTTTTTTTAACTCTCCATCTAAGATTGCTTCGAACAATATATCCAATACAGTTTTGAGACCCACATCGACACGGGTGATCCTCGAAACAAAACATGTCATATCCATAGTCGTAGGACAGCTCCTCGCCTTTCTTAATATCTTTAATTGCGCTAATCCATATTTTTCCTTTGATGATATCAGTTTCACAATTAGGGTTGCAGGAATGATTAATATATTTTGCTAAATTCCATGTTACTTTTCCATTGATGTCGTATTTTTGATTCAGTGTAAAAATGTAAACAGACCCGACTGTTTTAGCCCTTTTGTTTGCCTCTATGTGAACATCAGCAATCTTGTCGGATTGAGCTTTAGTTATCTTTAACCCGCGATATTCAATGATTCTAGTGCCAGCACAGATATCAGCTTTTGCAAAAAGACCAGATGCATGAATTTTAGAATTTTTTCTAATATAAAGCTTTTGTGAAGAGCCCATTTAATAAAACTTTAACAATCCTCAATACTATCAATCGTAGATATATCTATTTTTAGATTCTATGCAAATCAAAAAACATCGATCCATATTCATTTCAGACATTCATATTGGCATACGTGCTTCAAAAGTAAAGGAGCTCTTACACTTTTTAAAATATAATGATTGTGATCATCTTTATTTACTTGGAGATATTATAGACGGATGGCGTCTAAAAAAAAATTGGTTTTGGAATCCTGATTTTAATACTTTCATACAAAAAGTTTTACGAAAAGCACGCTCAGGTACCAAAGTCTATTATATACCTGGAAACCATGATGAAGTTTTTTCAGATTATTGTGGTTTTTCATTTGCAAACATTAAAGTTCGAAAAAATAGAATTCATACAACAGCGAACAATAAAAGACTTCTCTTAATGCATGGGCATGAATTTGATGGAATAGTTCTAAATTCAAAATGGTTAGCAAAGATAGGTGCCGTCCTTTATGACTACTCTGTTTGGTTTAATAATATTTTAAATTTCAGTCGAAGAAAACTTGGTCTTTCGTATTGGTCTTTATCAGGATATTTAAAAACACGAGTAAAAGATGCTCAACGATATATTGAAAATTTTGAAAATGCATGTCTTGAGAGAATAAAAAAAAATAATTGTGATGGAATTGTTTGTGGTCATATTCACCATCCCCAAATAAAAAAAATTGGTGATAAGACATATCATAATCTAGGAGATTGGGTAGATAGCTGTAGTGCAATGGTTGAGGACTTTAAAGGCAACTTGGAGTTAGTCTTTTGGAATGAAAAAAAAATCCAGTCTTTAGAAAAACAAACTCTTAATAAGGTATCTGCAGCTTGAAATTATTATTAGTAACAGATGCATGGAAACCTCAGGTAAACGGCGTTGTCCGTTCTTATCTGAATACCATACCGGAATTGGAAAAAATGGGTATGCAGGTAGAGGTAATACACCCTGAGTTATTTAAAGTTCGCTTTGGCCTTCCTTCGTATAATGAGATTAAAGTTGTGATTACTCGCAAAAAAACATTGAAAAATATGATGGATCAGATCAATCCTGATCATATTCACATTGCTACAGAGGGGCCCCTAGGTTTTTTGGCCAGAAAAATATGTCTTTCAGAAAAAATTATTTTTACAACTTCATTTCATACTCGTTTCCCTGAGTATATTCAACAACGTATAAAAATACCTGCAAGTTTCTTTTATTTCTTCATAAAGCATTTTCACAATAAAGCGAAAAAAGTTCTTGTTCCTACCCCATCCATGCAGGCTGAATTAATAAATATGAATTTTAAAAATACCGTTGTTTGGTCAAGAGGTGTCGATCATCAAAAATTTGGCAACTATCAAAAATTAGACTTAGGCCCAGGACCAATATTTTCTTATATCGGTCGAGTGGCTACTGAAAAAAATATTCAAGCTTTTTTAGATTTAGATTTAGAAGGTACTAAAGTTGTCGTTGGCGATGGACCACAGTTAAATAAACTAAAAAAAAAATATACAGATATAAAATTTGTTGGTTACCAGTTTGGCCAGAATTTAGTGAATTACTATGCTAGTTCAGATGTAATGGTTTTCCCTAGCAAGACTGATACCTTTGGAAATGTGGTAACTGAGGCAAATGCAACCGGCACACCAGTCGCTGCTTATGATGTAACAGGCCCTAAAGATATTATTGTTAATGGGGTCAACGGTTTTATTGGTGATAACTTAAAAGATAATGTTTTGAATTGTTTGACTATCGATCGAAAAAAATGTCAAGAATATACAAAAAAATTTAACTGGTATGAGTGTTCCAAGGTTTTTTATGATAATATTGTGGCTTGAACTTTACACATACTCTATCTGATTCTAAAAATTGGATTATCAATCATAAAGACCAACTAGAGATTAATTGGAGTGAAAAAGATATTGAGCTTCACCTCAATAAAGAAACAAGTTTTAATATTTATCTTCTAGATCAAACTAACGTCAAAGGTGCTTTGATAGGACATTTTTTATATCAAGATCAAAAGGTCAGTGAATTTGAAATTTTACATATTGCTGTTTTGCCTGAATTTAGAAACCAAGGGTTGGGAAGAATGATTTTAGAAGAGCTTGAAAAACAACTCAAAAGTATTGGAAAATCATTTAAAATCTTTCTGGAAGCGAGTGCTATTAATAATTTTGCTATTAAACTTTATGAAAAATTAGGCTATAAAGCCTACAATGAAAGAAAAAACTATTATCGGAGTAAGTCTATAAACGCTCCAAATACGCAAGACGCAATTTTGTTTGCAAAATCCCTTAATGCTATCAAATAAGAAATTTTATATTAGAACATTTGGTTGTCAGATGAATGTTTATGACTCCGATAAAATGAAAGATATTTTTCTATCGCATAATATTAATCAAACCGATGACTTTCAAAATGCAGACTATGTAGTTTTAAATACTTGCCACATCCGTGAAAAGGCAACAGAAAAAACATTTTCAGATTTAGGAAAAATTCATAAAAAAGGAAAAGAAGATCAAAAAGTTATTGTTGCCGGCTGTGTAGCTCAAGCTGAAGGTGAATTAATTCAAAAAAGGGCACCTTACGTGGACTTAGTGATCGGACCACAATCTATTCAGTCATTAAATAAATTTTTAGATAAAAATAACTTACCTAAGACATCTATCACTGAATTTGATGTGAATGAAAAATTTGACACACTCAATCATATTAAAACGAATACATCGAATAAATCTGCATTTGTGACTATTCAAGAAGGTTGTGATAAGTTTTGTCATTTCTGCGTTGTTCCCTATACAAGAGGATCAGAATATTCAAGAACAGTTAAGGAAATCTCTGATGAGGTTAAATCTTTAATTGATCAGGGTGTGGTGGAATTCACACTTCTAGGTCAAAATGTTAATGCCTATCACGGTTTAGACACTCAAGGTCAATCAAATAATCTAGCATCTCTTATTAACAGTATTAGTTTAATAGATGGAGTTGAAAGAATTACTTATTCTACAAGTCACCCTGTGAATATGACTGATGATCTAATTTCCCTTCATGGTGAAAACTCTAAACTTATGCCCTATCTTCACCTTCCTGTTCAATCAGGTTCTGACAAAGTTTTAAAATTAATGAATAGAAAACATACCAGGGATTATTATTTTGAAATTATCGAAAAGGTTAGAAAAGTAAAACCCGATATAGCACTTTCCTCGGACTTTATTATTGGTTTTCCTGGAGAAACAGACAAAGATTTTGAAGACACAATCGATCTAATTGAAAAGGTTAAATACATGAATTCTTACTCTTTTAAGTACAGCCCAAGACCAGGTACGCCTGCGGCTGATCGTGAAGAAATAGATCAAGTAATTCTCGACGAGCGTTTAAAGATCACACAAGATTTACTCAATGAACAACAAATTGAATACAACAACCAGTTCGTAAAAAAGACAGTGCAAGTATTAATTGATGGTGCTGGTAAACACACAGGACAAATCAAAGGCAAGTCACAATTTAATCAAAGTGTAGCCCTGCAGGGAGAAAAAGAAATAATAGGTCAAATAATTCCTGTGCAAATCAAAGAGGTTTTAACACACTCATTATTGGGAGAAAAAATTTAGTTGAGTCCTGTAAATATTTCTTCCCATCAAAAACAACTCGAGTTTGAGGATAATCAATTTCTATCAAGCCTATTTGGTTACCACGATAAAAATTTAAAGGTCTTAGAGAATAAATTTAAAGTAAAGCTATACACTCGAGGCAACCTTTTATCTATAAAAGGTAACAGAGATCCAGTTGAAAAAGCCTACTTTATTATTCAAGGCTTATATCAAAAATTGAAGAACAACGATATTTCTGCAGAAGAAATAGAAAACAATATTGATTTAGCAAAACCTACATATATCAAAGAACAAATTGAACAAGATCAGAAATTTCAAATCAATACAAAATTAAAAACAATTTATCCCAAGACTAAAAACCAAGAGCTCTTTTTAAAAGAAATGAGATCAAAAGATGTCGTTTTTGCTGTTGGTCCAGCGGGAACAGGAAAAACTTACTTAGCTGTTGCATACGCAGTTAGTCTTTTTGTAGAAGGAAAAATTAATCGATTAATATTATCAAGACCAGCAGTTGAAGCGGGTGAACGATTAGGCTTTTTACCTGGAGATATGAAAGAGAAAATTGACCCCTATTTACGACCACTTTATGATGCCTTGTATGAGATGATGCCAGGTGAAGAAATTGACCGAAAAATGGTAAATAATCTTATAGAAATAGCTCCACTTGCCTTTATGAGAGGAAGAACATTAAATAAATCCTTTATCATTTTAGACGAAGCACAAAACACCTTATCGACACAGATGAAAATGTTCTTAACTAGATTAGGACAAAACTCAAAAATGGTTATCACTGGAGATTTAAGTCAAAAAGATTTACCCGATAATGCAAAAAGTGGAATGCAGGATGCAATGGAAAAATTAGAAAAAGTTAAAGACATCGGGTTTGTTCATTTAAATAGTAGTGATGTATGCAGACATACACTAGTAGAAAAAATAATTAATGCTTACGATAAGTAATTTTGAGGATTAGTAATAAAAAATTTGTGATTGAGATAATTGGAGACAAGAATTTAGAGCAATTTCTAAAATCCTCCAAGGAAAAGCTAAAAAAGTTGTCAGAATATTTTCAAACAATCCACCAAGCTGATCATCAAACACAACTGACAATAAAAATAGTTTCTAATGAAGAAATTAAAAGCATGAACAAAAAATTTAAAAATAAAAATAAAATCACTGATGTGTTATCTTTCCCTGATGGAGACTTTTCTGGTGATATTGCTATTGCAGATAGTTATATTTTAAATCGCAATAAAAAAATTAACGAACAAAACTTTTTTATGCTATTGAGTCATGGATTACATCATTTATTTGGTTATCATCACTACGATAAACAATCGAGAAGTAATATGAGATTTTTAGAAAACACACTGATGAAACTATTAGGTTTAAAAAAAGTACATGAAAATTAAAAAAAATTTAGCAATAAAATTAGTCAAAGAACTAATTCAAGACGAGAATTTTAAAAAAGATATTATTGATCTTATCTCGGCGACTTCAGATAGTTCAGGGATCGCCAAGAATGAAGAAAAAAAAATCTTTAATAATCTTTTAAAGGTACACAAAAAAACTGTTGATGATGTAATGGTTCCAAGAGGTGAAATAATTTTTATTGATCAAAATATCGATAAAGAAAACATCATTAAAATTATCAATAAAGAAGCTCACTCAAGAATGCCAGTCGTAAAAAAGGACTTAGAACATTGCTTGGGAATGGTTCATATCAAGGATTTATTCAAGAAAATCAACAATAAGTCTTTTAATATCAAGAGTTTGTTAAGAGAGGTCATTTATATTCCCTCTGCTACACCTGTTTTTAACCTTCTTCAAAAAATGAAAAAACAAAACATCCATTTAGCAATTGTCATGGATGAATTTAATAGTGTTACTGGTTTGGTTACCATCGAAGACTTAGTGGAAGAAATAGTAGGTGAGATTGAAGACGAACACGATAAGGATGAAGCACCGATGTTTCGACAAAAAAACAATAATATAATTATGGATGCCGCAATGCTTGTTGATGATTTTGAAAGAGAATTTGATGTCAATATTCCAGATGATTTAAAAGAGGATGTGGGAACTATAGGTGGTATCATATTTAATATAGCTGGTCGTATACCAAAGAAAAAAGAAAAATTTACAATAAATAAAAAATTATCTTTCACCATTCACAAGGTATCAACAAGAAAAATTCTTGAAGTTGTGGTTAGTGGTGTCAAATCTCAATAATCTACTGCCCTATCTCTCTAGGCCAATAAGCTTAATAATTATCTTTTCTATTGTTTATGTATTTTCTCTTCCTCCATTTGGAGTATCTGTTTTCTATTACTTATCATTTTCAATCATTTTTTATAATATTCTAACTAATAATAATTTTTCAAAAAAAAACATATTTTATTTTTTCTTATTTACTCAAATAATTACATTAAGCTGGATTACACAGTCCTTTTATTCAGGAGGTTTTGGGTATTTATTCTTAGGTATTATTTTAGTTGGTGTACTCTCTATATTTATTGCATTCTTACATTATTCAGCAACAATTCTCATCTTAGTTACGTTTAAAAAAAAATTTTTACAGATTTTCTTATTACCACTAGGTTTATCTATAGTAGAAATAGTAAAGGAATTTATTTTTGGAGGCTTCCCTTGGAATCCTAGTGCAATTATATATTACAAAAATATTTGGATCTTAAAATCTCTACCATTTTTTGGCGTTTATGGTTTGGGATTAGTTATCCATTTGATTGTGGGTTTAATTATTTATTTTCTCTATTTCAAAAATAAAGTTATAACTTTTAGTTTATCATCAGTGCTTGTTTTAATTTATGTATTTGGTTTTTTTGAAAATAATACTGAGAGAAAAACAAGCAATGAAACTCTAAACATTCTTTTAATTCAACCTAATCTTTATGAGTCATTAGTAGAATTTGACGTTCTAAGAAACCTTGAAATATATGAAAAATTAACCTTAGAAGCTCTTACAAATACTCCAAAAGCAGATTTAATTATTTGGCCTGAAGGCTCATTACCAATTGATTTGAATAACAGGGACGGACTTCTTAGTAGATTATCTTCTTTAATTAACGAGGATCAAAAAATAATAGTTGGGTCGAGTGCTATCGAGGAAAACCAATTATTTAATCGTTTATATATCATCGATCATCAAGGAAAGATTATTGATTTTTATGATAAACAAAAGTTGGTTTTATTTGGAGAATACATTCCCTTTGTAAAACCTTTTGTAAGCAAGTTTTTAAATTTAGGAATGAACTATACTCCTGGAATTAATCAAAAAATCTTAAAATTACCTAAAAATATAAACGCTGTTCCAATGATTTGTTTTGAGTCTATTTTTAATTACAAATCAATTAATACTGAGGTTTGTAATGCAGATATGGTGATACAAATTTCAAATGACTCTTGGTTTGGTAAATGGTACGGGCCACATCAACACATGGCTAATTCACTTTTAAGAAGTGTTGAATTCCAAAAACCTCTCGTAAGATCAACTCCTTCAGGTATTACATCTGTTGTTGATTATTCAGGTAAAATTATTGACACTATTCCAACAAACAAAAAAGGTTATCTTTATTATCAACATCCAATTAATAAATATAAATCAAATTGTTCATCAACTTTATTTTCAGTAAGTCTTTTGATTTTTTTAATATTTATACTTAGTTTTTTATATGTTCGAATCAAAAAATAAATACTTTGGTAGAAAAAAAGGAAAGTCATTTGTAAGACTCGAGCAATACTCGAAATTTCTTAAAGAACCAAACAAAAGGTTATTTAATAAAATCAAAACACCAAGAATTTTAGAAATTGGAATTGGTGATGGAGAAAAAATTAGTGAAGATGCAAAACTATATTCAAAGATAAACTTTATTGGTTGTGATATTTTTGCTGATGGAGTTCTAAGAGCTATCAGAAACTCTGTTGATGATAATTTGAAAAATCTTCAAGTATTCCATTTAAACATTCAAGATCTTTTACCATTCATACCAAACAATTATCTTCAAGAAATAAGAATATATTTTCCAGATCCGTGGCCAAAAAATAAACACAAAAAAAGAAGAACTGTTAACCAAACACTTGTAAAAGAACTCACAAAAAAACTAAAAAAAAAAGGAGTTATTCGTTTTGCTACTGATCATGGTGACTATTTTATTGAAGCTTTAGCCTTGATGAAAAAGTTCAAATACACCATGCCAGATATCAGCCCTAAATGTTGGAAATATAGTGATTCCAACGCTTTGCACACTAAATTTGAGAAAAAAGCCTTAGACAAAAATCATAAATTATTCTATTTTAGCGTTCTTAAAAATTATTAACCAACGATGAGGAGGTGGGTTATCCCGCCTTTTTTTTTAACTAGAAAAGATAATGCTAAATAACACAGAAATATTAAAAGTTGCCGAAGTCGTCTCACAAGAGAAGGGCATCGAAATGGATATAGTAATGGAGGCTCTTGAGGAGTCTTTTGAAATTATTGGAAAATCAAAATACGGAATGGACAATAACATTAAAGCATCTATTGACCGTATGACAGGAAATATAAGTTTATCTCATATTAAAGATGTGGTTGAAAAAATTGATCCTGTTTTGCAGGCAAATCAAATTCTATTAGACCATGCTAAAAAATATGATGCTGATACTGAAATTGGAAAACAAATAACAATTCCTTTACCATCCGTAAACTTTGGAAGAGTTACAGCCAATATGGCAAGACAAGTTATTTACTCCAGAGTTAGAGAAGCTGAAAAAAGAAGACAGTTTAATGATTTTAAAGATCGTGTCGGAGAAGTTTTGTCGGGTATTGTTAAAAGAATTGAATTTGGAAATATTATTGTTGATCTAGGTAAAGCTGAGGGATTTTTGAGAAAAGATGAACTCATTCCAAGAGAGAATTTTAAAAATGGTGATCGTATTAGAGCTTATTTTTTCGATATAAAAGAAGAGGCCAAAGGACACCAAATTTTTCTTTCAAGAACTCACCCTCAGTTTATGGCAAAATTATTTGAACAGGAAGTACCTGAAATATATGAAGGTCAAATAGAAATTTTATCTGTTGCAAGAGACCCTGGTAGTAGAGGAAAGATTACAGTTCGTGCGAACGATAAGTCCATCGATCCAGTTGGGGCATGCGTAGGTATGAGGGGTTCAAGAGTTCAGGCTATTGTTAATGAATTACAAGGTGAAAAAATCGATATTGTAAATTGGTCAGAACTAAAGTCGATGTATGTACAAAATGCTATTGCGCCCGCACAAGTTGCAAAGGTTAATGAATTTGAAGACTCAAATAGAGTAGAGATCGTCTTACCTGAGGATCAGTTAAGTATTGCTATTGGTAGAAGAGGTCAAAATGTAAAATTAGCTTCAATACTTACCAATCTTGAAATTGACATACTAACTGAAAAAGAAGATGCAGAAAGAAGACAAGAGGAATTTAAAAAAATTACCTCTCTTTTCGCTGAAAAACTCGATCTCGAAGACATGATCGCACAATTATTGGCGGTCGAGGGATATACAAGTATTGAAAAAATTGCTAATGCTTCAATCCAAGATATAGAAAAAATTGAAGGATTTGATAATGAGCTTGCTGCTGAGATATATGCGCGTGCTACGCAGTATATGGAAAACGAGAAAGCAGAACTTGAGAAATTAATACAATCTTCAAAACTAGATGATTATGTCAAAGGGATTTCAGAGTTTGATAATAAAATTTTAGCTACATTGATTGAGAACAATATCTTTTCACGTCAAGACCTTGCAGATTTAGCAACTGATGAATTAGTGGGCAGAGATGGCATACTACAAAAAAGAGTTGAAAAATCTGCTGCAGAAAAAATTATAATGGATGCTAGGGAGATTTATCTTAATAGCTAATTTTGAATGACAAAAGAGACAAAGAACACAAATACATCTTCGGCTAAACCTTCCACGCCTACATCTACAACATCCGCACCTCCCAGAAAAAAACTGACTCTTAATACAACAGCATTTCAAAAAAAACTTTCCTCTATTTCAGTTAATAATCTTTTAGATGAAGAACCAGACTACGAAAAAATGCCCAGTCTTGCAAAAACAAAAAGAAATAGAGAAAAACAAAAAACAAAATTTAAGCCAAATTTAACTAGTTCTCAAAAAATTGTTCGTGAAGTTGACATACCTGTAAAAATTTCTGTGCAGGAATTAGCGAGTAGAATGTCTGAAAAAACAGGTGATGTTGTAAAAGCGCTTATGAAAAGTGGAATTATGGCTACGGCTAATCAATATATAGATGGAGATACAGCTGAGCTGATAGTTACAGAATTAGGACATACACCGAAAAGAGAAGAGGCGATCAGTTTAAAAGATGAAATCGCAAATCACCAAAAAACAAAAATATCTAAAATTTCACCTAGGCCTCCGATTGTCACTGTAATGGGCCATGTTGATCATGGTAAAACATCTTTGTTGGATGCACTTAGAAATACTAACGTAACTTCAAAAGAGTCTGGTGGAATTACTCAACATATTGGTGCATATCAAATTCAACATAAAAACAACCCCATTACATTTTTGGACACACCTGGTCACGCAGCTTTCTCAAATATTCGCTCTAGAGGAGCCAATTTAACTGATCTTATTGTACTAGTAGTTGCTGCCAACGATAGTGTTAAACCTCAAACAATTGAAGCAATTTCTCATGCTAAAGCAGCAAAAGTTCCTATTGTTCTTGCAATTAATAAAATGGACTTACCAGATGTTGACCCAAACATTGTTAGAAATGATTTGTTAACTCACGAGGTAGTTGTAGAAAGCTACAGCGGAGATGTATTAGAAACTGAAATATCTGCAATTAAAAAAACAAATCTAGAAAAATTATTAGATAACATTTTATTACAAGTAGAAATCCTAGATCTAAATGTCGAACATAATAAACTTGCTGAAGCAATTGTAGTTGAGTCTAAAATAGAAACTGGAAAAGGACCTGTTGCAACAGTGATAGTAAAAAATGGAACTTTTAAAGAAGGTGATCATTTTACATGTGGTTCATCTTATGGAAGAGTTAGAGCTTTACTTGATGAAAATGGTAGCAGGACTAAATCAGCTAATCCTGGAATGCCGATTGAAGTACTGGGTTTTGATTCAGTGCCACAAGCAGGTGATACAGTTTATGTTATGCCAAATGAGGACATTGCAAAAGATATTACAGAAAAAGTAAAAGAACAAAAAAAATTAGAAAATACAGAAGCAGTTAAAAAATCATCACTAGAGGAAATGATGGCTAATGTATCAAAGGGAGATATGAAAAAACTTCCAATCATTGTGAAAGCAGATGTCCAAGGATCTCTTGAAGCAATAGTTTCTTCACTAGAAAAAGTTGGAAATGAAGAAGTAAAAATCAATGTTGTCCATAACGCTATTGGTGCAATTAATGAAAGTGATGTAAGTTTAGCGAGTTCTGCACAAGGGCTTGTAATTGGTTTTAATATCAGAGCAATCCCACAAGCAAGAACAATCGCAAAACGAGATAAAGTAGATATACGATATTACTCAATTATATATGAATTAATTGACGATATGAAAAAAATGCTCTCTGGTCTCCTCACCCCAGACACTAAAGAGGAAATTATTGGCCATGCTGAGGTTCGTGATACTTTCAAATCCTCAAAGTTTGGTACAATTGCAGGCTGCTTTGTTACTGATGGAATTGTACAAAATTCGGCTAAAATCAGGCTTGTCAGGGAGGGTAAAATCATACACGAAGGAGAAGTTGGAACGCTTAAGCGTTTTAAAGATGATGTTAAAGAGGTCAGAGAAAATTACGAGTGTGGTATTTCATTTAAAGACTATTCAGATATTTTGGAAAAAGATGAAATTGAATTTTACGTAACTAAGGAAGTTCAAAAAGAATTATAGTGTGGACAATAAGCCAAGTTTTCGAACCAAAAAAGTTGAACTTTCAATTAAAAGGCTTGTCTCTGAATATCTCGTAACTCAAAAAGATTATCTTTTAAAATTTCCAAATGTTCGTTTCGAAATCACTGAAGTAAGAGTAAGTAAAGATCTAAGATTTGCAAAAATTTATCTTATCCATAATATTTCAGAAGAGGATTTTAAGGAATTTAATAAACTTTATCTGAGAGAAATACAAAGTTTAATAGCGAGAACTCTTACAAGCAAATATACTCCAAAAATATCTTTAATTTTTGATGAATCTTTTCAAGAGTCTTTAAAAGTACAATCACTTCTAGATAAATTATAGAACTTGGTAAAAGAAAACTTTCATAGTGATGGATGGTTATTAATTAATAAACCACAGGGTATAGAATCATTTGGGGTTATTAGAAAATTAAAATTTCGTTATTCATTTAAAAAAATTGGCTTTGCTGGAACTCTAGACCCTTTAGCTTCTGGTTTATTATTAGTAGGTATAAATAAAGCTACGAAGAAAATACCAGATATACATCAAGAAAAAAAAAGTTATGAGGTTGAGATACGATTTGGTGCTTCAACAAATACTTTAGACTCAGAGGGTAGATTCTTTAAAATGGAGACGTCATCGCATAATATAAATGAAAGAGCTTTACATTTAAAAAAGTTCATAGGAACATATCAACAAAAAATACCAGACTTCTCTGCGCATAAATTAAATGGTAAAAATTTTTATGAACTCGCTAGAGATAATAAAGCCATAGAAGATCGATATAAAAAAGTATCAGTTCAAAGTTTAAAAGTTCTATCTTCAAATAAATCAAAAATGAATGTTGAGTTGAATTGCTATTCAGGGTTTTATGTGCGGGCATTCGCAGAAGAATTTGCAAATTCCCTAGGTGATATAGCTTATGCAAGTATGATTAAAAGATTGAAAATAGGGACTTTTGATATAAATCAAGCTATTCCTTATGAAAAAATCCTTGATTTCTCAAGTATAAATGATTTACATACCAATCTGATTACCATTTGAACTGGGCGACATCCTGGTCAAATGATGTTTACTTTGAAAGGAGTATTGATGTCGGAAATACAAATAAACGATATAGCTCGTGCTGATAATGACACTGGTTCACCAGAGTCCCAAATTTTTTTTCTCACAAAGAAAATTAATCTGTTAACAGAACATATCAAAATCCATAAGAAAGATTTTCATTCTCGAAGAGGTCTGCTGATGATGGTTGGTAAAAGAAATAGATTGATGGCGTATTTAAAGAAGAGGAATGTAGGAAAGTACACAGAAGTAGCAGATAAACTAAAGCTAAGAAAAAAATAATTTTTTAATTAGCTATAAAGAAAGAGGAAGATGAAAATAGAACATAAATTTGAGTTGGGTAACCAACAAATTACACTAGAAACAAATCGAATAGCAAAACAAGCAGATGCATCTGTGGTTGTAACCTGTGGTGAAACAATGGTTATGGCTAATATTTGTGCTGCAAAAACACAAAAACCTGATATTGATTTTTTTCCATTAACAGTTAATTATCAGGAAAAATATTATGCCTCAGGTAAAATACCTGGGGGTTTTTTTAAAAGAGAGGCTAGACCGACTGAAAGAGAAACATTAACAAGTCGTTTAATTGATAGACCTATTAGACCTCTATTTCACAAAAACTTTAAAAATGAAACTCAAGTAACATTAACTGTCCTATCTTACGATAGCGTTGTTGATCCTGATATTATTGCTATGTATGCAACTGGTGCAGCATTAGCGATTTCAGGTCTTCCTGTGGCAGGTACTTTGGGTTCCGCTAGAGTTGGATATATAGATGGAAAGCTAGTTGCAAATCCATCTATACAGGATATGGAAAACTCTGAACTAGATCTTGTTGTAGCTGGAACAGAAGAGGGTGTCTTAATGGTTGAGTCTGAAGCCCAAGAACTCTCCGAGAATACCATGCTAGAGGCAGTAATGTTTGGACATGATTTTTATCAGACATTTATTAAAGAAGTTCAAAACTTTGCAAGCAAAACAGAAATTAAGACTTTTGAAGTCCCAAGCCTACCTGATTTTTATGAAGGTTTACAAAAAGACATTGAAAGTAAAATTTCAGATCCTATTCGTGAAGCATACGGTTTAGTTGATAAGCAAGAGCGAAGTCAAAAACTGACAGAGATCAGGTCTTCTATTGTCGATAATGTTGAAGATGATCAGATTTTAGCCGCTACAACAATCATTAAAGATATAGAAAAAGACGTAGTTCGAGGCGATATCATCAAAAATAAAAGCCGTATTGATGGAAGAAAATTAGATGAAGTAAGACAAATTACATGTGAATTAGACATTCTTCCTCGAGCTCATGGTTCAAGTCTCTTTACCCGAGGAGAAACTCAAGCATTAGTTGTTACCACATTAGGAACGGGCGATGATGAGCAAATGATTGACTCTCTTGATCCAATGCATAAACAACACTTTATGTTGCATTATAATTTTCCACCTTACTCTGTAGGAGAAGTAGGAAGAGTAGGGGCAACTGGTAGAAGAGAAATTGGTCACGGAAAACTGGCATGGCGTGCAGTTCACCCAATGTTACCAAAAAAAGAGGACTTCCCATACACACTAAGATTAGTATCAGAGATAACTGAGTCTAATGGTTCTAGTTCTATGGCCACAGTATGTGGCTCATCCCTTGCTTTGATGGCAGCGGGTGTGCCAATTAAAAAACATATTGGGGGTATAGCAATGGGTCTAATCAAAGAGGGTGAGGACTTTGTGGTGCTTAGTGATATTTTAGGAGATGAAGATCACTTAGGGGATATGGACTTTAAAGTTGCCGGTACTATGGATGGTATTACTTCTCTTCAAATGGATATTAAGATTACCAGCATTACTAAAGAGATTATGGAAATTGCTTTAAATCAAGCATCAGGAGGAAGAAAACATATTATTGGTGTAATGTCGGATGCCTTACCTGAAGCTAGAACAAAATTTTCTAAGCATGCTCCTCAAGTAATCTCTATCACTATTGATAAAGCTAAAATTAAAGATGTTATTGGATCAGGTGGCAAGGTAATTAAAAACATAGTCGAAGTCTCTGGGGCAAAACTAGAGGTCAACGATGATGGAATTGTAAAAATTGCTTCCAGTAATGAAGAGTCAATTAACAAAGCTAAGCAAATGGTGGAAGACATTGTTGCGGAGCCAGAGGTTGGCAAAGTTTATACTGGTAAAGTTGTTAAAATTGTTGAGTTTGGAGCCTTTGTAAACTTTATGGGCGCAAGAGACGGATTACTTCATGTCTCACAAATTTCACAAAAAAGAGTAGAGAATGTTTCTGATGTTTTATCTGAGGGACAAGAAGTTCAAGTCAAAGTACTTGATGTTGATCGTGCGGGTAAAGTAAAGCTTAGCATGAAAGAAGTATAAACTAGTTACTTCTCTAAATAATTATCAAAAATCAAGGGGCTTTTGCCCCTGATCTTAAACTATAGTTCTTGAACACTCATTCCTACGTTGTTATATCCATTATCTACGTAAAGTATTTCACCTGTAACACCTTTAGACAGATCACTCATTAAGTAAACGGATGACTTACCAATATCTTCTAATGATAATGGTTTTTTAATAGGAGAATTTTCAATTGTATAATTATAAATTTTTCTTGATTTGTTTATAACGGCACCTGCTAAAGTTCTCATCGGACCAGCTGAAATTGCGTTCACTCTAATACCTCTGTCACCCATATCAACAGCAAGATACTTTATAGAGGTTTCCAATGCAGCCTTTGCAACACCCATTACATTATAACTTTGCATATATCTTGTGGACCCATAATAAGTAAGGGCCATGATTGATGCACCATCATTCATTTTTGGTGAAAGCATCCTCACCATTTCAGTCAATGAGTATGCAGAAATATGAAGTGTTTTAAGAAAATTTTCTCTAGTTGTATTTAAATATTTACCTGATAGTTCATTTTTATCTGAATAGGCAACCGCGTGAACAAAAAAGTCAATATTTCCTTTAATACCATTACAAACATTTTCAAGTGAAGATGTTTCAGATACGTCACAAGGCATAATTCCTAAGCAATTAATTTTCTCGGATAGGGGTTCAACTCTTTTTTTGATTGAGTCATTCTGATAAGTTAAATACATACTAGCACCCTCATCACTCAAGGACTTTGCAATACCCCATGCAATTGAATGATCATTGGCTATACCAACAATCAATCCTTTTTTGCCCTCTAAAATTTTACTCATTAAAGCTAGTTAGATAGATAGATGCATTCGTTCCACCAAAACCAAAACTATTTGAAAGTATAGAATTGATTTTGATATCATTTTTATTCTCTAAGAGAATGTTCATTCCTTCAGCCTTTTCATCTAAGTTTGTAATATTGGCCGACTCAACCATAAAATCATTTTCCATCATTAAAAGAGAGTAAACTGCTTCTTGTACACCAGTTGCTCCTAATGAATGACCAGTTAGTGACTTTGTAGAGCTGGTTGGAGGAATGTTATCTCCAAAAACCTCTTTGATACCTTGTAGTTCAATCATGTCTCCGACAGGTGTTGATGTTCCATGAGCGTTGATATAATCAACAGGTCTACCCTTGATTGCCATCTGCATACACCTCACTGCCCCTTCCCCAGAGGGTTGAACCATGTCATATCCATCTGAAGTCTGACCGAAACCTTGAATTTCCGCAACAATATTGGCCCCTCTTGCTTTTGCACTATCAAGGCTCTCAACTACTAAAACACCTGCACCTCCACCAATGACAAACCCATCTCTTGAAGAGTCGTAAGCTCGAGAAGCAACCTCAGGTGTTTCATTATATTTACTTGATAAAGCACCCATAGCATCAAATAAAATTGACATTGTCCAATGTGTTTCTTCACCACCACCAGCAAATACAATCTCTTGTTGCCCATGTCTAATGAGATCATAAGCATTGCCAATGCAGTGCAAACTTGTCGAACAAGCTGAACTAATGGAGTAATTTACACCTTTAATTTTAAAAGGGGTTGCTAAAGTAGCAGAATTTCCTGATGCCATTGTTCTAGTAACCATATAAGGTCCAATTTTTTTAACACCTTTTTCTCTCGCTATATCAAATGCTTGTTGCAGTTGATACGTCGAAGGTCCACCTGACCCCATCACTAATCCAGTATTAACATTAGATATAAGTTCCTCATCAAGACCTGAATGTTCAATTGCCTCTTTCATTGCAATATAATTGTATGCTGCACCTTCCCCCATAAAACGCAAAATTTTTCGATCTACATTTTCTTCAATATTTATTTTAGGTTTTCCATGTACATGACTTCTCATTCCAAGTTCCTCATATTCCTTGCAATGACTAATCCCAGATTTCACATCTCTTAAGCTCTGTAAAACTTCTTTTTTATTATCTCCTATACAAGAAACAATACCGTATCCAGTAACGACAACTCTTTTATTACTCATTGAATAAACCCACTCTTAAATCATTGGCATGGTAAATTATTTTTTCTTTGTGAATTATCTGCCCATCTCCATACCCTATTGATAACCCTTTTTTATTTAAAGATTTTTTTAAGCTAACTTTATATTTTATTAATTCTTTATCCGGTTTTATTTCTTCAACAAATTTTATTTCCCCAACACCCAAAGCACGACCTTTTCCAGGATACCCAAGCCAACCTAGATAAAAACCCAACATTTGCCATAAAGCGTCAAGACCCAAACATCCTGGCATTATTGGATCACCCAAGAAATGACATTTAAAGAACCATAAATCTGCGTTTATATCCAGTTCAGCAGTTATCTCTCCTTTTCCATGTACCCCGCCATCTTTATTGACATTAGTGATGCGATCAAACATAAGCATAGGAGGTGCAGGTAGTTGGGCATTTCCCTTTCCAAATAAATTTCCTTTCCCACACTCAATGATTTCTTCATAACTATAACTAGATTGAGGTGTAAATGTATTCATCTTAATGAGGACAATCTTTAATCCTTAATTGTAGTTTGTTTATGTCTGAAGTCAAAAGGTCTATCAAATTGATTTCACTTTTCAATTGAGTTTTTATTTTGGCTAGGGCGAATATAATTTTCATACAAGCAAAACTAGTAACAAATCCTGCAACTGGACCTATCATTGCGCTGTTAAGACAACGGTGATTCTGATCAGCTTTAGGAAATAGACACTCAAAACATGATGGATTATTTTCTTCATTGTTTTGTGCAAAGTATATTCCCTCTGAAGAGTTAATTGATATTGATACAAACGAGATTTTATTAGCTTTAGAATATTTTGAAGAAAAAATTTTATTCTGATGATTATCCGTGCAATCAAATATTAAATCAAAATTATTATTTGGATTTTTTTTTATGAAAGACTCAAAATTTAAAGAATGCTCTTTTATTATTGTTGAGTCATTTATATTTTTAAGTTTATGTTTTGAAGTGTTTGATTTAGATTTACCAACATCATCTTTATCATAATTAATTTGACGATGTAAATTTGACTTCTCTATAATATCATAATCAATAAGGTGAATCTCGCCAACCCCAGCTCGAACAAGATATTGTGATGCAACAGTTCCCAGAGCACCTAAACCAATGATACAAATTTTTTTCTTAGAGATATTTTGTTGCCCCTCTTCATTAATCCCAGGAACTAAAATTTGTCTTCCAAACTCTTCAATCAGCTTTTCACTTTGTTCCTGTTGATCCAAAACCACCACTCCCCCTCTCGCTTTCACTTAAATCACTTACTAGTTCAAAATTAACCTTTTCATATTTTGACACAACCATTTGTGCAATTCTCATTTTATCTTCAATTTCAAACATTATTGATCCATGATTTATTAAAATCACTTTTATTTCACCTCGATAGTCAGCATCTATAGTTCCTGGGCTGTTAAGAACAGTAATAAAGTTTTTCACAGCTAGCCCACTTCGAGGCCTAATTTGAACCTCTAATCCATATGGAATTTCAAAAAATAATCCAGTTCCAATTAGTTTTGTTTCTTTTGGTAGTATGCTAACTTTTCCATTAGGCAAGAATGCTCTAATATCCATTCCTGCACTAGATGATGTCTCATAAGTTGGAAGAGTAACGTTATCATTTATTTTTTTTACTTTTATATAAACCACTCTAATTCCTTCTATTGCTAATGTGTTTAACAATTTTATTTGCAAAAATTGTTTTACTTACATTTCCTAAATTTAAAAAGTCACCTGATCTTCCAATTAAAATACCATTATTGTATTTTGAATTAAAAATTTTATTTTCCGTTGTTGGAAAGTTTAAAACTAGATAATCACAATTTTTGGAAAGTAATTTTTTTTTTGCATTTTGAAATACATCATTTGTTTCATAAGCAAATCCGACTGTAACCTTAGGTTTATATTTTCCAAATGACATTGATCTTAAAATATCAGGATTATTGATTAATTTTAAAGACATTCCATTTTTTTTCTTAATTTTCAGTTTGTTATATTTTTTAGCTTTATAATCACTAACCGCAGCATTAAAAATTCCTAAGTCGATAGACTTATATTTTTTTGCTTCTTTTAACATTTTATCTGCTGTAGGAGTGAAGATAAATTTAACATTTTTTGAAATTATTTGTTTTGTTTGAAGATATCCATGCAAACAAATAACTTTATAATTAAATTTTAATAGGCTTTTTATTAAAGCCATGCCTTGCCGACCTGATGACTCATTTGATATATATCTTACTGGATCTATATACTCTCGAGTGCACCCAATAGTTATTAATGCGTGTTTCAATTACTTAAGTTGACTAATTATTTCACCAGGATCAACTAATCGACCACTACCATACTCACCACAAGCTAAAGATCCATCATCTGGGCCAATAAAATGATGACCAATTTTCTTTAAATAGTCCACATTGTCTTGAATAATTTGATTAGCCCACATTTCCTTATTCATCGCAGGTGCAAAATATATAGGTTTGTTTGCAGCAATCATACACGTCAGAGCTAGGTCGTCACAAAAACCTTTTGCAAATTTTGAAATTATATTAGCTGTCGCAGGGTAAACAATTATATGAGTGTTATCTCGCGCTAATTTTATATGTCCAATTTTTTTTTCCATATCTAAATCGAAGAGCTCTGAATACACAGGCTTATTAGAAATTGTTTCAAGTAGTAGTTTAGAAATAAACTCATATGTGTTTTTTGTTGCAATAACTTCATATTCAATGGCTTTTTTTTGGCACTCACGAATTAGATCTAAAGATTTATAACATCCAACACTTCCAGTTATTATTATTAAAATTTTCATTTTTTTTGCACTATATATATGCTGTTAGCTCCAGAAATGAAATCAATAGTTTTAATATGAGAAAAACCCGTATTTATCAGTTCTTCAAGAAGGTTATTTTGACTAGGAAAAGAAATAATACTGTCAGCTAAGTATTTATAACTATATCTATCATTGGAGATAATGCTTCCAGTAAAAGGTAAGACATATTTTAAAAAGTTTTTGTATGAGTTTTTTAACAAATCTCTTTTTGGAATACCAAATTCCATAATAAAAAAATAACCATTTTTTTTAAGGCATCTATAAATCTCAGAAAAACCCTTTTTTCGGTTATTAAAATTTCTGACACCATATGTACAAGTTATGGTTTTAAAAAAATTTTTTTTGTACGGCATATTTTCTGCATAACCAACTTCGTAATTAATTCTTTTAGAACTATTTTTTTTTCTAGATATATTGTGCATTTCAGAAACAGGATCTAAAGCATAAAGATTTTTTGAAATAGGAAGTAAATTAAAAATATCCCCACTACCACTTGCAATGTCTAAAATTTTCTCATTGGCAGTATGTTTCGATAATACAAGATCAACAAA
>CACNEB010000013.1 GCA_902619375.1 uncultured Alphaproteobacteria bacterium
CAGCAATTTAAAATATCAATTTTTTGTTCATAAGGATCAAAATTAGTTATTTCATAATTTACCTCATTAATTTTTTTTAAAAACTTTTCAATCTTGTTAGTATGCTTTTTTTCAATATCGTTAAATATTACTTTTTTAACACCTCTAGATAACGCTTCTATACCAATTGAACCTGTTCCAGCAAACAAATCACATAAAACAACCTGATTAAGGTCTATATTAAGATCATTATTATGTGATAATAAATTAAATATATCTTCTCTAATTCTTGTTAACGTTGGCCTGTAATCACTTTCAGACTCAACTAATATTTTTCTCCCCTTATATTTACCGCTGATAACTCTCATTAACCTGTATTTCTCTGTATTCACCATATGTTATAGACCTTAATAGAAAACGACCGTAAGAGATCCTTTTGAGCTTTTCTACTTTTAAATTGAATAATTCACAGATATTTCTGATTTCTCTATTTTTTCCCTCAGTGAGATCAAACTTAAGCACATGTTTATTAATTTTAGAGTGAACTAGTTTTACATTTGGTTTTTTATAAATTTCTTTTCCATAAATTTTTTTATTCATCGATTTAAGCTTATTTTGATCAAAAGCACCCATTACATTAACTAGATAAGATCTTTTAATATTTGATTTAGGAAGTTCCATATATCTTTTAAAAGAGGTCTCTTTTGTGAATAACAATAAACCCTCAGAATTATAATCTAATCTACCAATATAGTGATAATGGTGATATTTCTTAGGCAGAAAGTCATAAACAATTTTTCTATCTTTTTCATCTTTTTTGGAAGTGATACAACCTCGTGGTTTATGGAATAGTATTATATTAAGTTTATTTGATTTAAATTTTTCAATCTCAAAAATATCTCTATCAGTTACTGATATAAATGGTCTTGTCTCAATACTACCATTTAAAAAAACTTTTTTATTTTTTATCAAATTTTCTGCTTGGTTTCTCGAAATTTCAAATTGAATGGATAATTTTTTACTAAACGTTATTTTTTGCATGATCTGTAAACATCTTAATTATACTTTTATCAAATTCTGTTATTAAAAATTCAGGATGCCATTGTACTCCCATACATAATGGATGTTGATTATGATGAAAGGCTTCAATCAGATTATCAGGCGCATAAGCATCTACTATTAAATTTTGACCGATTTTTTTAATACCCTGATGATGAGCACTATTGACAAAAATTCTTTGACTATTTTTAAATATTTTTAGATTAGATGCATCACTTAAAACAATTTCATGACTAGTCTCATTTCTTGGATTCGGTTGTTCGTGCTCAATAAATGACTCAATATCTTGAATTAAACTACCACCAAAAAATACATTTAAAAGTTGGCACCCTCCACATATTCCCAAAATGGGTTTATTTGAGGTAAAATATTTTTCTAATATTTTAAATTCAAATTTAGTTCTAGCTTTAATGGTTTGAATTTTATCTGACTGAATATTTTCCCCGTAATATTTTGGATCAATATCAAAGTCCCCTCCTGAGATGATTAAACCATCAATAAAATCTATATTTTCGGTGGTTTCTGTTATAGGTAATATTACTGGCGTACATCCGAACTGATATATACAGTCTGAATAATGGCGTCTTAAAGCAAACCAAGGATATTTAGAATATGTGTTTTCTTTTTCCTTATAATCAGTTGTAATACCAATGACTGGGGATCTATTCACAATGAACAACCTAACAAATTTTATACGTATTGTACTTAATCAAAGTAAATTAGCTATGGAAAAAGGTGAGATTCCGATAGCATCTGTAATAGTTGACCCGATCGATGAGAGAATTGTTGCTAGATCTTTCAATCAAGAAATCGCATCAAACGATCCCACTGCACATGCAGAGATTTTATGCATAAGAAAGGCATGTAAAAAATTAAATCAGAAGAGATTAGATGGTCTAATAATGATATCTTATTTGGAGCCATGTCATATGTGCAAAGAGGTTATAAAATCTTCAAGATTATCTAATGTATATTATTTATTTAAAAATGATAATCCCAGTCGTAAGACTATATCGAAAGTAAAATATAAATTAATCAAAAATAATGAAGAAAATTTAATAAAAAAATTTTTTAAAAAAAAAAGAACTAAATATTAGCACCAATATCAGATCTATAATATTTCTCAGGCCAGTCGATAATATCTGCTATTTCATAGACTTTTTTCTTGCACTCAAAGTAATTTTCTCCACATGCAACAATTGAAAGAACTCTACCTCCATTAGAAAAAACTTTGTTGTTAATTAACTTAGTTGCTGCATGAAAAATATAAAAGTCATCATTATTTTTTAATTCACTTAAATTTTTTATTTCGGTATTTTTCGGGTAATCCTCTGGATATCCCTTAGTTGCTAAAACTAAACAAATTGATTTTTTATTTTCAAATAACTCAACATTAGCATATTCTAAATTTTTTGTTGCAGTTGAGTGAAGTAAAGATAAAAAATCCGACTTTATCCTAAGAGAAATACTTTGAATTTCAGGGTCTCCAAACCTAGTGTTGTATTCAAGTAAATATGGTTGATTGTGTTCATTGACGATTACCCCAAAAAATATAACGCCTTGAAATGCTATATTGTCTTCTTTTATACCATCTATAGTTTTTTTTACTATTTGATCCTGAATTATCATGTCTAGATTATTATCTAAAATGGGGGCAGGGCTGATAGTGCCCATTCCTCCAGTATTTGGTCCAGTATCATTTTCTCCAACTCTTTTATAATCTTGAGCGGAACCAATGTTTAAATATTCATTACCATCAGTGATTGTAAAAAAACTCAATTCTTTTCCCTCAATGAATTCTTCAATTACAACTTTATTCTTTTCTTGATTAAATTCTTTTTTAATAAAAATCCTTTCACAAGCCTCTACCGCTTCATTTGTATTTGCACATACAAATACTCCTTTACCGGCAGCTAATCCATCATATTTTACAACAATGGGCCCATTAAAACTCTCGAGATAGTTTTTTGCATCTTCAAAATCAACAAAAGTTTGAGACTTTGCAGTTGGAATATTATGAGATTGACAAAATTTTTTCATAAACTCCTTGGAGGACTCAAGTTTCGCCCCTTCAGAGTCAGGCCCAAAAACATTTAAACCATTTTTTCTAAGTTCTCCGGCAAGGTTTTCTGATAAATAGTTTTCTGGACCCACAACTATAAGGTCCGGATTAATTTTTATACATTCTGCAATAATATCCTCTTTAGTAGAGATATCTTTACACTCTGCGATTTGACTTATTCCATAATTTCCAGGAAAACAAAATACTTTTTCACAAAGATAGGACTTGTGAAGAATTCTACATAAAGCATGTTCTCGTGCACCAGATCCTACAACAATGACATTCATTTATACATCATAATAAAGTATATTTATTTTGTGAATAATATTCCTGAGTACACAGTATCACAACTGAATAAGTCAATAAAAGATTTATTGGAGGAAAACTATTCTTATTTAAAGTTAGTCGGAGAGACCGGGTCTATAACTATAGCTAGTTCTGGACACGTATATTTTTCAATTAAAGAAAAGGATGAGGTCATATCTTGCATATGCTGGAAAGGAAGTTATGAAAATTTGCAAGTTCAAATAGAAGAGGGAACTGAGTACAATTTTTATGGGAGGATAACATCTTATTCTAAATTTGGGCGATCTGTGTATCAACTCATTATTGATCAGGTTGAGTATAGTGGCACAGGATCAATTCTAAAGCTTATTGAGGACAGGAAAAAAGAATTATCTTTGTTGGGTTTATTTGATGATGATAAGAAAAAAAAATTACCTAAGTATCCAAGATCTATTGGTGTGTTAACGTCATCCTCAGGTTCAGTAATTCATGATATTATTCATAGAATTTCCGAGAGATTTCCAGTTACTGAAATAAAGGTTTTCCCTATTTCTGTTCAAGGTAAAAATTCTCATATTGAAATCATAGATTTTTTAAATCTTATTGAAAATCATGACTCAAAAGACTTTTTAAAGCCAGATTTAATTATATTTGCCAGAGGTGGGGGCTCTCTGGAGGAGTTAATGCCTTTCAACGAAACTGATTTAATTAAAAGAGTTTATAATTTAAAAATTCCTAACATATCCGCTATTGGTCATGAGACGGACTTTACCTTATTAGATTATGTCTCAGACTTGCGTGCACCAACACCTACCGCAGCTGCTGAAATTGCAGTTCCAGATAAAATTTACTTATTAAGTCAAATAAAGGATTTACAAGAAAAACTTAATCAATCTATAGAGCAGAAATATCTATTTATAGAACAACTATTATTGAGATTCAAAAATTCTATAAATTATTTTTCTAATAAAATTAAAGATGTTGAGAACAAATTAAGTAAAATAAACAGTGAGAATTTTGAAATAATTAATCATTCCTTTTACAGCAAGTCAAACTTCTTAAATGATATATTAATAAGACTACAAGAAAATAGTCCAAAACAAAAAATATTGGAAATACAAAGTAAGATTGGTTACGTAAATAATAATAATAAAAATTTAATTTTAAATAAATTTAAAATTTTTTCTCAAAAATTATATTTACTTCACAAAATACTTAATACGTCATCGGTAGAAAAAAACTTAAAAAAAGGGTACGCAATATTGAGATCAGAAAATCAAATAATCAAAAGTATACAATCTTTAAAAAAATTAAATAATTTTGATGTTACTTTGAAAGATGGAGTAATGAGTGTCAAAAAAAAATTATAATTTCCATCTATTATGTACCCAAAGCCATTGTGATGGAGATTGTGTAATCCATTTTTCAAAATATTTTTTGTGAATCATTTCAACTAAGTCTCTTACATCATAATTTTTATATTCTTCATAACGCAAAGGTTTTTCAAAAATCACTTGAAATTTACCATTTTGATTTCTAATTGAGTATACTGGACAAATCATCGTTTTGTATTTAAGCGCTAAATTAGCAAAACCATCTGTTGCTAGTGCCCTCTTTCCAAAAAAATCTATTTCTAATCCACTACTATCTCTTTGGTCAATTAGTAGAGCTAAATCTTCATTTTGTTTAAGTGCTTTAATCATCGATTTAGCACTCTCAGAGCCTTTTTTATAAAAAAAAGCATTATTTTTTTTTCTATTTCTCTGTATGTAATTATCAATTTTTTCGTTATTAGCATGTCTATATACTGAATGTAATGTAAAGCCATGTCGTAAAATAAAATTTCTTGTTAGCTCCCAATTTCCAATATGAGCAGATACAAAGATTTTAGGGCCTATATAATTTTTTATCTCATCCATTATTACCGCATCATCAAAATCTATGTTTTTCCAGTCAAATTTATTTAAATTAAAAAACTCAAAAAAAACTTTTCCAGTCTCTTTTAAATTTTCCTTCATTAATTTTGAACTTTTTTCATCATTTAAGTTCAATACCTCTATATTTTCTTTTATTATTTGTTCATATTTTGTAAATTTTCCAAAAAAACTAACTAAAACACCTCCAACATTTGAGGCAAAATTAAAACTAAAAAACCCTAAAATATTTTTAAGTAAAATAAAAAAAATAAACTCAATGTAATTTTTCAAAATTTTAAATATATTTTTCAATTTCTGTAGCAAATTGTAAATTGTTATCCGAGACTATCTCTCCGTATATAATTCCAACTGAGCTTTTAAATTCTTCAGGTATCCTTACATGGTCTTTCTCTGTAGTAATTAAAAAAGCATCATTTTTATTTGCTTGATCAAGTAATAAAAATATATCATCGATAGTATATTGATGATGATCTGGAAATTCTTTTGTTAATACTAAATTTAAATTTTCAGATTTTAATTGATCAAAGAATTTTTTATTAAAACCAAGGCCTGCAAAAGCAATTAACTTTTTTTCTCTAAACTCAGCACTGATTTCAATTTTATATTTTAACATATGCTTAAAATGTCTCTCATTTAAATCATTACATACTTCAGTATTTATTAAAAAGAATATTTGTGATTTCTTTATTGCATTTTTTACTGTCTCTCTTAGGGGTCCTGAGGGAACTAAAAGTCTATTACCAAATGATTGGATAGAGTCATACACATAAATCGATATATTTTTATATATATTGTAAGATTGAAGCGCATCGTCTAACACAAGTATATTAGCACCATCCTCTTTTGCTGAAATCATTGCGTGAAATTTATTTTTACTAACCCAAGTTGTAAAATAATTTGACATCATTAAAGCCTCATCTCCAACAAAATGAAAGTCCATATGAGGTTTTACTTTTATAACTTCATCTACAGTGGTAGACCCACCATAACCTCTTGAGATAATGTGAGGTATGTATCCCATCTTTTTTAATTCTCTACAAATGTATAATACAGAGGGCGTTTTGCCTGAACCTCCAATAATTGCACTTCCAACTGCTATCACTGGTAAGTCAATTTTTTGAACTTTTGACAGATTTTTTTTAATTAAATTTCCTACTGACCAAATTATTGATAAAGGCGAGAGAATTAGTGCATTTAAAGAAATTGATTTTTGGTACCAAAATTTTGGAGCTTTTAACATTTATCAATCATCTCAGTAATATTTTCTAAACTATTTTTATTATTATTTATAAAATTTTCAATTTTCTTGGCATGATGAAAGTCTTCTTTAATTTGTCTGTTAATTTCATTACTAATATCCTCTAAATTATCACTATTCATTGTTTTGCAAAGGTTAAGTTTTTCGAGATCAAGATAAATTTCTTCAAAATTTTTATTGAAATTTCCTGATAGTACAAAACAACCTCTTGAAATAGGTTCAAGGGGATTCTGTCCACCGTGTTTAATTAAAGAACCACCCATAAATACTATCTTTGAACGCTCGAAAATTGACATTATATCTCCAAATTTATTATGAACTGTGATTTTTTCTAAATTTTCAGAAATAATTTTTTCACTTAAATTATAAGTGAATTGAATGTGACGAGGTATGATAACTATCTCAAATATTTCACTTAAGTTTAATCTTTTAATTATATGTAGTACTTTATCATACTCATTAAAGTGAATACTTGCGAAACACACAATTTTTTTTTTTGAGTCTGGTATTTTTGGATTAATACTAAACTTTAGGTTTCCAAAAAAATAAACTGTCTTACAAAATAAATTATTTATGTTTTCTTGGTCCTTTTTGCTTTGTGCAAAAATTAAATCGTATTGTTCTCCAATTATTTTACTTAAATTTGGATATTTTGCCCATCTGACATAACTTGCATCCGATACTCTACCATTAACTAAGATATTTTTTAAATTTCTCCTCTTTGAAATCAATAGCCAATTAGGCCAAATTTCTGAGTCAATCCATAAAATTTTTTTAAAATTTGTATTTGATAAGAAATTATTTACATTCCAAAAAAAATCTAAAGGTAGAAATATACTAATAAGGTTGGGATATAATTTTTTTGACAATTCAAAAGATGACAAAGTAGAACATGATAAAACAATTTTTCTATTATTGAGTCTATCCACTAAGAATTTAATAGAATTTAATTCACCTATAGAAGCAAAATGAATTAAAAAATCGCTTTGTCTAATTTGTGTGTAATCATGTTTTGCAAATATTTTTTGTTTATATGAAAAAAAATTTTCTTTTTTATAAAATATTCTTATTAAACCAATTAATAAAATAATTGGAAAAAACAAAAGTTGTAATAATCTATAGCTAAAAATGAGCATCGATTATTTTTAAATTTCTATTTAAATTTTCTACTATGTATGAATTGAATGAGTTTTCGTCGAACTGACTTGGGTTTATTATTTCTTCACCCCAAAAAAAAATACCTTTACTGAAAGGTAATGGTATTTTTAATTTATCCCAGTTATTAAGACGAAAAAAACGATTGGTTTTAAAAGTTAAAAGAGCGATCTTTAAATCAAATTTTTTAGCCAATTTGTAAACATTGGTGTTAATTTTATGCGGTGGCCCATGAGGAGCATCTGGTGTGATATAAATGCAATCGCCTTTTTCTACGGCTATAGTGATATCTTTTATTAGAGCAGTAGGTTTATCTTTTTCACGTAAAAGAGGATCTAAACCAAATTTTCTTTGAACTAATGTGCTTATTTGACCATCCCTATGAGATGTTGCAATGGGTCTTAATTTTGGTTTAAATTTCCAACTAAATGTAGAGCCCATAAGTTGGTTATGCCAGATAAGAACAATAATTGATTTTTTATTTTGTAATTGTTTTTCTACGACCTCTTCGTTTACACCTGACCAATGACTTGTTTTTTTTACAAGTGATAATGATAGATAAATCAAATTTACAAAAATAATCTTAAAGAATTTATTCTTAGATAATTTTTTAAGCATTTTTTTTAATCTGTCTTTGATAGAGATTATAATAATGTTTTTTCTTTGCCATTAAGGTTTTATGAGTGCCCTTCTCAACAACTTCACCATTTTCTAAATAGTAAATTTCATCAAAATTTTTGATTGTACTTAATCTGTGAGCGACTACGATCATTGTAATTTTAGGCAAAAGATACAAATTATTGAATAGTTTAGTCTCAGTTTTAAGATCTAAATTTGAAGTTGGCTCATCTAACAATACAACAGGGCTTTTTTGAGCTAGAGCCCTTGCAATTGAAATTCTTTGTCTTTGACCCCCAGACAATTTAATTCCATTTTCTCCAATTTTCGTATTCAATTTTAAAGGTAGTTTATTTGCAAAATCATTTACACATGCAATATTTGCAAAATAATTTATATTTGACTGATTGTGTCTAGAGTTATATTTAATATTTTCTGAAATAGTTCCATCAAACAAAACCGTATCTTGGCTAACTAGGCTAAATATATTTCTAAGACTATTTAATTTTAATTTTTTTATATCAATTCCATTTATTGTTATTTCGCCTTTCGTAATATCAAATAATCTCAAAAATAAAGCCATAAGTGTTGATTTACCCCCTCCGGAAGGACCCACAAATGCAACTTTTTTTCCTGTTTTAAGGTTAAAATTAACTCGGTTAATAATATTTTTATATGTATTTTCGTATTTAAAAAAAACTTCTTTAAAATTCAAAGTCTTAAAAGTTTTAATTGTCTTAAATCCACCTATTGTTTCATTTTTAAAGTCTATAAATTCAAATATTCTAGAGGCAGCACCAAGACCACTTTGGAGTAAAACATTCACATTTATAAGGTTTTTAAGAGGTGCATAAGCTAGCATTAGGCTTACTAAAAAACTCATTAATTGCCCAGCTGTCATATTATCATTAATTACAAAAATACCCCCACCAAATATAGCTAAACCAGCTGCCATTGAACCTAATGTTTCCGTAAAAGGTCTTGATCTAGCAGTAATTTTTTCCTGCTTAAAATTTAATTTTCTTGCTTGCTCAATTTCTTTATTGACTCTTTTAATTTCAAAATTTTCTGCATTGAAAGATTTTACATTTTTGATTCCCCTAAAGACCTCTTCTAAATTTGAAGCTAAATTACCAACTTGTTCTTGTAAGTTTTTTGTGACTCTTCTAATTTTTTTTCCTAAAACTCTTATTGGAACAATAGCTAATGGAAAAATCACTATAGAAATACAAGCTAATTTCCAATTTTGATAAAACATATTTCCAATTAAAACAATTAAAGTTAGAGAATCTTTTATTAATGCAGTATATGTGTTGGCCATAGCCCCACTTAGATAATAAGTATCAGTTGTAATTCTTGTAATTAATGATCCTATTTTATTTTTAACAAAAAACCCATAATGTACATTTATTATATTTTTAAAAACATCACGTCTGAGTTTTTCTATAATCCTATGACTCATAAATTGTAAAGAAGTAATTTGGATATAAGTTACTAATCCTTTTATTACCCCAGTAATTAAAATAGCAATGGGTATAAAATATAGATAAAATTTATCGGCATTAATCAAAACATTATCAAGAGCAGGTTTAACCAACCATGCATGAAAACCTGTGCATAGAGCAGCAATAATCATACATAAAATAGCAACAAACATTCTTAATTTAAAATTAAGAAATAATTTAGAAATTCTTATAAAATGTTCTTTAGACTCAGACATTAAAGTGACTTCCAATCATTATACTAAAAAGTATGCTGATACCGTAATAGTTATTCCGACTAAAGTATAAACCAGCCTTTTCAGGTATATTTTTCCACATAAAATTGAGATCTATAATGTTCATAAAGAAAATTGTTATCAATAAGACATAGTATAAAAAACTAAAATTCAAGCCACTTCCAAAAAATGCCAATAAAAAATATTTAAAAAAAATCATTAAATTTAAAATGATCATTCTACCAGCTCCAAAAAATAAAGTGCTAGAGTATAAATTTAATTCTTTGTCTTCTTTTTCATCCTGAGTGGCATAAATAGTATCATAAGTAAGTGTCCAAAAAATAAGTGACATATATAAAATGAGAACAGATGAAAAGGGTACGTCTGAGCCCATAGCCACCCAGCCAATAAAGCAGCCCCAATTATAAGTCAAAGCTAAAATTAATTGGGGTAAGAAAAAAAATCTTTTTGCTAAAGGGTATAAAATTATCAAAGGTGTGATAACAAGCCCCAATACAATAGCTTCATAATTTAATTGTAATAAAATTATCAAACCTATTATTAAAAGAAAAAATAATAGTATGAGTGAATTCTTTACACTTATCTGAGATGAGGCTAGAGATCTATTTTGTGTTCTAATAACTTTCTTATCAATGTCTTTGTCAATTAAATCATTCACTATGCATCCAGCAGATCTCATAACTACTGAACCTATAAAAAAAATTATTAACAAAATGAAAATATTATTAGATGAGCTATTTGTTGAGGATGCTAAAATGAAACTTATTGGGTAAAAAAGTAGAAGAAAACCAATAGGTTTGTCTAATCTAACTAAAACAAGGTATGGGTGTGTGAAAGGTGGAAATAATTTAAAAATTAAATTATTCTTATAATTGTTATTCATGAAAAGAGTTTATTGTAGTTCAATTATAAAGCAGGGTAGCACTTATGAGCTAGAAAAAAAGTATTATATCCATCTTGTAAAAGTCATAAGGCTTAAAATAGGAGATGAGATCTCTTTGTTCAATAATATTTCTGGTGAGTGGAAGTGTGAGATAATTGATATTAAAAAAAATTTTTTAAAAGCAAAATCGATAAGTCAAATCTCATCACCTCGAGCAGAAACTTTGATAGACTTAATGTTTTCTCCCATTAAATACCAAAACAGTGAATTAATCATCAGACAATCAACTGAGATGGGTGTGAGATGTCTATTTCCGACATCATTTAATAGAACTATAAACACAAAGATTAATCTTGATAAGTTTAATACATATGCTGTAGGTGCTGCTCAACAAAGTGGAAGATTATCAATACCAAACATAGACAAGTTAATTGACCTTAAAGAAAGGTCTAATATCATATCTAGTAAAACAGTGCTGATGTTCGACGAAAATCTCAAAGGTGTTCATCTTTCACAAGCTAAAATAAAACCAAATAGTGAAATTTTAGTTGTTATAGGGCCTGAAGGTGGTTTTGAGGAGGAGGAAAGAGCATTTATTTCAAGTAGCACAAAAAATTTCTTTAATGTGAGTCTAGGGCCAAACATTTTGAAAGCTGATACAGCAGTTATTGCCGCACTTAGTTTAACATTTCACTATTTTTCATAATTATAGCGGGTTTAAGCGACATCCTGTCAATATACTGTACAAAAAAGATTACTAATATGTCTTAGATGAAGTCAATATTTTCGGTATTTTTTTTTCTTTTATCTTTTAAGGCGTTTGGAAAACAAGCCACTGACTGGCAGTTAAGTTTTCAAAATCCTGCCACAGATTTGATGGGCAGTGTAGTTGGACTCCATAACATAATTTTGATTGTAATGACTTTAGTTACTTTATTTGTCTTATTTCTTCTTTTCTACGTCTCTTTTCGTTTCAGTGCAAAAAGAAACCCAATTCCATCTACAAGAACTCACAATACAGTTGTTGAAGTTTTGTGGACTGCAATACCAATTGTAATCCTTGTAGTACTTGCGATACCATCTTTTAAGCTTTTATACCAACAAGAAAAAAGCGAAAACTATGATATGACTGTTAAAGTCATTGGTCATCAGTGGTATTGGGAATACGAATACCCCGATCACGGTGACTTTTATTTTGAAAGTTACATGGTTCAAGATGCAGACCTTCAAGAGGGAGACTTAAGACTCTTGACAGTTGACAATCCTCTTGTAATTCCTGCCAATAAAAATATTCAAATACTTATAACTGCTGGAGATGTTTTGCACAGCTGGGCTGTACCCTCAATGGGATTAAAAACTGATGCCGTCCCTGGAAGACTCAATGAAACGTGGGTCAATGTTAAAGAACCAGGAATATACAGAGGACAATGCTCTGAAATATGCGGTAGTGGTCATGGGTTTATGCCAGTTGTTGTAAAAGTATTACCTGAAAGCGAATTTATTGCATGGGCTAATGAAGCCAAAAACAATTACGCAATCAATGAAGATATTAAAACTAACGAAACAAATGAGGAAATCATTATTTCACAAAATAATTTAATACAATTAGAGGAGAATAATTTATGAGTTCAGATTCATTAGCTATGGATGATCATCACGATCATAAGCCAGGTTTTTTCACAAGATGGTTTTTTTCCACAAACCATAAAGATATTGGAACATTATACTTAATTTATGCAATTGTAGCTGGTGTAGTGGGCGGTGCCCTTTCAGTTATTATGAGAATGGAATTATCTGAACCCGGAATGCAGTTTGTGGCAGATGGACAAATGTGGAATGTAATTATCTCAGCTCATGGACTACTAATGATCTTTTTTGTCGTAATGCCTGCATTAATAGGAGGTTTTGGAAATTGGTTTATTCCACTAATGATTGGCGCACCTGATATGGCTTTTCCAAGATTGAATAATATTAGTTTTTGGTTATTGGTTCCTGCATTATTTTTAATTGCAGGTTCGATGTTTGTTGGGAGCGGTGCTGGAACTGGTTGGACTATTTACCCACCTTTAAGTTCGATTACAGGACACAGTAGTCCTGCTGTAGATATGGCGATTTTTTCACTTCATTTAGCAGGTGCCTCATCAATACTCGGTGCCGTCAACTTTATTACAACCATTTTGAATATGAGAGCACCCGGGATGACAATTCATAAAATGCCTCTTTTTGTTTGGGCAATGCTAGTTACAGCATTTCTTCTTTTACTTGCTGTTCCAGTTCTAGGTGGAGCTATTACAATGCTTTTAACAGATAGAAACTTTGGAACAACTTTTTTTGATCCTGCCGGTGGAGGGGACCCCGTTCTATTCCAGCATTTATTCTGGTTTTTCGGTCACCCAGAGGTTTACATTATGATTTTACCAGCTTTCGGTATCGTCTCACACATTGTATCCACATTTTCAAAAAAACCTGTATTTGGATATTTAGGTATGGCCTATGCAATGGTTGCTATTGGATTTATTGGTTTTGTTGTTTGGGCTCATCATATGTACACTGTAGGGTTTAGCGCAAATGTTAGAGCTTATTTTATGCTTGCTACAATCGTCATAGCTGTACCCACAGGTGTTAAGATTTTTAGTTGGATCGCTACAATGTGGGGTGGATCTATAACATTTACTACCCCTATGTTATTTGCTCTAGGATTTATTTTTCTTTTCACTTTAGGTGGAGTAACAGGTGTAATTTTAGCAAACGCAGGTATTGATGTTGTTTTACATGATACATACTACGTTGTTGCCCATTTCCATTACGTTTTAAGTATGGGAGCGGTGTTTGGTATTTTTGCCGGAATTTATTATTGGTTTGGTAAAATGAGTGGAAAAAATTACTCTGAGTTTTTTGGTAAATTACACTTTTGGTTATTCTTTTTAGGCGTTAACTTAACCTTCTTCCCACAACACTTTTTAGGATTAGCAGGTATGCCTAGACGTATTCCAGATTATCCAGATGCCTATGCTGGATGGAATATTATATCCTCAATTGGGTCCTATATATCCTTTGCTTCATTTATTCTTTTTATTTTCATAATAATTTACGCATTATTTAAAGGCAAAAAAGCAGAAGCAAATCCATGGGGTGAGGGTGCGAAAACACTTGAGTGGACATTACCGTCTCCTCCACCTTATCACCAGTTTGATACATTACCCGAAGTGAAAAATTAATTTGTGTTAGAAAAAAAGCATCATCAAACTTTTGTTCAGACAGAACAAAACCTGTTCTTTTTGCAAGCTGTTAATTTTTTAAAACAACTTTATGTACTAATTAAACCTGGTGTAATCTCGCTTGTAATATTTACGGCTTTATGTGCGATGCTATTAGCACCATCTGATAAAAGTTTATTTATAAAAGGAATGGCTCTTACCCTTATAGCAATGGGAGCATCTGGTTCAGCTATTTTAAACATGTGGTTTGATCGAATAATTGACTCAAAAATGGATAGAACAAAGTTTAGACCTATTCCTTCAGGAAATATCTCAGCAAATACGGCACTTGGGACTGGATTAATTTTTTCTTTTTTTTCTGTGGTAGGTTTATTTTTCTTTGGAAATATTAAGGCCTCAATCTTATTGGCATTTACAATTCTTTATTACTCTGTTTTTTATACAATGTATCTCAAGCACAAAACTGCACAGAATATAGTGATTGGTGGTTTAGCTGGTGCTCTCCCTCCAGTGATTGCATGGATAAGTATTTCAAGTGAACAAATTTTCTACCCGTTAATATTATGCTTAATAATATTTTTATGGACACCTCCACATTCTTGGGCATTAGCCATATTTAGAAACCAAGATTACTCTGACGCTGATATACCCATGTATCCCGTTAAACATGGCATAAAAAAAACACTTTTTATGATGAATATTTATACTTTTCTAATGGTTGCATCAGTAAACTCTCTATATTTTTTTAAATACGCGGGAATGAGCTTTTTTTTAGGCTCCAATCTTCTCAATGTATATTTTATTTACAAACTTTTTAAACTCAATAAGTCACAAAATATTAAGAAAGACTCAATTAAACTTTTTGGATATTCAATTGTATATCTTTTTCTTATTTTTACCTTAACAGTTATTGATAAATATTTATTCTAATGAAAAGAAAAAATAAAAATTTATTAGTCTTGGCTTTACTTTTCATGCTCGTAACAGCATTTTATTTTATTACAATATTTAGAATTAAATCTGGTATTTGAACGTAACAAATAAAAATAAAACATTAATTTTTTTAATGTTGATACTTGGATTTATGGTAAGTCTGGTAATTTTTTCTGTTCCATTGTATAAGCTTTTTTGTGATCTGACTGGGTTTCAAGGTTTTAATAAAGAAGTAAAAATTCAGGAACAACAACAAAATATCAATTTGGGAGAACTTGATATAAAAGTAATATTTTCAGCTCAGGTAAATGAAGGTTTGGACTGGATGTTCGAGGCTCCTCAAAAAATGAATATTACAGAAGGTGTAAAGTATGATGTTGTTTTTAAAGCTAAAAACAATACTGACGTTAGCTCAACAGGTACGTCTATATTTAACATTTTACCACCTAAAATTGGTCCATACCTATATAAGATAGAATGCTTTTGCTTCATTGATCAAACGATAAAACCAAATCAAGTTGTTGAGTTTCCTGTAACTTTCTACTTAGATCCATTGATACTTGACGATCCTGAGGCAAGTAGGACTAAGAATGTCACTTTGTCATATACCTTTTTTGAGAAAAAAGAATGAAATATTGTTTAAATGGTTGATTTAGTATTTAAAGACTCTGAAAAGAAACATAAATTTCATCTTGTAAATCCTAGTCCCTGGCCATTAGTTGGTGCTTTTTCAGCTCTTTTTCTAGTTTCAGGTGCCATTTTGTATATGCACTATGAGATGCTATGGCCTATGCTAGCAGGTCTTGTTCTAATACTTTTTACTATGTTTATGTGGTGGCGAGACATAATAAAAGAGAGTACTTTTTTGAAAGTACACAATTCAATCACTGAGATTGGTCTTAGGTGGGGTATGGCTCTGTTCATCACATCAGAAGTTATGTTTTTTGTTGCTTTCTTTTGGGCTTTTTTTGATGCAAGTCTATTACCTAAAACATTTTTAGATGAGTACAAAGAAGTTTTTACAGGTACTCTTGGAATAGGAGTTTGGCCCCCAAAAGGAATTGAAACTTTTGACCCACTAGATATCCCGTACTTAAATACCTTAATTTTACTTTTATCAGGTACTACCTGTACATGGGCACACCATGAATTAAGAGAGGGTAATAATAAAGAGGCTCTTAAAGGTTTATATTACACGGTTTTTTTAGGTTTTATATTTTCACTTTTACAAATATATGAATACCAACACGCAACTTTTGGTTTCACTGAAGGTATATATCCTTCAACTTTTTTTATGGCAACCGGTTTTCACGGCTTTCATGTACTAATAGGTACTTTGTTTTTATTAGTCTGTTTATTGAGAATAAGAAAAGGTCATTTAACCCCAAAAAGACATTTTGGTTTTGAAGCAGCTGCATGGTATTGGCATTTTGTTGATGTTGTATGGTTGTTTTTATACATAAGTATCTATTGGTGGGGAAGATAAACCAAACATTTATATCTTTTACTTTTAATTCAATTTTTTATTTATGAATAAGTCATCATTAACATTTGTATTTATAGGAATTTCTATTTTAACCTTTATCTTAGGTTCGTGGCAACTTTACCGGCTAAATTGGAAAAATGATTTAATGGATAATATTCGTAATTCAATTCTCAATCCCACTTTGTTTTCAGATGTAATAAATTACAATAATTTAGTAACAGTAAAATTAGATGATAATTATACAATTCTAAACAAACCAATTTATTTAGAGTCAAAAACATTTAAAGGAAAACCAGGTTATCACCTAATACTTCCGGTAAAGTACAAAAATAGTATATACAGTGTCATTAATTTTGGATGGTTTTTAGACAAAGATACAGATCAAGTTCAAAATATCATTCAAAGATATCAATCAATCGACAACCCTAAGGTATACATAAGAGATTTTAATTCAGATAAACCTTTTTTTACCCCAGAGAATGATTTACCTAATAATACTTGGTACTCTATTAATAAAACTGATTTTAGTCAGTTTTATCAATATACATTCCTATCTAAATATTATTTTGTTCTGCTAGATGATAGGGTATCTAAATATACCTTTAACCCTCTGATATTTTTGAGAAATAATCATTTGAATTATTCAATAACTTGGTTTTTGCTTAGTTTGTCAAGTATCGTTATGCTGTTAATTATAAGAAGAAAATATGAATAAACTTAAAGAGTATTTTAAAAGCTACTATGTTTTGAATGATGTCAGTGGTCTTTTATTTTGGGATAATGCAACTAATTTACCAAAAAAAAGTGTTGAATCTAGATCAGAGCAAATGTCTATTTTATCTAACTTTACAGATAGAATATTTAGAAGCGAAGATATTCAAGAAGAAATTCAAAAAGCTGAAAATACAAAATTAAGCGAAGCAGATAGTATGTGTTTAAAATTAATGAAGAGTATTATCGTCAAAGAAAATGCTATTGACCCAGATTTGAAATCTCTACTGATAAAAAAAAAACTAACTTGTGAGCATTTATGGAGAGAGGCTAGATCAAAAAATGATTCTTCGGTAATTGAAAAAGATTTCAATGATCTATTAGATTTAGTACATGAGGAAGCTAGTCAATTAGCTAAAGCTACTAATCTATCACCTTATGATTCATTAATTTCAAAATATGATATTGATTATGATTCATCAAAGATAGACAAATTTTTTTCAGTAATTGAGAGAGAAATAATACCTAAATATTTAGATATTAAAAAAATTAAATCACCTCATGTTTACAAATCAAATATTTCAGACTCAGAAATATTAAAAATGGTGAAAGTAAAATTAGAACAACTCAACTTTGATTTTGACAGAGGTAGAATTGATCAATCTCACCACCCTTTTTGTGGAGGAGCTACAAATGATGTAAGGATAACAACCAGGTTTGAAGATAATATATTAGAGTCCTTATCAGCATTATTTCATGAGACAGGCCATGGAGTTTATGAGCAGAATCGACCTAATGAATATCTTTATGAGCCATTGGGTCAATCTCGTAGTTTAAGCGTCCATGAAAGCCAATCTCTTTTTTTTGAAAATCATATCTTTAAATCAAAGGTTTATTTTAAAATTATAAACAATATTTTTGATAACTCTAAAGATTTGGAAAAATCGTTTATAGAGCACTATCATACTGTGAGAGTAAATCCTATAAGGGTTAGTGCTGATGAATTTTCTTACCCGATCCATGTTTACATCAGGTATAAAATTGAAAAAGAGATTTTTAAAAATAAAATTTACTTTAAAGATATTAAAAATTTATGGAACGAAAACTATTTAAATAATTTGTCAATCAATCTAATTTCAGAAACAGAGGGTGTTCTCCAAGATATTCATTGGTATGAAGGTATATTTGGTTATTTCCCTACTTATGCACTTGGTGCTATGATAGCCTCACAAATTAAATATAATTGCCCTTTATTTGATATTTTTTTAGACAACCCTAATGAAGAAAATATAAATAATTTAATCATTTGGTTAAATACTAATATCCATCAAAAAGCTTCTTTATATTCATCCGATGAAATGTTACAAAGCATTTCTGGCGAGAATTTAAACCCAAAATATTTTTTAGATCATTTGGTTGATAGATTTGTTAAATGAAATACATAAGTACGCGAGATGATAAAAAAGAGTACTCTGCTGAGCAGGTACTCAATTTCGGTCTAGCACCAGATGGAGGTCTATTTATTCCAAATGAAATTCCAAAATTTAGTAATAATCAAATAAATGCATTAAAAGGAAAAAATTATTTTGAAATAGCAAATTTTATTTTAACCCCTTTTTTATCAGATTTATTTGAAGCTCAAATAATTGAAAAGATTATCGAAGAGGCTTATTGTAAATTTGATAAAGAAATTGTTTCAATATCAAACATAGGTGACAACGATTTATTAAATTTATTTCATGGTCCGACACTAGCTTTTAAAGATTATGCTATGTGTTTGTTAGCTAAAATATATGAATACTATTTAAAGAAACTAGATAGAAAATTATATGTGATTGGAGCAACTTCTGGCGATACCGGTTCTGCTGCAATTCAAGCCTTTAAAGATATTGAAAATATTAGTATTTTTATTCTGCACCCTCATAACTCCACATCTCTCTTCCAAAGAAAACAAATGACAACTAGTGGAGGTAAAAATGTTTTTAATATTGCCCTAAATGGAAGTTTTGATGATTGCCAAAATTTAGTAAAAAAACTTTTTAGAGATAGAGATATAAACAATAAATATAGCTTTACTGCAGTGAATTCAATTAATTGGTTTAGGGTGTTACCACAATCAATCTATTATGCATGGTCATATCTTAATCATAATATTGATAATTTTGTTGTACCAAGTGGAAATTTTGGAAATATATATTCTGCTCATTTGCTAAAGTCAATGGGATTTCCATTAAATAAATTAATTGTTGCGACAAATGAGAATAATATTTTACATCGAATTATAAGCAATAATGATCTACATCTTTACAATGTTGTAAAAACTAATAGCCCTAGCATGGATATAACAATATCAAGTAATTTTGAAAGACTTTTAGCAGAACTTCTCGGACCAGGAGCAACAAATGAGCTTTTTCAAAATATTCAAAACAATGAACACAATAAACATTTAGAAAGTACTATTCATAAATCATTATCTGAGAAATTTTTATCTGAGAGTGCAACTTCTAAAGAGGTTGAAAATCAGATTAAAATCACATATGAAAATTACAAAATCTTATTGGATCCTCATACAGCTGTTGGTATTGTATGTGCGGAAAAATTAAATTTAAAAAAAGCAATGTGTCTTGCTTGTGCCCATCCAGTAAAATTTCAGGAAACTGTCGAAAAGGCATTAGGTAACAACATAAAATATGATAAAAACATAGAATTTCTTAATAATGAAAAATTTACAATTTTAGATAACAATTACAAGGAACTAGGAGATTATATAGAAGCACATGCCTAATATTCATAAGCTTAAAAATGGAATGACCTTGATTACAGATTTTGTAAATACTGTAGAAACAGTAAGTGTAGGAATGTGGAACAAAGTCGGGGCAAGAAATGAACGAAAAGAAATCAATGGTGTTGCTCACTTACTAGAGCACATGGCATTCAAAGGAACAAAAAATAGATCAGCTGCTCAAATAGCAAAAGAGGTTGAGCTAGTAGGTAATTCTCACAATGCCTATACTTCAAGAGAAATAACTGCTTATTACATGAGTGGTTTAAAGGAAAATGTTGAACTATCTATAGACGTAATTAGCGATATCTTGCAGTTTTCAACTTTTGACTCTAAGGAGCTCGATAAAGAGAGAGGAGTAATATTACAAGAGATTGGAATGTATGCTGATGAACCAGATAGCATTGTCGCTGATAAATTTGATGAGTTAGCATACCCGGATCAACCCATGGGCAGGTCAATTTTAGGTACGGCTGAAATTATAAAGTCTATATCAAGGGATGAAGTAGAGGGTTTTATGAAAGGTTTCTACAATCCAAAAAAAATGGTGTTTTCTGTATCAGGAAATTTTGAAGAGGACAAAATAATTAAACTTGTTGAGGAGAAATTCCAAAACCTCCCTTTGGGCGACGACGATTATATTCCAAAATCCTCTTATGTTGGCGGAGAATACCGCCAAGAGAAAAATTTAGAACAGGTAAAGTTATTACTAGGTTTTAAGGGTGTAGATATTCATTCAGACCTTTACTATGCTACAAGAGTTTATTCAACACTTCTTGGCTCTGGTATGTCTTCAAGATTATTTCAAGAAATTCGAGAAAAAAGAGGATTGGTTTATAGTATATACAGCAGTGGTGATTTCTTTTCTGACTCAGGTATTTTTTATGTCTATGCTGGCACAGGACATAATGAAGTAAAAGAATTAATACCCGTACTTTGCGATCAATTAAATATTAATGCTAATACATTTACTGAGGAGGAATTAACTAAGACTAAAGCTAAATTTAAAGTGGGAATTCTAAAAGGAGAGGAAAGTATCTCTACTAGATGTAGATCCAATGCAACTAGCTATTTAATGCATAATAAGGTTAGATCTCCTGAGGAATTTATAGCTAAAATAGACGCTGTGCAATTAGAAGACTTGGAAAAAGCCAGAACAAAAATATTTGAGTCTAATTTAACAATTTCATCTATAGGTCCAATAGAATATCTTGAGTCCTCAGATTTAATTAAAAGAAGACTCAGTTAGTGTTTCAGCTGCTTTTTTGGCAAGTTCATCAACTTGATTATTGTATTTATTATCATCATGGGCTTTAACCCAATTCCAATTAATATCTTTTCTTTCATTAAGATAATCTAATCTTTCCCAAAGCTCCTTATTTTTAACAAGTTGCTTAGTTGATGTTCTCCAAAAATTTTTTTTCCAATTTAATATCCAGGTTGTTATACCTTGTTTCACATAGTTACTGTCAGTATTTAAAGAAATTTTTTTATAATTATCTAAAAACTCTAATGCTTTAATAGCGGCCATAAGTTCCATTCGATTATTGGTGGAATTTTCTTCAAATCCAGCCCTAAAACTAATATTTCTTTCTCTGACAATTAAAAAGGCCCAACCTCCATTTCCTGGATTTCCAAGACACGAACCGTCTGTAAATACACTAATCAAAAAAGGTCCTGTATGTTGTTTTTTTCATGAAATTTAAAAATTTCAAAAAATTCTATTGGATTTTTATGTTTTACATTCCCCTCTTTATTAAAATGTAAATCATAAAGTCTTGTTAAGAAAAAACGAATGGCACTTATTTTTAAATAGAAGTTAAAATTATCCTTTTCCTCATTAGTTAATTTAAATTTCTCTAGGTAAGATTTAATAAAAATCAAATAATTATCCTCTACAAATTTATTACCTTGAAAAAACCAAGCATTAGCAAATGTAGCCAAATCATAAATAACAGTATCTGTGCATGAAAAAAAGAAATCTATAAAACCTGAAACCTGATTATCTAAAAAAAATATATTGTCTTTAAATAAATCAGCATGAATATTTATTTGTCGCAAATTAATTGGAAATTTATCTTGAAGATTATTTATATTTTCTAAGATATATTTGTACTCCAAGCTATTTATTTTAGGATTATTTTCTGAGAAACTTTCAGTAATATGTCTCCAAGACGGTATTAACATCATATTTTTTCTAAAAAGTTCTGAACTTTCACCAGATTGATGTAGGTGAGCCACTGATTTCCCTAATGATACTAATTGTTCTTTGTTAGCATCTTGTATTGGCCTTCCTTCAACAAAAGTATAAATACAACATGGTTTATCCTTGATTTTGAATAAGTTATGATTATTTACATTAACACTCAATGGACATGAGATACCGTTTTTGTGAAATAGTTTCATGAGATTATTGAAATAAGGTAAATCTATTTCTTTAGTTCTCTTTTCAAAAATAGTAAGGATATATTTATTAGAGTCATTTAAATAAATTAAATAATTTGTATTTTCTACTCCCTCCTTTATGCCTTCTAACCTCTTTATTTCTCCAATTGGTTTGAACAATTTTTGGGCTTCAACATGAGTTATTGGTGTATAGACTGCCATTTTATTATTTTTTAATTAATGTATATATGATGCATAATATTCAACAATGGCAAAAAATAAATTCATTATATGTTCTATTTTATCTTTTATTTTAGTTGCTTGTTCAATTCCTAATCCCATAAAAAAAAAAGAAGTAAAATTTTCTTACAAAGAATGCCCTCAATCTCTTATTTTGTATAAGGCAAGATCTATTGATTTCGGCAATACCAACATTGAACTACAAAATGATTATAACTTAAGTTGTTATTTGTCTGTGGATGAAGATTCAGTAGAAATTTCTACAGATTATAAATTGAATATAAATTTAACTGATGAAGATAAAAATACTTACGAAGTAGAATTAATTGTTTTTGTAACAAATCTTGATGAGGACTATAAAATAGCTGAGTTTAAATTCCAAAAAGAAATTAAACTCAATATGGAAATAAATAAAATAAACAGTATTGATTTAAATGATAAGTTTCAAATCGATTTGGATACTTATAATCAAGGTATAAAAATATTTTATGCAATCAATTGACTGATTTTAGATCAGTCAAACTGTTATTCAATATTTTAGATTTATTATTCTCTGATAGATTAGAAAAATAGTTTTTTAAAATATTATTTAACTCTATAGAGGATTGACTTTTGATAGATTGTATTGCAGATAATTCAATTTGTTTTATTCTATCAAAAGAATTTTTTTCTTTCGATTTAATAGTTTGGTTTGTTTTATCAATAATATTTTTAGTAATTGACTCAGCTTGAGACTGAGCATTAGAGATGATTTCTTCAACTTTATTGGTTAAATCCATAGTTTGTTTTTCTGCTTCTTTAAGTTTTTCTTCTGCCTCGTTAAAAGACTCTAGAGACTTATCAATATTAATTTTTATCTCTTCAATTTTAGAGTCTAAACCACCAATCATCATACTTTTAAATGGTTTTATCATCAAAATTACAAATGTGATAAAAGAGATTAATAACCAAAACTTTGGATCTGAAAATAAATAGCTCATCTATAAATTGATATTCTCTTTTTCAATTTTAGATACCTTAGAGATGAAACTAGTAGCTGAGTCTTTCAGCTGTATGTTTAAATCAGATATTGCCTGGTCTTTTTCTTTGGCAACTCTTTCCTCCATCATTTTAATTTCATGTTGTATTTTTTCTTCAGTAGATTTAATTAAGCTTTCACTTTCTTGCATTGCTTTATTTTTTGCATCATTAACAATTTGAGATGCTTGACTCTTTGCATCGTTAAGTTTTACCTCATAATTTGCAATTATTGACTCAGCTTTTTTGATTAATTCATCTTGTTTTGAGATATGTGATTTAACAAAATCATCTCTTTGACTCAAAAAGGCTCTGATTTTAGGGAGTGTTGTATATGTTAATACTGTAAAAAGTATTACAAAAAATACACCCAGCCAAAAAAGCTGAGAAACGAAAAATTCTACTTGCTCTAATTGAGGCATTCTTTACCCAGTTAATTTATGAAAATAATATAACTAGAGCTATAACTAATGCGAACAAAGCAATAGCTTCAACAAGTGCAAAACCCAACATTGTCATGGTAAAAACTTCATTTCTTGCAGCTGGGTTTCTTCCAACAGCAGTAATAAATGCAGCAAAAACATTACCAATACCAATACCAGCACCAATCACGCCGATAACAGCTAAACCTGCGCCTAAGTATTTAAGTCCTTCAACTAGTTCCATATTTACCTCCTTGTATTCATCTAGTGTAAGTGTAAAGCGTCGTTAATATACAAACATGTTAATATTGCAAAAACATATGCTTGCAAAAATGCAATTAATATCTCTAAACCTGTTAAGGCAATTATAAATACTAATGGCAGAATTCCAAAAAAACCAAGTGCAGAGACAAATCCTGCAAAAACTTTCAGTAAAGTATGACCAGCAAGCATGTTGGCAAAAAGTCTTACTGATAAGCTTATAGGCCTAGAGAGATAAGATATAATTTCAATTGGTATTAATAAAGGAAGCATGTACACGGGCAAGCCAGGAATAACAAAAAAGCTAAAGAATTTTAAACCATGTTTTACAAATCCCAAAATGGTAACAAAAATAAATACACCCATTGCAAGAGCTAAAGTCACTATGATATGGCTAGTAAAAGTAAAGCTGTAAGGAATCATACCAAAAAGATTTCCAAATAAAATAAACATGAATAAAGTAAACACTAATGAAAAGTATTTTTTGCCCTCTTTACCAACAGTGTCTGCTAATAAACTATTAATAAAATTAAAACCAAGCTCAGCAGCAACTTGCATTCTTGTCGGATACAGGTCACTAACAGAATTTGTTTTTTTTGCTTTTAAAAAAGGCGCTGTAAAAAAAATTAAAATAAATGCTGTAGTAATAGTCATCCATAAAGCAGAATTAGTAAAAGAGATATCAAACCCTAAAAAGTTAATGTCAACGATGGGTTGAATTTCAAACTGTTTGAGAGGACTTTCACCCTTGGCCATGAAGTAATAAAACAGATTTATTTAGAGTTTTCTATGCGACGTATAAGCCTGTAAATATTCAATAAACCTGCAAAAAAACCTAGTATTATCAACGTTATTAAACCAATAGGTTTGCTGTCAAACATCTTATCTATCAACAATCCAATAATAACAGAAACAATTAAAGCGCCTAATAATTCAGTTGAGATTCTATAAGCAAAGCTAAGACCTTGCATACTTGGCTTTTTATTATCATTTTCTTCATCATTTGCCATTATTCAGCGTACTTTACGGCTTCTTCTAATTCAACAGAGACTATTTGAGAAATTCCTTCCTCGGGCATTGTAACACCATAGAGTCTATCTACTCTAGACATTGTCATTCGATTATGAGTAACGATAATAAATTTGGTTTGAACTTTTTCTGAAATTTCTTCGACCATACTACAAAATCTATCCACATTATTATCATCTAGAGGAGCATCAACTTCATCCAATATACAAAACGGTGATGGGTTCGCTATGAATACAGCGAATAGTAAAGAAATCGCAGTTAAAGCCTGCTCACCTCCAGATAATAAAGTTATATTTTGCATTTTCTTACCTGGAGGACTGGCAAATATTTCCAAACCAGAGTTTAAAGGATCTTCATCGTTTTGGATAAGTTTCAGATAAGCTTTTCCTCCGCCAAATAACTTTGTAAATAGTCTTTCAAAATTTTCATTAACAATTTTAAAAGCCTCTTTTAGTCTCAATACACCTTCTTTATTAATTTTATTAATTGCCTCATGTAATTTTTCTATAGATTCTTCAATTTCATTTTTATCTTTAATTGTTTCATCAACTTTTTCTCTTAATTTTACATATTCATCTTCAGCAAGTAAGTTTACAGCACCAATTCTTTCCCTTTCAGCGTTTAATCTTAATACTCTTTTCTCTGCGGTCTCTAAATCTTCATCTCTTTTGAATTTATCTACTTCATTTTCTAAATTTAATAAATCAACATTAATTTTTTCTCTACATGATTGAGCAAG
>CACNEB010000014.1 GCA_902619375.1 uncultured Alphaproteobacteria bacterium
ATTCTCTTCTCGTAGAAATATATTTTTCTTTATAAATGTTAGTGTAATAATTATTTTGACTTATCTGTAGTGTGTCGAAAATTTTATTTTCGTACATTATAAATGTTTAATTTCTATCAAAAATACAGTTATATGATTTTTCAAAAACTGTTCCTTTAACTGATTGTTCTACCTGTTTTTTCTCTCTCAGTTTAAAACCTGCATTTTTCATAATTTCATTAACTTTTTGAGTTTGATCAATAAAATTTTCATTAATTTCTACTAACACACTTTTAAGTTTATTATTGCTCAACAGATCTCTTGCACCGTCTAGTATTAGATGCTCAATACCATCAACGTCTATTTTGATATATTTAGGGATATTTATATTAAATTCATTTATTAGTTCATCTAATGACATACCAAATGTTGAGTAAGAGTTCATAACCTTATTAGCTATATCGTTTCCTTCAAAGTCAAATTTTTCTCCAAAAGAGTTCAAAGCTCCTCCTTCATACAAAGAGGTTTCTTGCATTAAAAAAAACCCTTTTTTCTTATTCGTTAATCCTATAGGCAATATATTTATTTTATCTTGAAAGTTATTTAAGCTTATGTTCCTTGATAATATTGAAAGATTTTGCATAGAGGGTTCGATAGATAAGACATTTGAATTTTTATGTATAATACAATTATATATTGAATAAATACCTACATTTGAACCTATATCCATAAATGTAAAAGGTTCTTTTTTATCAAAATTAGAAATCCAATTTAAAGTTTCTGGTTCTTTTTCATAAAATGTTCTTATTCTAAATTTGGTAATAATGTTTGGTGTGTAAAATTTGTATTTAGATCCATTTATTTCTAAATGACTTATAGATTTATTTCTAATTGACTCTACAAAATCTAACAAAAAATTTCTCTTGATAATTTTATAACATAAATTATCTATATGAATTATGAATGAGTAAAAAATCTTAAAAAAAAATCGCAATTTTATTAAATTTAAATACCGTAATATTTATCCCATGCCTTAGCGTGATTTACACCATGCATTGTTCCATTTGCGTTACAACCTTTACACGGACTAAAAGCTCTTTTTCCTTTTGATAAATTAATTCTTACCATTTTTAACCAATCAGAATTCCATATGTCTATCAACTTTTTTTCATTTAGATTTCCGCTAATATCTTTCCTCTTCCAATCTTGTGTACACAAATAGATATTACCATTCCAATCAATCATCATTGAATAGTGTGCATAAAAACACATATTTGAGGGATTATCAGCAGTATTTTTATTTCCATAATCTAATACTCCCGCCCTATTTGTGAGCATCAAACCATAACCCTCATCCTCCTTATACCATCTATCTCTTAGTACATATTTATCTTTAGGCATTTTTGATTTTGAGAATAATTCTTCAAAATGTTTAACTTGGTGAGGTCCATCATACATACTAACTACTAATTTGTTTACACCTGCATCAAAACATTTATCTATTATCTTTGGTTTTAAAGGATCTCCATTAGTCACTATTTCAACATTACACACAGGTGATAATATTTTTACCATTTCATATATGTTCTTAGCTAAAAGAGGCTCTCCATATCCTGCAAAAGCAACTGTGCCTTTAAAGCCCACCTCAACTAATTCGTTTGCTAGCTTTTGAATTAAGCTAGTTTCCATTTTAAAGTATGTGTCTGGTGCTATTTTGGGATCAGATTTAGGACAAAAAACACACTTTCTATTACAAGCATCAATTGGACTAATTTCAATCCAATTATATAAAGGTATGTTATTAAAATATTGAACCTCATCATCAATTAATTTTGATTTTCTTTTTAAACTGTAGTTTAAAGTTTCGACATATTGTTTCTGCTTCATAATTTTAAAATAGCCATGCAGAGCCCCTCATTTTGATTTGTGTGTAAAACAAATGAGTCATTTTTTTGAATAAAGAAATTAATACTTTTTGGTCGAAATATTTTTTTGAGATTTGCAAAAAACTCCTCTTTCTTCATTTCGTATAGATGGTGCGGGTTAGTAATATAAGGTTTATTATTTCTAATTCTAAGCATTGGAGATGAACATATGAAAGTGGAGTTTGATTTGAGAGAATTTTTGCATTTTTTTAACCATTTTATTGCTTGAGATCTAGATAAGTGCTCAAGGGTTTCTAATGTTATTATAGCATCATATTTTTTTTTAAAGTCAAAATTTAGGATATTATCAACCTTGAAAGTAATATTTTTAGATTGATAATTAGCTTTTGCAAATAAAATAGCTTCTTTTGAGTAATCAATACCTAAAACACTTTTTGCTTTTTTTGCTAAAAGATTTGAGCCATAACCAGTGCCACAGGCTGCATCAATGATTTCCATATCACTATTAATGAATGTCGAAACAAATTGATATCTAATTAAATGTTTTGACACATCAAGATCATATTTTGCAAGCTTTTCTTTATCTAAATTGATTCTTTCTGGAGATAATTGGTTTACAATTTCATGAAAAGTAATATATGAAAAATACTTCTTATTTTTAAAAACTATGATGACATTAATGTCTCTGGATTTCATTAAGTTATATGCATCAAATAAACTTTTTTTATGATCTATCGTTATTATCTTTTTTTTCTTTATATGAGAGCTATCTTTAAAGATAAAATGATTATCTTTAGAAATTTGTCTTCTAAAATCTCCATCTGTAAAAATTTTATATGACGATTTATTTTTAATTAAACAAAAACCTAATTTAGTTTTATTAAAGTTTGACAAAATAGTTGAAACTTTGATCTTTTTCTTAGTCTCATCTAAAACACAATTGACTCTTTTAGATAGTGAGACATAATTTGATACGAGCATTTTTTGGACTATACTTTAAGATATTCAAAAGATAAACATAATTTAAAAAATGAATAATTTTTTGTTAAATGAGGGATATGATCAAAGTAGTAATTTTTATGATAAGGGATTTGGAACTTTTATTTATCAAGGAAGAAAAAAATATATTGACTTATGCTGTGGTGGTGGGAGTTTGTTGCTTGGTTACAATCATCCCTCAATAACAAAATCTTATAAGAAAATTTCTAAAATGAATTTAGCAAATTTTGCTGCACCTAATAAGTATGCTGTGGAGCTATCGAGAAATATAAAAAAAGTTTTACCTCAATATAGTAAATTTGTAATGTGCAACTCTGGAGCGGAAGCAAATATAAAAGCGCTTAGAATTTGCAGAGCAGTAACAAAAAAAAATCTAATAATTATGATTTCAGGAAGTTGGCACGGATCAGTTGATCAATTACTTTTTAAAACATGTAAGAATAATAAACTGGAAACATTATCAAATGGTTTAGATAAGAATTTGATAAATAATTTAGTAATAATACCTTACAATAATTACGATGAGTCTATTAAAATCTTAGACAAACATTTGAAAAATATTTGCTGTGTAATGTGTGAACCAATTCAGGGAGGCTTACCTGATGAAAGAGGTGCTAAGTATATAAAAAAAATAAGTCAATACTGTAATAAAAAAAATATTATATTTTATTTAGACGAAATTATCTCAGGCTTAAGATTTGAAAAAGGAAGTTTTCAAAATTTGCAAAATATTAAGTGTCATGTATCAACTTTTGGAAAAAGCTTTGGTTCGGGAATGCCCATTGGCTTTATAGGAATTTCAAATAAAATCTTAAAAATCATCAAAAGAAATGATTTAAAGATTTTATTTGGAGGAACATTTTCTGCAAATTCGTCTTCTTCATTTATAGGAAATGAATTTTTAAAATATTTCTTAGTAAATAGAGATAAAATTATAAAAAAAATTAATAATATAACTGAGTACTTTTCTCATGAATTAAATGTTTTCTTTGAAAAAAATGAAATAGATGTGAGAGTTTATCACTATCAGTCAATGGCTAGAATAATTTTTACCAAAGAACAAGTCCTAAATAGATTACAAAGAGATTTTTTAGAGAGAAATAAGTCAAATAGAATTTCAAAATTAATAACAGATTTAAAAATACGTGGTATTAAATATCCATCAAACGGTGTTTTACTTTTTAATTATTCAATGAACAAAAGTCACATAGATTATGTTATCAAGTGTTTAAAAAGTTCTATAGTTAAATACTTTTGAATTGAAAAACTTTGTTATAACAGATTTTGAATGGACATCCTGGAAGGGTAATTACAGTGGAAAATATTTAGAAAAAGAAAAAAGAGATAAATGGCAAAAAAAAGAAATAATCCAAATTGGAGCGATAAAAGTTAACGAAAACTTCAAAATTGAAAAAGAATTAAATATTTATGTAAAACCTGTATTTAATCCAGTTTTAAGTAAATATATACAAGATTTGACAGGTTTAAAGCAAAGTTTAATTGATAAAAAAGGAATAGAATTTGAAACTGCTTTTAAGATGTTTTTAGATTTCACAGATAATAATTTGATAATTTCAAATGGTGATGATGGCAAAGTTCTATATTTAAATTTAAAATATCATAATATTAAAAAAAAATATCCAAATATTCTTAATGTAAAAAATATATTCAGAGATCGCTATATGATACCAAGGAATATGCTACATAGTACAGTTATTCACTCTTATTTTGGTTACAAGCTTTCTATTAAAAAATTTCATAACCCTATAGAAGATTGTAAAAATATTTTAAAAGTAATTAAGAAAATAAACTTTAACTTTAATTATGTTGTATAAAAGAGATAAATATTAATTAATTATTACCTTTAATTTTAAAATTTCTCATATAATTCTCTAAATCATAAATTTTATTGATATTTCAATAAGATCAAATTTTTTTATTTCATTGTTTAATATGACTCAAAATACTATTAAACCTTTATTGTATATAAGGTGCACTAATATAAATAAGATTTGAAAAGATAATTTTTTAAATATCAGTATTAAAAATATATTATTGTTAAAATCAAGAAACCCATAAGAATTTCTGGAAAAAATACAATTTAATTAAAAATAAAGATTTATGAATTCTTGAGGTATTAAGTAGTTTCCCAGATCATTATAGTTAATTTTCTGTGATTTCATTTTATTTAGCCAATTATTTATCTCTTCAAAACCATATTCTAAATTATATTTTGGTATAAAGCCCAATACTTGATTTATTTTTTTGAAACTGACTCTATAATTTCTTGGATCATTACCGTTTTCACCATAGATACACTTAAAATCGAAATTTAAATTCTTAATTTTATCAACTAACATTCTTTTTGTAGAATTATTCTCATCTAAACCGACATTAAATACTTGATTTTTAATTAACGAATTATCAAGGGTTATTACATGAAAGATCGCCTCAGCAAAATCATTTAAATGACAGTAAGGTCTCCATGTATCAGCATCATAAACTAATAATTCTTTTTTAATTTTGGCTTCATAAATAAATTGATTGACTGTCAAATCCAATCTCATTCTATCGGAGAGGCCAAAGGCAGTAGAAAATCTTAAAATTGTTTTTGAAAAATTATTAGATTTATTATCTAATAAAAAATTTTCAATTTTTACTTTCGATTTTGCATAAAGTGAAAGAGGTTTTAATGGGGACTCCTCAGTAGCCAATGTATTTTCTGGCATTAATCCGTAATTAGAGCATGTAGAAATAAAAATAAACTTATCAAAATTATAGGCATAAAGCTTAGATATAAAATTGATTATTGAATTTTCATTTATTTTTAAAGATAAATTTGGGTAATTTTTTGTTATAGGATCCCCAACAAGACCAGCAAAGAAGATCACAACATCGTATTTAAAATTTTTTTCAAAATTAAAATCTTCAAATCTACATTTAAGTAAATTAATTCTGTTATGATTAAGAAATATATTTGTATTTTGATTATGATAGATAAAGTTATCTATTACAGTTATGCTAAGTTGATCAAATTTGCTAAGGTATTTAGAAACAACACTCCCAACATAACCGCCCCCACCTACAATTAATATTTTCATTGTTTTTTTAATTTCTTTATCTTGCTATAATAATAATAACAAATGATCAATTCTATTTTTGATAGATTTAACCACTCTATTGTAACTGAAAAAATTACTATTAAAGAAGCGATGAGGTTGCTTGGAAAGAGCAAAATACATATTTTAATACTTATCAATAAGAATAATCAGCTTGAGGGAACTATAACAGATGGGGACATAAGAAGGTCAATATTAAAAGGTCACAATTTGGGTGATAATGCATCTGAAATAGCTAATCAAAATCCAAAATACGTAATTGAAGGTACAGCAAATCAAAATATTGAAGAAATAGCTAAAAAAAATGGAATAGCTCAAGTACCTGTCTTAGATAATAATAGAAAATTAGTTGATATTTTTATTTATCAAAAAAACTTAATTAGCACTCAAGTAATAGATAATAACACTATTATTTTCTTAGCTGGAGGTGAGGGCTCTAGACTAAGACCATTAACACTTGAAACGCCCAAACCTCTTATAAAAGTTGGAGGTGAACCAATAATATCTATAATGATTAATCACTTTAAAAACCAAGGATATCAAAATTATTTTGTTTCTGTAAATTATAAAAAAGAGTTTTTCTACGATTTTTTTAAAAAAAATCATAATGAGTTAGATATTAATTTTATAAACGAAAAACAAAAACTTGGCACTGCAGGCCCAATTACCTTAATTGAAAAACAGAAGTTACCTTATGTTATAATCAATGGAGATATTTTAAGTAAGATTAATTTAAAAAAATTAATTTCATTTCATAATAAAAATAATGCTGATTTAACAATCGTTACTAAAAAATTTGAAAATAAACTACCCTACGGTGTCATAAAATCAAAAGGATATAAGTTTTTTAGTATTGATGAAAAACCATCTAAGTTTTATGATATTGCTGCTGGAATTTATATTTTTTCTCATAAGTTGAGCTTCAAAAGCCTAAGAAATAAAAAATTAGATATGCCTAACTTGATCGACTACTTACATAAAAAAAAGAAAAAAATAATAACTTACAATATCGATGAATATTGGATTGATATAGGAAATGCCACTCAGTTAAATCAAGCTAAAATTGAATTTACTGAAATATTTAATTAAATTTAATTGCTAATTAGGTTTTGTTAATGATTTAGAAATATAACTAACCAATAATTATCAGTTTATTATACTAGGAAAGAGTAAATTAAATTATTAACAAACATGAGATTAATAGATCTAAAGTCGTTGCTGATAAAGACTTAAAAAAACATCCAGTATAATTTGAGACTTAATGAGACGATGTGTGGAATTAGGATTGAGTTATATTGTATGAGTTATTTAAATATTATTCTCTAATTGCGAATTTCGCTGATATTGTACATAATTTTTGACAATTTTTTTAAAAATTTTTTCGTAAATAAATAAGTTAAAATTGTTTTGACAGTTAACGAAGTGAGTCTTTCTATATAATACTTTATCAAACTTAACTTAACAAAAATTGTACTTTTATGTCTTTTTTTAGAGTTTTTTAACTTCAATAATTCATTCTTTATATTTCCTTCATTAATTTGTCTTTGAGCTAATAAAAAATGCATATGGTCTTGTAAAAAGCTTTTTTTTGAAATTTCTACATTCCATAAATTATCATAAGGATACTCATCAAATCTTATATCTTCACCAACAGTTGATTTTAAATATCTGTTAATATTTAAAAAATAACCATCACTTTTAACATTAGACTGAATTAGATCAAAATATTCTTTAATTGTCTTTTTGTTCATCTCCATAAAAGACCTGGAATTAATAATAAAATCAAATTTTATATTTTTCTTATCTAAAGTACCAGGGGGTAAAATAAAAATATCAAAATTTTGAATAACATCCTGTAGTAATTTTTCTTTATAATCTGAATAATTAAATATTTTTTTTTCAGGAAAATAATTTTGTAAATAATAATTACTGATTAAGTTTGCCTCTGGTAAGTCAATTAAAAAATATTTACAATTTTTATCATTTATAATTATTCTTGCTAAAGAACCGAAACCACCACCAATCTCTAATATTAAGGAGTCATTTTTTATATATTTTTCTATTTCTTCATACCATTTAAGAGAATGAATCATTCCATAATCAAACCAGTATCCCAAAATATTTAACGAATAATGACAATTACCTATATTTTTTTCAGGAAGATGTTTTCTTAAAAAGTTACCGTCAAAATATTTAAGGGACTCTAATAAATCAAAACTATTTTGTAAATTAATAGCATCATCTAAACCTTCTGATAAAATTTGATTTTTTCTAAAATTAATTAAATTATCTAAATTATAAAATTTTTTATTTTCTTTATAATAACTGTCCCAATGAATGCTTTGATTGCTAATAAATAATTTTTCATCTTCTTTTGTTTTTTTGTATACATCGATTAAGTAAGAGAAATTTTTCAAAATTATAAAATAAATATTTCTAAATTTTTTTATATATTAAATATGATTTTCATAATTTTAAAAGTAATATTTTTTTAAGTGGGACTGTAAATTCAATTTTTTTAAATATAAACACCAAAGATTGAGTAAATTAATCACTCTGTAAAAAATAGAAAAAATGATGCATCAAAATACAATTATGAGGAGATTTATCAGTTGGATTAAAGTCATATATGTAAATATTTTAATTGGTTTTGCCCATTAGGTATGCATTTACTAAATTATATAATGGAAGAATGTGTAAAAACTTCTCCAATTCCTTTTTCAATCAAATACCTTGGAAAATATATATTCTTGCTTTATCATCGCTCGTAATATTTCCATTCAAAAAAATGATCAGGCGTTTCTTGCAAGCACACGTTTTTTAATTTTAGATAGATATAAAATTCGTGTACAGTTAATACTTTATGAATAATAAAATTAAAAATAATATTGAATTACCATCCAATAAAAAATTTGGATATTTTTTTACATTTATTTTTTTATGTTCCTCAACTTACTTTTATTTTGAAGAGATCAGCTTTGTATTTTATGCTTTAGGATTAATTTCTATAATTTTCTTTTTTATAACAATTTTTAAAGCTGATATTCTAAGACCGCTTAATAAATTATGGATGAGTTTTGGTTTGATTTTAGGACTCATTGTTAGTCCAATAGTCATGGGAGTTATCTTTTTTTTAATTTTTACTCCTATTGGAATTTTAATGAGATTATTTGGTCGTGATGAGTTACTATTAAGATTTATGAACAAGCCCTCTTACTGGACTAAACGCGATGAAGACATTCAATCAAATTCATTTAGGAATCAATTTTAAGAAATGGAAATATTAACAGAACTATGGAAATTTTTACGAGTAAGGAAAAAATTGTGGCTAGCTCCCATTATAATTGTTTTGTTAATTTTAGGTGGTTTATTAATTTTAGCTCAAGGTTCGGTTGTTGCTCCATTCATTTATACTCTCTTTTAACTTCTTTAAATGTATATTTTAGGTATATCAGCTTTTTACCATGATAGCGCTGCGTGTTTAATTAAAGGAGGGGATATAATTGCAGCGGCACAAGAAGAAAGATTTACAAGAATAAAACATGATGCTAGTTTTCCAGTCAACGCTATCAAATATTGTCTCAAAGAAGCATTGATAAGCCCAGAACAAATTGAAAATATAGTTTTTTATGAAAAACCATTTATTAAGTTTGAGCGTCTTTTAGAGACCTACTTGGCTTTTGCTCCTAAGGGTTTCACAAGTTTCGCAAAAGCAATACCTATTTGGGTTAAAGATAAACTTTTTCAAAAATCTTTATTAATAAAAGAGATTAAATCTATATTAGGCACAGAGGTCAATTGGAGTAAACGATTACTATTTTCTGAGCATCACTTATCTCATGCGGCTAGTGCATTTTATCCATCTCCTTTTGAAGAGGCAGCTATTCTTACATTAGATGGTGTTGGTGAATGGACTACTACCTCTCTTGCTATTGGAAAAGGGAAAAGTATAAAAGTTATTAAGGATATAAAGTTTCCTCACTCTCTTGGACTCTTATATTCAGCTTTTACCTATTATACAGGTTTTAAAGTAAATTCTGGTGAATATAAAATAATGGGTTTAGCGCCTTATGGTGAACCGCGTTACGCAGAATTAATTAAGGAAAAACTGATAAATATTGCTGATGATGGAAGTTTTCAACTTGAAATGAGCTACTTTGATTATGCAACAGGCTTAACAATGACGAACAAAAAGTTTGACATATTGTTTGGTGGTCCCTCTAGAAAACCTGAGACTAACTTAACACAAAGAGAAATGGATCTTGCTGCATCCATTCAAAAAGTAACAGAGGAAATTATTATCAAGCTAGCCAAAAATATAGCAAAAGAAACTAGTCAGAAAAATTTGTGCCTTGCGGGAGGTGTCGCATTAAATTGTGTTGCTAATGGCATTCTGTTGCGTGAAAAAATCTTTGATAATATTTGGATACAACCAGCAGCTGGTGATGCCGGGGGCGCTCTAGGAGCTGCTCTTTCTGCTTGGCATTTCCATCATAACAAAGATAGACAAATTTCATTGGAAAGAGACGCTATGAAAGGTTCTTATCTAGGTCCTCAGTTTTCAACATTTGAAATTGAAAGTGAACTTAAAACTTGTGGGGCAGTATTTATAAAACTCTCAGAAAACGAATTAATAGATATGGTCGCAGAAGAGTTAACTAATAATAAGGCTATTGGTTGGATGCAAGGGCGTATGGAGTTTGGTCCTAGGGCCTTAGGAGGAAGAAGCATTATTGCTGATCCTCGCTCACAATCCATGCAAAAACAGCTTAATTTAAAAGTAAAATATCGCGAAAGCTTTCGTCCTTTTGCACCAAGTGTACTCATAGAAGATGTAAATGAATGGTTTAAGCATGAAATTGATAGTCCTTACATGCTTTTCGTTACTGATTTACAAGATAATAAGTTGCGAATTATGAATGAAGAAGAAGAGTCTTTGTTTGGTATTGATAAACTGAACATACCTCGCTCGTCAATACCAGCTATTACTCATGTAGATTACTCAGCTAGAATACAAACAGTGCACAAAGATACCAATCCTCTTTTTCATGCTGTCATTTCAAAATTCAAAGAAAAAACTGGTTGTCCACTCGTTGTAAACACATCATTTAATGTACGTGGTGAGCCAATAATTTGTACACCAACAGACGCGTTCAAATGCTTTATGGGCACTGAATTAGATCTACTAGTAATAGGAAATTACTTGCTCTACAAAGAATATCAAAAGGAAGAGTTAAAAGTTAATTATGAAGAGATTTATGAGTTAGATTGAAGTATAATTTCTAAATATTTTAATTTGTTTTAGTATATTGGTTACCCATCAACGATAAATAAGTACATTGTTAATTTTATTCATAAAATTTTTTTTATGTCTATATTGTAATATAAGAATAATTTAATTTTAACGATTATTATGTTTAAAAAAAATATCAATTATATTAATAAAACCTATGCTATAATTCTTGCTAGAAAAAATTCAAAAAGAGTTAAAGACAAAAACATAAGATTATTTCAATCAAAACCCTTAATTCAATGGTCTTTTGATGAAGCCATAAAATCAAAAAAAATTAATAAAATATTATGTAGTACTGATGATAAAAGGATAATTAATAGATACAAAAATTATTCAAAAAAGTTGGAATTTCCTTATCTGAGACCATCATACTTAGCAAAAAGTTCGACTTCTTCTGAGACAACTATCTACCATCTCTTAAATTATTACCAAAAAAAAAATAATTACCTTCCAAAAAGTTTTATTTTAATTCAACCAACTTCTCCATTAAGAAGAAAAAAACACATTGATAATGCAATATTAAAATTCAATAAGAATTGTTCTGTATCACTAATTTCTGTGGTTAAGATTAATGATGTATTCATAAAAAATAAAAAATTTCTATCACGAAGTAAGAACACTTTTAAGTTTAACGGTGCAATTTACATAACTGATACAAGATCTTTTATGAGTAGTCAAAAAATATATTATGATAAAAGAACTATTTTTATGGAAATGGATAAAAAAAGTTCATTAGATATTGACTACGAGTTTCAACTAATCACTTAATTTTTATGAAAAAACTTAATATTATAATTGAAGCTCCCCTTTTACAAAAAGACTTCAAACGTTTTGGGATATCATATTTGTCTAAAAACTTTCAAATAGTGATCATAGATATAAGTTATCTTACTAAAAAAAAAATTTATCAAGAGCTTAAACAAGACGAATATATTATTAAAGATGAAGATAGTTTTAAAATTAATACAATTAAGTCTATTAGAGATTTAATAAACTTTATCAAAAAAAATAAAAATGAATTTTGTATTGATTATCTTGGTGATATTCCAATAAATCAAATTTTAAGATATATATTATTTTTATTTGATTTCAAGCTTATTAAGACAAGCCATGGAATGCTCCCCAATAAACCGCTCAGTATTAGAAACTATAAATATTTTCTTCTTAAAATGCTAAATTTGTCCCATTGGATTAATTTTCTATTTAATAAAATTAAGTTTAATCGATGGCACATATATATGATAAGTTGCAAAAAAGCAGAAAAAATTCGAAATTCAAATTATATTTTACATACCTATACATTTGACTACGCTACTTATTTAGAATTTGAAAAAAATAATTCTAAAAAAGATAATAATGATTTTAAAAGAAAACTTAGTGCTGTTTTCATTGATCAAAATTTAGCAGATAATACAGACTTTTTAATTACAAAACATAAAACTGTAAAGAGAGAAATTTATTATAATGAACTAAAACTTTTTTTTGACAGTTTAGACTCAAATAAATGGAATATAAAAATTGCCTTACATCCTAAAAATGAAATAAAAAATATCCAAAAATATTTTGTAGATTACAAAATTACTAATAATAGCACAATTAGTGAGGTAAAAAATTCTGACATTATATTTTGTCACTATTCTACTGCTTTAAATTTTGCTTATTTGTATAAAAAACCGATTATTGTAATTTATATAAATGATATGAAAGACAAGCATTATTTTCAACGATATATGAATGCACTGTGTGACTATCATAAGATTACCCCTTTAAATATTTCAGAATTTAAAGATAGTGATATTGATATAAATAAATACTCAAATACTAGTAAATATGAGGATTATATTAATGACTTCATAAAACATCCAAAAAGTAAAAACAATTATATATGGGAAGAGTTTACAAATTTTTTAATATCTCATTATAAACAATAGCAAATTTAAAAAAAGAAAATCCATATATAAAATTGATGTATACAGACACACATAAAAAATAAAATATCTAATTTTACTAAATACTTAATTGGATAATATGTTTGAGGTATATTTTGGAATAGATAAAAATATAAAATTTTTTCGGAATTTAAATTTATTTAACTTGAAGTAAATTATATTTCTTTATTTCATTATCGATATCGATAGGTATATATTCTTTTTTTATTCTATATTTTGAATAAGGTATAAATCTGTCAAATTTATTTTGAAAAAACTCCCTCAACAAAAACTGAAAGAATATTTTATTTTTGATATTCATGATTTTATTGTCAGATTGTTTAATAAGTTTTCTTATAAATATTTGAGATTTTTTTACATCAAAGAAATTGTTCAAAAATAAAATAAAATTTATACCAAATTTCGATATAGTTTTATTATGAAATATATTTATTTTTGTATTTAATTCGTTTATAAACTCATTATCAAGATTAAAGATGTCTTTTAGATATTGTAGATTTTGTAAGTTCTCATATTTTACAACCACAACTTTTTTAAAATAGCCTTTATATAAAGATATTAATTTTGGGTAATCAAAATTGTATAAATTAAATTTACCTTTTTCTCTTATTTTTATTTCCTTTTCATCGATATAAAAAAAATTTTCAGGTTTCACTATATTCATAGTTTGAATTGAATGGCAATATATGGAATTTAGTAAATCATAAGGATTTCTTATAATAATTAAAATTACAGTATCTGGAGAAAAATTATCTTTAATGAATTGAAAGTTTTTATGAATTCTAGAAAACTCCCAATGCCTCGAAAATAATCCCTCATTCGATAATATAAAATCATTTGGTAATAATTTTTCAATATTTTTAGATTTTTCAAATTCACCATATTTAATTTCTGACTTTTTAATTTTAAAAAAATCATTATTAAAAAATCTTAAATAGTTAATATTAATTTTTTTTTCTATTTCAGGAAAAATTTCTTTTTGTAAAAATGTAGAACCACATTTACCAAGTCCTATATGAAGAAGCTTCATATAAACTTTTTATAAAATTAATAGAATATAAACAAATATTTTCTAAAAAAGATATTTGATAAGAATATTTAATTAAATATCTTAATTTAAAAAGAATGGTTCTTTTAACAAAGAATTGTCAAATTTTTTGCAATTCAAATCTATTCTTTTTTCAAAATATTTTTTTACTATTTCTTCATTAAATTCAGTTTTTTTCGTATATCTAAAATTTTTGACCTTATCTTGAATAAGAGGTTTAATTAAAAATATAGAACCATCTTTAATTCTTTCAGCAATGGAATGGAATGCTGATTTAATAGTGGACATTGAGTACTCAAAAGGACTAGTTTTTAGGTTAGACATTGCATGGTATAAAATTGGACCACTGTCCAAACCTTTAGTAAGCAAATGAATTGTTGTTCCAGTTAAATGAGGATTGTCATCGTATAAAGCCCAAAAGTTACAATCAGCTCCTCTATAATATGGCGATACACCAGCGTGAATATTTATTGCTTTTTGTTTAACTAAAAAATTTATAATTGCACCTTTGATATAACTAGATCCAAAAACAACATAAACATCACTTTTTAAAAAATCTGATAATAAATTTATTGAACATTGATTTAAATCTCCAGAAATCATTGGTAAAATTTTAATATTTTTCTTGTTATTATTTATATATGAATTGCCAAATATTTTTGATTGTGCATTATTTACATTTTCAAAATATTTTTTCATTATTGGAGATACTTGATAACGTCCTGAAACAATTCCTGGAAAAATAGTGCTGCACTCCTGAATAACATAAAGCTCATCAGATACCTCCGATAACAAATTAATCAAGTAATTATGTCTATTTTTATTAGAAGTAAATAAGGTTATTCTCATCAATTCATTCTTCTCAAAATATCGGCGTGGTCTTGTCTCGCCACTTCTAAATAAGAATTATTAACTTTCTTCATACCCTTTTCAGGTTCGATACTCATTATTTGTTTAAAACCTAATTCAATTCCTAAATTTTTTAAAATTTGTAATGTATCTTGATTATAGCTACCACAAGGATGTGACATAGATTTTATTTCATCTTTTGGTTTATTTAAAATGTCAGATATTAAAGATAGACATCTCACATATTCATTTTTCTGTTCATCATAGCTTAATTTTTCTAAATGCGTAGGATGGTTGTGCGAGTGCAAACCAATCAAATGTCCATTTTTATTTAGTGTCTGTAAATCACTTTTTTCAAAAAAAAGGTTTTTATAATAGTCATAAGGATTAAATTGTTTTTCTTTAAACATTAAAAACATAATTTCCTCATATTGTCTTTTTGTCAAAAAATTATTCCTGACCAGTCTAAATTTAATATCTGATATTGAATAATGTGGAAATTTAATTTTTGTTTGTTCAATTATAAATCTATTTTTTTCAAAAAAAGATTTCAAATCATAATTTAAAACTTTATAAAAATTATTATAAAATTCATCAACATTTTCAAAGTAATTCATTCTAAAATATCTAAAAAATTCAAAATTATCTACTTTACCTTGAAACATTGAAGTATATACAAAAAAGAAACTCTTAATTTGAAGATCCTCTAAAACAGGCAAAGCAACATCAATTTGGCATTTTAAGGCATCATCAAAAGTTAGACAAACCTCATTATTTCTGAGTTTATTTTTCTTAAATTTTTCATAAAAGATATCAGCATCTAAAATATTATTTCTTCCAATAAAATTGATAATTTTATAAAAATCATCTTTATCTATTGAGCCTTGACCTTTAGTATGAATTCCATCATCGTGAAAATGATGGAACATTATTCCATGATAAAAGTTGTTCTTATGATTTAAATACATTCTAATTTCTAAGCAACTCAGAATTTCTATCTATAACTTCCGATAAAAGACCATGATCTTTAACAATACCAGAACTTAAGTAATAAACTCTGTCACATTTTTCAAGTGTCGTCAGTCGATGGGCTATCATGACAGTAGTTAAATTTTCATTCGAAAATATAAAGTTATTCATTACTTCTGACTCAGTATAATTATCTAAAGCACTAGTGGCTTCATCTAAAAAAACTATTTCAGGATCATATAAAAAGGCTCTTGCTATACCTATTCTTTGTCTTTCACCTCCTGAAAGTTTGATCCCATTATTACCAATAATAGTATCCAGGCCAAGTTCATTATTTTCTAAAAAATGGGAAAGATGTAATTTGTCTAAAATTTTTATTATATGATCATCAGATATACTTTCTGAGTCAGATTTGTTAAATAATATATTTCTTCTTAAGGTGTCATCCAGTAGATAAACATCTTGTGGAACATAACCAATATTCAGTGGAAGTTTATGATTTATTTTATAAAGAATTTCTTGATTTAGTAATATTTCCCCTGAATTTGGTTTTTGTAATCCAAGCATAATATCTACTATTGTTGTTTTACCTGATCCTGTACTTCCAATAAAACCAATTTTTTCACCTTTTTTTAGATCTAAATTTAAATTTTTAATTAATTGATTTTTATTAGGGTAACTAAAATTAATATTTCTTAGGGTCAAATTAGAAAAAGGATCTTTATCTAATTCATTATGATAATCAAGATCAGTTTCTGAGATATTAGAAGTATACACTTCGTTATAGATAACATTTATACTTGGATGTAAGAATCTAATCTGAGTTATACATCCCACCACGGTATTGAAAATAGGCAAAATTCTAACTATTGAAATAGCAGACAATGATAAAATTATTAATAAATTTGAAAAATTAAAATTATTAATCTTCAAAATGATAACAAGAAATGAGATAGCCATGATAGAAAATAGTTCAAAATAAGATCGTATTGATCTATTGATAAATTGTGAAAAAAAAGTCAGTTTTTCATTTTTCTTAAATAATGAATAAAAGTTTTTCTTAAAGAAATTTTCAGAATTTGAAATTTTTATATATTTAATTGAATTAAATGCTTCAGTGATTTTTAATATAAGATCTTTATTAATATTTTGACTTTGTTTGCCCCAACTATAGATTTTATTTCTAAATATTTTTACAAAAATTAAAGAAAATAAAATCAATAATGAGAAAATAGATAATGTAACTACAGGATTTAAGAATATCAAAAAAATAAATAAACAAAAAAATACTAAAGACTCTCTTAGACTACTTAAAAGCAAAAGAATAACATTAGAGACATTTGAACATTCTTTTATAGTATTTCTTAAAATTTCAGATGGACTTTTTGTTATGTGAAAACTATAACTTTTATCAATATAAATCCTGAATAATCTATTAGACAAATCAGTCTTAAATTTAAAAAAAAATAAATTTTCAAAATACAAAACAATTAAAACAAATAAATTTTTAAAAATAAATAAGGCTACAAGAAATAAACTAAAAAAAATAACTAAATTATTAGTTTCTATTTCATTAATATAGTCTTTTAAAATATCAATATTAATTATGTTTATAGTTTTATCTATGTCGATTATTAAACTTACAAAAATAGGAACCATTGCAATGCCGATGGTCTCAAGTAATGCTGAAACAAACATCATACATAATAAAATAGATAAGTTTATTTTTTGTTTCTTACTTGCTAAAAAGTTTAATTTTTTTATCAATTTTTTTCTTTCAAAATCTTTGATGCTTTTTTAAAATCATCAATGGTATCTATATCAATTGATTTATATTCTCGCATTGTATAAACACCTATTCTGCCAAATAGTCTATTCCTGTGTTTAAAATATTTTTTAGTATCAAAAATGTACAATGCGCCATTCTCAATATAACCACCTTTGAATTTCTGTCTCATTGGTCTTTTTTTAAAATCATATGAATGAGAAATAGTTTTAACATTTTTTGTCCAATAAAATTTTTTAAATCTATATGCTGAAAAAAGAGAGTCACAACCTTCTTTGACAAAAGTTTTTTTTGCAGATCTAATATCAATAGGCTCTATCAATGGTGATGTTGCTTGAACTAAAAAAGTAGTTTTATGATTTGGAAATTTTTTTAAAACAAGATCTATAGTTTCCTCAGTAGGAGAAAGGTCTTTAGAAATTGATTTTGGACGCTTAATAAATTTAAATTTCTCTATTTGTCTATATTTTCTTAGAATTTTTTCATATTTGAAACTATCTGAAGCAACAACAACATCTTTGAAGAGATTTGACTCTAAACACGCTTTTATAGAATAAAAAGCTAGAGGATAATTATTCAATAGTTTAATGTTTTTATCTTTTATTGATTTACTTCCCGATCTTAGGGGAATTATAGCTATCATACATAGAATATATTGTATAATTGGTTGATAACAATTATTTATCTTCTATTTTACAAATTGTAAAATGTTAAGAATTATTATAATTGGATGTGGCAATATTGGGTTCAGACACTTCCAATCAATTTTGACAATACGTGAAAATGTTGAGATAACATTATTTGATAAAATAATAAAAAACTATCAAATTTTTCTTCAGGAGTTTGACAGAAGAAAAATAATCAGGCAAAAAATAGAAGTCAAAACTATAAAAAGTCTAAACAAATTAAATTATCCAATAGATTTTGCAATAATTTCAACAAGCTCTTATGGAAGGCCAGAGTTAATTAAAAAGCTTTTTTCAAAACAAGTCCCAAAATTTTTAATATTAGAAAAGTTTTTATTTCAAGAGAAAAGAAATTATAATTACTTTGCTACTCTTTTTAAAAAAAATAATTGTCTTGTATATGTTAATCAATGGATGAGTGGGGAATTTAAATTTTTAAAAAAATATTTAGATGTAAAAAAAAATATTCATATGAAAATTTCAGGGAGAAATTGGGGACTTTGTTGTAATTCAGTGCATTATATTGATCTCTTCAAATCTTTTATCAGAGATAAAGAGATATTTATTACAAAAAATAAATTAAGAAATGAAATATTTGAAAGCAAAAGAAATGGGTACTTTGAATTGTATGGTAATTTTAGTTTATCAAACATAAAAGGAGATAAATTGACAATAAGCTGCAATAGGTATGAAAAAAATTTAAATAATATTTCAATTAATATATATATAATAAATGAAAAGAAAAAAATAATTTGTAAATTAGTCGAAAATAAACTGTTAATTAAATTGATAGAAGGAAAAAAAATCCGCAATAAAATATATAATTTTAAATATCAAAGTGAAAGGACAGCATACGAAATAAAAAAAATATCAAGTAAAAAAAAATCAAATCTACCTAGTTACAGTGCTTCAATTAAAGACCACTTAAATGTATTTGACATATTTTATTATATCTTTAAACAAAAAAATAAACTCTTATTGAATAAATTACCAATTACATAGATTAGTAATTTGAATTTTTTTTTATCAATTTATCGAGTAATTTTAATGATTTTCGCATATCAGCAATATTAGGAACACCAGAATGGCTCTCTTTAAAGAATTGCATAAATGTCTTTGATTGCTTTAAAAAACCTGGTTTGAAAGAGTTATTTTCTTCTATAATTTTAATTAATTTAGGTTCATAAATCCTAGAATTAGTCTTGTCATTAAAACTTACATTCATACCATCGTAAAGATAGGCTACTTCTAATGGCTTAAGTATTAGCTTTTGACTATCAGATAAAATTTCAATTGAGAAATTAGAGGATGATTGATAATAGTTATCTAGAATTATATCAATATCACGATTAATGCTTCTACCAAATCCAATAAAATATTTCACATTGCCATTGTGAACTTTTAAAGTTTTATATCTCCAAGAAATATCTCCAACTAAGAAATATAAAATATCAAATATATGTATAGAGTTTTCAAATGTATTTTCTGAGTAATTATAGTCGTATTTAAGGTTTTTAGAATTAAGTTTTTTGAAACTCTCTGGCAAAGAGACTTTAATTAATATTCTTTTATTAGACTTAATAAATTTTTTTGCAAAAATAATGGTTTCATAATATCTTCTATTGAGTCCAACCATTATATTTTGCTTATTAATAAATGGATTTAATAGTTTATAATTATAAGAAATTGGTTTTTCTATCAGAATTGGTTTATTAAATTTCCTAAGTATTTTTAAATAATCGATCATTTCAGAGGTTGGGCATGATAGTACTAAACCGTCTAATAAATTAGATTTTTGAATCAATTCATTAGGATCAACAAAATAATTTTTGATAGCGTTTTTTTTTGCAAATAGACTTATAGTTTTAGATCCCTTGCTACTTGCTGCGTATTCTATTTCAAAGCCAACAAATCGTAATGTCTCCAAATGATGAGTTGCAATTTGTCCACATCCTATGATCCCTAATTTTTTCATCTCAGTTATTCTTTTTTATATATTGGTCTATCAAAACAATTATCATAACTTTTTGCAGCTATGTTATATCCCAGCTTATTAAAATGGGCCCAGTCCTTTGGTCCATGAAGTATAAATCCTTTGTTTGTTTGCTGAATTAGATCATAGGAAGTATCACATATTAACCACCCTAAATCATTAGATATTTTTAAAATTTTATCTCTTGTATATGTATGACGTTTTTCTATGAAATTGGTATTTACTTTAATGGAAGGTGGATCTATGTAACTTCTTACATATATTTCGAGGTTATCGAATTTATAAACACTAGCTGGCGAAGGTATATAAAGAAGGCGTTTTTCTACTTTATAATTTTTGAACAATTTTCCTATATTATTTAAATATGTTCTGTAAATCTCTAGACCTTTATTTAAATCTTGAGGATTTAATTCTAAAGATGGATGTTGTATATACTCATCAATTACAAAAGTATTTTTATTTATTTTTATTTCATTAACAATTATTTTAGTTTCTTTTTTATTAAAATTCTTAATATATTTTTTTAACTTAAATCTCATATAATCTACAAAGGGAATAAAAAACCGCACAATATGAAGAAATTCACGGGAATGTTGAGATCCAAATTTAGCCTCTGACAGATTATCTAAAATATCATTCCCCTCATAAAATACAAAGTTGACAGACTTTACTTGGCTAATGTCATATTTAAATAAAGTAAAAGAATTAATTAGATTATTGCACAGAATATACTCTTGATAATTACTAATTGTTCCATATCCAGAGCGACCAAATACGATATATTTTCCATGTTTAGAAATTTTATTAAGAATTCCAAACTTAGGATCTTTATTTAAAAACTCTTCACCCGCTCCTTCAAGATAGCTGTCTCCGAAAAAAAGATGCAACTGATCACTATTGCTAATATCACTTAAATCATCATGATAAAAAGTTCTATAACAAGAAGAAATATTTTTAACAAAATCGTGAGGTAATACTTTGATTAATTTTGGAGAAAAAAACACAAATATGATATTTAATAATATAAATAATAAGAATGTGTTAAGTGAAATAAAGAATAAGTTTTTAAAGTTTCTTTTTGTAAACATTGATTTCTATTTATAATATCTGGTTTTTAAATTGTTAAATGTTAGATTATTAATCTCCAAACCAGACTATA
>CACNEB010000015.1 GCA_902619375.1 uncultured Alphaproteobacteria bacterium
TAATACTCATTATCCAAATCTTTAGCTATAGAAAATCTATCTACATCATTTCGTTGAATTAAATATATTAAAAAACATTTACCGCCTTTTTTGGACATATTACTTAACTCAATTAGGTGTTTAGATCCCCTTGAAGTAACTGCATCTGGAAATTCTGCTAAATTCTTTTTCCTTGATAAAGTAACTGATTTGACTTCAATGTAAGTATCTCCATTAGGGTGGCTAGCAAAAATATCAATTCTAGAATTTTTTCCATATTTCACCTCTTTTTTGAAATCACCTTTAATTTCCTGCAATATTTTTTTTCCCCTTATAGCGTTGAAAATTATGTCATTTGGTAGAGATGTGTTTACACCTACAAAAGTTTTGAGGTCTTTAATTGCCTCCAATCTATATTTTAATTTTGCATTTGGGTTTTTAACTTTTGCAACTAATACTTTAGAACCCTCTTTCAATAAACCCAAAAGTGACCCTGTATTTGGGCAGTAAGCTGTGACAACTACATTATCAATCTTTAAATCGACAAAAAATCGCTTATAGCGTTTTATAAAAAAACCCTCTAAGATTTCCTCTTTATACTTCATTTATGGTAACTACTAAAAAAATTAATTCAGCTTGTCTTGTAATCATTGGCAATGAGATATTATCAGGTAGGACACAAGATAAAAATATAAATCATATAGCTAAAGAGTTGTTCATTTGTGGTATATCTCTGCAGTTAGTGGTTGTAATTCCTGACCAAAAAAAAATAATTATTTCTCAAATAAGAAAATTAAAAAATCAATATGATTTTGTTATCACTACTGGTGGTATAGGTCCTACTCACGATGACATTACATCTGAGTCAATTAGTTTGGCAGTTAAAAAAAAATACAAATTACATAATGGTGCATATAAAGAATTAAAAAAATATTACAGGAAAATTAAATCTGAATTAACTGATGCTAGAATGAAAATGGCGTATATGCCGGAAGGCTCTAAGTTAATTTTAAATAAAGTTAGTGGAGCACCAGGTTTTAAAATTGAAAATATTTATGTTTTTGCTGGCATACCTTCAATAGTACAAGCGATGATGAAAGAATTTAAAAAAATGATAAAAATTAAAAATAAATTTTATTCAACCACAATATCTACAAAACTTTTTGAGAGTAAAATAGCCCATCTACTTGTTCAAGCTGAGAGAAAATATAAAAATATTTCTATAGGTAGCTATCCAGTTTTTGATGGAAAACCGAAGGGTGTAGAGATTGTTATAAACTCTCAAGTGAATAAACTCGATGTTAGTAATGCAAAAAAATTCATATTAAGAGAAATAAACAAAATCATTTAAGATTAGGCTAATATAATATAAAAATAACATTTCTTTATGGCGGAGTAGCTCAGTTGGTTAGAGCGGTGGAATCATAATCCATGTGTCGGGGGTTCAAATCCCTCCTCCGCTACCAAGAATAATCATTGTAATTATTGATATTTTAACATATCTTTCGTTTTCTGATCGCGGGGTAGAGCAGCTTGGTAGCTCGTCAGGCTCATAACCTGAAGGTCGTAGGTTCAAATCCTACCCCCGCAACCAACTTCCTAAAAAACGCTTTCTTTTCAATAGTTTTTTTTTATTTTTTTTAATGAAATGCATTTGACAATGTCCCCATAAAGTGTAGATATATTCTACTTTTTATTCGATTCACTAGGCCATTTATTGTGCATTAGTGATTCTTGCTCTTTATTTTTTGTAAATATGAAATGAATAGACGGTGGGTTTATAACGTCAAATTTCGATAAAGCTTTCATTTGAGAAAAATGACTGCTCGTTATTTTGGCGTCTAACCTACGTCAATTTAAAACTTTGTTTTTTATGAGTAGGTAATTCAACTTAAGAGTTTGATTATGGCTCAGAACGAACGCTTGCTGCATGCTTTATACATGCAAGTCGAACGGAGGCCCTAGCTTGCTAGGTGTCCTTAGTGGCGCACGGGTGAGTAACACGTGGGAACATACCTTATAGTACGGAATAACTGCGGGAAACTGTAGCTAATACCGTATACTCCAGTAATGGGAAAGATTTATCGCTATAAGATTGGCCCGCGCAAGATTAGCTTGTTGGTGAGGTAAAAGCTCACCAAGGCTTCGATCTTTAGCTGGTTTGAGAGGACGATCAGCCACACTGGGACTGAGACACGGCCCAGACTCCTACGGGAGGCAGCAGTAGGGAATATTGGACAATGGGGGCAACCCTGATCCAGCAATGCAGCGTGAGTGACGAAGGCCTTAGGGTTGTAAAACTCTTTCATCGGTGAGGATAATGACAGTAGCCGAAGAAGAAGGACCGGCTAATTCCGTGCCAGCAGCCGCGGTAATACGGAAGGTCCTAGCGTTGTTCGGAATTACTGGGCGTAAAGCGCATGTAGGCGGAACAGAAAGTTAGAAGTGAAATCCCTGGGCTCAACCTAGGAATTGCTTTTAAAACTTCTGTTCTGGAATTCAGGAGAGGAAAATGGAATTTCCAGTGTAGAGGTGAAATTCGTAGATATTGGAAGGAACACCAGTGGCGAAGGCGATTTTCTGGACTGATATTGACGCTGAGATGCGAAGGCATGGGTAGCAAACGGGATTAGATACCCCGGTAGTCCATGCAGTAAACGATGGGTGCTAGTCGTCGGACTTTTGTTCGGTGTCGTAGCTAACGCGTTAAGCACCCCGCCTGGGGAGTACGGTCGCAAGATTAAAACTCAAATAAATTGACGGGGACCCGCACAAGCAGTGGAGCATGTGGTTTAATTCGACGCAACGCGAAGAACCTTACCAGCGTTTGACATGGAAAGTGCCGGTTACAGAATGGTAACCTTCAGTTCGGCTGGCTTTCGCACAGGTGCTGCATGGCTGTCGTCAGCTCGTGTCGTGAGATGTTGGGTTAAGTCCCGCAACGAGCGCAACCCTTATCGTTAGTTACTAACAGTTCGGCTGAGGACTCTAGCGAAACTGCCGGTGATAAGCCGGAGGAAGGTGGGGATGACGTCAAGTCCTCATGGCCCTTACACGCTGGGCTACACACGTGCTACAATGGTAACTACAACGGGACGCAATACCGCGAGGTGGAGCTAATCCCCAAAAGTTATCTCAGTTCGGATTGCACTCTGCAACTCGAGTGCATGAAGTTGGAATTGCTAGTAATCGCGGATCAGCATGCCGCGGTGAATACGTTCCCGGGTCTTGTACACACCGCCCGTCACACCATGAGAGTTGGTTTTATCTTAAGTCAGTGCGCTAACCTTCGGGAGGCAGCTGCCCACGGTACGGCCAGCGATTGGGGTGAAGTCGTAACAAGGTAGCCGTAGGGGAACCTGCGGCTGGATCACCTCCTTTCTAAAGGAAAAAAAACTTTGAACTAAGTGTACGTTCGAAGTAACCACCGTCTATTTGTTTTGCTTTTTTCAACATGTGTTGATAAAGAGCATTGATTGGGCGTGTAGCTCAGTTGGTTAGAGCGCGCGCTTGATAAGCGTGAGGTCGGAGGTTCAAGTCCTCCCTCGCCCACCAACAATGTTGGGGGATTAGCTCAGCTGGGAGAGCGCCTGATTTGCATTCAGGAGGTCAGCGGTTCGATCCCGCTATCCTCCACCAACTTTTTAAAATCGTGAATATGTAAGCTGATAACACAGACGAATGACTTGCACGAGTTATTCGTCAATTAAACAACTAATATAACAACAAATAACTACAAAAAGTTATTAACTACAAACTTTTCACTGTGTGTTAATAATTCAAGCGCGTAAGAGCATTTGGTGGATGCCTTGGCATAAAGAGGCGATGAAGGACGTGACAGACTGCGATAAGCTCGGACTTGCTGTCAATAAGCTTAATCCGAGATCTCCGAATGGGGAAACCCAATAACTTATAAGTGAATTCATAGCTTATAAGGGCGAACCTAGGGAACTGAAACATCTAAGTACCTAGAGGAAAAGATATTCCGTTAGTAGTGGCGAGCGAAAGCGGATCAGGCCAGTGCTACTTTTTACTAAACCAGAACTGTATGGAAAGGCAGGCCATAGTGAGTGATAGCCTCGTATGGGTAGATAGTAAAAAATAGACATGAGTAGGGCGGGACACGTGAAATCCTGTCTGAATATAGGAAGACCACTTCCTAAGCCTAAATACTACTTTATGACCGATAGTGAACCAGTACCGTGAGGGAAAGGCGAAAAGAACCCCTAGCAGGGGAGTGAAATAGACCCTGAAACCGGATGCTTACAAGCAGTTGGAGCCTCTTTATGAGGTGACAGCGTACCTTTTGTATAATGGGTCAGCGACTTAATCTCATTAGCAAGCTTAAGCCACATAGGTGTAGGCGAAGCGAAAGCGAGTCTGAATAGGGCGATTTAGTTAATGGGATTAGACTCGAAACCGAGTGATCTAGTCATGAGCAGGTTGAAAGTGAAGTAAAATTCACCGGAGGACCGAACCCACTAGCGTTGAAAAGCTACGGGATGACTTGTGATTAGGGGTGAAAGGCCAACCAAACTCGGAAATAGCTAGTTCTCCGCGAAAACTATTTAGGTAGTGCGTCGTGTGAATCTTGTCGGGGGTAGAGCACTGAATGGGCTAGGGGGAAGCAATTCCTACCAAACCTAATCAAACTCCGAATACCGATAAGTCTGCACGGCAGACAGTCCATGGGTGCTAAGGTCCTTGGACGAGAGGGAAACAGCCCAGATCAACAGCTAAGGTCCCCAAATAATGATTAAGTGTGAAAGGGAGTGGGAACTCCAAGACAGCCAGGAGGTTGGCTTAGAAGCAGCCATCCTTTAAAGAAAGCGTAACAGCTCACTGGTCTAATTAAGAGATCCTGCACCGAAAATGTAACGGGGCTCAAATCATTTACCGAAGCTTTGACAATTACTTTGTAATTGGGTAGCGGAGCGTTCTGTAAGCCTGTAAAGGTGATGCGTAAGCATTGCTGGAGGTATCAGAAGTGCGAATGCTGACATGAGTAACGATAAGAAATGTGAAAGACATTTCCGCCGAAATCCTAAGGTTTCCTGCGTAAAGCTAATCTGCGCAGGGTTAGTCGGCCCCTAAGGCGAGGGCGAAAGCCGTAGTCGATGGGAAGCAGGTTAATATTCCTGCACCAGCTGGTAGTGACGGATGAAGTAAATTGTAAGTTCTTACTGGATTGAGCTTGCAGTGAATTTGTCCCTGGAAATAGCTCCAGCATTAGACCGTACCAAAACCGACACAGGTAGGAGGGTAGAGAATACCAAGGCGCTTGAGAGAACTATGTTGAAGGAACTCGGCAAATTACACTTGTAACTTCGGGATAAAAGTGACCTGCTATTGGGCAACCAGTAGGAGGTGGCACAGAAGAGGGGGTAGCGACTGTTTACTAAAAACATAGCACTATGCAAAGTCGAAAGACGACGTATATGGTGTGACGCCTGCCCGGTGCCGGAAGGTTAATAGGAGGGGTGCAAGCCCTGAATTGAAGCCCCGGTGAACGGCGGCCGTAACTATAACGGTCCTAAGGTAGCGAAATTCCTTGTCGGGTAAGTTCCGACCTGCACGAATGGCGTAACGATTTCCCCACTGTCTCCAACATAGACTCAGTGAAATTGAATTCTCGGTTAAGATGCCGAGTAACCGTGGTTAGACGGAAAGACCCCGTGCACCTTTACTGCAGCTTTGTATTGGTATTAGGGAACAGATGTGTAGCATAGGTGGGAGACTTTGAAGGAGTGGCGCTAGCCATTCTGGAGTCACTAGTGAAATACCACTCTTCTGTTCCTTGATGCCTAACCATACACCGTTATCCGGTGTTGGGACCATGCATGGTGGGCAGTTTGACTGGGGCGGTCGCCTCCCAAAGAGTAACGGAGGCGCGCGATGGTAGGCTCAGAACGCTTGGAAACCGTTCGTCGAGTGCAATGGCATAAGCCTGCCTGACTGCGAGACCCACAAGTCGAGCAGAGACGAAAGTCGGTCATAGTGATCCGGTGGCACTTCGTGGAAGGGCCATCGCTCAACGGATAAAAGGTACGCCGGGGATAACAGGCTGATCTCTCCCAAGAGTCCATATCGACGGGGAGGTTTGGCACCTCGATGTCGGCTCATCGCATCCTGGGGCTGAAGCAGGTCCCAAGGGTTTGGCTGTTCGCCAATTAAAGCGGTACGCGAGCTGGGTTTAGAACGTCGTGAGACAGTTCGGTCCCTATCTGCCATGGTTGTGGAAGCTTGAGAGGATCTGCCCTTAGTACGAGAGGACCGGGGTGGACGTACCTCTGGTGTACCTATTGTAGCGCCAGCTGCATCGTAGGGTAGCTATGTACGGAATGGATAACCGCTGAAAGCATCTAAGCGGGAAGCCAACCTCAAAACTAGGCTTCGTTATAGGATCGTGGAAGACTACCACGTTGATAGGCTAGGTGTGGAAGTGTGGTAACACATGAAGCTAACTAGTACTAATAATCCAATGCTTGAATTATAATACACAGCGAAAAGTTTTAACTACAATGTTATAAAAAGTTTGTGGCGGTCATAGCGGAGTGAAAAAACCCGATCCCATTTCGAACTCGGTCGTGAAGGCCTCCAGCGCCGATGGTACTTAGTCTTAAGGCTTGGGAGAGTAGGACGCCGCCTATTTATTAATTAGCAATACATATTTACAGATTGTCGTCTGAAATAATTTTTTTAGACTCATTGTCCACCACAACATAATTCTCATAAAATTTTAACTTGGGTTTCGAATATCTATTTGTGATCCATTCAATCCTTTCATCATCGAACCATTTTTGTGCGTTTAACATATTATCAAAACAATATATACCTCCTGCAATATTGTTTTTAAGGTCTGAAATATAGTTTTTTCTTATCAAACCAGGTGTGGTTTTGTAAATTGGAGCTGTCTCTAAAAATTTTTCCCTTAATGTTTCTTTTGTTAAAGTAGGATCTATTTTAAAAGTTACTTCGACAATGATCATTTAGTAAAAAGTGGTAGCCTCGGGCGGACTCGAACCGCCACGGGAATAAATCCCACTGGATTTTAAGTCCAGACTGTCTACCAATTCCAGCACGAGGCCATGTTAAAATTGTTAATCGAATTTAGATGATTGCTTAAGTTTTTCAATACTTTTATCAATTTAAATAGTCTTGATTGTCTATGATATCATCATATTTATATTTACCAAAAATTAGACCTGAAAATAGATCATAGTTTTTATTTTCTAAGGAATAATTTGGCTTAAGTACATTTTTATTTTTATTTTCTAAAATCTTTTTGTAATTGTCAGGTAAATCATCTTCAATACTTCTTACTTCATTAATTGATAATGGACTTAACTGGATGTTAAAATCTCTAAAGGCCTTTAGCCTTACATCTTCATCAATTAGATAGCACAAAAAACCTGAACCTTGAGAGTTGTTTAAATAAGCGCTAAAACCATAAAAAGATAAAGGTTTACTCTCTATACTTTCTTTAAAAACTCCCTCATCACTATCCCAAATATATTTACTCTTTGGGAAAAGCTGAAAACTTCTAAAATCAATATTTTTATTGAGTAAAATCCCATCACTAAATAACGTATAAACATTCTCTGAGTTTTCATAAGAGTTGAAAACTTCTAGGAAGTTATTATTAACAATGTTTTTGTTAAGATTTTGATATGTTTTTGAAAATAAATCTGCAGTTAACTCAAATGATAAACTATTTAAATTAATAGAGGGTTGTTCCAGATGATATAATATTAAATTAATTATATCCTCTTCATTTTTAAAGCTCATTCCCAGCGTATATTTTATCGGATTATATAATTCTGAAAATTCCTCAAAATTTAATTTTTCATAATTATCCTGGCTTAATAATATAAATGTATCTAAATCTAATGGAAATATATTTCCAATAACTTCAACTTCATTATCATTATAAAAATTTAAAACTTTATTAGGTACCTGAGTTTGATTTAAACTTAACTTAGCTAAATCTCTAAATTCTCCAAATATAATATCAAATTCATTTGCATTTTGATTAACTTCGGTAATTGTAAATTCTACATCATTAATTAAGGAGTACTCACCTAGTGCATAGTATAAGTAATATTTATAATCTATGTAATTATTTTCGATAAACCCGATATTCAACTCTTTTTTTATTAAACATTCATTTGCAATAGAATTTTTTTGAAAAATAAGTAATAAAAAAAAAATTAAGAATACTATTGAGTTTTTAGTAAATTTCACTTAATTAGTGGGATTTAAACATTTCTTTATAAACACGTTCTTCAATTTTATGATCATTATCAAATAATAAAGGTATTTCCATACCCTCTGACATCTCAATTTCAACAGAAATAACATCTTTAGCTTCAATATGATCAGCATGAACTACTATTGGTCTTTTAGATGGATTATTATTAATAATTTTAATTTTTGCATTATCTTTTAATAGACCTCCACGCCAATGTCTGGGACTATAGGCACTTACAGCAGTTAGTGCTACAACATTGCTTCCAAGTGGAATAATTGGTCCTGAAGCAGAGTAATTATACCCCGTGCTACCTGCTGCTGTTGATAATATTACACCATCACAAACAAGCTCTTCTATTCTTACTTCGTTATCTATCATAATTTGAATTTTTGCAGCTTGATATTTTTCTCTACGAATACTAATCTCATTTATCGCAATAGCTTTAATTTCTTGACCTGTGGGATTTAAAGTTTTCATTACTAAAGGTCTTAATTTTGTTAATTGAGCGTTATTTAGTCGTTCCTCTAATCCATCAAGTTTGTAATCATTCATCAAGAATCCGACAGATCCAAAATTCATACCGTAAATTGGCTTGTTAAGTTTCATATAATTATGAAGTGACTTTAATATAAAACCATCACCTCCAAGTGCTACAATGAAATCTGCCTCTTCAGGCTCGTAATTACCGTATTTTTTTATAAGTTTCTCTTGAGCTTCAATATTTTTTTCAAGAGGAAAAGAAACAAAACATATTTTCATTTATTAACCTCCAGTCTCATTCATATAACGATTAACATATCCCTCAAAATTATCTTTTTGTATTTCAAAGTTATGTGCTTTTGGTTTAATTGACATGGCATATTCTATTAAGGCAATAATATCATTTTTTGTTTGATTTCTTAGGGCAAATTTTAAATCTACAAAATCATTTTGTCCTAAACACATATATAACTTACCAGTACATGTAAGTCTTACTCTATTACAAGTATCGCAAAAGTTATGAGAAATAGCAGATATAATACCAATTTTTGATTTATGATTAGAATACTCATAGTACCTAGAGGGGCCATTAGTTCTGTGTTTAGAGGGAATTAAATTTAATTTATTTACTAAATCCTCTTCAAATTTCTTCATTGATAAATATTGATTAAATCGCTTTTCTCCAATATCACCTATGGGCATTATTTCAATTAACGAAATATCAAAATGATTTTTTTTACACCAATCTAAAATATCAAATATTTCTTTATCATTAAAATTTTGAGTCAAAACAGTATTTATTTTTATCTTTATACCTTCTTTTTTAGCTGCCTCTATACCATTTAAAACTTTACTAAGATCTCCCCATTTAGTTATTTTCTTAAAACTTTCAGTATTTAAAGAATCAAGAGAAACATTTATTCTTTCAACACCATTCTTTTTAAGAATAGATGCATATCTTGATAAATTCGTACCATTTGTAGTTAGAGTATGCTCTGAAATTTTACCCTGATTTTTTAGGTTATTTAAATGTTCTATAATTGAAATTATGTTTTTTCTTACAAGAGGTTCACCTCCTGTTAATCGAAATTTTTTTACACCTAATTCATTAAAAATATTTGTAAGTTTAATAATTTCTTCAATTGATAAAACTTCTTGTCTAGGCAAGAAGGTTACATCCTCAGCCATACAATAAGTGCACCTTAAATCACATCTATCAGTGACAGATATTCTCAAGTAATCAATTTTTCTTTTAAAATTATCAGTCAGCATTTTCGTATCTTTAAATCAACTACATTTAAATCTATAACTTTTTTCCCTACGTTCTCAAAGTTAATAGTGATTTTACTATTTATACAAGATTGAACTTGACCCAGGCCCCAATCTGGCTGAGAAGGGCACTCCACGATTGTACCTGGTATAAAATCGCTAAAATTATAGTTATTTTCCATTATTACTCTTGTTAAGTAGAAACAAATATTTACTATTTACTATAGAATCAAATGGATAAAAAAGAAAATTTAAACAAGCTTAAATCTGTTATCAGTAATATTGAAAAATCATATGGAAAAGGTTCCATAATGATGCTTGGAAAGAAAGATATAGATGCAAATATTGATGTATACTCAACTGGTTCTCTTGGTCTTGACATAGCTTTGGGAATAGGCGGTTTACCAAAAGGAAGAGTCATAGAAGTTTATGGTCCAGAAAGTTCAGGTAAAACAACTCTAACATTACATATAATCGCTGAAGCTCAAAAAGTTGGTGGAACTTGCGCTTTTATTGATGCGGAACACGCACTAGACCCAGGTTATGCAAAAAAACTTGGAGTGAATATTGATGAATTATTGATATCTCAACCTGATACTGGTGAACAGGCTTTAGAGATCTCTGATACTCTTGTAAAATCTGAAGGAATAGATTTATTAGTTATAGACTCAGTAGCAGCATTAGTTCCTAGAGCAGAATTAGAGGGTGAAATGGGAGACTCTTTACCCGGACTTCAGGCAAGGCTAATGAGCCAAGCGCTTAGAAAACTGACTAGCTCCATCTCAAAGACAAATACAATGGTTGTTTTTATTAATCAACTTAGAATGAAAATAGGTGTAATGTTTGGAAGCCCTGAGGTCACCACTGGAGGTAATGCTTTGAAGTTTTACTCTTCTGTAAGACTAGATATTAGAAGGATTGGAGCAATCAAAGATAAAGATAATATTATTGGAAATCAAACAAGAGTGAAAGTTGTCAAAAATAAAATGGCTCCTCCTTTTAAAATGGTTGAATTTGACATTATGTATGGTGAAGGAATTTCTAAAATTGGCGAAATCATAGATTTAGGTGTTCAAGCTGATATTATAGATAAGTCTGGAGCGTGGTATTCTTACAAAGACGAAAAAATTGGTCAAGGTAGAGAAAATACAAAACAGTTTTTAAAGGACAATCCTGAATTATTGAATGAAATAGAGAGTAGAATAAGATCAAATTCTGACACTGTTGAAGAGCTTATGATTGATCCACCCCCTTCTACAACAGAAGAAACCGTCGAAAAAAACTCTAAAGAATAATATTAAATTTCAGTTAAATTAATCTATATTCCATGAATATGAACTCTAATGAAGTCCGAAATGCGTTTATTGATTATTTTAAAAATAATGATCATAGGCATGTCAAATCTGGATCTTTAGTGCCAGAAAATGACCCCTCTCTAATGTTCGCTAATTCAGGAATGGTTCAATTTAAAAATATTTTCACAGGTATGGAACAGTTAGACTTCAAAAGAGCTACGACCTCTCAAAAATGTGTTCGGGCAGGAGGAAAACATAATGATTTAGAGAATGTTGGATTCACAACTCGACATCATACTTTCTTCGAGATGTTAGGAAATTTTTCTTTTGGTGATTATTTCAAAGAGCAAGCAATTCTATATGCTTGGAACTTAATAACTAAAGAATTTAAAATAAATAAAGATAAATTATTAGTTACTATATATCATGATGATGAAGTTGCTGAAAAATTTTGGAAAAAGATAGCTAATTTACCCGATAGTAAAATAATTAAAATTTCAAGTTCTGATAATTTTTGGTCAATGGGTGACACAGGACCTTGCGGACCATGTTCGGAGATATTTTATGATCATGGCGATAAATATTTTGGTGGCCCCCCAGGTTCAGTTGACGAAGATGGCGATCGCTTCATTGAAATATGGAATTTAGTTTTTATGCAGTATGAGCAAGTAGACAAAAATACTAGACTTGATTTACCTAAACCATGTGTAGACACTGGGATGGGTCTTGAAAGAATAACAGCGTTATTAAATGGTAGTAATGACAATTATAGTTCTGATTTATTTTCAAATATTATTGATGTAACTCAAGAGTTTATACAAAAAAAAATATCTGAACAAAATAAATCTAGTTTTAGAGTCATAGCAGATCACTTACGGGCTTCCTCTTTTTTAATAGCTGATGGGGTTTTACCTTCAAATGAGGGGAGAGGTTATGTATTAAGGCGAATATTAAGAAGGGGAATAAGACATGCTTATACATTAGGTTCGTCAGAACCATTATTTCACAAAATTTTTGATGAATTGCAAAACTTAATGGGCGATTTCTTCCGAGAACTTAATACTGGAGCTGAGGCTATTAAGGAGACTCTCTACAATGAGGAAATAAAATTTAGAGAAACTTTGAGTAAAGGCTTAGAGATACTCGGACAAGAAATACCTAATATTAAAAATAATAAATTAGACGGCAAAATCGCATTTAAATTATATGACACCTTTGGATTTCCCCTTGATTTAACACAAGATTATCTTAAATCAAAGAAAATCGAAGTTGATGTAGAGTCTTTTGATGCATCAATGAAGTTACAAAAAGAGGAAGCTAGATCTTCATGGAAGGGTAGCGGTGATGGAAATACTGAAAAGCTATGGTTTGATATTGCAAGAAAAACGAAACCAACAGTATTTAAAGGATATGATGAAACTACTTTAAAGGCAAATGTAACTACTTTAATCTTAGACTCAGAAGTAGTTGAAGAATTAAGTAATAAAATAAAAAAATCAGCAATTATCACAGATGAGTCATGTTTTTATGCAGAGTCTGGTGGGCAAGTTGGAGATAAAGGCATAATTTCCACAGAAAACGCAGAATTTAAAGTGACAGATACTAGAAAAACTCCTCAAGGCATTTTTATCCATTTTGGTAATGTAATTTCAGGCAATTTTAAAATAGGGAATGAAGTTAAACTTAAAATAGATAGTAGTTTAAGGGAATTAATTAAAAAAAATCATTCTGCTACACATTTGCTTCATGCTGCTTTGAGAAATAATTTAGGACCTCATGTAGCTCAGCGCGGATCTTTAGTTAATGAGAATAAATTACGTTTTGACTTTAGTCATAATAAACAAATATCATCAAAGCAAATAGATATTATTCAAAAAGAGGTAACAAATATAATTTCTAATGATCGTGAGACACAAATTGAAATTAAATCTCAAGAAGAAGCAATTAAACAAGGGGCTATGGCTTTGTTTGGAGAAAAATATGGTGAAGAGGTAAGAGTTGTTACACTGGGAGAACATAATAATAAACCTTATTCAATTGAGCTATGTGGGGGAACGCA
>CACNEB010000016.1 GCA_902619375.1 uncultured Alphaproteobacteria bacterium
TGCTATCAATGTCCCCTGGATTGTTTTCAGAAATTTCTAATTCTTCTTTTGCAGTTTTTATTCTTTGTTTTAAGTCCTCAGTTTTTTGAACAGTGACCTCTAAAATTCTTTCCCACTCAAGTACCTGTTTTTTTAGATCGTTTAGTCTCTTTTCTTTTAATTCTGACAGTATTGTTGAGATATTCGCTTCATAACTACTGGAAATAAAAAGTCCATCCCAACGCCACAAATTACCCTCTAGATCGACTATAGCTTGTCCAATATTAATTTTTGTGTGATTTTCTGAACCTTCTTTTTTTGAAGACACAATAGCAACATTATTAAGCTTATTCATTACTTGATTTGGAGCTTTAATAACTTTAGAAGCTGGTTCACAATGAAAACTAAAATTTTTATTGGCTTGCTCAACTGAGTGCTCTATCCAATAATAAACATCATCAGGTTTCAATGATGCTAAAAGTTCTTTACCAAAAATAGCAGCTACTGCATTTTCATATTTTTTATCAAAGGAAATATTATTTAGTAAACTTTTATCTGATTGATTGACGTTACTATCTCGATTTTCAGCTTCAAATTCCTTAAAAGATAAATCTTCAATATCTTTCCTAATAGTTTTAATTTTACTGGACGTTTCTTCAAATTGTGTTTGCTCAATTTGTAAGTCTTGATTAAGTTGTTTTACACGATGCTCAAGGTTTATTTTGTGTTCTTCAAAACGTAATTCTTCCTGTTTAAGATTTTCTACAGTCATATTCAACCTATCAAGTTCACTATTCAATGAGTAGGATTTCTCTCTCATTGGTGGAATTTTAACTTTTAAATCTTCATAAGCCTGATCTTGGACTGATACATCACCCTGGAAATCAGCGAGTTTTACTTTTATAATATCTTTTTCTTCATTAAGTCTCTCAAGAATAAGTTGAAGTTCATTTCTTTTTACGAAAAATACAGACGCTTCCGCATTCTTGATTAAGGTTGATATATTTCTAAATCTTTCAGCTTCTTTCGCTTGTTTTTTAAGAATAGCTAATTGTTCTTCATATGTTTGAATAACATCCTCTACCCTCAATAGATTATTATTGGCACCTTTCAACCTCAACTCAGCATCATGTCTTCTAGATTGCAGACCAAGTATTCCCGCAGCTTCCTCTAAAACCATTTTTCTATCTTCTGGTTTCGCTTGGGTGATAGCTCCTATACGACCTTGACTAACTATTGAAGTTGATCTGGCTGAGGTAGAGGCGTCGGCAAATAGCAATTGAATGTCTTTCAATCTTACCTCTTTACCATTTATGAATGAATTCGTTCCTTCTCCTCTCCATATCTTTCTTGCAATTTCTAATTGTTTTGATTGAAATTTATTTTCTAAATCACTTCCATCAATATTTACAAACAAACCTACTTCAGCAATATTCCATGAGGGGCGATTATCAGTTCCATTAAAAATTAAATCATCAATCTCTTTGCCGCGAAGTTGTTTGGCAGATACCTCCCCTAAACCAAACCTTATTGCTTCAACAATGTTTGATTTTCCGCAACCGTTGGGACCAACTATACCAGTAAGACCATTTTTGATTTCAAAGTCTGTTGGCTCTACAAAAGATTTAAAACCTTTAATTGAGAGTTTATCTAAAGATAACAAATTAATTATTCAATTTTTTATTTATTATTTTTATAAATTCTGATGCGGGCCTATTGCCTTGAACTTTATCTCCACCAATTAAAAAAGTAGGAGTGCTTTCAATACCAAAACTTTCTTGAGACTCTACTTGAACACTTAATAATTTGTCTTGAATGTCTTTATTTTCGAGACAAGATTCTAGTTGATCTTGTTCTAAACCATGTTGGAGTCCATAACTGTTAAGTAATTCAATAATCTCCTCTCCAGAGCTCGCTTTTGTCCAAACATCGTAGTTTTGATAGACAGAGTCAATGTAACTAGGTCTAATTGACAAATCACAACTTGCAACCATAGATGCGTAAAAAGCAGCCTGATTTAAAGGGAAATCTATTACATAATAATTTACTGAACTAAAAATATCACTACTTTTTAGTTCTTTAAGTGTATTGTTATGAAAATCTGCACAATGTGAGCAACTAAAGGATGAAAACTCAATTAAGTCTATGCTTTGATTTGATGAAGACTTAATTATAGGCGTAATTGAATTATTTATTATAAATTTAGAATACTCATACTCACCAGCTATTTTTGTCTCAATTTCAGTGCTTTCTTCAGTAATTGTTTGTTCCTCATCGGTTTCCTTATCCTCTGAGCATGAGATGAAAAAAACTAGTAATGAAATTGTTAAAAATTTAATTATCTTCATTTATTTTCGTACTAATGTTTTCAAAGATTTTTTTTACTTCCTGGTCTTTTATATCATTAAAATTTTGATAATTTACACTTTTTACTGACGCACTAAGAGTTTTTACTTTTGGTTTTTGAACATATTTAGAATTGGTTGAAAGGTCTTGAAAAAATAGGATTTTTTTTACTTTTACTCCGGTTACCTCCTCAATTTTTATGACTATTTCATTTGTCCTTGAATGCATTTCGAAAGATTTTTCTGGGCTAACTCTTAATTCAAGAATTACAGATTCTGTTTTATCATTTATTATAGTTTTTTTTAATTGAACAAATTTATTGTTATTGCCAAAAATATACTCCCAGTTTTTTAGAATAAGAGTATTTATTTTTAGCTTTTTTTTATTTACCTTATTTACCAGATGAAAAGCAATATCATTGAGCTTGGAGAACTTTTTCATAAAAACAAATTTATCCCTTTAATCCTACATTGGTTTAAAAAAAATCAAAGAAACTTATATTGGAGAAGGAATAGAAATTTATACCTAACTTATTTATCAGAAATTATGCTACAACAAACAACTGTTAAAACAGTAGAAAATAAAATATTAGAAATTATAAATATTTTTCCAAGTTTTAATTCCTTTAAAAATAAAAGATTAGAACATTTATTAAAAGTTTGGTCAGGATTAGGTTATTATAAGAGGGCAGAGAATTTATTCAAAGCAGTAACAATTATAAACAATAGCTATAATGGTGAATTGCCAGACGATAGAGATAGTCTTATATCTTTGCCTGGTGTTGGGAAATATACCTCAAGCGCGATATTAGCTATAGGCCATAATAAAAAATCATTCCCAGTAGATATCAATGTTAAAAGATTAATACAGAGAGTATCTGGTTTAAAACTCAATGATGATGAGATCGAAGAAATACTTAGTTTAGCATGTAAAAAAAAGATTTCTTATAGGAGTTTAGCTGAGTCGATGATGGATTATAGTTCTATTATTTGCAAAAAAAAAAGCCCCGAATGCTCCAAATGTATATTTTCTAGTTTTTGTAAATCAGCTTTCCAATCATTTAAAAATAATAAAAATATAAAAAAAAATAAAAAGGAAATAGATTTCTATTTAATAAACTCTCCTTTACATATTTGTTTTATAAAAAAACCAAAATTTCAATTTTACAAAAACTTTATCCATTTACCCTCAAATTTGGATAAAGAATTTATAGCAAATTTAAATTTAAAAAATAAAGAAAAAATCAAAAGTTTTAAATTTACAATTACAAATAATCTCTTCCAAATAAATGTTTATAAACTTGAGCTTAAAAAATTAAAAATTAACAATTCAGTATGGATAGAAAAATCAAAAACTAACCAGCTTGCATTACCAACACTCTTTAAAAGAATATTAAATTAACTTCTCATCTTCTTTCTAATTTCATCGATACATATTAAATTCTTTTTTTTATCCTCATAATGCCAATAATCCCATCCATTGAAACTTGATGTCTTATTTACTTTTGCAGCAATTTTATGAATTGATCCTCTCTCATTTTTATAGGAAATACTCCCATCTGGTAAAATTGTGGCTTTATAGCTTTTCTTATTGTTATAAAGTTTAGCACCTGGCTTTAAATGCCCATTGTCAATTAAACTAGCAAAGGGTATTTTTTGTACTGGTTTATCTTTTTCATTAATCTCTAATAAATCATTTTTTAAAGATTTAATTTTTTTTAATCTTTTAATAGCTAAATTAAAATAACCTTCATCTTTTTCAAAACCTATGTAATTTCTTCCCAAATATTTTGCTTCAGCACAGAAACTTGCTGTGCCTGCGAAAGGTTCTAGTACTAGATCTCCTTGTAACGATGACTGAATAATAATTTTTTTCATTAAAGCTAAGGGTTTTTGAGTTGGGTGAGCTGTTTGGTTCTTATTGTTTTTAAGCCTTTCTTTACCTGAACAAATCGGGAAGTTCCAAATACTTCTCTCTTGTCTGTCTTCATTAGCAACCTTTAAAGTATGATAATTAAATTGATACTTAGATTTAGGTTTTTTTGAACACCAAATAAGAGTTTCATGCGCATTAGTAAGTCTTGTTGCTCTAAAATTTGGTAACGGGTTAGATTTTGCCCAGATCACATCATTTAAAATCCAAAAGTTTAAATCTTGGAGAATTTTTCCAATTCTAAAAATATTATGATATGAACCAATAATCCATAATCCCCCATCAGGTTTAAGAACTCTTTTACACTCAGTTAAATAAGAAAAGGTAAAATCATCATAACTCGAGTAACTATCAAATTTATCCCAATCCTGATTGACACCATTGACAATGGAATGATTTGGTCTAGTTAAGACTTTGTTTAATTGTAAATTATAAGGAGGGTCTAAGAAAACTAAATCAATTGTCTGATCTTCAATCTTAGCCAATAGATCAAGACAATCACCTAAATATAGGTTATTTGATTTCAACACGTATGAATCTTAATATTTATAAAGAATCTTGTGTAAAAAAAACTTACTCTACTGTTGATAACTAAGTAGATAACTTTTTGATAAGTTTACTTATAGGTTGATAAGTGGTCCTATGATATTTGCTGATCCCATGTGTATAAATAGCACTTAAGTGAGACTTTGTACCGTACCCAGCATTTTTATTCCATTGATAATTACCATTTAATGAGTGGAGTTTAAGAAGTAATTTGTCTCTGAAGACTTTTGCTATAATTGAAGCTGCTGACACCTGATTAATTTTATCATCTGCTTTAATTAAAGACTTCACCTTATAACCCTTCATTTCTCTGGGAATAAATTTTCCATCTATGATGATCGTATCTGATTTTTTAGACAATAAAATTATCGATTGTTTCATGCTTTGCAAAACTACATTGTGAATATTAAACCTTTCAATAAATTTTTTTTTTCCAAAAATAATTTGATAATTATAGTCGAAACCTTTATTTAATCTGAAATATTCATAAATTTCCTCTCTCTTTTTTTTATTAATTTTTTTTGAGTCAGAGACACTAAAAGGAAGTTTATCAAATAAGGAATTTTGTGATCTAAAAGCACAAATTATTGCACTTCCAACAAGAGATCCTCTGCCAACCTCATCGACTCCAACAATATATTCACTCATCAAGTCTAGGTATTAGTTCGACAAAATTACATGGCTTGTGTCTTATGTCTAATTGATGAAAAAGAATATCATTCCAAGCATCTCTGACAGCAGAAGTAGATCCAGGTAAACAAAAGATGTAAGTTTGATTTAATAAAAATGCACTTGCTCGAGATTGTATAGTTGAGGTTCCAATTTTTTTATAGCTTAATTGTCTAAACAATTCACCAAATCCCGGAATTTCAACTTGAGATATTTTTTTTAAGGCATCAATAGTATTATCTCTTCCCGTCAGACCAGTCCCACCTGAAGTAATTATTACATCGTGTTCGATAGATGCTGTTAATTTCTGAATAATAGGAATAAAGAGTTTAGGTTCATCTTCAATAATCTGATAATGGGAAACAGAATGTCCTTTTTTTTGTATCAGTTCTTTTAATGTATTACCTGATTTATCATCACTTTCTTTTCTTGTATCCGAAAAAGTGATTACGGCAATATTTATTTGCTTAAATGTTATTTTTTCATCAATCATTAATCAAGATAGTATTAGTGGCTATAAGTTCATCAGCATAATTGAATGAATTATGATTTATTAATTCATAAATAACAAGATTAGTTAGGACTCTCTCAACAAACATGCGTGTTTCTCTTGAAGGTATAGACTCAATTAAAAGAAAACTATCACCGTTAAATGTAGTTTTTTTCATCCATTTTGAAAGATTTCCTGGCCCTGCATTATATGAGATTAAAGCCTTTAATAAATCTCCATTAACATAATTTATAGATAATAAATTTTGAAGGTAAAGGCTACCTGTCTCAACATTTATTTCAGGATCATATAATATTCTCGGATTAGACTTAAATTTATATTTTTTATTTACCATACGAGCCGTTGATGGAAGAATTTGCATCAATCCATATGCACTTTTACCACTTTTTGCGAAAGCACTAAACTGCGACTCTTGTCTAATCATGCTAATAATAATAGTTGGGTCAATACTGTTGAAATTGTAATCTTGAATCCATTTTGGAGTTGGATATAAAAAATCTATCGGGGCATCCTCTTTAAACAAGTATTTTGCTGTTTTAATTTGCAAGGAACTAAGATCATTTTTAATAGAAAAATTTAGTATGAGTCTTTTAAATCTATCATTTGTAATGTTTTGAAGTCTATTTAATTCTATCTCTGCAATTGGTAGTTCATCGATTTCAATTAATGCCTGAATTCTCTCACCTAATTTGGTATCTAAAAATGACTCAAGATCTGAGCTCATTAATGAGGTATTAAATTCAAAGTCTTGAATGGTTTTATCTAAAATTCTACAAGATAAAATTGAGTATATATTAAAACTTGGTTTGCAAGATTTATTTAGAGCCTCCAAAGATGCTTTGAAAGTAATTTCATCATTTGCGTCTTTTGTCGAGGATAAAAAAGACCAATAAGCACCAGCATCCCTTAACCATTTGTTATCTGAAATTTTTGAGAGTATTAAAAATTGTCTCGAGGCTTTTTGGTATTTTCCTTTTCTATAATATGAGAGACCTTTGATCCATAAGCCCTCATCGTACGGTTGACTCAAGAAAGCTTCATCATTTAAAACATTTATAGCCTTATCATCTAAATCTGCAAGGTAGTAGCCATTGGCAATTTTGGAAAGCAGAAAAGATTTTTCTTTTTGATTAAAATATTTTATATGGTGGTTTAAATACTCTAATGCTCCTGTAGGCCATCCTCTACCCACTCTTGATCTTACAGTATTATAAATACTAATTTTTTTTGAGTAATTTTTATTTGAAAATATTTTATTTGATTTAGTGGAGACGGTTTCTTGTAACTTATCTTTTTGAAAGATCTCATCAAAAAGTGGGTATGAATTTTTTTTTGGTTTTTCTACCCCATCTGGTTTCCTTCTTACTCCCAATTTATAAATCCTTCTAGCTTCGTAATGATCACTATATTCACTCAACCAATCTCGGAGCTCTAAAAAACTAGAGCGATGTGCTGTTGGATGAAGAAGTTTTAAAGCTTGTACATGACCCATAAGAATTAAATCATCTAGTTTTGCTATATCTTTATCACCTTTATCAAAATTTCCATTTCTGTAATCATTAAAAATACTTTTGTAAAGGCCAATATCTTTAGAGCTAAGGGCAAAGATACTCTGTGAGTAAAAAAACGTTACAATTAATAAAACTATAATTCTCACTCTATCCACCAAGCTGCTTTTTAATTTCTTTTAAATCTTCCCAAGCATCTTTCTTAAGTTCTGGATTATTAATTAATAGAGAAGGCTCATAAAGAACACGGCATTTTTTGGGTACCACGTCATTGGGTGTGTTGAAATCAAACCATTTTCCACGAAGAGACATGGAAGACAAGTCTGCAGCCAATAACATTTTGATGCAATAATTTGACATAATTATTAAATATTTTGGGTTAATCAATTCAATCAACCGATAATTGATAAGTTGTAAAATTGAATTTATTTTGTGGTTATTATCAAACTCACTAAGTCCCCTTGGTATATAAGACACTAAGCTTATTTGTTTCCTATCTAATTTTATTGAGGAAAGCATTTTGTCGAATAACTCACCACTTGCTTTATCTATTATCTTTTCATCATTAATGTCACATTTACCGTAAAAAAATAAAATCTTCGAATTTTTATCACCTTCTACAAGATTGATTGGTTGATTAATATTTAACTTTAATAATTCATTTTTTAAAAAATCCTCTATTTGCTCAATACTGGTTGCTTTGCTTGGACTATTGATAATATCTATATTTATTTGGTTATCGGAATCATTTTGAGATTTTTTTACTTGAAATTCCTCCAGATTCATCAATTCCAAAAGAATATTTTTTTGGTAGTCTTGGTTGTTCATGATTAAAAAATTATCTTTTAGTTTATATTTTATATGTTTTTTTGGATTTATTGTATATGCATATGGGTCTCAATTAAAAAATACTTTCGAAAATCAACTTCTAAGTTCAATTTATTCTGAATACAATAATGATTATTTAATTTGGGAAAAATTACCCAAATATAATTTTTCAAATGACCATACTTCAACCTTACTGAGTAATATTATTATAGGAAATTATACTTTTGATAATATTAGTGAAATTGAAAGTGGGTTTATTCATGAAATTGTTCTTTTTCTAAAGAATCTTGGTGATGACAAATGCTTAAATATTCCTGACAAAAAACAAATTTATATTTTTGAAGAGGCTATACTAAAAAGCATAAATTTTTGGATGACTTTTTGTAACAAACACAATGTTCAAAATAATTTAGAAAATTTGAATGAAATTGATAGTCGCTTTACAAATTTAAGATATATCAATACTATTTTTTACTATCATCATCAAAATGACCTCAACAATTTAAAAAAAATTAATGAAGAAATAACATCAAATAAAGAAACACTCTCTATCTTTAATTCTAAAGAATTAAATGTTATGGATAGTATTTTCAATTATCATAACATTAATTTTCCACTGTCAGATTTTATTCAGTCATCAACTACTTTTAATAATCTGTCTATACAATTAGATCAAAATTACGTAGTTAAGGATTATGAAGACATAATATATCTTCAACTATTTCAAACTAGCACTTATTATTTTTATGCGCGTGAGTATAAAAAAGCACTTGCTTTATTATCTTATTTAATTGAAATAAATCCAGATAATAGGGATTATTATCTTTATAAAAAAATTTCATTTTTAGCAGAATTAAATCCAAGTAAAGAAATACTAAAATTAATTAAAAATTTTACCCCAACTGACAAAAATTTTAATTTTTTTAAAAACTACCTTTATATCTCAACATCATTTGAATTAGACACTGATATGAGTGACTTAGTGTATTTTATAAATAATAGTGATCATCAAACTGATTGGATAAATCTAGAGTTATCATTTCTCGTTGCAATGGAAATGTACTTTTTAAATGATAATAGTGGTGCTTTAGATTTTATAAACGAGTGTTGCATGAGTATTTTAGAGAATTCTGATGATGCAATTCATCTTTTTAAATATGGTATTTTGCTAGAGAGAAATAATGAAATTAAAAAAGCTGAAGAAATTATCCAAAAAAGTATTGATATATCTGAAAGTTCATATCCTTACATATTAAATTATCTTGCATATTTATGGGTTGAGAATGATAGAAAATTAGATCTCGCAGAAAGTATGCTTAAAAAGGCAGTAAAAGACTCAAATTATAATGATGGGGCTATACTTGATAGTTTGGGATGGCTTTATTTTAAGAAAGATAACTTAGATTTGGCAGAAAAATGGATTTATGATGCTTATCAACTTGAACCCTCAGAGCCAGAAATAATAGATCATTTATCTCAAATATATTATGAATTAGGCAGATACAAAGAGTCAAAATTTTTAGATAATAAAATTATACTATTTCATAAAGATTATTTTAAATACGAGGAAGTTTTAGGCAGAAATGAAAATAAGTAAATTAACAAGCTATGCTAAAATAAATCTTGATTTAAAAATTAAATATTATGACAAAATTATCAAAAAACATAAGATTTCTTCTAAAGTCGTTCTTTTAAAATTAAATGATTTAATTAAGGTATCTAATTCTACAAAGTTACAAATTACTTATTACGATCAAAATAAAAAAATAATCAAATTGAAAAATGATATTATAGAAAAATCAATTCTATTTTTTGATAGAAAATACAAAACTAAAACAAAATTAAAATTTTTAGTTTACAAAAAAATACCAGTTGGTTATGGATTAGGAGGCGGATCCTCAAATGCAGCCTCAATTTTAAAATTTCTATATAAATATCATCAAATTACTTCAAAAAACTTTGAAAAAGATGCACCTTTAATTGGTTCAGATGTAATTATTTTTAAAGATAAATATCCAAAAATAATTGATGGATTAAGTCAGTATAAATATCTCAAGGCAAAAAAATATTATTGGAGGAAAGTTTACTTAATTTTTCCTTCACAAAAAAATTTAACTAAAAAAATTTATAATTATTTTAAAAACCATAATATGGGAGCAAAAAAACAACTAATATCTCAAAATAACTTAACTAGTTCATCCATGTTGCTAAATAAAGAGTTTAAAGAATTATTTATGTTCCTTTTTGATTATAGGAGAGATTTCTTAAAATTTGGTATGAGTGGTAGTGGATCTTCAATTTTTGTATCTTTCAAGAAAATCGCAAAAGAAAGGTCGATTTTTAGGGAGATTAATAAATTTTATCCTTCAGTTAGAATTGAAAAATCCTCTTATTTCGGATAAGTTCTTTAAATCCTGATGGGGCGTAGCCAAGCGGTAAGGCACCGGTTTTTGGTATCGGCATGCGTAGGTTCGAATCCTACCGCCCCAGCCATATCTAAGCTATAAATTGAAACAATATGAAACAACTTTTATTTTCACTTAAAGAGGGATCAGTTAGTTATCATAAAAAAGAAATTTTAAAGGAACTTGATATAAATATTCATCGAAAAGATTTTATTGCGCTTGTTGGTAAAAATGGGGCAGGGAAATCAACCCTAATGAATGTCATATCAGGTCAACATGATATTGATGCTGGTGAAAAATGGAGTATTGATAATTTTGCTGTAAATTATTTCAACCAAAATTTTGTATTAAATGATGATAATAACACCGTTGAGCAAGAAATTTTATCTGTAATCAAAAATCAAGATAATAATTATGAGATAGATATATTTTGCAATAATTTAAGTATTGATAAAAACAGTTTAATTAAACATTTATCTGGGGGGCAAAAAAGGAGAGTAGGGCTAATCAAAAATTTAATCAAACCATCTGATCTTTTGCTATTAGATGAACCAACTAATCATTTAGACTTGGACACAATTGTTTGGCTAGAAAATTATTTAAAAAAACTAGATTGTGCAATTTTATGTGTAAGTCATGATCGACAATTTCTAAAAAACTTTACAAATAAAATATTATGGATAGATCGATCTAAAATAAAAATAAACTACAAAGGTTATAGTGATTTTGATAATTGGTCTGAGACTCTTTTATCACAAGAAGAGAGAGAACTACAAAATAGGAAGCAATTTGTCAATTTAGAGGTGAATTGGGCTAATAAAGGAGTTAAAGCAAGAGTTAAAAGAAATACCAGAAGGTTAGAACAAGCTAGAGACTTAAAGGAAAATTTAGACAAAGATATTAGCGAATTTAAAAAAGCTACAAAAAAGATTGAAATTAATCAAATTTATGAGAATTCAAAGAATTTTAAAAATGTTGCAGAGTTTCACAATGCAGAATTTTACTATGAAGAAAATAATAAAAATTTTATTTTAAAAAACTTTAATTTAAAAATAAGTAAAAAAG
>CACNEB010000017.1 GCA_902619375.1 uncultured Alphaproteobacteria bacterium
TTTTTATACAGAGACTTAATTGTCTCTAAAGTTGTTATTTCTGTTTTAAGTTTCATTTCGATTTTGTAATCATTTTCCAAATTTTTGAATAATTCTTCGCTTCCGTTGAAATTTTTATCAGACACATTTAATCGTAATATTTTATTTTTTTCTGAAAAATCAATAATTTCAACATTTTCAATAATAATTCCTGCCATAAGAGGTGAAAAATTTTTTCCATAAAATTGAAAAAATTTCTGATGAATATCAATTTTTTCTTTTAGAGAAATTGGCGATACTTGTTCAACTTTGTTTTGAATTACTTGGTCAATATTAGGAGAGGATTGAGTTGTATTCTGATTTATTTCAGACTTTTTTTTTTCTACTAAGTCTGATGATTGATTATCATTTAACAAGAAAGCACACCTAAGCATTACCATTTCTAAAGTTGAATGAGGTTGAGGTGAGATTTTAATTTCATCATAGCCCTTCATCAAACTTTGCCAAAAAATATTTAATTTGCCATTATCAAATTGGGTAACATAAGAAGCAAAATTTTTATCTTCGTCAGTTAAAAAATCATCCCTGATAAGTTCTTGATTTATTTTTAATTTGCATGACCAATTTATTATATTCATCATATCTTCAATGATTTTAGAGGTCTCAGAACCTCTTTGATACATATCGTCAAGCATAGAAATTAGTTTTGATAAATTGTTATCAAATACACATCTTGATAATTCATACAAATCACTTTGCCTTGCAAAACCAAGCATGTTAACGATTTCTTCAACTTGAATTTCTTTTTGTGATTTAAATATATTGGCTTGATCTAATATGCTTAAGGAGTCCCTTACTGAACCATCGCTAGCCTTAACGATTAAATTTAATGCCTCATTAGAAATTGTTATATCTTCTTTTTTAGCGATACTTTTTAGAAAGTCAGATAGGGTCTTTTTTTCGACTCGTCTTAAGTCGAACCTTTGGCATCTTGAAAGAATGGTAATTGGCACTTTAGAAATCTCAGTCGTTGCAAATATAAATTTTGAGTGAGGGGGTGGTTCTTCCAGAGTTTTAAGAAGAGCATTAAATGCACTTTTCGATAGCATGTGCACCTCATCGACTATATAAACTTTATATTTTCCTAGAACAGGATTATATTTTACATTTTCTATAATCTCTCTTGCATTTTCAACACTTGTATTTGATGCGGCATCAATTTCTATGACGTCTGGGTGTCTGTCTTCAGTAATGGCTTTTGATTGTTCACAGTTAATTAAATCCGGATTATTATTTTTATCAAATACAGTACAATTCAACATTTTTGCAACAATTCTTGCTGTTGTTGTTTTGCCTACTCCACGTATACCTGTAAAAATATATGCATTAGGGATTTTATTTTGCTCTATTGATTTTTGTATAGTTTCAACCAAATATTCTTGACCAATTAGATCTTGAAAATTTGAAGGTCTGTATTTTAATGCGAGAATATTCGATTGATGTTTCATACTAGACTCAAAGGAGAATTACACGACCCAACTACTTATGTTACGGCTGCTTTCTTTCGAACCTGACCGGATTGGCATAAAAAGTTGCCCATGTAATTCTCAAATTATCTTATAACAGTATTAAATAGAAATATGAAGTTATTGTCTTACTCGATATGGAGATTTTTCAAAAACTCCTAATTTTCTAACCTTTGAGCAGTAATGATACATATCGTCGAGAGCTAATTTGGTGTTATCTTGATAAGGATGTCCCTCGATTTCACAATAAAATTGTGTGATCACAAAATCAGCTCCATAGTTATAGCTTTCAAGTTTAATCATATTTACATTGTTTGTTGCGAACCCGCCCATAACTTTAAACAAAGATCCTGGTGTATTTTTAACTGAGAATAAAAAAGACGATATATAGGTCTTTTTTTTGTCAAAGTCTAAATTTTCGTTTTTAGACATAACATAAAATCTTGTTATATTGTTTATAGAATTAGCAAAATTTTCATCAATTACTTTTAACCCATATATATTTCCTGCTAAACTCGAAGCAATTGCAGCTGTATCAAGTATTTTTTCATCAGAAATTTTTTTTGCCGATCCAGCGGTGTCAGCACCAATTAAGATATTTAAATCTAATTTTTGGATTTTCTCACTACATTGCGCCAAAGCTTGTTCGTGACTTAAAATATTTTTAATATTTTCAATTTTACTATCTGGATGAATTAAAAGCTTATGCTCTACTTTTTGAAAATGTTCAAAATTAATATGTAAATTAGATTTAGGTATTAAACGATGAATATCAGCAACTCTTCCTGCAGCAGAATTCTCAATAGGTATCATAGCATAATCAACATTTCCTAACTCAGCCTCATTTAAAGCTATCTCAAATGTTTTGCAGGGCAATGGGTATTTGCCTGGGAAAAAATCCTGAACAGCCAAATGACTATAGGCTCCTTCGACTCCTTGGAAAGATATTTTTTTACTCATTTTTAAGAATTAACTGGTTTACTCTATCTAAATCCTCTTTTGTATCAACACCCAAAATCTCTTCATTTACAATTGAAATACCAAATGTATTTTTATTAATAATTCTTAGTTGCTCTAATTTCTCATCAAGTTCTCTTTTTGTTGGGGGTGAGGAAATAAAATCAAGTAAAGGTTTTTTATGATAGGCATAAACTCCAATATGATGAAAAACATTTTCATTAATTTTAAGCTTATTATCAAGCTTTCTTGAGAAGTCTAAAACAGAATTTTTCTCATTTAATAAAACTTTTACCTTTGAGTTATTTTTAGCCTCATCAATACTTACAAATGGGCAAGCTAGTGTACTAATTTGAAAATCAATTAATTTTTCCTTAAGCAAGTTTATGTGATTTTCATTGATGAATGGCATATCTCCTTGCACATTAATAACAAATTTAAAATTGACTATAGCTTCTAATTTCTTAACTGCCTCTCCGACTCTATCACTACCTGACAAATGATTTGGGTCTGTCATTATGTATTTGAGATTCATTTCCTCGCAGTAATCTTTTACTTCCTCATCACATATGGCTAAAAATAAATTAGAATTGACATCTGAGACACGCTTGTAAACATAATGTAGCATCGGCAAGTCTCCAATCTTGGCAAAGGGCTTATTAGGAAATCTAGTGGCCTGTAATCTTATAGGTATAATAATTAATGTATCGTTCATTAATGCGACAAAAATCCGTTTTAAGTGATATATTTTTAAACATAGACTTCTCTTTCTAACATGGAAACCAATAAAATTCTTGGCGCGGTAATACTAGCTCTTTTACTGGCTGCAGTCTTCTCAAAAGTTGCTGATATGGCAATTCATCCTGAGTTCCCAGATGAATTAGCATATAAAATTGAAATCCCTGAAGGTGGTATTTCCTCTGAACCTAAAGAAGAAGTTAATATATTTGAGGTTCTTCCTGAAATTACACCTCTACTTGCCTCAGCGAGTATGGAGAATGGTGAAAAGATATTTAAAAAATGTGCCTCATGTCATACTCAAGTCAAAGGAGGTGAAAATAAAGTAGGGCCAGCCATGTGGGGAGTAGTAAATAGATCTAAAGGATCAATGAAAGGGTTCGCATATTCAGGTGCATTAGCAGAATTTGGAGGAGATTGGAATGTTGAGGAATTAAACAAATTTTTGTTAAAACCGAAGAAATACATTGTTGGAACAAAAATGAATTATAACGGTATTAAAAAAGAGCAAGATAGAGCGGATTTAATCAAATGGTTGAGTTCTCTTAGCGATTAAAGTTTCCATTCATAAAATTTTCAATATCATTAAATCATGAGTTCAGTATCATTAGATTCTAATAAACTAAAATCATTATTTGGAGCCTACTATGATCGGAGAATGATAAGAATTCTTCTTCTAGGAATTATTAGTGGTTTCCCTTGGGTGTTAATTGCTAGCGCACTTTCTTTATGGTTAAAAGAAGAGGGTTTAAGTAGAAGCACAATAGGTTGGGCGGGGCTTATTTTTGGTGTCTATGCTTTCAATTTTTTGTGGGCACCGATTATTGATAGATTAAAGCTACCTTTTTTAACCAATAAAGTAGGTCACAGAAAATCAATAATAATGTTGATGCAAACTGTAATATTAATTTGCCTTATTATATGGAGTGTATTAGAGCCAACTCAAAACTTGGCATTAATTATAGGTGTTGGATTAGCTATTGCTATTTCATCTGCAACTCAAGATATCACAATTGATGCTTTGAGAATTGAACAAATAAAAAAAGATGAAACCGCAAGCATGGCTGCAGGTGCAGCAATGGCAGTTGTTGGATGGTGGACAGGTTTTAAACTTGGAGGATTTATTTGTCTTGAGATTGCTGAAAGACTTGAAGTCTCAGGTGTAGAACAGTATTGGCAAGTTACGTTTATTTTTTTAATGGCTATTATAGTTTTGTGTAATATTGGTTTGACATTTATTCCTGAGTCCAATGAAGAAAGGTTTCAAAGTTTAACAAATACAGATAACTCAAATTCTAATGTTAATAGTGTAAGGAACGCCGGATACTTATTTGCTTCTATAGGGGTATTATGTTTTTTAATAGGAAAATTTTTTGAAAAAATTTGGTTTACAAATGGGGGTATAACATTTGTTGTTATAGGAGTAGCCTTTTATATTTTTACATTTTATATACAAAAATTTGGTGAAGATAATCCTATCTCACAAACTTTCTACTATTTAAACAACGTAGTGGCTAACCCTTTAAATAGTTTTTTTAGTATGAATGGAGTAAAAATTGGTATTGCTATTCTTACATTTGTATTTTTGTTTAAAATTGGAGAAGCTTTTTTGGGGAGAATGAGTTTAGTTTTTTATAAAGAGATTGGTTTTTCTAAGGGTGACATTGCTATATTTTCAAAAGCATTGGGTTGGATTACTACCATAGTGTTTACTCTTATTGGTGGGGCAATTGCTATGAGATCTGGAATTATTAAAACTTTAATTATTGCAGGAATTGCGATGTCTGCTACAAATATTTTATTTTCCTTGCTAGCATGGATTGGTCCATCAAAGGCTCTTTTTGCATTTGCTGTAATAGTAGATGATTTAGCAGCTGCATTTGCTACAGTTGCTTTTGTTGCATTTATTTCACTTTTAGTTGATCGTAGTTTTACTGCTACTCAGTATGCTTTGCTAGCATCGGTTGGAACAGCAGGAAGAACATTGCTGGCATCTTCTTCGGGGGCATTAGTTGATGGACTGGGAGGTGACTGGGGATTATTTTTTATTATCACAGCACTAATGGTTGTACCTTCATTAATTTGTCTATTGTTAATACGGAAAAAAATTAATTTTAAAAAATCTAATTAGCTACGGAAGAGTAAAGTTTATTATAACCTGCTGTAAATCCTGACAAGTTATATGAAATTGTGGCCTCTCTGTTGTCAAGAAGTAAAACTTTAATAATTATTTGATTACCAGCTTTGAAAAAATTCACAAAATTTTCTCCGATTATTTCAGCTACAAAGCAAGCATTTTGATTGCAATAAGCATAATTTAGTTCTAGTGGATCTTTTTCGTCAATTTGCAATGAAACTGGTTGCTTTAAACTCACTGCATGTGGAAAAGCAATCTGCATCTGAGTTAAATTATCTGGATTTATAGTTATTGATAAATAACTTACTACTTCTTCTGTATTTGGATCTATTACTAATTCTCTTAAATCACAAACTTTCTGTGATTGCTCATCTACACATGTAAATTGCCAAGCCTCAAAATTTTCTTGTTCTAAAATGTGATTATCAGCAAACAAGGTTCCAATAATCAAAAAGTAGATCAATATAATTCTCATGTAAAAAGAATACATAATGAAAAATTTTATCCAATAAGGAAATAGTTAGTTTTTTATTTTTATATGAATGATTTCATTATTGGATCCTATTCTTATTTTAGGACCCCAAGTAGCTGACCCTGAGCTTACATACAAATAATTTTCAATATTTTTGTATAGACCATAATTTTCAGGAAATTTTAGCTTTACTATATAATTAAAAGGAAAAATTTGTCCATTATGAGTATGTCCTGATAGCATTAAATTGACGTTTTTTGATACTTTTTTCCAAATAGATGGTTTATGAACAATCAAAAGGTTAAACATCTCTTTTTTTGAAAGTGTCTGCACATAGTCTATTTTTGATTTATTTGAAATGTTGTCAGAGAGTCCAATTATGTTTATTCCATCGACAGTTAATGACTCATTATCTAAAATTTGAATTCCAACTGTATTAAAATCTTGAAGATGTTTTTTATAATTATGTAAGTAGTATTCATGGTTTCCGGTTACAAAGAATATAGGCTTATTTATTTTTTTTAACTCATTTAAATCGTGAATTTTGAATGCACTGCTATCAATTAAATCACCACCTATTATTAAAAAACTAAAATCTAGCTCATTAATTTTAGATACTAACTTTTTTAATGAAGATGGGTGGTTTGAGCCTATATGTACATCACTAATAAATATAAAGTTAATACTTTTATTTATCAAACTAGAGTTTAAAAGTAGTTTTTTAATCTTAAGTTTTTTTGAGTTAATATAACCATAAAAAATAACTGGTATTTGTATAGAAAAAAAAATAATTACTAATTGAGTTTCTATTAAAATTTGAAAAGAATTTACTAACATCAAAGGCAAAATCAGGAAAAAAGATACGGTTCCTACGCCAAAACCCTCATAAACAAAAATTTTTATTATTTTATTTGTGCTCTTGGATCTAAAATAGTAAAGACAGAATATAAAAACTATAGTAGTGCTTAAAAGTACTTCTAATAATGATGTGTGTTTGCCTAACCATGATAATAATACATCAAATGGAAAGATAAAAATTAAATAAGAGATAATGTATAAAACTATAAGTGAAATCACTGCCTAAATATTTTTTCCACTTTTATCAAAATAAAAAAGTATTATACCTGCTGATATTACTATCAATATGCCTAAATAGTTATATAGGGTAGGTAACTCTCTAAAAACAATCCAACCTAATAATACACCAAAAATTATTTGAATATAACTCGTTAAACCAAATACAGAAGATGGGAGAGTTTGGGATCCATAAATTACTGCACTGATACCAAGGCCTGCAAACACGCCTCCAAGAAAAGAAAGAGATAGATCACTAAAAGTCATAACCTCGATGTGAAATTTAATAGAAAAAAGAAATATTATAACACTAACTAACATGCTGAAGAATGCTGCTGAGTATGAAGATGTTAAATGATTATATTTTCTTGTAATCAGATGAGTAATAGCGATACAAAAAGCACCCAAAAAAACAAAAAATACTCCAAGGAATGAAACTACGTTAGCACCAAATGGTTCTGCTGAAATAACTACACCCAAGAATCCCATTAAAATAGCTAAAACCCTAATTATATTAATATTATCACTTAAAAAAAAATGGGACAAAACAAGTAACATTAAAGGAGATGTAAATAACACCGGGTAAACTATTGATAGAGGTAGTAATAAAACACCTTTTAAAACAAAAAGAAATCCAATTGTATGAACAATTCCTCGAATAATTTGGAAAAAATAGTTTTGATTTTTATAAAAATGAAAGCCATGATTTTTACATATAAAAAAAAATAGAGGTATTAGGGAAAATAATGCGTTTAAAAATAATAATTGTAAAACAGAATATGTCTCTCCAAGAATTTTAATAACTGAGTCCATTGAAACTAAAAATAAAAAACCTATAAAAGAAACAGTTGAAGGAAGGAAAAATTTTTTATCTAACATCTAATAAGTTAAAACCTTAATCTTTTTTTAACGAAACACACTTTAAATCGTAAGCCCATTTTTTGTTATACTCTTTATAAGATATCGAAAAAATTAGATCTAAATTTTTTTTAATTAAAATTGATGAAATATATTCTTCTGCATCATAATTAAATATTAAACTTAAATTATCCTCATCGAATAATTGATAATTTTTTTCATCAAAGCTGCTGAAGATTATAACCTTTTGATTTTTTTTATTTTCAATGATATCTAATTGTGTTCCAGAAACTTTTTGCTTACAGTCAAAATATTTGAGTGCATTTATATTTTTGTCACATATACAGGCAAGCGGGAATTTTTCTAAAATTTCAGCAAATGCTAAATTAGGAAGCATTAAAGTGAAAAAGATGATAAAATTTTTCATATCATTTAATTGTATACATCATGATAAATAAACAGTTAATCACAATTATTATCTTTTGTGGGATAGGCTTTGCAATTATAAGACTTTTGTTAGACTCTTTTTTTCCCGGGGGGATCTCTTATTGAATGAGATAAATAGAAAAAAATTGTGGGAGAAAATTCAATCAACGGGTGACAAACTTCAACCTGAATTAAAACCATCTCAATTCCATCCAAATGGGAGAAATGCATATGCGCATATAGCTTTAAGTATCAAAGAAAAATTTGGTAAGAGTTACAAAGATATTTCTGATGACAAGTTTGATGAAATTAATTCATACATTGAACATTTATTGAGAAATCCAAATTAAATTATCTTGATTTTTTTTTTATAAATAATATTTGTATTTTTTAAATATATGTCTAGATCAAAAAGTTTAGCCACGCTGATTAACCATTATGGAAATGAAAGAGAATTTAAACTTAAGGCAAATAAGATATCTGATGTTTATAAAATCTTAAATAGAGAAATTTTTAATAATCGTTTAAAAAAGCCTTATATCCTCACAAGAAGGATGCATGGTGCGCTGGGATTATTTGAATTTAACCCTTATGCAACAAAACATTGCTATAAAATAACCCTCCATAATAAATTTAAAAATTTTCAAGAATTTGTAGAAATACTTGGACATGAAATGGTTCATTATTATCAAAAATTAATCCTAAAACAAAATTCAGCAAAACATAATAAAGAATTTTATAGCTTCAAAAAAAAATTTATAAAAATTGGACTGAATTTAAAAAGAGTTTATCGTTAATCACTCGTTTTTAAACTTTCTATTGAGTAATATCTTTATTTCCTTTTTCGATGGACTTCCATTAATGATTTTAATAATGGAATTTATAATTGGAAAATTACTAATATTAATTTTTCTATTATTTTTTATATTAAGACAGCTATTAATGCCTTCAATGGTCTTACGATTTAATGTTTTATATTTCCTTTTTTTTTCAAAACGAAACCCAAAATTATAATTCCTTGATTTGTTTGAGCTACATGAAAGTATTAAATCTCCTATGCCACCAAGACTGTAAATCATATTAGTATTTAGGTTTAAGCTATTTAACATACTTTTAATCTCAACAATGCATCTTGCTATGTACGCAGCTCTTGCGTTTTGACCTAATGATGTTGCATCAATGATCCCTGCACCAATTGCATAAATATTTTTGAGGATACCTAAAAATTCAAGTGTCTTATAACCCTCTGAATAATAAATTCTTATATTTGTATCTTTGAAGATATTACCAATATTTTTATTTACTTTATTACTTGATAAGCTTAAGGCGGTGGGTTTCCCATATAAAACCTCATTTGCAAAGCTAGGTCCTGATAAAAAATGGTAATTTTTAAAGTTTAGTTTTTTTATTATAAGATTTGATATGAAATCACCATTCTTACTGATTCCTTTTGAGCATATTATTAATTCATTAATTTTTTGATTTTTTAAATAATCGTCGCAAAAATTGTCAAATGCGGTAGCGGGCAAGACATAGAAAATATAATGATATTCATTTGCATTAAAATTACCCGATGTTGATTTCAGTTTTCTTGATAATTTGAAATTTCTATAATATTTTTTATTAATTTTGTTTTTATTTATTTGATTAGATAATTTCTGATCTCTTGCCCAAAGATAAACATTATTATTTTTCTTTGAGAGTACATTAGCAATAGCTGTGCCCCAAGCACCTGCACCGACTACTAAGATTTTTTTATGCATTTTTATAAAAATTTAATATCATTATAGATAGACATTTTGATAGTATGTTTTGAATTAGAAAGAGCAATATTTTTAATTAAGTCAATATTAAACTTATAAAAACTATTCAAAAAATAGAAAAAAAAATTTACTCATACTTTACTTTTTTAATTTTTTGTATGAACTTCATTTGAAATGTATGATGTTATAATAATTGGTGGTGGTATTAACGGTGTTGGCATAGCAAGAGATGCTGCAGGAAGAGGTTTAAATACTTGTCTAATTGAAAAAGGTGATATTGCCTCCGAAACATCCTCATGGTCAACAAAATTAATTCATGGGGGAATAAGATATTTAGAAAATTACGATTTTAGACTAGTAAGAGAGTCTCTTTTAGAAAGAGATGTGATAAAAAAAATTGCCCCTCATATTACAAAACCGGTGAAATTTGTTTTACCACATGTTCCAAGTTTAAGGCCAAGCTGGATTATAAGAATAGGTTTGTTTTTGTATGATAGATTGGGTGGCAAATCAACCTTTGAAAAATCAAAATGTATTTCTTTAAATGAAACTTTCAAAGAAAACCCAATAAAGGAGAATTTTAAAATTGGTTATGTTTATTCTGATTTATTTGTTGATGACTCCCGACTAGCTCTAATTAACGCAGAAGATGCGATAAATAGAGGTGCAAAAGTCTACACAAACACAAATATTACCAAAACGGTCAGAGGTGAGGATAATTGGTCAATTTTTTTAGACAATGGTGAAGTTTTAAAATCAAAAGCTGTTGTTAATGCAACTGGGCCTTTTGCTATATCAGTTTTAAATAATATTTTTGGAGTAAAATCCAAAAAAAAATTAAGACTTGTTCAAGGAAGTCATTTAGTGGTCAAAAAAATATATGATGGCGATCAAGCATACATACTCCAATTAAATGATAAGCGTATAATTTTTATGATACCATTTAAAAAAAAATATACTTTAATAGGTACTACTGATCATGAAGTTGAAAATTTTGAAAATCCCAGAATTACATATGAAGAGAAAACTTATTTAATTAATTCAGTTAATTCCTTTATAAAAAAAGAGATTGTTGATAATGATATTTTGTGGACTTATTCAGGTGTAAGACCATTGATTGAAGACAATAACCAGAAAGCATCTAAGGTATCAAGAGACTATGCTTTTGAAATTGATGATAAAAATGGGGCTCCAATTTTAACTGTTTTTGGAGGAAAACTTACAACCTATAGAAAGCTTTCAGAACAAGTTTTGAAAAAGTTGAGCAAATACATAGTAGTTTCAAATAAAACGTGGACATCAGATGAAGTTTTACCAGGTGCGTCTGATATAAATATTAATAGTGAAAATATCCCTAAAGAAATATCTAAACGACTTATCGAAACATACGGAGCTAAAGTATCAAAATTAAATGAATATTATAATGAATTTAACGCTGGTGGAGATCTGATTTTTGAGGATTTTTATG
>CACNEB010000018.1 GCA_902619375.1 uncultured Alphaproteobacteria bacterium
TTTTTGCATTTATATTATAAATATGGTGCGGACGAGAAGACTCGAACTTCCACAGGATTTTATCCCACAGCGACCTCAACGCTGCGCGTCTACCAGTTCCGCCACGTCCGCAATTAATAGATTAATTAATAAAGAATGATTGAAATAAAACAACTAAAAGGGCAAAGAAAATATCAAGAAGTTACAAAATTAATGAATAAACATATTCAAAAAATGTCTGAAAATATAAAAGAAGAGGAAATATGGTTCTTAGAACATCAAAATGTCTTTACTGCAGGAAGCTCTACTCCTAAAGAATTTAAGATAGATAAAATAAATAAGATCCCAGTAATTAAAGTTAATAGAGGTGGTAAAATCACTTTTCATGGCCCAGGCCAATTAGTAATTTATCCTTTAATTAATTTAAAAAAGAGAAAAAAAAATATTATAGATTACATAAATTCATTAGAAGACATCTGTATAAAAGCATTCAAAAGAAATGATATTAAACTTTTTAGAAAAAAAGAAAAAAATAGAGGTTTGTGGGTTGAAAATAATAATGAATTAAAAAAAATAATATTTATTGGTCTTAGATACTCTAAAGGCATCATTCATCATGGGTTATCAATTAATTTTGATCTTGATTTAGATAATTTTCAAAAAATCGATCCTTGTGGTCTTAATTCCAAAGATATAAGTAGCTTAAAAGAACTAAAAATAAATTATAATAAAGGAAAAATATATCAAGATCTTAAAGAAGAATTTATGAAAGTATTTTATTAGGATTTATTTTAAACTTATAAAATTTCCCATCTAGTTTAAAAATAATTTTATAAGAACAAAGAAGAAGTTTATTAAATTTATTGCCAGAAAACTTTTTATCACCAATTATAGGATTTTTATTGAGATAGAATTGAAGTCTAATTTGATGTTTCTTTCCTGTAAATAATTTAATCAAATAACAATTGTTATGATTACCTAATTGAATTTTTCTGTAAGCTAATTTTAATTCCTTCTTATCAGAATTATAGTTAATCAAAGTATCAGTATTTTTATTAAATTTAGAATTAGTAACTGAAATATAGAATTTTTTAATTTGATTATTTAAAAATAAAGATGAGATTTTACTAGCAGTAATTCTATTTTTTGCAAAGAGCATTACCCCTGAGGTGTCTTTGTCTAATCTGTGAACTATATACAATTTATGTTTGATTACATTTTCATATATATCTTTTAATGAAATAAATACTTTAGATCCTCTTTGAACAGAATAACCATCAATTTTGTTAATAACTATAAAATCATCGTTTTGAAATATTATTTGATCATTAAATATCTTTCTTTTATCTTTATTTAGTTTAATAGAATTTGATAACTTATTATTGATCTCAAATTTATAATATATATTTACAACATCACCTTTTATTAATGGCGAATTAGCTTTAGATTTTTTGTTATTAATTTTTATTTTATATTTTCTAATTAATCTTTGTAATAAAGATAAAGGGAGAGACTCAAAATGTTGAAAAAGAAACTTATCTAATCTTTTATGACTTTGATCTATCTTAATTTGCAAATCTAAGACTAATCATATGAAATAAATAAAAGAAAATAAAAGATATAAAAATATTAAGAGAAAAATATATTAATGCTTTTATAAAAGATTTATCTGAGACTAATGAAAATAGTTCTATATTGAAGGAAGAAAGAGTAGTAAAACTGCCAAAAAAACCGATATAAACAAAAATATATATAGCGCCATTAAATTTATTTAAAAAATAACCTGCCATAGCAGATCCAATAATGTTTACTGATATAGTTGCTGCGGGTAGCCCTAAAATAGTGAAATTTAAAAGGGTAAATATGTAGCGAAAGCTAGAACCTAATATAGCACCTATTACAAGCGCTAAATATGACGACATTGATTATTATTTTACGAACTGAATGATACTTGTATGGGCAAAATCACCAAACCTATTACCTTTTTTGATAATACGAGTGTACCCACCATTTCTAGTTTTTTGATCTTTAGAAATTTCAGAAAAAAGTTTTTGACAAGCTTCCTTATTGTTAAAAAGCTTAGCCAATATGTATTTTCTATTACTTAAATTATCATTTTTAGCTTTAGTTACCAATTTCTCAATAAAAGGTCTTAACTCTTTAGCTTTTTCAGTTGTAGTAGTTATAGTTTCGTGCTTAATAAGACTAATAGATAAGTTTTTTAACAAAGCTAATCTATGGGAAGAGGTTCTATTTAACTTTCTTTGTTTAAGTCCGTGTTTCATTATACTTTAAAAGGGTCTTCATATTTTTTTGATAATTCTTCTATATTTTCTGGCGGCCAGCCAGGTAAATCCATTCCCATACTGAGACTCATAGAAGACAGAACCTCTTTTATCTCATCGAGAGATTTCCTTCCAAAATTAGGTGTTCTCAACATTTCTCCTTCAGTTTTTTGAACTAAATCACCAATATAAAATATATTGTCATTCTTTAAACAGTTAGCTGATCTAACTGAAAGTTCAAGTTCATCTACCTTCTTTAGAAGGTTCTTATTAAACTGTGGCTCATTAGATGATTGTAGTTTTTTTCTTTCATCTTCTGAAGGCTCTTCAAAATTGATAAAAGGCTTAAGTTGATCTTGAAGGATTCTTGCAGCTAAAGCAGCTGCATCATCTGGGGATACGGTTCCATTGGTTTCAATATCCAAAATGAGTTTATCAAACTCAGTGTCTTGACCTATACGTGAGTTTTCTACGTTAAAAGAGACTCTTTTTACAGGACTATAAGTAGCATCAAGCATAATTTGTCCTACGCTTTTGTTTTCATTATCTTTATTTTTTTCAGCAGATATATAACCTTTGTCAACATCTAAGAATATTTCTAAGTTAACTTCTCTATTAGAGTCTACATTCATTATTACTGCATCTTTGTCAATAATCTCAACCTCTGGATTTTGTTCAAAATCTGAGGAAGTAACCTCTTTTGGTCCTTTAACATTAAGGCTTAATTTTTGAGAATGATTGCTTTTTGAGTTGAAAGTAACATTTTTAAGGTTCATAATAATATCTGTTACATCTTCTCTGACACCTTCTATTGTTGAAAATTCATGAAGCACGCCATTAATTTTAATAGACGAAATAGCTGTGCCTTGTAATGAGGATAAAAGTACTCTTCTAAGAGCATTACCTAAAGTGGTACCAAATCCCTTTTCCAGAGGTTCGATAACAACAGTTCCAAATTTTTTATTATCACTGATTTTATAGTCAACTTTGTTAGGTTTGACTAGGGTAATCCAATTATTCTCTATCAATTTTTACTCCTATAAATATAGTTTATACTCTTCGTTTCTTTTTAGGTCTGCATCCATTGTGTGGAAGCGGTGTAACGTCTTTAATATTGTTAATAATAAATCCAATATTTTGTAAAGCTCTTAGAGCAGACTCTCTACCAGATCCAGGGCCTTTCATGAGAACGTCTAGTTTTCTCAATCCAATATCGTATGCTTTTTTTCCTGCTGCATCAGTGGCTATTTGTGCAGCATATGGAGTGGATTTTTTTGAGCCCCTGAAACCCATAGAGCCACTTGACGACCAAGATACAGCGTTGCCGCTTACATCAGATATTGTTACGATCGTGTTGTTAAAAGAACTTTTAATATGAACAACACCGTTTTGTCCAAAGTTTTTTTTTGATTTTTTTTTATCAGAAATCTTTTTTTCGTTTTTTGCCATTTTATTTTGTTACTTTTTTCTTTCCTGCTATAGCTACAGCTTTACCTTTTCTAGTTCTGGCATTTGTATGAGTTCTTTGACCTCTCGTTGGGAGTTGTTTACGATGTCTTAGACCACGATAGCAACCTAAGTCTTTTAATCTTTTAATATTTTGGGATACTACTCTTCTAAGGTCACCCTCAACAGTATAGCTTTCATCTATAGATTTTCTTATTTTTGATATTTCATCCTCAGAGAAATCTTTTATTCTCTTTGTTGGATCTAGGCTATTTGCTTTTAAAATATCCATAGCATACTTAGGACCTATTCCATGAATATATGTTAGAGAAACTAATGCTCTTTTATTAACTGGTAAATTTACACCTGCTATTCTTGCCAATTGAGAACTCCTGAATGGGTGAAATTATTAAAAAAGCATTTAAAAGTCAATATAAAATACCTTAATTTAATCCAAGTTTATCAACGATTTTAGCAGTTACAGTACTGATTTCATCGTTAGCTTGAATATCAGTTACTTGATAATTTTTTTTTAGTGAATTTAATATTTCTTGATGAGATTTTTTGTAAATTTGTAGTCTTTTTTCAAAAAAACTGTCATCCGCCCTAGACTCTTCCAAAGACCTTTTTTTAATTCTCTGAAGAAGTTGCTCATCATCAACTTCAAAGTTAATAATACTTAAAATTTCGTTTACAAAAATTTCAACAAGTGAGTCAGCTTGTATTGAACTTCTAGGAAATCCATCAATTAAAATCTGTTCGTTTGTCAATGTGTTAACTTTTTCTTTTAATACTGAAATTACAACTGTGTCTTCAATTAAGTCACCATTATCCATTTTGTTTTTAATTTCTTTTCCTAAAACACTCTGGTCTTGAGATTTCTCTTTCAACAAAGAGCTAACAGTTAAAATATTAAGATCAGGTAAAATAGTATCTTTTAAAATATTCGCTTGTGTGCCCTTACCACAACCAGGGGGGCCAATAAATACTATAACCATTTACTTTTATAAATTTTATTTTTACTTAATAATTTTTCATATTGAGATGAAAATAATTGTGTTTGAATCTGTGAAAAGAAATCCATTGCCACAATAACGACTATCAAAAGACTTGTCCCACCTAAATAAAAAGGAACTGATAGTCTAGCAATTAAAAATTCTGGAATTAAGGCAATTAAACCTAAATAAATAGCACCTACAAAAGTTAACCGATAAATAACGTGTTCTAAGTAAGTAGCTGTTTGCTCACCTGGCCTGTAGCCTAAAACAAAACCTCCATTGTTTCTTAAATTTTCAGCCTGTTCTTTTGGGTTAAAAACGATACTAGTATAAAAAAATGCAAAGAAAACAATCAGACCAAAGAAAAAAGCCATATAAAGTGGTTTTCCATGAGATAAGTAAAATCCTAAACTAGATAAGAAACCGGAACTTTCAGGCGAAAAATTAGAAATAGTATTTGGAAATAATAGCAACGATGATGCAAAAATAGCAGGAATAACACCAGAAATATTTATTTTTATTGGTAAATAAGAAGATTGACCACCAAATACTTTATTTCCTACTTGGCGTTTTGGATATTGAACTAATAACCTTCTTTGTGCTCTTTCTATAAATACAATTATTACTATTAGTATTAGAAGTAAAAAAATTATTGATATAATTGCAATAGCTGATAAGGCTCCAGTTCTTCCAAGTTCAAATGTGTTGAAAATAGCAAAAGGAAGATTTGCTACGATACCTGAGAATATTATAATTGAAATTCCACTTCCAAATCCATTTTCAGTTATCTGTTCACCCAGCCACATTAAAAATATAGTTCCAGATGTCATTGTTATGACTGCAGAAATTTGAAAGAAAGCTACACTTCCCAAAGTTGGATCTACTGTATCTGATAAATTTAGTATACCATTTGAAATACCATAACTTTGAAAAAGTCCTAAAAGTATTGTTAAATATCTTGTGTATTGTTGAATTTTTTTCCTACCTTGGGTGCCCTGTTCTTTAAGAGCTTTTAAACTATCAAAGGATGACTGCATTAGTGTCATTATAATAGATGCTGAGATATATGGCATAACCCCTAACGTAAATATAGACATACGCATTAAAGCTCCACCAGAAAACATGTCGAATATTCCTAATATTCCCCCACGATGTTGTTCAAATATTTGTTCTAAAACAGCTGAGTTAATACCAGGGACTGGAATATATGTTCCAAGACGATAAACAGCTATTGCGAATAAAACAAAACCTAGTTTTTTAAATAAGCCTGAGTTTTTTATTGCTTCGCTATAGTCAATATTTGGTACTTTTATATTCATAATCTAAAATTATGATGCAGATCCGCCTAGCTCTTCTATTCTTTTTTTTGCACCAGGAGTAAGCTTAAAATTTTTAAATTGAAGTTTCTTTTTAAACTGAATTGAGTCGATTAGTTTAATTGATTTTTTATGATCTTTCTTTTTTAAGAAACCCTCTTGTATTAAAAAGTTATTATCAATTAAAGAGTTTTCTTTAAATTTATTAAAACTTACTAAAGACAAAGTTAAAGATTTAGGATTTATTTTTTTTAATGAATTAAAACCTCTTTTTGGGGTTTTTCTATAAATAGGCATTTGACCACCCTCAAAATTTCTAACAGCAACACCTGACCTAGATTTTTGTCCTTTGTGACCCCTACCAGCTGTTTTTCCTAATCCAGAACCAATTCCTTTACCTTTTCTTTTTCTGTTTGTTTGGCGTTGTTTTGAAATTTGATTTATCATTCTTAGTTTTCTCTTTTACTAATTACAGAATTTATCTCTATGCTTCTTCTAGCAGACACTGATTTTGGTGTATTGATACTTTTTAAAGCTTTAATTGTTGATCGAACAATGTTGTGTGGATTTTTTGTTCCAATAGCTTTAGATACAACATCCGAAATGCCCAATGCCTCAAAAATAGCTCTAGATGGGCCGCCAGAGATTATACCTGTTCCTTTTGGAGCAGATCTTAAAATTACTGTGCTTGAGGAAAATTTGGCTTTTACATCATGGTGAATAGTCCTACCCTCTCTTAAAGGAATTCTAACCATGGTTTTCTTGGCTTCTTCAGATGCTTTTCTGATTGCTTCAGGTACTTCTTTAGCTTTTCCTGATCCAAAACCAACTCTACCTTGTCCATCGCCACTTACAACAAGGGCAGCAAATCCAAATCTTCTTCCACCTTTGACAACTTTAGATACTCTTCTGACTGAGATAAGCTTTTCTATTAATTCTTTATTTGTATTGCTTTCTAACATTAGAACGATAAACCCTTCTCTCTTGCTGCATCAGCTAATACTTTAAGTCTTCCATGATACTTATATGACCCTTTATCAAATTTTACTTCTTTAATACCTTTTTCTATAGCTAGTTCAGCAATTTTTGAGCCAACGATTTTAGCTACGTCAACTTTTTTTTGTCCCTCAGCTTTCTCTAATTTAACTGAAGAAAATGAGCATAATGTTTTATCATTACTCTCAGATAATACTGAAGCATAAATGTGTTTAGAGGATCTAAAAACTAAGAGTTTATGTTTTTTAATATTATTCAATTTTTTTCTAACTCTTAATTTTCTACGAACAGCTCTAGTTTTATCTTTATTCATTATTTTTTCTTACCTTCTTTTCTATAAATTCTTTCACCTTCATATCGAACACCCTTACCTTTATAAGGCTCTGGCTTTCTAAATGACTTGATTTCAGCTGCAACTTGACCGACTAATTGTTTACTTGTTCCAGTAACTATAACGATGTTTTTTTCAACTTTTATAGAAATACCCTCAGGAATTTCAAAATTGATATCGTGACTAAAACCAAGTGATAAGACAAGCTTTTTTCCAGAAACACTAGCTTTGTATCCAGTTCCAATTAGTTCAAGTCTTTTTTCAAATCCTTTTGAATTACCAATAATTTCATTTTTAACATTTGCATAAATAGTTCCAAGAAGTGCTTTATTTTCTCCAGAGAAGTGTAAAAGATTATCTTTATGGTCAACCTTAATTCCAACAGGAAGAACAGTTGATGATTTTCCTAACTTGCCCTCAAAATTAATTTCGTTATCTTTCATAGAAACTTTTATATCTTCAGGAATATTAATTGGGTTTCTTGCTAATCTTGACATATTTTAGAAAACGCTTATTAGCACTTCCCCTCCTACTTTTTTTTCCCTAGCATCGGAGTCAGACATTACGCCCTTTGAGGTTGATAAAATTGTGGTACCTAAACCCCCGATAGTTTTAGGAATTTCATCTACAGAACTATAAACTCTACAACCTTGTTTTGTAATCTTTTCAATTTTGTTAATTAACGGTGAACCTTTGTAATATTTAAGTGTAATTGTAATATCTTTCTTTGTATCACCTAAAATTTCAAAATTATCAATATATCCCTCTTTTTTGAGCACATCACAAACATTAACGTTTAATTTTGAAAATATTGCTTTAACTGAGACTTTGTTGGCTTTTTGACCATTTCTTATTCTTGTAATCATATCTGCTAGTGTGTCACTCATACTACCAACTCGCTTTCGTTAAACCTGGTATTTGACCCTTACCAGCCATATCTCTGATAGCTATTCTAGATAAATTAAATTTGCTATAAACACCACGAGGCCTACCAGATAGGAAACATCTGTTTCGGTATCTTATTCTTGATGAATTTCTAGGTAAGGACTCAAGTTTCATTTGTATCTTTACTCTTTCTTCAAATGGTAAATCTTTATTTGATAATAGACTTTTTAATTTTTTTCTTTTTTCACTGAGTCTATCAATAAGTACTTTTCTATTTATATTTTTTTGTATTGCGCTTTGTTTTGCCATGGTTAATTCAGAAATGGAAAATTCATTAATTTTAAAAGTTCATACCCCTCTTTGTCATTATTTGCAGAAGTGGCAATAGTGATATCAAAACCGAAGATATTTTCAACATTTTCAACGCTAATTTCGGGAAAAATAATATGATCTTTAATACCTATGGTAATATTACCTTGGCCATCAAATGACTTTTTGTTGTAACCTCTGAAGTCTTTAATACGAGGCATGGCAATATTTACGAGTCTATCGTAAAACTCCATCATCATATTTTTTCTAAGGGTTACAGAAAGTCCTACTGGCATTCCTTTTCTAACTTTAAAAGAGGCAATAGCTTTTTTTGACATTCTAACGACTGGTGATTGACCAGTTATAAGAGATAAATCTTTTTTTATTTTTTCAATAGCTTTGTTATCCTCTTTAATAGCTCCGATACCCGCGTTAATTACTATTTTTGATATTTTAGGTACAGCAAGCTTATGAGATATTTCTAGATTTTTGGCTAACTGGTCAGAGACATTGAAAAGTTCTTGAACTGAATTTGTCATTAGTATTTGTCTCCTGATGATTTTAAAATTCTAATTTTTTTTCCACTATCAATTTTGAAACCTACTTTCGAAGATTTTTTAGATTTCGTGTCATAAGCCAAAATATTTGAAATATGAATTGGCATTTCTTTATCAACAATACCCCCTTTGGACTCTTGAGATGGCTTTTGATGTTTTTTACTTACGTTAACACCAGATATCACAACTTTATCAGCAGAATTTATGATTTTTGAAATCTTTCCAATCTTACCTTTGTCTTTACCGACTCTCACGATAACTTCGTCACCTTTTTTGTATTTTTTAATCATTATAATACCTCAGGAGCTAAACTAACTATTTTCATCATATTTCTTTTTCTAAGCTCTCTTGTAACGGGTCCAAAAATTCTTGTTCCAATTGGTTCATTTTGTTTATCTAAAAGAACAGCTGCGTTAGAGTCAAATTTAATTGATGTACCGTCTTCCCTAATTAACGGCTTTTTGGTTCTTACTATAATAGCTCTTTGTACTTCACCTTTTTTAACTTTAGATCTTGGAATAGCATCTTTGACTGAAACAACAATAATGTCTCCTATTCTTGCATATCTTCTTTTTGATCCACCAATAACTTTTATGCAGCTTATTAATCGTGCTCCAGAATTATCTGCTACTTGTAAATTTGACTCTGCTTGTATCATTATTTAATAACTTCCCATGATTTATTTTTAGAAATAGGTCTAGTTTCTTGAATTCTTACAGAGTCTCCCACAATAATCTTATTGTCACTATCATGAGCAAGGTACTTTTTTGAGACTCTTATTATTTTTTTATAAACAGGATGAGTAGTCTGTCTTGTTACCAAAACAGATATGGTTTTGTCACCAGATTTTTTTACAACTTTTCCAGTTAAAATACGTTTAGGCATTTTTGTTTAGCCTTTCTTTTGTTAATAGTGATGCGATTTGCTTTTTAACTTTTTTAAATTGAGAGGTATCTGTGAGTTGACCACTTTTCTTCATAATTTTAAGGTTAAATAACTCTTTTTTTAAACTATTTATATCTTTATCAGCCATTAAAATTGATCCAATGATACAAATGTTGTTTTTACAGGTAATTTAGCAGATGCTAGTTCAAAAGCTTTTTTTGCTAAATGCTTGTCAACACCATCGACCTCAAACATTATAGTTCCCGGTTTAACTCTGCAGACCCATCTATCTATTGCGCCTTTTCCTTTACCCATTCTAACTTCTGCAGGTTTTGCTGTGACTGGCACGTCTGGGAAAACTCTAATCCAAAGTCTTCCAGCTCTTTTTAAAAATCTAGTGATAGCTCTTCTGGATGCCTCAATTTGCCTTGCTGTTACTCTTTCAGCATCTAATGATTTAAGTCCATAATAACCAAATGTTAGTTCATAGTTACCTTTGGCACTACCGTGTATTCTTCCTTTGTGCTGTTTTCTATATTTTGTATTCTTCGGTAATAACATTAATTAGTTTTCTCTTTTTTATCATCTGATCTATTTGTTGTATTTTTACTCTCGCCTTTATACAGCCAAACTTTAATTCCAATAATTCCATAAGTAGTTAAAGCTCGAGCAGTAGCGTAATCTATATCAGCTCTAAGGGTATGTAAAGGTACACTTCCCTCAGAAAACTTTTCTGATCTTGCAATTTCAGCGCCGCCCAGTCTACCGCCACATACAATTTTAATGCCTTTTGCACCAAGTTTAATTGCCGATAAACCTGATTTTTTCATCGCTTTTCTAAAAGCAACTCTCTTTTCAAGTTGTCTCGCAATAGAGTCTGCTACTAATGATGCGTCTGTT
>CACNEB010000019.1 GCA_902619375.1 uncultured Alphaproteobacteria bacterium
TGATACTTTAGGGTCTATATCAACTCCTAAAATACCTTTAAGAGAGCTATTTGCATATTCTTGGAATTTATAATTTAATTTTTCAATTGTGATATTTTTTTTCGTGTTAAATTTAAAATCTACTAGAGATACATTTGGCGTTGGAACTCTTATAGCAGTGCCATCTAATTTTCCCTTTAAGTGAGGAAGGACGAGACCTACAGCTTTTGCTGCACCTGTGCTTGTTGGTATAATATTAATTGATGCTGCTCTTGCTCTTCTAAGATCTTTATGAAATGTGTCTACTGTATTTTGATCTCCTGTATATGAGTGAATAGTTGTCATGTATCCATTTTCAATTCCGAACTCTTGATCTATTACAAAAGCTACAGGAGCCAGACAATTAGTTGTACACGAGGCATTAGAGATTATTTGATGATCTATATTAATATTTTTGTTATTAACTCCTTGCACAACAGTCATATCAGCACCAGAACATGGAGCAGAAACTATAACTTTACTTGCACCGCTTTCAATATGAGACATTGCCTTTTCTTTAGATGCAAAAACACCTGTGCACTCTAAAATAATGTCGACTTTCTTATCTTTCCATTTCAAATCAATTGGGTTTCTCTCAGATGTTACAGTTACTATATTTTCCCCTATTGAAAATTGTTCATCGGAGATTTTATTAATCTCCTTATTGAGGGGTCCGTGAATACTATCATATTTAAGTAAGTGAATATTTGAGTCAATATCAGCCAAGTCATTTACATAGCTTATCTCATATTGATTACTAAATTCATTTAATCTCTCCAAAAATGCTCGATAAACAAGCCTGCCTATTCTACCAAAACCATTAATCGCTACTTTTTTTTTCATTTTATTTTAAGCTTCCTTAATATTTTACTTGATACAGTTTCTGTTGTTAAACCAAATTTTCTAAAAACTTCATTCCCGGGTGCACTAGCACCAAAATTATCTAATCCAAATATATTTTCATATTTTGAGTACTTATTCCAATACATTGTTGATCCAGCCTCAATTACAAAAGTTTCACTAGATTTTGATTTTAATAAATTGTTTTTAAAAATTTTTGATTGTTTTTCAAAAACTGAAGTTGATGGCATCGAGATGACTTTTGCATTAATACCATCACCTCTAATTCTTACAGCAACATTGACAGCTAAAGATACCTCTGAACCAGTAGCTATAATAGTAATATCATTATTAGTTCTTGGACCATATATAACGTAAGCACCTTTAAATTTTTTTGAGTCTAATTTTTTATTTGAAATTTGTGGCAGATTTTGCCTTGAAAGACAGATAAATGAGGGTGCATCATTAATTTTTAAAGCCTCTCTCCAACATACAATTGTTTCTTTAAGATCGCAGGGTCTAAAAACATAACTATTTGGCATCAGTCTTAACATATTAAGTTGTTCAATAGGCTGATGAGTAGGTCCATCTTCACCTAATCCAATAGAGTCATGTGTGAAGACTTGTATAGGATTAATTTTCATTAATGCAGCTAAACGAAGACTTGGCTTCATGTAATCAGCAAAGCTCAAAAAAGTCCCTGAATATATTTTGTAAATTTTGGTAGCAGCAATACCATTCATTATGGCAGCCATACCATGCTCTCTTACACCATAATGGATATATTGTCCCGTTAAGTTGGTACTGCTAATTACAGACATTTCTTTACCCTTAGTATTATTGGAGCCAGTTAAGTCTGCAGAACCACCGAGTATCGGATGATCTCCTTTGAAATAATTTAATATTGCTTCAGAGGATTTTCTAGTAGCCTGATCAGAGTTAAAATCTTTCAAATCTATTTCTATTTTGTTAAATAGCTTATCAATGTCTTTGTTTGATAAATTTGAGTAAGATGTTGATTTAGTTTTTTTGTATATTTGTAAATTTTTGGCAGCTGAATTTCGCCAAATCTTTAAAAGTTTATCTGGAATTTGAAAAGGTTTTTCATTCCAAGATAATTTACTTCTAGTTAATTTCACTTCATCTGAACCTAAGGGTGAGCCGTGTGATGATGCTTTTGCAGACTTATTTGGAGAACCAAATCCAATTGTTGTTTTGAAATTTAGCAAACAAGGGACTTTTGATAGTTGTGCTTTTTTTAAAAGTTTATAAATATTTTTATGATCATGGCCTCTTCCACTATGTACCTCCCAATTTACTGATTTAAATCTAAGGTTTGTATTATCACTAAAAGCTAGCTCTGTAGATCCATCGATACTAATGTTGTTGTTATCGTATATTAGTATCAAATTATTAAGTTTTAAGTGCCCAGCTAGACTTATTGCCTCTTGGCTAATTCCTTCCATTAAACAGCCATCACCACAAAAAACATATACCTTTGGGGCTTTAGATAATTTTTTCTCTTTTGAGAACTTTTTAAGGGCTATGGCCATTCCTACTGCATTCGAAATTCCTTGTCCGAGAGGACCAGTCGTTATTTCTATTCCAGCATCTGGTTCATATTCAGGATGTCCCGCTGTAATGTAGCCCAATTGTCTAAAATTTTTAATTTGAGAAATTGTCATTTTTTTATAACCGGTGAGGTATAAAAGTGAGTAAAGCAACATCGAACCATGCCCATTAGATAAAACGAATCGATCTCTGAATAACCAGTTTGGATCTTTGGGATTATGAATAAGAAAATCGTGAAAGAGCACTGTGGCAATGTCAGCCATTCCCATCGGCATACCAGGATGACCAGATTTTGCTTTCTCTACCGCATCAATTGATAAAAATCTTATACAGTTTGCTAATTTAGTATAATTTTTCAATGGAATAACTTCTCTTATTAACTAATAATTAATGTATGAATGAATTTCAACAACAAATACTTCAAAAAATTGAGCAAATTGCATCAAAACTTCAGAATTATAAAATTAATAACCAAGAATTAATAAATGAGAAACAGGAATTAAAAGCCAAGATAGAATATTTAGAAAGAAGAGAGTCAGAATTAGTAACCGAATTAGAAAATAATAAACTTGAGTTATCTGAAAAATCTCAACTCATTGATCAAGCAACTAATAAAATTGAGGAATTACTGGGTTCAATAGATATAGATGGCTAATTTAAATCTAAAAATTGGAGGAAGACCACTAAAAATTCAATGCTCAGATGATAATGTTGAAACAGTAAAAGAGATCGCTTCTTCAATTAGTAAACTCATAGATGATGAGAAGAGAGAGAATGTGCCTTTTTTAACATCTACACTTATTGCCTATCTTAAATCCATGGAAGATGTTTTGAAAAAAGAAAAAATATTGCAAGACTCTTTGAATAATAAATTATTTTATGAGAGTCGTATCCAAGAATTACAAAAAGAAAATAATCATCTAAAATCTGATATTGAGCAAATTTTCAAAAAACTAAATGATAATATAATCATTGAATAAAAAACAAATTCGAAAACATCACCTGGAACTAAGAATGCAACTAAGCACTTCGGATTTAGATATTTTTTCAAATAAAATAAATTCAAAAATAATAGATTTAATTGAAAAAATTAATCCAAATAGTTCTGTTGGTTTATTTTATCCATATAAAAATGAGGTTGATGTTTTGAGAATTTCTGATGATTTAATAAATAAAAATATCAAATGTTCACTTCCCAAAGTAATATCAAAAGGATCCTCTTTAAAGTACTTTGAATATGACCCTCATAGTCCAAATTTGGAAAAAGGTTTTGGCGGTATTATGGAACCTAAGGGTGAAAAGACATTAGATCCTGATATAATTATTGTATCATGCTCTGCATTTAATGAAAAAGGTTTTAGGGTAGGCTATGGAGGCGGTTTTTTTGATAGAACTATTGAAGAATTGAAAAAAAAAGGAAATTTAAAAACTATTTTAGCTGCTTTTGAAATTCAAAAAACCAACTACAATTTTCAGGAGAGTTTTGACCAAAAAGTAGATTATATTTGTTCAGAACAAAAAATCTATTCTTTATGAATTTTTTAGTTATAGGAGATGTTGTTGGTAGATCAGGTAGGACAGCTCTAAAAGAAAATTTAAAAAAGATTCAAGATCAATTCAAAATTAGCTTTACAATAATTAATGCTGAAAATTCTGCTGGTGGTTATGGAATTACAGGAAAAATTTACGAAGAGCTTATAAGTTGGGGGGCTGACGCTATCACTTTAGGAAATCATGCTTGGAAACAAAAAGAGATCATAGAATACATGAATAAAAACCCAAATCATAATATCATCAGACCATTAAATTTCGAAGTCGGATCTCCTGGTAGGGGGTTTAAAATTTTTACTCATAAAAATGGAAAAAGAATATTGGTAAGCCAAGTTCATGGTCAAACATTCATTGACCTTCCCTTAAGTAACCCTTTTCATTCTATTGATACACAACTTTTATCTATAATTAATGACCATAAAATAGATTATTCATTTTTAGAGGTACATGCTGAGGTAACATCTGAAAAAAATGGTATAGCTCAAAATTATGATGGAAAATTTACAGCTATATATGGGACTCATGTTCATATTCCAACCTCAGACGCTAGGGTATTAGAAAAAGGCACTTGTTTTCAAACTGATATTGGCATGACAGGAGATTATAATTCTGTTATTGGTATGAAAAAAGAAAGTGCTATCAAAAGAATGAGAACTGGATCGAACTCACATAGATTAGAACCTGCAGAGGGATCAGCCACTATTTCTGGAGCAGTTATAACTACAAAAGAGGGAGACTCGAATTCAATTCAATCAATTCAAATAGGTGGCGTTTTGGATAGTAATTTATTATCTTAGCTCATGGCAGGACATTCAAAATTTAAAAATATTCAATATCGTAAAGGCGCTCAAGACAAAAAAAGAGCAAAACAATTTGCAAAAATAGGAAGAGAAATTCAAATAGCTGTGAAGATTGGAGGCACTGACCCAGAGTCCAATCCAAGATTGAGACTAGCAATAACAAATGCTCGAAGTGTAAATATGCCAAAGGATAATGTAGATAGAGCTATTTATAAAAATAATACTGAAGCTTCTGATTATTCAGAAGTTCGCTATGAGGGGTATGGTCCATTTGGAACAGCTTTTATAGTTGAGGCCCTAACAGATAATAAAAATAGGACAGCTTCAGAAATTAGATCTATTTTTTCAAAGAATGGGGGGAATTTGGGGGAGACAGGAAGTGTGAGTTTTAATTTTAATAAAGTAGGAGAAATACAAATCAAAAAAGAAATAGATGATAGTGCACTGGAGGATTTACTTGACCATGGTTTAGAGGATTACAATACAGATGACGATATAACATATCTTTATTCTTCTTTTGAGGAATTAGCATCTTTTGAGAAAATACTAGTAGATAAAAACTTTGATATTGAAAGTGCAAATATTATTTGGAAGCCAAATTTAACTGTAAAAATTGAAAAAAAGGAAGATCTTGACAAGCTTATTAGATTAAATGAAGAGTTAGAGGATAACGATGATGTTCAAAATTGTTTTTCAAATCTTGATTTTGATAGTGAACTTCTAGAGGTTAGCAATGCCAGATAAAGCTTGGAAAAATAGGGAAAGACTTGTAGCAAAGTTTTTTGGAGGTATGAGAAATGCCCTTAGTGGGATTAATTCAAAAGTTACTCATTCAGATGTAATTCACGATAATTTATTCATTGAGTGTAAATTAAGAGCCAAACATACAGCTATTAAATTATGGGATGATACAAAATCTTTAGCAGACAAGGAAAAAAAGACCCCTGTCATTGCATTATGTGAAAAAAATAGACCTGGTTTTTGGATAATGGTACATTCAGATGATTTTGAGAAAGTCTCTAAAGAACTTAAAAATAAAAATATAATTGATGAAGAATAATTAATGGAAGAAGTAGTCAACTTAGCATCCCTTGAAGGTTCGGTAGATTTCTCAATGATGGGAATGTTTCTAAAATCTGACTGGGTTGTAAAATTTGTAATAATATTGCTAGTGATTTTTTCAATTCAATCTTGGAAGACAATCATTCAAAAAATTTTGTTAATAAATAAACTTAAGAAAATATCAAAAAAATTTGAAAACCATTTTTGGTCTGGGGTGTCTTTAGATGAACTATACAAACAAATTGATGAATTTGATCAAGAAAGTTTCTCAAATATTTTTAGAAATATCATGAATGAATATGAAAAATCTCGAATTCAGAAAAATAAAATAGACTCGGCTTTCATTCAAAGACTTTATACCTCTCTTGATTTAAGTATTGCTGCTGAAGATACAAATTTAAATAAAGGATTGTCTTTTTTGGCCTCTTCTGGATCCGTAGCACCTTTTATAGGATTATTTGGAACAGTTTGGGGAATTATGAATAGTTTTCAAGCAATAGCAATTGCTCAAAATACTAATCTCGCTGTTGTAGCACCCGGTATTGCAGAGGCTTTGTTTGTAACTGCTTTGGGCCTTTTTGTTGCTATCCCTTCAACCGCTTACTACAACCTCATAACTTCTAAAATTGATAACTATTTGTCAGAGGCAGAGAGTTTTGGAAAGGACTTAGTCAACATAATTTCACGTCAAGTTAAATAATTATATGAGAAAAAAACATCGACCTGTTTCTAATATAAATGTTACTCCGATGGTTGATGTTATGTTGGTTTTACTTATTGTGTTTATGGTCACAGCTCCTCTTCTTACTGTGGGTGTTCCAGTTAATTTGCCAAAAGTTGAGGCTAATTCTTTAGATGCACAAAAGGAACCACTTGAAATCTCAATTAATGAAAATAATGAAATTTTCTTAGGTGAAGAATTAATACCTTTTGATGAGTTAATATTGAAAGTTAAAACTATTGCAGGCTCAAATACTGACATAAGAATTTTTTTAAGAGCTGATACCACAATTAATTATGGAGAAGTAATGAAGGTTCTTGGTGCTCTAAACACATCTGGTTTTTTAAAAATCGCTCTTGTAACGAAAAAACCAAGTTAAGTGTCTACTATTTCACTATTTAATCCCTTTAGAAACTTAATCTTATTTATTGAAAATTTCAGTTACAAAAAAAGTGATTTTTATTTTCAAATATTCTCTTTTTTACTACATCTACTAATTTTGATTCCAATGATAAATTTTACTTTTGAAAAAAAAATCAGTGATATTCCAATGATTTTACCAGTTGAAATGTTCATTATTGAAGAGGACACAGCCGCACCTGAATTTGTTGAGGAGATAAATGAAATTGTTCCAACATTTCAAGAAGAGACTCCAAAACAGAATGAAACTGAGACTATTGAACAAGATATAAAAGAGATAGCATCTCAAGAATCAATTGATCCAATAATTCAGGATAATAATGAAGAAGTATTAATTGATAACTCTGTAGACAAAACAAATGAATTTATCATTGATGAGAAAGTAAAACCTGAAATTAAAAAACCAGAAGAGGAGACACCGCCACCGATGGAAAATGATTTTGAGATTAAATTAAAACAAAAACCTGAACCTAAAGAGATTCCTGAGCCCAAAAAAGATATTGAGATTATTGTAAAGAAAAAGCCTGTAAAGAAAACTTTCAACGTTAGTACTGTTCTAAAAGATTTAGAAAATCAAGATAAAGAATTTAAAAAAGAGCAGGAAGCATCTGAAGTCAAACAAGAGGAAGTTTTTACAGAAAAAGTTGGACCAACGATGACTATTTCAGAAATTGATCTATTAAGACAACAATTACACGGCTGTCTAAATCTAAATGTTGGTGTCGCTAATTTAAAAGAGATAAAACCTGTTATTTATATTGAAGTTAACCCCGATCGAACTGTAAAAAGCTCTAAAGTAGTCAATAAAGAAAAATTAAATGATCCATCATTTAGAACTGCTGCAGAAGCTGCAATGAGAGCTGTAAATAATCCAGATTGCAGCCCTCTTCTATTGCCAGCAGATAAATATGAACAATGGAAAGAGATTAACTTTACTTTTGATTTCAGCTGGATGTTTGATTAATAAAAATTTAAGATAATAATTGAGTAATCGGTTAGAATATTCTTATGATTAAAAAAATCCTAATAATTATGTTTTTTTCACTTAATGCAAACGCTGCATTAGAGGTAACTATTGCACAAGGTAAAGTTGAGCCCACTCCTATAGCTATAACTCAAATTTTTGGAGCTGACTCAGACACAGCTAGATACGGAAACACACTTAGACAAATAATTTCAAATAATCTCACAAATTCTGGACTTTTTTACACTGTGAATGAGGACCTTTACATTCAATCAGACAATTTAGTTGAAAAAGTTCCTCGTTTTGAAGACTGGAAATTAATCAAGGCACAGTTTTTATTAAGTGCAGATGTCAGTAAAATCGATAAAGGTATAAGACTACGAATGAGGCTTTATGATGTCTTCAATGCAAAAGAGATAGAGAAATTACAACTAACAATACCCGATGAAAATTTAATAAGAAGAGTGGGTCATACAGTAAGCGATATTGTTTATGAAAGGATTACTGGTGAAACAGGTTACTTCGATACAAGAATTGTTTATGTTTCTGAAATTGGCCCACTAGATCAAAGAGTAAAAAGACTAGCAATCATGGATCAAGATGGACATATAGATAGTCATCAATTTTTAACAGATGGAAAAAATATGGTATTAACTCCTCGCTTTGCACCAAATAAACAATTAATAACATATATGGAATATAAAAATAATCTTCCAAGAGTTTATATTTACAATCTTAAAACAGGTGAAAGAGAAATTGTTGGAGATTTTCCCGGAATGACTTTTGCACCGAGATTTTCACCAGATAGCCAAAGTGTAGTAATGTCTTTTTCAGATCCTAACAATTCAGCAAATTCAGAAATATATTTAATGGATTTAAACACCCGATCTCGCTCAAGATTAACAAACGACTCTGGAATTGACACTTCACCCTCATTTTCTCCTGATGGTCAAAAAATTGTTTTTAATTCTGATCGTGGTGGAAGTCCCCAATTATTCATTATGGATAAGAATGGAGATAACATTAAAAGAATTTCAAAAGGTAGAGGTGTGTATGGAAACCCAGTTTGGTCTCCGAGAGGTGATTTGATAGCATTTACTAAGTTGACCCAGGGCAATTTCCATATAGGTGTTATGGACTTAAATGGAAATAATGAGAGAGTTATCGTAAGGGATTTTGCACTAGAGTCACCCGCATGGTCCCCAAATGGTAGATATTTAATATTTCACAGACA
>CACNEB010000020.1 GCA_902619375.1 uncultured Alphaproteobacteria bacterium
AACACAGTATTTTTTCGAAATTTCTAAGACAGTAGCAATGAGCTCTTGGATAATAGCTTTTATCTTAATGGTTAGTATTCTCTTAGGATTTTATTTAAATAAAGGAGATAAAATTATTTCTGAAAAACAAGTCTTCTTATTTTTATGTTTTGATATTGTTCAAATTTCAAGTTTGATTGCTTTAAATGGTGGACACACTAATCCTTTTATATTTATTATCTTAGCTCCTATTGCTATTGCAGCATCATATCTCACGATAGAAAGAATAATAATTATCTTAAGTTTAGCATTAGTTTGTTTTGCTTTGATATTTAACTTTTATATTAATCTTCCTTTGTCTGTGCATCCTAATATTAATTTTACATACAGCCTAGCTATTATGATTTCTTTATTCATAAGTAGTATTTTTTTAGTTTTTTATCTTTATTACTTTTCACTAAATTACAAAAGCACCCAAAAAGCATATGAGTTAGCTAGTAAACAACTTCAAAATGAAAAAGAGCTTTTAAAAGTTGGAGGTTTAGCAGCCGCAGCTGTTCATGAATTAGGCACACCACTGAATACCATAAATTTAATTGTTGATGATTTAAAAAAAGATCAAAAATTAAAAGATGACTACGGGAAAGATATTAAAACTCTATTATTAGAGTTAGACAGGTGTAAGGAAATACTAAAAGAGCTCTCAACAAACCCAGAGTCAAAAGAACTCTCTTCTGAAATTACAAATATGTCATTAGATGCCTATGTGCAATCTTTATGTGATCAATTTTCAAATAACTATCGAGCTGTGAAATTAGATTATAGATCTGATGAAAATTCTAAAAATATCAACATTAAAATCACACCCGAACTGAACATAGCGATGAATAATATTATAAAAAATGCCATAAGCTTCGCCTATAGACAAATATTAGTAATCTCAGAGACATCGAAAAATTCTTATTCAATTAAAATCAGAGATGATGGTCCCGGTTTTGATAAGAAGTTTATAGCTAATTTTGGAAAACCATTCTATTCTAGTAGACCTGAAAAAGGGGTAAATATGGGCCTCGGCCTATTCATAACAAAACAAATGATTGAAAATCTAAATGGTGAAATATTAGTACAAAGTAATGATGGAGCAGAAGTAACTTTAACATGGCGGATTTAGAGCAAAATACATTAGTCAAAGATAAAACACTTTTTATTATTGAGGATGATAAACCCTTTCGTGAGCGTTTAACCACTTCGTTTCAACGTAAAGATTTCACAGTAACAGCAGCAGCTTCAAAAAAAGAGGCTTTAGATGTTTTAGCTGGAAATAATTTTAATTATGCCATAGTTGATCTTCGTCTAGGTGATGGTTCAGGACTCGATGTTATTAAGGTGATCAAGGAGCAAAACCCAGAATGTAGAACAGTAATGTTGACAAGTTATGGCAACATAGCTACAGCTGTATCCTCCGTTAAATTGGGTGCTGATGATTACTTAACCAAACCTGCAAACATTGATGATATCGAAAAATCATTAATGTCTGCTACCGCTACATCTTTGCCCCCACCACCTGAGAACCCAATGTCTGCTGACAGGATAAGATGGGAACATATTCAAAGAGTTTTTACACAATGCAACCGTAATGTATCTGAAACTGCTAGAAGACTAAAAATGCACAGAAGAACTCTTCAAAGAATTTTAAATAAGCACGCACCTAAAGAATAGAAACTCACTACTTTCTTTGTTATTCTGCTTAAATGTCTAAGCCAAGACTAATACTTGTTGATGGTTCCGGATATATTTTCCGAGCTTATTACGCCTTACCCCCAATGAATAATTCTAAGGGCATCCCCACAAATGCAGTTTATGGGTTTTGCAATATGATGCTTAGACTTATTGAAGAGCATCCAAATGACAAAATACTAATCATTCTTGATGCAGGAAGAAATACTTTTCGAAACACTTTATTTCCTGAATACAAAGCAAATCGTGGCGAGGCACCAGAAGATTTGATTCCTCAATTTAGTATTATTCGTGAAGCTATTGATGCGTTTGGTTTAGATGTTATTGAAAAAAAAGACTTTGAGGCCGATGATGTTATAGCAAGTTACGTTAAATATGGTGAAGACAATAAGATACCCACCACAGTATTTAGTTCAGACAAAGACCTTTTTCAACTGTTATCAGCTAATAATCGCATCATGGATCCAATGAAAAATATTGAAATTGATGAAGCAAAGGTAATGGAAAAATTTGGTGTTGGCCCTGACAAGATTACAGATGTACAAGCTTTAATTGGTGATAGTGTTGATAATATTCCTGGCGTCCCTGGCATCGGACCAAAAACAGCCTCTAAATTAATTAATGAATTTGGTTCTTTTGAGGGCCTTCTGGCAAATAAAGAGAAAATATCAAATGAAAGAATTAAAAATCTGATACATGATCATGAGGAAAAAGCAAAAATAAGCCACAAACTAGTAATTTTAAAAAATGATCTTGAACTACCTATAACAATCGAAAAGTTAAAAGATTTTGAAGACTCACCTAAACTTAATGACTTTTTCAAAAAATATGAATTTAAATCATTAGTTAGAAATAGCGCTCATGAAACAAAACCGCATGCGGCCAAAAAAAACTTAGAATTTAAATCACTTATTAAGACAAAAGATATAATCGAATATCTAAAGTCTCTTCAATCTGAAAAAACCTTAGCGATAGATTTAGAGACAGATAGTTTAGACGTCAATGAAGCGAATATCATTGGCATTTCATTATCTAATGCGCAGCAAGCTTATTATCTACCTTTTAAATCACCTGAAAATGAAATATCTGAGACAGATCAAAAAAAAATATTAAAAGAGCTGAATTTATTATGTGAAGATCCTTCAATTTTAAAGATTTTTCATAATGCTAAATACGATAGTGTTATTTTAAAACGCTTTAATGTAAATACTATTTCTTTTCAAGATACCTTATTAATGTCTTTTTTTGTCAATAACGGTTTAACAAAACATAATCTTGAGGATTTGTATTATTATTATTTTGGAGAAGAAAAAGAAAAATTTAAAGATGTCATCAAAAATGAGTCTAAAAGAAATTATAAAGATTTTTCTGAAGTGCCTTTACAGTCTGCAACAAATTACGCTGCTCATGATGCTTATGCTACTTATAAATTATATGAGACATTACACGATCAAATATTAGATGCCCCCGATAGTTATATATATTTTGATATCGATAAAAAATTAAGCTTAGTCCTTCAACAAGTTGAAAACAATGGTTGTAAGATTGATCTTAAATTTTTAACAAAACTGGAAAAAGATTTAAATAAAGAAATTGAAAAAATTGAACAGAAAATTTTCAAAATCGCAGGTGAGGAGTTTAATATTGGTTCGCCAAAGCAACTTACCGAAATCTTCAAGAAACTTGATGTGAAGGTAACAAAAAAAACAAAAGCAGGAGACTTTCAAACTAATGTCAAAGTCTTAGAACAATTAGAAACTGAGGGAGTAGAGATTGCCTCGCATATTCTACAATGGCGTCAATACTCCAAGCTCGTGTCGACCTATACATCTTCTTTAGCTGAACATGCTGATAATAACGATCGAGTTCATAGCACATTTAATATTGCAGCTACTATTACGGGCAGATTAAGTTCATCTGAACCTAATTTACAAAATATCCCTATTAGAACTGAGATCGGAAAGAAAATTAGAACAGCATTTATTGCAGAAAAAGATCATGAGTTATATAGCTTCGATTACTCCCAAATCGAGCTTCGTGTGCTTTGTGAAGCGTGCGAAGACCCTAATTTATTAAAAGCTTTCCAAGAGGATCAAGATATTCATCAAAGTACAGGCCAATTAGTTTTTAACAAAAAAACAATTAATGCTAATGATCGAAGAATGGCCAAGATTATTAATTTTGGAATAATCTATGGAATTAGCCAATATGGTTTAGCTAAACAGTTAGGTGTTAGCAATGCTGAAGCAAAGCTTTTTATAGATAACTATTTTCAAAAATTTCCAAACATTAGTGACTTTATGAAATCAACTACCGATAAAGCAAAAAAACTAGGCTACGTTGAAAACCTTTTTGGAAGAAAATCTCACATTAAAGACATCAATGCTAAAAATTTTATGCTCCGATCTTTTGCAGAAAGACAAGCTATCAATGCGCCTATTCAAGGCACAGCATCTGAGTTAATTAAAATTGCAATGTTGGATATTCATAGCTATTTAGAGAAAAATAAATGTAAATCTAAAATGACATCACAAGTCCATGATGAGCTTTTATTTGAAATTCATAAAAAAGAAAAAGATATTATTCCACAAATAACTAAGTTGATGGAAACATCACATCAAAAATACAAATCTTTTAAAACTCCTATAAAAGTCGACTTCGGTGGTGGCTTGAACTGGGGATTAGCTCACTAGTTAAAACTAAAAATCATCATCAGGTTTATTAAATGCCATCCAACGTTCTAGCTCATGGTAGCCACCAATTTTTTCACCATTAATTATTATTTGGGGAAATGTTTTGGCAGTTGGAAATATTTCAAAAAACTGATCACGGCTGTAATCCTCATCAAGCATTAATACTTGAGGGTTATGTGAGGATAAAACTGCCTTGGCTTTAGTGCAAAAAATACAGTTGTCTTTACTATAAATTTTGACTTCCACTTAGAAAGACTCGTCAAAAGACAAAGAACGATCTGTTGGACGCTGGTACTCAGATACCCTTTTTTCGAAGAAATTTGTCACATTTTGAACATCAAGAGCTCTCATGAAGTCAAATGGGTTTTCAGTATTAAATACCCTCTCAAATCCAAAAAGATCAGCAATTCGATCTGAAACAGCTTCAATATACATACACATCATTTCCTTGTTCATACCAATGAGATCAACAGGAAGTGCGTCAGTAACAAATTCTTTTTCAAACTCCACTGCTTCTCTGACTATTTCTTCGAACTCAGACTGTGCAACAGGACCAGGGATTAAATCCATCGATTTAATATCTTCATCTGACAAGGTTCCTTTATTAAACTTTTCACTTAATGTTTTAAACATCAAAGCTGAGAAACTGAAGTGCATTCCTTCATCTCTGGCTATCCAGTCATTTGATAATGCTAAGCCTGGAAGCAAACCTCTTTTTCTAAAGTAATAGATGGCACAAAAGGATCCGGCAAAAAATAATCCTTCAACTAAACCAAAGGCAATTAAGCGTGTTAATAAATTTTGATTTCCATTCAGCCATTTTGAAACCCACTGTGCTTTTTTATTAATACAAGGAACATTTTGAATAGCAGAAAACAGCTTATCTTTTTCTGATGGGTCCTCTACATAAGCTTCAATTTGTAAACCATACATTTCTGCGTGAATAGACTCGTTCAGCATTTGCATGGTTATAAACAATCGAGACTCAGGAATTAAAATTTCATTATAAAATCTGGATGCTAGATTTTCATTTATCATTGCCTCTGAATTTGCAAAAAATGCAAGTACATGTTTAATAAAATGTATCTCTCCCTCTCCTAGTGTTTTTAAATCTCTTAAATCATCTTGAAGAGATACCTCCTCTGGCGTCCAAAATGCTTGAACGTGTTGCTTGTAACGATCGAAAATTTCTTGGTGTTGAATAGGGAAAATTGATTTGCATCCTTTAGATATCATGACTTGCTCCTTAAATTAAATTGATTGAGAATCTTAAGCACTACATGTTACACAATCTTCTGGTTCATTAGATTGCGCCTCTTTGACATAAGACTCTTTTGCTTTTTTTTCAGAAGACACTGTTACTTTAACAGCGTCTACGGCTGATCGGCTTCGCAGGTAATACATGCCTGTTTTTAAGCCTTTTTTCCATGCATACATGTGCATGGAGTTTACTTTTCCAAAAGTAGGTGTTGCCAACCATAAGTTCATAGATTGGGTTTGGTCGATAAATGGCGCTCTATCAGCTGCCATATCAATAACTGTTTTTTGAGATGTTTCCCAAACAGTTTTATAAACATCTTTTAGGTCTTCAGGAAATCCCTCAATATTTTGTACAGAACCATTTTCCAAAATAATTTGATCACGTAATTCTTTGCTCCATAAGTTTCTCTTCATAAGTTCTTTAACAAGGTGACGATTTACTAATAAAAATTCACCTGAGAGAGTTTGTCTTTTATAAATATTTGATGTTTGTACTTGGAACGTTTCAGTATTTCCAAGGATAATACCAGTGGAGGCTGTCGGCATACATGCAGTGGTCAAAGAGTTTCGAACACCATGCTTTTGGATCTTCTCCATTAATCCCTTCCAGTCCCACATACTTGATGGTTTCACACCCCAAAGATCAAATTGAAATTTACCTTCAGATAGAGGGGAACCTTTAAAAGTAGAGTAAGGCCCCTTATCGGTAGCAAGTTCCATTGATGCTTCTAAAGCTCCAAAATAAATTGTTTCAAAAATTTGTTTATTAATTATTTGCGCTTGAACGGAGTCATAAGGAATATTCATTTTAAAATAAACATCTGCTAAACCCTGTATACCGAGACCGATAGGACGGTGACGACTATTTGAGTTTTCAGTTTTATTAGTAGGATAAAAATTTATATCAATAACTTGGTCTAAATTCTTAGTAGCCAGTTTTGCAACTTGATATAAGTTTTGATAATCAAATTTACTTTCATCAGTTACAAATTTTGGTAATGCTATTGATGCAAGGTTACAAACAGCAGTTTCATCTTTTTCAGAATACTCCACTATCTCCGCACAGAGATTAGAAGATTTAATGACACCAATATTTTTTTGGTTAGACTTATTATTAACAGCATCTTTGTAAAGCATGTACGGCTGACCAGTTTCAATTTGGGCTTCGATGATTTTAGACATTAAAGCTCTTGCCTTTATTCTTTTTAAGTCAGGCATTTCATTTTCATATTTTGTGTAAAGATCAACAAACTCCTTGCCATATGTATCTGATAAACCAGGGCACTCGTGTTCACTCATCAGAGTCCAATCAGCGTCTTCTTCTACTCTTTCCATAAATAAATCAGGAATCCATAAGGCATAGAATAGGTCTCTGGCTCTAAATTCTTCAGCTCCGGTATTTTTTCTAAGCTCTAAAAAAGCTTCAATATCCGCATGCCATGGCTCTAAATAGACAGCAAAAGAGCCCTTTCTCTTACCTCCACCCTGATCAACAGACCTTGCTGTTTCATTAAAAATTTTAAGAAAAGGTATCAACCCATTAGACTTGCCATTTGTTGACTTAATACGGCTACCGCCACCTCTAATGTTATGAGCATGAAGTCCAATGCCACCAGCGGTTTTTGAAATTAAAGCACAGTCTTTTACAGTATTAAAAATTCCTTCGATAGAATCATCTTCCATTCCAATAAGAAAGCATGACGACAATTGTTGCATCTTTAAACCACTATTAAATAGAGTGGGAGTTGCGTGTGTGTAGAAACCCTGAGATAGGCTGTCATAGGTTTTCTTGACCTGATAAAAATCAAACTTATCTCCGGACACACATAAAGCGACTCTCATCCATAAATCCTGAGGTCTTTCTGCTGTTTTATTGTTTGATTGTAAAAGATAAGCTCTGAACAAAGTAGTCAATGCAAAATAATCAAAGTAATAATCACGATCATAGTCAATAATTTTTTCAATCTCTTCAGCGTTAGCTTTTACTTTTTCATAGTATTCATCGCGCAATAAACCATCCTCATAAAGATTTTTTGTTGCAATTATAAAACCTGGTGTTTCTTTATGCAGAGCATTAGCTTTAATTCTCCCAGCTAGATATGAGTAATCAGGATGTTCTACTGTCAGAGCAGCAGCTGTTTCTGCTAGGTAAGTGTCAATTTCATTTGTTGTGATACCATCGTAAAGACCTTGAATTGCCTTTTGAGCTATTGTAATGGGATCTATCTCTAAACCGTTTGACAAAATAGAGATACGATTTGTAATTTTTTCTAAAGAAATATCCTCTTTGTTACCATCTCTTTTGGTAACAGCCATCGTGGATACTTTGGCACCAATTTGTTCATTCAGTTGAGCAGTCTTATAACGTTGGTTAGCTCTTTGTTCTCTATAGAGTACATAGGCGCGAGCTACTTTATGATGTTCACCTCTCATGAGGGCCAATTCCACTTGGTCTTGGATATCCTCGATATGAATCATATCACCGTTTGCGATACGTCTAGTCAGAGCTGCGGTGACTGTTTCAGTTAACGCTGTGACATTTTTGTCAATTTGTTTGCTATCACGAAGATCAGTTTGTGCCAAAAATGCTTTTCTTATAGCATTTGCAATTTTGTCAGATTTAAAAGGTGTTATCGATCCATCACGCCTTACAACACTGAGACTTAGCAGGTTTATTTCTTCGTTTTGCTTGTTTATAACTGTGTTTTTTGTTGAATTTTCAA
>CACNEB010000021.1 GCA_902619375.1 uncultured Alphaproteobacteria bacterium
TTTTTTTAATAATTATGGAACTGATTTACTAATTAACAAGATTAATTTAAATGAGATGTATAACAAATTTATAAGAAAAAAAATCTCTTTGAAACAAGCTTTACTTGATCAAAGTTTAATTGTGGGTATTGGAAACATATACGCCAATGAAGCTCTTTTTCATTCAAAGTTAAATCCTCAAAGACTAACGTGCACTCTAAAAAAAGCAGAAATATCTCATTTATTAAGCTCTTGTAAATTTGTAATGAAACTTTCTTTAAAAAATGGTGGCTCTTCAATAAATGATTATAAGTCCCCAGATGGAACGCTCGGAAGTTTTCAGAGTTTATTTAAAGTTTATCAAAAGAGACATGTGATATACAAAAAAAAGACCTATAAGATAAAAAAAATCATCCAAAATGGGCGTTCAACTTTTTTTTCGCCTGCTTTACAAAAATAAAAAAATGTGTATAAGTTATTAACGCTTTTAGACGAACAACCTGTTAATATTATTTTTATATGCCACAACATAAATCAGCAAAAAAAAGACTTCGACAGTCTGATAGAAAAAAAACAGTCAACAAAGCTGTAAAATCAAATGTTTCAACTCAGCTAAAGGCAATTGATAAACTCATTAAAGATAAAAAGGTAGAGGAATCAATGGCGAAACTAAAAGTAGTTATGTCTGTATTGCATAAATCTACTAAAAAGAAAATCATGCACCTCAATAAGGCATCTAGAACTATCTCAAAACTACAAAAAGATATAACCGCAATTTCAAAATAATTTTTTTTTTCAAGCTATTTTTTTAAAAAAAAACATTTTTTTTTATTCTTCTTTTTTAACTTTTCATGCTTAAATAACCCATCTTTTAGAGGAAGGAATTAAGTTAGTGGAAGACGAAAAGCATCAAGGTGGCATAGATGTGTCCTGGCCTAAGATCACATCTGAATTAAAAAAATCACTAGATAAAGATACTTTCCAAAACTGGATTAAACCGATTTATTTTGAGTCTTTAATTGACACTTCTCTTACTCTCTCAGTTCCAACTAGGTTTTTACGTGACTGGATCATAAAAAATTATGCTTCTGTTATTAAAAAAGCTTATATGGACCAAGGTCATAGCATTGATAAATTAGCTATACTCGTCAAAGAAAATAACAATCGAATTATTCCTGGCACAGAAGTCATCTATGAAGATAAAGATGATGATGAAGACACATATTATGATGATATTTCTGCACCATTAGATCCAAAATTTACTTTCGATAATTTTATTGTTGGTAAACCCAATGAGTTGGCATACGCAGCAGCCCAACGTGTAGCACAATCAGAAGTCGTAAGCTTTAATCCATTATTTTTGTATGGAGGTGTTGGATTAGGAAAAACACATTTAATGCATGCAGTTGCATGGAATATTAAAAAAAGAAATCCCAAAAAAAATGTTGTTTATTTAACAGCTGAAAAATTTATGTATCAGTTTATTAAAGCTCTTAGATTTAAAAATATTATGAGTTTTAAAGAACAATTTAGATCAGTAGATGTTCTAATGATCGATGATGTGCAATTTATTATTGGTAAAGATAACACTCAGGAAGAATTCTTTCATACTTTCAATACTTTGATTGACAAAAAAAGACAAATTATTATTTCAGCTGACAAATCTCCCGCTGACCTTGATGGATTAGAGGATAGATTAAAGTCCAGATTAGGATGGGGATTGGTAGCAGATATTCATCCCTTGACCTATGAGTTACGATTAGGAATTCTACAGGCTAAAGCAGAACAAAAGTCTATAAAACTAAAACAAGAAGTAATGGAATTTTTAGCAAATAAAATTACCAATAATGTGAGAGAAATGGAGGGTGCCTTGAATAGATTAGCAGTTCATGCTTCAATTCAGGACTCAGAAATATCAGTCGACCTAGTAAAAGATGTTTTAAAAGATTTACTTAGAACTAATTCAAGAAAAATTACAATTGATGAAATTCAAAAGAAAGTTGTTGAGCATTACAACATTAAACTTTCTGATATGCATTCACCGAGAAGATCAAGGTCCGTGGCACGCCCAAGACAAGTTGCGATGTATTTGGCAAAATCAATTACTACAAGATCTTTACCAGAAATTGGTAGAAAATTTGGAGGTAGAGACCATACTACTGTTATACATGCTATTAAAACAATTGAAGAAATTATGGTCAATGACCCTAATCTTTCAGAAGATATTGAACTTTTGACAAGAATATTGCAAACTTCCTAAATGGATTTTAGAGTTAGCCGAGAGGCTTTTTTGAGAGTGTTAACTCACGTTAGTTCAATAGTTGATAGTAGATCAACTATACCTATCCTTTCAAATATTTATATTAAATGCGATAACAACAAAATAGAAATAAGGTCAACTGATATGGATATATCTATTAGGGAGTTTGTATCAACCGACTCAACGAAAAATGGAGAAGCAACTGTCAATTCAAGAATTTTAACTGATATCATCCGTAAAACAAAAAAAAATTCTATTATTAAATGTAAATTAGAGGGTAACAGATTAATAATAAATTCTGACAACTCTGTATTTGAGTTGAATGCACTAACCGCAGATGAATTTCCAAAATTTGTTCCACTGGATCAAGCAAATTCATTCGAATTATCCATCTCTCAGATTAAAAGACTTTTCAATAAAACGAAATTTGCAATATCTGCTGAAGAGACTAGATACTATCTTAATGGTATCTATTTTCATACAATCACCAATGGACCAAAGTCGACACTGAGGTGCGTTGCTACTGACGGTCATCGATTAGCAAAAACAGAATTAGATTTAGCAAATGTAATAAATATATCTGGCATAATACTCCCAAGAAAATTTATTCTTCAATTAGATCGTATATTAAGTGATTTTGAAGGTATGGTTAAAATTATATGCTCTGATACCCAGGTAAGCTTAGAGACTGATAACTTTATAATTATAAGTAAGCTTATTGATGGAACCTTTCCAGATTATGAAAAAGTCATACCAGTATCTAATGATAAATTATTGCAAGTAGAAGCTGAGCCATTTTTTAATGCTATTGATAGAGTCTCCACAGTAAATCAAGACAAAACACCAACTGTTAAATTACAATTTGAAAATAATAGTATTAAAATTATGGCAACTAGCACTGACAGTAACAAAGGCGACGAAGAAGTTGCAGCAAACTATGCCGCAGAGGGTATTGAAATACTTTTTAACTCAAAATATATATTGGATCTACAAGATGTTATTGAAGGCGATACTATGATTTTAGAACTGCTCAATCAATCATCACCGGTAATAGTAAAAGACCCAAAAGATACAACAAGTTTGTATATTTTAATGCCAATGAGAATTTAATTGTCCCCACCACTCAAGGGTTTACAGTTATCTAATTATAGAAATTTTATTAACAAAAAAGAAATTTTTAACTTTGATCATACTTTGTTTAAAGGAAAGAATGCTGTTGGCAAAACAAACCTATTAGAGTCTATAAGTTTTTTAAGTCCTGGCACAGGTTTTAGAAAAGACGTGATACAAAATTTTATTTTTAAAAAACAGGAAAAGTTAGAAGCTTCTATGACCTTTAATTTTATTCACGAGGATTTAGAAAATCATTTAAATATTATATTGAGTAATAAAGATGAAAGATGGACAAAACAATATTTTTTAAACGATAAAAAAATACAACAGCAAAAACTTTTAGATATTTTTCAATTATTTTGGCTAACAGAAACAGATAAAGTTTATTTTATCAAGGATGCCCAGTATCAAAGAAATACCATCAATCGAATTATTTGTTATTTCGATTCAAAGTTATTTGGTTTTCTAAGCAAATATACAATTTTAAGAAGAGAAAAAAGAAGAATATTACAATCTTCTCAGGATATATCATGGCTAGTTTCATTAGATAAACAACTGATTGACATAGGCAGAGCAATTATTGAGATTAAAAAAAAATTCCTCTCTGAATACCAAAATTTCCTATTAAGTAACAATAAACTATTTTTTGACTTTGAAATTAAGCCAAGTTTTGGCCTTATAGAGACAGAGAGTTTTTTAGAAAAATTTCAAAAAGATCTCTCAGATGAGAATCAATGGCCAAATGATCATAAACTTCAATCACATCATGATCCAAAAAAATCAGTTTTTGAAATTTCACACAATCAAAAAAATATTTCTCAGCTATCTTCTGCTCAATCTAAAATGTTAATATTAAGCCTTCTTCTTAGTTGTGCAAAATTTCTAAATCGTAACAAGATTACTATTTTTTTAATTGATGAAATATTTGATAACTTTGATATGATGAATGTTGATAAAGTTATTCAATACTGTGCAGAAAATAAATTTCAGACTTTCTTTTCAACCACTGATAACTTCACACTTCAAGGGAATATAGATAACTTAGATATTAAAGAAATATTTTAATGACAGATCAATATACAGCATCCTCGATAAAAGTTTTAAAAGGCTTAGAGGCAGTCAGAAAAAGACCAGGTATGTACATTGGTGATACCGATGATGGCACAGGTTTGCATCACATGGTTTACGAGGTACTTGATAACTCTATTGACGAGGCTTTAGGAGGTTATTGTGACAGTATTCAATTAATAATTAATAAAGATGGGTCAGCTACAATATCAGACAATGGTAGAGGTATTCCAGTTGACCAGCACAAAACTGAAAAAGTTCCAGCAGCTGAGGTAATCATGACCCAACTACATGCAGGTGGTAAATTTGACCAAAATAGCTATAAAATTTCCGGTGGTCTTCATGGGGTTGGTGTTTCTGTTGTGAATGCCTTATCAGAAAGACTATCTTTAACAATTCGCAGAAATGGCAAAATTCATACAATGGAATTTAAAGATGGTGTTACAACAAAAAAATTAAAAGAGATCGGTTCAATGAAAAAGACGGAGAGAACTGGAACAACTGTCCAATTTTGGCCATCAAAAAAAATTTTTTCCAATACAACTCTTATTCTTAAAACATTAGAAAATAGAGTTCGCCAGTTAGCTTTTCTAAACTCTAACGTACGAATTACATTATCTGATATGCGCACATCAAAAGTAGAACCTATTGAATTCTATTATCAAGGAGGTTTAACGGCATATGTGCAATTTCTTAATTCAAGAAAATCAACTTTAAATAAAATTATACCTTTTAATGGCGAGTCAAATGGAATTAAAGTTGAAGGCGCTTTACAATGGAATGATGGATACAATGAAAATATGCTTTGCTTTACTAATAACATTCCTCAAGGAGATGGAGGAACACATTTACAGGGTTTTCGATCAGCACTAACACGCTCATTAGTTGGATACTCAAATACAGTTGCAGTTGCTAAAAAAGGCAATATCACTATTTCAGGAGATGATGCTAGAGAGGGCATGACATGCGTGCTATCTGTAAAGGTTCCAGACCCTAAGTTTTCATCCCAAACCAAAGATAAGCTAGTGTCCTCTGAGGTAAGACCAGTTGTTGAGAAAATAATATCTGAACAATTAAGCGCTTGGTTAGAGCAAACTCCTGGAGAGGCAAAAAAGTTAGTTTCTAAAATTATTGAGGCAGCAAGTGCCAGAGAGGCAGCAAGAAAAGCAAGAGAACTTACAAGAAGAAAAAATGTATTAGAGACATCATCACTTCCGGGAAAATTAGCTGATTGCCAAGAAAAAGATCCATCAAATTCAGAATTATTTATAGTTGAGGGTGACTCAGCTGGGGGCTCAGCCAAGCAAGGCCGTGATAGGGTCACTCAGGCTATACTTCCACTAAGAGGTAAAATATTAAATGTAATTAAAGCAAATCCTCATAAAATTTTAGAAAATAATGAAATCTCTGCACTTATAACAGCCATCGGTGCTGGATATGGTAATCCACCAAAAGATAAAGAATACAATCCTTCTGATTATTTCAATCCTGAATCAATGCGATATCATAAAATTGTTATCATGACAGACGCTGATGTTGATGGAAGCCACATAAGAACGCTGCTACTAACATTTTTCTATCAATTCATGAGAGATATTATAACCACAGGTCGTTTATATATTGCTCAGCCACCCCTATATAAAGTAAAAAAAGGAAATGCTGAAAATTACTTGTTAGATGATAGAGAATTAACAAAGTTTTTATTGTTAAATAATAAGGATGATCTCGATTTCAACATTTACAATAAAAAGAAAAAAATTCAGCTAAAAGAGGAACAGTTAAACGAATTAATAGATTTAGCTTCTCGTGCAAATTCTGCTTATCAAAATTTAGATCTTACATATTTAGATGCAAAGTTTTTTGATCAAATTCTAAATACAGGGTTATTTTTTCATGATTTTCATCCAAATAAGATAGAAAAGTCACAATTTAAAATTTTTTTATCTAATTTAAATCAAGTTTATAAATCAGAAAATATTAAATTTACATTTCAAAGTATGATTAGTAATGAACTAGTTTTTTTACAAGAAAAAGAGGGTTACAATAAAATTATAAAGGTCGCTCTGGATAAATTATTACATTTAAGAGAGTTTATTTCCTCAGACAGCATATCTCTTTATAATAAAATGGGTTTTGCAAAATCTACAGATACTTACTTTGGTATTTCTAAACTTTCTTCAAAAGAAAATTTTATTTGTAATGGACTTGTTGAATTTTTTACTACTCTTTTTGAAATGAGTAAAAAAGGCCAATCAATAAGCCGTTATAAAGGTTTAGGTGAAATGAATCCTGATCAATTGTGGGAAACAACATTGGATCGAACTAATAGGAAATTGCTTCAAGTTAAGCTCGAAGATCAAATCAATGCTGAAAGACAGTTGATCATGCTGATGGGTGATGATGTGACTGATAGAA
>CACNEB010000022.1 GCA_902619375.1 uncultured Alphaproteobacteria bacterium
TTGAAGTAGAGCTCCACCTCCTGTAAGCATAATTCCTTTGTCAACTATATCCGCAGCTAATTCTGGAGGAATAACCTCAAGTGCTCTTTTTAAAGCTGTAATGATTTGAGAGAGTGAGTCAGATAAAGCCTCAGCAACTTGTCTTTCTGATATAACAACCTCTCTTGGTAGGCCGTTTATTAGATCTCTTCCTTTAACTGTGAGTGTTTTTCCATCTCCGTTATCTGGAATGCCTGCACAACCTATTTCTTTCTTTATCCTTTCTGCAGTTGACTCACCTATAGCTAGCTTATGAACACTTCTCATGAAATTAACTATGGCGTCATCCATAGTATCTCCACCAACTTTAATACTACTAGAGTGAACTACACCTCCTAGAGATAAGACAGCTATTTCAGTCGTTCCACCACCTATATCGACTACCATAGACCCAGATGGTTCAGAAATCGGTAAACCAGCTCCTATAGCAGCAGCTACAGGTTCCTCAATAAGATATACTTTTTTTGCACCAGCAGTTTCAGCAGACTCTTTAATAGCTCTTCTTTCAACATTTGTTGCTCCAGATGGGACGCATATAACAATATTTGGATTTGCAAAAAAACTTTTTTTGTGAACTTTTTTTATAAAATGTTTAATCATAGCCTCTGCGATATCAAAATCTGCAATCACTCCGTCTTTCATAGGCCTAATTGCCTCAATTTTTCCAGGAGTACGACCTAGCATTGATTTTGCTTCACTTCCAACAGCCAATACCGATTTATTATTTTTATTATCAGTAGCTATTGAAACTACTGAGGGTTCATTTAATATAATTCCTTTTCCCTTAACATATACAAGTGTATTAGCTGTTCCTAAGTCTAAACCCATGTCCTCGCTTAAAAAACTGCTAAAAGATTTTAACATTTATATACCCTTTATATTTGAGATACTAATCTCTGATACCCCTTCTTGCATATTTGTGTTCTTTTCGAAGTTTAATATTTTATTACATGCATTGATATAAGATTTTGCAGAGGCCACTATAATATCTATATCAGAAGCTTTGCCAATAAATTCTTTATTAAAATACTCAAGTTTGACTGCAACCTCTCCTTGTGCATCAGAGTCTGGTGTAATGGCATTAATATGATACAAAACTAATTTTGGAGAAAAGCCAACTACTTTAGATATACAACTAAATACTGCATCAACTGGACCGTTTCCAGATCCACTTACCTCTTTCAGCTCATCTTTAAAGCTTAACTCCAAAGAGGCAACATGTTTAGAGTTAGTACCAGACATGATACTAAGATTTTTAAGTTTTAAAGTATTGGATTGGTTTAAATATGTATCATCAACTAGAGCAATTATATCCTCATCATATACATCTTTTTTCTTATCAGCTAAAAGCTTAAATTTTTCGAATATCTCATTGATATAATTATCACCAACTTCATATCCTAAAATTTTTAATTTTTCTTTGAATGCGTGTTTACCAGAGTGTTTACCCAGCACCAAACTTGATTTTTTTAAACCAATTGTCTCTGGTGACATAATCTCATAAGTTTGAACATTTTTTAACACGCCATCTTGGTGAATTCCAGACTCATGAGCAAAAGCATTAGCACCAACGATCGCTTTATTAGGCTGTACAGGAAAACCTGTAACAGAAGATACAAGTTTTGATGTCTTAGATAAAGCACTTGTGTTGATATTAGTTTCAACTTTTAAAAGATCTGACCTAACTTTCATAGCCATTACCACTTCCTCTAGGGCAGCATTACCCGCTCTTTCTCCCAGCCCATTAATGGTACATTCAATTTGTCTTGCACCGTTTTCAACTGCATTTAGAGAGTTCGCAACAGCTAACCCTAAATCATTATGACAATGAACAGAGATTATTGCTTTATCAATATTAGGAACATTATTTTTAACTTTTTTGATAATCTCTCCAAATTCAAACGGTAAAGTGTATCCAACTGTATCAGGAATATTTATTGTAGACGCACCACTTTCAATAGCTAACTCTATGCACTTATATAGAAAATCAATTGAGGATCTGCCACCATCTTCACAACTCCACTCAATATTAGGGCATAAATTTCTCGCAAATGATACGCTATCTTTAATTTTTTCTAAGACCTGCTCTTCAGTCAACTTGAGTTTAAACTTCATATGAATTGGACTTGTGGCAATAAAAGTGTGAATTCTTGGATTTTTCGCTTTTTTTACAGCATTCCAAGCTGTTTCAATATCCTCATGTTTCGCTCTAGCTAATCCAGCTATCTGGCAGTCCTTAATTTCGCTTGCAATTGCTTGTACTGAGTTAAAGTCGCCTTTTGATGCTATTGGAAATCCAGCCTCAATTATGTCAACCTTTAACTCCTCTAATAGTCTAGCAATAGAGAGTTTTTCTTCTTGATTCATCGAAGCTCCAGGAGACTGCTCTCCGTCTCTAAGAGTAGTATCAAATATTAAAACTTTATCCGGCAATACTAGATATCCTTTACAAGTTTATTCGATGCAATCCATGGCATCATAGACCTTAATTTAGCTCCTACCTCTTCAATTTGGTGCTTTGCACCTTGGTCTCTCATTTGTTTAAACTTAATTTGCCCTGACTTATGTTCAGCCATCCATTCTTTTGTGAAAGTACCATCTTGTATTTCACTTAGAACTTTTTTCATTTCAGCTTTAGTGGCTTCGTTAGGAACCACTCTTGGGCCTCTAGTGTAATCACCATATTCAGCTGTATTAGATATTGAATACCTCATATTAGCCATGCCACCTTCATACATTAGATCAACAATTAATTTTACTTCATGCAAACATTCGAAATATGCCATTTCAGGCGCATAACCAGCCTCAACAAGAGTTTCAAAACCGTTTCTAACAAGAGACATTAAACCTCCACAAAGAACTGTTTGCTCACCAAATAAATCTGTCTCACACTCCTCTTTAAATGTAGTTTCAATTATACCAGATTTACCTCCACCCAAAGCAGAAGCATACGCAAGACCAATTTCTTTTGCATTACCACTTACATTTTTTTCTACTGCTAGTAAACATGGTACCCCACCACCTTTAAGATACTCTCCTCTTACTGTATGGCCTGGGCCTTTTGGGGCAACCATAAAAACATCTAAATCATCTCTCGCTGTTATAAGTTGAAAATGAATATTTAAACCATGAGCAAAAGCTAAAGCGGCACCGTTTTTAATATTGTCGTGGATTTGAGTTTGATAAATTTCTTGTTGATTTTCATCAGGAGCTAAGAACATTACAATATCTGCGTCCTTTACTGCGTCTGCAGGTGTTTGGGTTTTTAAGCCCACATTTTTTGCTTTTTCAATTGATGAAGAACCCTCTCTCAATCCAACAACTACATTAGAAGCCCCAGAGTCTTTTAGATTTAATGCATGAGCATGACCTTGCGATCCAAATCCTATAATTACGATTTTTTTGTCTTTAATTATGTTAAAATCTGCATCTTGTTCGTAATAAACCTTCATATTACCCCCTAAAAACGTTATATTCCGAGCCCTATAGGCCCGCTTCGAACTAATTCGACTTTTATACCACCGATTGTGTCTAAGTCATCTAAAAATTTATTTATGCGCTCGCTAGTGCCTGATATTTCATAAACAACAATATTTTGTCTTTTTTGAACAGTTCTTGAACGATAAATATCTGCAAAATTGAGTATTTTTTGATCTTGTTCCTCATTTTCAAATTCAATCTTAACTAGGCAAATTTCTGCCTCATAAGACTCGCTTAAGTTTGCTAAATTAGTGGCGCTATGAACAGGAACAAGTTTTTCTAATTGTGCTATAATTTGACTAATTACTTTTTCTTCTCCTAGAGTTTCTATAGTAATTCGGGAAAGATTTTTCTTAACGTCTACAACTGTTACGTTTAATGCTTCAATATTATATCCTCTTCCTGAAAATAAACCTACTATACGTGCAAGAATACCAGGTTCGTTATCAACAATCACAGAAAGAACGCTCCTCTTAGACTGTTTAAAAGCGTTTATGGGTGTTGGATAAACTGAAGTAGAGGACATTATATAAAAATTATTAAACTAATACTTTTCCTTTTTCCTGATTTTCAGGATTTTCTTTATCGTATTTAGATAGTAACATTTCGTGATGTGCAGCTCCACTTGGTATCATTGGAAAACAATTTTCTTTTTTATCGACCCAAATATCGGCTATAACTGGCCTGTCAATTGAAATCATTTCGTTAATTGTATCATCTAATTCAGAAATATTTTTTGCCCTAACTCCAACAGCATTGAAACTCTCTGCTAATTTTTTAAAATCAGGAAGGGCATCCACGTAACTCTCTGAATATCTACTACCATGTAATAGTTCCTGCCACTGTCTAACCATTCCCATATATTCATTATTAAGAATAAAAATTTTGATAGGTAACTTATATTGAACAGCCGTAGCTATTTCTTGAATGTTCATGAGAAAAGATGCCTCACCAGCTATATCTATAACTAGTGAGTCTGGATTTGCCATTTGTGCACCAACTGCGGCTGGCATACCGAAACCCATTGTACCTAAACCACCTGATGTAATCCATCTGTTTGGTTTTGAAAACTTATAATATTGAGCTGCCCACATTTGATGCTGACCAACTTCTGTGGTAACAAAAGTGTCTTTTTGTTTTGTTAATTCGTAAAGTCTGGATATAGCATGTTGTGGTTTGATAACTTCATCACCTTGTTCGTAGTGGAGACATTCTTTTTTTCTCCATTCATTGATTTGACCCCACCAATTATTATAATCATTATCGCCAAAATCAATGTTATTGGAGTCTATAAATGAGTTAATTTCTTTAAGTGTTAGAGTAATATCAGTATTAGTATGAAAATTGACTTTAACGTTTTTATTGATTGAACTTTGATCGATATCTATATGGAATTTTATTGAGTCCGGAGAAAAAGCATCTAATCTGCCTGTAACACGGTCATCAAATCTTGCTCCAACATTAATCATCAAATCACATTTGTTCATAGCCAAGTTAGCTTCATAATTTCCATGCATACCTAACATCCCAAGTGAACTTTTATCTTCACCTGGAAAGCATCCCAATCCATGAAGGGTTGTTGTAATTGGAATATTGGTTTTGTTTACAAGTTTAATAAGCTCTTGGCTAGCTTGATGGCCTGAGTTTAAACAACCACCACCAACATAAAATATAGGTCTCTCAGATTTTTTAATATGATTTACTAGTTCTTTGACAAAATTATTATCTACATTTTTGGAACCAGCTTTAATTCTGTGCTCTCTAAAACTTATATCTTTCTTTGATATATATTTTGACTTTGCAAACTGAACATCTTTAGGAATGTCAATTAAAACAGGACCAGGTCTACCAGAGCTAGCAATTTTAAATGCCTCATGGATAGTCTCAGAGAGTTTATTTACGTCCTTCACTAAATAATTATGTTTAGTACAAGGTCTTGTAATTCCTGTTGTGTCACATTCCTGAAATGCATCTGTTCCAATTAAATGTGATGGGACTTGTCCACTTATACAGACAATTGGAATGCTATCCATCAATGCATCAGTTAATCCAGTAACTACATTAGTCACACCAGGACCAGATGTTACTAACAACACACCTACTTTCCCACTTGATCTAGCATAGCCCTCAGCTGCATGAACTGCACCAGCCTCTTGCCTTACTAATACATGTTTTAAAAAGTTTTGGCCAAATATTGCATCATAAATTGGAAGAACAGCTCCACCTGGATAACCAAAGATTGTATCAACCTCTTGATCTTTAAGGGCTTTAAGTAAAATATCTGCTCCCGTGAATTCGTTTTCATTGTTCATTTAGATATATACTTATATTTTCAATTGAATCTTTAGGGAAGCTTTTTTTATAGTTTATTCTCAAATTAAGTTGGCTAAATTTTTGGTTATTCCACCAAGTAAACTGTCTTTTAATATACCTCTTAGTATTTTTAATTCCCAAATAAATAGCCTCATCTAAACTTAATTTATTTCTAACACAAGATAGCAATTCTGGTAGACCATGAGCTTTATAGAGAGTTTTTGATATTTTTTTATTTTCATAAAGTAATTTGACTTCTTCTAAAGCGCCCTTGTTTATCATTTGATGAAATCTTAATTCTGCTTTTTCATAAAGATCTCTCTTGGGTTTAGTAACTTGAATAACAAGTGAATTAGGGGTAACCGATACTTTACTACCGTAATTATTTTCCATTGTATCATTGTGCTCCAAGCAAAAAGCTAAACGGCTTAATAATCTTTGTTTATCTTTTGGGAAAATTTTTTCTTTATAATATTTTTCTAAAATATTCAGACAATGATCTGGGCCTTTGTCTAAAAATAAATCTTCTGCTTGTTTTTTAAATTTGTAACTAATTGATGGCATTTCTGATAATCCCTCAATTAGAGATTGAATATAAAATCCAGTACCACCAACAAAAACAGGTATTTTATTTCTACTTTGAATATTTTTAATTACTTGTTTAACTTCATCTATCCAATGATTGACTGAATATTCT
>CACNEB010000023.1 GCA_902619375.1 uncultured Alphaproteobacteria bacterium
AGCATCATCTAACCTAGCAACATAAAAATCTTTACATTTATTTGTTTTTAATATCTTACAACATTCCAAAAGGCCATGCCCATAGCCATCACCTTTAATTACGCTTATAATCTTTGAATTACCTGAAAACTTATCGATTTGCCTGTAATTATGCGACAGATTTTCTTTACTCACAAAAATCATTTTTTTATTGATTTTTTGGTTTTTTTTAAAGACTAGTTGTTTCATATTATGGATTTTTAGGCTTCAACCTTGTTGTCTTATGCCCTATATTACTTCTACTATTATAATAGATATAGGAGGAGTAAATGAAAAAATTTATTTCATTATTTTACGCTCTAGTCCTGTTTGCTGGTTTTACAACTGTAGCAAAAGCAGCAGACCCGATTAGAATCCCAGTTTTAAACTGGTCAAGCCAAATCGTTATGGCTAACGTTATGGCACAAGCTTTTGAAGAGCTTGGTTATGATGTTGAATTAGTCCCTGCTGAGTCAGCAACAAGATATGAAGCTGTCAGAGTAGGTGAACTTCACGTTGCTCACGAAACTTGGGAGTCAACAATGGCTCTGCCTTTTTATGAAGCTATGGATAAAGGTGGATTAATTGATGCTGGAAGTCACGACCTTATTACTTTTGAAGAAATGGGTGTTCCTAACTGGGTAATCGAAGATGGATTATGTCCTGGTCTTCCAAGCTGGGAAGCACTTAAATCTCCAGAGTGTGCAGCAAACTTTGCAACACCAGACTCTGAAGGTAAAGGTAGATGGTTAGAAGGTCCTTATGAGTGGCACACAGAAGTTATGCCTAACAGACTTAAAGGTCTTGGTATAGATGATTTATGGATGGTAAAATTTGCAGGTACTGCAGATGCATTATGGGCTGAATTAGAAGCAGCTAAAAAAGAAGGAAGAGGCACAATTATCTTTAACTGGTCTCCAAACTTTACAGATGCAGCTGGTTTTACTTTCATTGAATTTCCTCCATACTTCGAGGGATGTAGACTAGAACAAGGTGGTTCTTTAGAGACTACTGGTTGTGGTTCTCCAAAAGGTTGGCTTAAAAAAGCTGCTCACATTAAGTTCCCAATCACTCATACATCTGCATATAAGTTCTATACAAAAATGGAATTTACAGCACCTAACATTGGTGAAATGGCAAACTACGTTGACAACGAAGGCATGACTCATGCTGAAGCTGCAACTGCATATATTGCAAATAATAGAGATCAAATCGATCTATTTATGAAGTAATATTTCCAATTTGAATTCCTCCCTCTTTTGAGGGGGGGATTAATTTTATTTTAGGAAAGATTAATTTATGTCACCAACTATCAGCTGTTCATCTGTCTATAAAATTTTTGGTAATAACGCTCAGACACTTTTATCTGAAAGTGGAGGGAATGTAGACGCCAAAAAATTTCAAGAAGCAGGGTGCATAGTTGGCGTTAACAATGCTTCTTTTGATGTAAACCAGGGAGAAATGCTTGTAGTTATGGGTCTCTCCGGATCAGGAAAATCAACATTACTAAGGTGTATATCTAGATTAACAGACGCAACTTCTGGTAAAATTTTAATTGATGGTGAGGATATTTGCTTAATGAATAATAAGCAACTAATCGAACTAAGAAGAGAAAAGATGGGAATGGTATTTCAAAATTTCGCTCTTCTTCCACATAAAACAGTTTTAGAAAATATTGCTTTTCCGCTTCAAGTAAAAGGAGTCACTACTGAAAATAGTATTCATAAAGCACTTGAAATGGTTGAACTTGTAGGCCTAAAGGGTAGAGAAAATTACTTTCCAAGAGAACTCTCTGGTGGACAGCAACAAAGAGTTGGAATTGCGCGGTCATTAGCAGTTGAACCTGATATTTGGTTTTTAGATGAGCCTTTCTCCGCGCTTGATCCTCTAATTAGAAAAGAAATGCAAGACGAGTTTTTGAGACTCCAGTCTGTTTTGAATAAAACAATTATGTTTGTCACTCATGACTTTGACGAAGCATTGAGGCTTGCTGACAGAATAGCTATTATGAAAGATGGAATAATAGAACAATTAGATAAACCAGATAATATAGTTTTAAATCCTGCTACTGACTATGTTAGGAAATTTACTGAGGATGTCCCTCGTGAAAAAGTATTGAAGATAGAGTCAATCATGGATGCCTCTGATCCACATGCCTCCGGAGAAATAGCTGTTAAAAAAGATGATATTATAGAAACCGTAGCAGAAAAAATTTTAAATAGTAAAGAAATTATTAAAGTTGTTGATGATAAAAATTCAGTAGTTGGCTCTATAAATCCTTCTAAAGTAATAAAAGTTTTATTCGGTGGATAAGAATTATTTAAATATCATTAGATCTTCAAAACCAGCTCAGTTTGGTATTTTATTAATTGTATTTTTGCTTTTATACAATTTAGTTCCACATAATGAGGGTAACTATTTTTGGAGACTTCCCTCTTTATTAGCTTTCATACCAATCAAGTTAAATGAGATTATATATGCAGCTTTATATGAATGGTTTCCTCTCAAAGTATGGGACCCCATCTTTGAAATGTATGAAGAAAAAGCAGCATTTCGTGAATTCACAAAATCTATATCTAAAGGTTTATTATTTTTAATTACTTTTGTAAGAGAACTTTTATTGGGTGGTGACAAAATAATTGATGTTTTTGTTAGTGATGCTTGGCTCAAAGATAATGACTGGATGACATGGCCAGCACTTCCATGGACAGCAGCTACAGTCGGTGCTTTTTTGCTTGGGTTCCAACTTGGTGGTATCAGATTGGCTTTACTTGGAGGGATAGGATCTTTATATGTATCAATCTTTGGAAATTGGGTACCATCTATACAAACACTCTCTTTTGTTCTAATTACAACACCAATTTGTTTTGTACTAGGTCTATCCTTTGGAATATGGGGATACCTAGATAGAAAAGTTGAGACAGCTTTGCAACCAGTACTAAATGTAATGCAAACTATGCCTCAATTTGCATATCTAGTCCCTATTATTGCTTTATTTGGTTTAGGTGATCATGCAGGTTCGATAGCTACTATAGTGATTGCTACCCCACCAATGATAAGAAATACCATTTTAGGATTAAAACGAATTTCACCTGAGGTAGTAGAAGCGGGACTCATGAGCGGTTGTACAAAAACTCAGCTTTTATTTAAAGTATTAATACCAACAGCTAGACGAGATATTTTAAACGGTGTCAATACAGTTATTATGCAATGCCTAGCAATGGTTGTAATTGCGTCTTTCGTTGGTGCAAAAGGACTTGGTCTAAATTTAAAAATTGCCTTAAATAGTTTAAAAATTGGCAAAGCTGCTGAAGCAGGTTTTTGTATCGTCTTAATTGCTGTTATCCTTGATCGATTTACAAAAGCATGGGCGAATAAACAAGTTGATTATTTTGAAAATTTAACTTTTTTTCAAAGATATAAACTCTTAATCATCTTTGGAACCTCAATTTTAATTTTTTCAATCATTGCTTTTATAGCAAATGGTTACTTCGATAAAATTAATTACTTATATGTCATACCCATTGAAAAAGGTTTTACTTTTGCTCACTATATTGATGCTGCTGTTGATTGGGTTTGGGAAACTTTTTTCTATTCTCTCAATTCTTTCAATAAGTTTCTTCTAACTGAAGTTCTAGGTCCTATGAAAAAAGCTTATCTAGGTATGCCAGTAGTTGCCACGTTGACTCTTACTATGGGTGTCGCTTATATCATTGGTGGAATTAGAACAAGCTTATTAGTTGGGGGCATGATGTTATTTATTGCTATGTCAAAATATTGGGACAGAGCTTTAATTACAATGTACATGGCAACATTTGCTGTAATTATGGCATCTCTCAATGGAATAATAGTTGGATCAATATTTGCACAAACTGAGAGGGGGTCAAAAATTATTCTCTCCGTGTGTGATTTTTTTGAAACATTTCCATCCTTTGTTTATTTAATACCTGTTATCTTCTTGTTCAATATTACTGATACCTCAGTGTTAATAGCTGCTATTGTTTATGCTACTGTTCCTGCTACTCGATATACTGTCTGGGGTCTAAATAGTGTCCCACTCTCCTTACATGAAGCAGGCACCATGTCCGGTGTCTCAAGAATACAAAGATGGACAAATATTGAAATTCCCTTAGCTTTCCCGACAATTATGCTTGGCGTTAATCAAACAGTTGTTTTCACTCTTCAAATGGTAATTTTAGGAGCGTTAATTGGAACTGAAGATTTAGGCCAACTTATTTTTGGAGCATTATCAAGAGCTCAAGACGGTCCTGGTGTTGCTATAACACTAGGTTTATTCGTTTCTTTAATGGCTATTTCAGTAGATGTAATTGTGAGAAAATGGGCCGAGGAAAGAAAAAAAGCTCTTGGATTAGCATAGAGAATGATCATCCCAAGAGTTACTCAACCTTATGAACCTGGATTACCA
>CACNEB010000024.1 GCA_902619375.1 uncultured Alphaproteobacteria bacterium
ATGATGGAACTGAAAGTACAATGGATCAAATGACCACAGATGTTACAACTTTTTTAGCTTGGGCAGCCGAGCCTAGTTTAGAGGATCGTAAAAGAATGGGTTTAAAAGTAATACTATTTTTATTGGTATTGTTCGTGTTAGCCTATATTTCTAAACAACAAATTTGGAGAGATATTAAACATTAAATAAAAAGTGGACAATATCGCCATCTTTAATTACGTATTCTTTTCCCTCTAATCTTAATTTTCCTTTTTCTTTCGCGCCACTCTCTCCTTTATACTGGATGTAATCATCATAAGAAATCGTTTCAGCTCTTATAAAACCTTTTTCCATATCACTATGAATTTCTCCAGCTGCATTGGGTGCTAACGTACCTCTAATAATCGTCCATGCTCTTAGCTCTTTTTCACCAGCAGTAAAAAAATTAATATAATTTAAAAGTTCATAACCTTTTTTAATAACTCTTTTAAGACCAGTTTCTTTAAGACCTATACTGTCAAGAAACATTTTTTTTTCTTCATGATCGTTTATTTGTGAAATTTCAGACTCAATTTTAGCACTTACAATCAATGTCTCTGAGTTATTCAATTTAGAATATTCCTCAATAGACTTAGTGTAAGCATTTCCGTTTACAGATGAATTTTCATCAACATTGCAAACATATACAACAGGTTTAATAGATATAAGTTGAAAGATATGCAAATATTTAATCTCATCTTTATTTAAGTTGTTCAAAATTCCTTTTTCTTTAGAAATAAGATCTATAGCTTTTTCAATTATCAATATTTTTTTTTTATCATCATCTGTTTTTTGAGTTTTTTTTAGTTTCTGATAATTTTTTTCCAAGATTTCTAGATCAGATAAAGCTAATTCAGCATTAATTATTTTTATATCTTCGAGAGGATTAATTCTATTTTCAACGTGTTGTATATCATCATCTTCAAAACATCTTACAATATGAAATAACGCATTAACTGAGCGAATATGAGATAAAAAAGCATTCCCAAGACCCTCTCCTTTGGAGGCTCCTTTTACTAGACCTGCAATATCAACTATTTCAAAAGCTGCAGGAATTATTTTTTGTGGGTTGCATATTGCAGCAATTTTTTGAATTCTATCATCTGGTACTCGTACTAAAGAGCTATTTGGGTCAATTGTTGCAAAAGGATAATTGGCTGATAGAGCTTGCTCATTTTCGCATAAAGCATTAAATAATGTTGATTTGCCAACATTTGGTAGACCTATAATTCCGCACTTCATTTAAATGCCTAAATTGGATAAATGTTTCGATACAAATATCTGCGATAGGTTTAAGAATATTACTTCAAATAATAAGATGAGCCGTTTCTTTTCTTCTGTATTAAAGTTACCCAGCACATGTCTAGTCACCTTATCTTTATCACCAGGATGTCCAATTCCAATCCTAAGTTTCCAATAGTTATCTCCAATTTTACTACTGATACTCCTTAACCCATTATGACCAGCGTTTCCTCCCGCAAATTTAATTTTTATCTCCCCTAAATCCAAATCTAATTCGTCATATAAAACAAATATCTCATCTGATTTATTGAGTTTATTTGTTTTGAGGCTCAGTATACCGTCTCCGGATTCATTCATATAACTCTCAGATAAAGCGATTTGACATTTTTGTCCATCAAGAAGAAAAGAATTAGTAAGTTTAAAGTTCTTAAACTTTTTTAGTTTGAGTTCTAATTTATCTACTAGAAATTCTCCAAGTAAAAGTCCAGCGTTATGCCTATTATTTTTATGTTTAGCTGTTGGATTGCCTAAGCAATATAAAGTGAGCATATAGATAGACTATATTATTCGGCTGCTTTTTCTTCTTCTTTCTTATCTTCAGTTTTTTCTGCTGTTTCTTCAGTTGTCTCTTCGGTTTCTTCTGGTTCTGGTTCTTTTTCAACCTTTGGAGCCTGAACTGTAGCTAACATAAAATCTCTACCTTGAATAGTGGGCTTCATTCCCTCACCCAAAGTCACAGAACTTAATCTGATATCATCACCAATTTCCTTGCCCTCAAGAGAGATAACAAATTTTTCTGGTATATTATTAGCAAGGCAAGACAACTCGATTTCTCTTCGAACAACGTTTAAGATACCACCTTGTTTTAATCCAGGAGATAACTCTTGGTTGGTAAATTCAACAGGGACTGATATTACGATTCTTGTTTTTTCATCCACCCTTTGAAAGTCTACATGTATGGGGTTGTGTTTAACTTTATGTCTTTGAATACTTTTGACAATAACTGCTTCTTTTTTATCACCAAATTCGACTTCAAATATTTTTGAGTAGAAGCCACCCTCATCAAATCTTTTTTTAAGCTGAATAGTGTCAACTGCAACCATTACAGGGTCAGTTTTTCCACCATAAATAATAGAGGGTATCAAACCCTCTTTAAAATATGGGTTAGTATTTCCTTTTTTTCGCTCTTTAGCTGGGATATTTCCACTGATTTTCATAGGCTGAGTTTATACAACAAAATCCTAAATTAATCAAACAGAGAAGATATAGAACTTTCGTTATTGATACGCTTTATAGCCTCACCAAAAAGTGGAGCTACAGATAAATACCTCATTGATGGGGGTACTTCAAAAGTGGGTTTGATTGTATTGGTACAAACCATTTCCTCTAAAACTGAATTATTTATGTTATCTAAAGCCTTTCCAGAGTAAACACCATGAGAACAGTATCCATAAACCTCTGTCGCTCCGTTATCTTTAAGAGCTTTAGCCGCATTACAAATTGTTCCTCCTGAGTCAACCAAATCATCAACAATTATACATTTTTTTCCATCAACCGAGCCTATGACATTCATAGCATTAGAAACACCTGGGGCGTCTCTTCGTTTATCAATTATAGCCAAATCAGCGTCGAGTTTTTTTGCAAATGCTCTAGCTCTTAAAACACCTCCGACGTCTGGAGAGACAAATACAAGATTTTCATCTCTTTTATTTAATTTAATATCACTCATGAACAAGTTAGTTGCATAAAGGTTGTCTAAGGGGATATCAAAAAAACCTTGAATTTGACCTGCGTGTAGATCCATTGTTAAAACCCTATTTGCACCAGCTGTAGTAATTAGATTGGCTACTAATTTTGCTGATATAGGAGTCCTTGGTCCTGTTTTTCTATCCTGTCTTGCATAACCAAAATATGGCAAAACAGCAGTGATTCTTTTTGCAGATCCACGTTTAAGAGCATCAATTGCTACTAATAATTCCATTAAATTGTCATTAGCAGGGAAAGAAGTTGTTTGAATTAAAAAAACATCTTCTCCTCGAACATTTTCACCAATTTCAACAAATATTTCTTTATCAGAAAACCTTGTCATAGTTGTTTCAGATAATTGAATTTTTAGATATTCTGAAATCTCTTTAGATAACTCAATGTTACTATTTCCAGAAATAATTTTCATTAGTTAGCTTGGTTATATAGTAAAATGTATATCCATACAAAGTTAAATTATAGATACCAAGCTTAAATTTCTCCCATAATCTCTATATTTGAGATGAATACTTCTTCGATAACTAAAATATTTTATATTTTTAAAAGTATCTATTTTTGAGTCTACAATTTCAGAAATACCTAAATCGTTTAATTTAAGTTTAGCAAGTTTAGGAAGGTCAAAATAATATTTATCATCTTTTCTAGTCCATAAACCTTTAACTTTAAATTTCATAACATTTATGAATTCTCGAGATACCTCGTAAGAGTTCTTTCTAATACAAGGCCCAATAAAGACCCTTATATTTGATTTTTTGGAGCCAATTTGAAGCATTTTCTTTATGGTATTTTCGATAATATTTCTTTTTAAACCCCTCCATCCTGCATGGCAAATTCCTATGATTTTACTTTGGTAATCAATAAATATTATTGGCAAACAATCAGCTGTCGTAATACCAAGAATAAATTTATTATCTCGTGTTACAACACCATCACAATTGTAAACAGATTTATTTTTTCTAACTATAAGACATTTGCTTGAATGTGATTGGTTAGGAA
>CACNEB010000025.1 GCA_902619375.1 uncultured Alphaproteobacteria bacterium
CATTCAGGTCTATTTTCTGAAACCAATAAAACTCTCTCTAATTCACCTAAATATTTGTTTGCTAAAAAATTGTGTATTTTCGTTGTTAGATTTTTTGTCTCTAACCAACTCATTGAGATAACTTGATTGTTTGAGTCGAGTTTTAGTAAGTGTTGATTATTTTCGTTCTTATCTGCTTGAAAATAAAATAGTTCTGGAAGATTATTAAATTTATTCATCATTAATTATAGTTTGATAAAACTCATCCATCTTATTCATTAAATTTTCATCATAAGTTACTAAATGTTCACTCTCATCAACGAAATAACTACTTTTAGGTGAATTTGCTAATTTGTACATTTTTTCACCCATTCTAAATGGAACAATATCATCCCCTGTGGCGTGCATAATAAATATAGGGGAGATAACGTTTTTAATCTTTTTATCACTTAAATACTTATCTTTGAGCATGATTGAAACAGGAAGGTATGGATAATGAAATTTAGCAGCATCAATCATTGAAGTAAATGGCGCCTCCAGAATTAGACCCTTAAAATTATTATTCTGGGCTATTTCTATACTAACAGCAGTTCCTAAAGATTCTCCGTAAATAATGATATCCTTTTTAGAAATATTTTTTTCTTCAAGCCATTTTATAGCACTTCTAGCGTCATCATATAAACCATCCTCAGTAGGTTCACCATCATTACCGCTATATGATCTCCAAGAAATAAGTAAAATATTTTGGACATATTTTGATAACTTGTTAATTTTATAAAATCTATTTTCAATAGGACCAGCATTACCGTGAAACATTAATAATGTAGTTTTAGTATTAGATGGATGTTTATAAAAAATTGACCTTAATTTTATATTTGAGCTATTTTCAATAAATACTTGTTCCGCAGGAATGATTAGTAATTCATCATCATAATTATCAATTTGAGGGACATAAAGAAGAGATCTTTGTTTTGTATAAACATAAAAGATAATTAAAAGGTATATCAATAATAATATTAAGATGATTTTGATTGTTAATGAGTAATTCATTTAATTCTGTAAATAAACTTATCAAAATATCCTTGGGCAGATAGAGGAAATTTTTTTAATTTAGAAAAATTAATTTTTGATTTTTTATATTTGTAAAAAATGTGGCCGATAGAGGGTATATTTTTATTTAAGGTACCTGTTGATATTGAGATATAATCATCTGAAGATTTTTTTTGAAAAAACAATGAACTTCCACAAATTGAACAAAAACCTCTTTTATAATGTTTACTAGAAACAAACCATTTTAGAGTTTTTTTACTTTTAAAATTTAAATTTTCTTTTTTTACTTTTGTATAAGAACTAAATTCAGCATTTGAAGCCTGACACATCTGGCAATGGCAAAAAACAGAGTATCTACATTCATTTTTAATCTCAAAGCTAATTTTCTTGCAAAGACATGAGCCTTTAATTTTTTTCATTTATTCATCATTTTGTGCTTTGCTAAAGAAATTCCGTTTTTTATTTTAAAATCATATGACTCTTCAAATGATGATAATTGCCAACCAGAAAGTCTATTTTTTAACTCAGAAATATTATTTATTTTCCATTCATTTGTAGTATTTTCGTCTTTCCATATCGCTTTTTCTTCAGAAGTTCTGGCACAACCATAACAATATCCAGTAGATGGATCAGTTTTGCATATTGAGATACAAGGTGAAACTATCTTTTCCATATCTTTATTATATCCAAATAAACCCTAATATCATTGAAAATTATTTTTAATTGAAAAAAAATGCTAATTGAAAAATTAAAAAATTATTGTAGTTTGATGCAACGTTCCGCAGTAGCTCAGCGGTAGAGCATTCGGCTGTTAACCGACAGGTCGTAGGTTCGAATCCTACCTGCGGAGCCAGTTTCTTATGAACTCCAAACATTTCTTATCTACTTTATGTCTCATAGTAGCATCAATAATTTGGGGTACTGCATTTGTGGCCCAAACTACAGGAATGGAATTTATTGGTCCACTAACTTTTACAAATATGCGTTTTTTAATTGGCGGAATAATAGTTTTACCTTTTGCTTTATATGAAATTAATAAAATTAAAAATCTTAAAAATAAAAAAAAATTTCTATTCGTAGTTCTTTTAACTGGTTTAAGTTTACTATTAGGAACTTACCTTCAACAATACGCTTTACAGTATACTAAAGTAGGAAATGCAGCTTTCTTAACTATATTATATGTTCCATTTGTTCCTATAATATCGAGATTATTTTTAAAAAAGAAAATACACTGGAGTATTTGGCTATCCGTATCAATATGTCTCGTAGGGTCTTATTACTTAACTCTTGAAAATAGTTTTGAAGCACAATTTGCTGATATACTTGTAGTTGTATGTGCTTTATTTTTTGCAATACATTGCATTTTAATTGATGAATACTTTGAAATAATAAATGCACCATTTACCTTAGCTTCATCTCAATTTCTATTATGTTTTTTTTATAGTTTGCCATTTATATTCATTTTTGAAAATCCTACTATTGATGGGATATCAAAAGAAATCTTTGAGCTTTTATATGTAGGTGTATTGTCAAGTGGGATTGCTTATACTCTACAAGTTTTTGGTCAAAGGTATGTAAAACCATCTACAGCAGCAATTACATTTTCTCTTGAAGGAGTATTTGGATCGTTAGCAGCTTGGGTTATTCTTTCTCAATTTTTGACAAATGTTCAGATTTTTGGCTGTTTTTTAATACTTATTGGTGTGCTCTTAGCACAACTTTTACCCTTAATTAATAAAGAAGCGGCTTTAAATAGGTTTTATAGTGAATAAATAATCCTACTTTTTATCTAACAAATACAATAAAATTCTCCATTATGAGTGAGGATAGTAAATTTTTTTTAAAAGACAGTGATGTGCCAAAACAGTGGTACAACCTGGGAGCGGATTTAAAAGAGCCTATGAGCCCACCCTTAAATCCAGGAACAAAACAGCCAATAGGTCCTGATGACTTAGCGCCTTTATTTCCCATGGAATTAATAATGCAAGAAGTTACTCAAGAGAGGTATATTGATATTCCCGGACCAGTTTTAGAGGCTTACAGTCGTTGGAGATCTACGCCACTGGTAAGGGCGAGAGCTTTAGAGAAAGCATTAGATACACCAGCCAGAATTTATTACAAATACGAAGGAGCTAGCCCATCAGGCAGTCACAAACCAAACACTGCATTAGCTCAGGCTTTTTATAATAAAGAAGCTGGTGTAAAAAAAATAGCAACCGAGACCGGTGCAGGTCAATGGGGAACAGCATTAAGTTATGCTGGAGCGGTATTTGGAATAGAGATAAAAGTATTCATGGTAAGAGTGAGCTATGATCAAAAACCTTACAGAAGAGCTATAATTGAAAGTTACGGTGGTAGTGTTGTAGCTAGCCCATCAAATGAAACAAATTCAGGTAGAGCCATACTTGAAAAGGATCCTAATAGTTCAGGTTCACTAGGTATAGCTATATCAGAGGCTGCAGAAGTTGCTGCTACAAATGATGATACAAAATATGCATTAGGTAGTGTTCTTAACCATGTCTTAATGCATCAGTCTATTATTGGGCAAGAAGCACTACTACAAATGGAAATGGCTAATGATTATCCTGATATTGTTATAGGTTGTACTGGTGGAGGAAGTAATTTCTCAGGTTTATGTAATCCTTTTTTAGGAAAAAAATTTAGAGGAGAACAAGATGTTCATGCTATTGCAGTTGAGCCATCTTCTTGTCCTTCTTTAACAAAAGGTAAGTATTCCTATGACTTTGGTGATACTCTAAAATCTGCACCATTATTGAAGATGCATACATTAGGCTCTGATTTTATGCCATCACCTACGCATGTAGGTGGACTTAGGTATCATGGAATGTCTCCAATGCTATCACATTTAGTTCATAATGGTCATATGGAACCTCGAGCTTATGGTCAAAAGGAGTGCTTAGAAGCTGGTATACAATTTGCCAGAACTGAGGGCATTATGCCTGCACCTGAAGCTACTCAC
>CACNEB010000026.1 GCA_902619375.1 uncultured Alphaproteobacteria bacterium
TTCTTTAGCCATTTCGATAGCCCCTGCTACATTTACCCCAGAGCTAGAACCAAGAAATAGGCCTTCTGTTTTGACCATTTTATATAAAAGCTCAAACGCTTCATAATCAGTAATATGGTATGAGAAATCAACAAGGGAAGGTTCAACATTTTTTGTCACTCTATACTGACCTATTCCCTCCGTTTCTGATGGATCGCCTTTAACTTCCAATTTAGAATATTTAAAATAATTATACATTTGAGCACCTTGTGGATCTGTGCAAGCTATTTTTATATTTGAATTTAATTCTTTGAGTCCAATAGATGTACCTGCTAATGTTCCACCTGACCCAATTGCACAAGTAAAACCATCTACTTTTCCTTCAAGTTGATTGAATATTTCTTTAGCTGTGGTTTTTGCGTGAAATTTGTAGTTTGCTGTGTTGTCAAATTGGTTTGCCCACATAACTGAAGTCTCTGCTTTTGATTGTAGATCTTCAACTAACCTCTTTGATACATGCTGATAATTACCCGGATCAGAATAAGGTTTCGTTGGCACAACTTTGAGCTTTGCCCCCATATTCCTTAAAATGCTTTGCTTTTCCTCTGATGCACCGTCAGGCATTACAATTATAGTTTTGTATCCTCTAGCATTGTTAATCATTGTTAAAGCAATACCTGTGTTTCCAAAGGTACCCTCAACGACAGTGCCGCCTGGTTCAATTAAATTATTCTCTTCAGCATCAAGGATTATACCCAATGCCGTTCTATCTTTGATAGAACCAGCTGGATTCATAAATTCTGCTTTACCATAAATATTACACCCCGTAATTTCAGATGGATATTTGAGTTTAATAAGTGGCGTATTGCCAATAAAATCAACTATGTCTCTCATTTTAAATCTTTGATAGGGCTTGGTCTAAATCTAAGATCAAATCATCTACATCTTCAATACCCACAGATATTCTTAGTAATGTTTCTGATATGCCTAATTGTTCTCTAATTGATGGATCTATAGAAGCATGGGTCATGGTGGCTGGATGCTCGATCAAACTTTCGACTCCTCCTAGGCTCTCCGCGAGTGTAAATAGATTTAAATTTTTCAGGAAAGTTTTTACCCCATTAATATCTGAGTCAATTACAAAAGACATCATTCCACCAAAACCATCCATTTGTTTTTCTGCAATTTCCTTGTGCCTTTTATCAGTACCTGGAAAAAAAACTTTTTCTATCTTAGAATGATTGGATAAATAATTTGACACAGCAATAGCATTTTCATTATGTTGCTTCATTCTTACAGAGAGTGTTTTAATGCTTCTTGTTAATAAATAACAATCAAAGGGAGAGGGGATAGCCCCAACTGCATTTTGAATAAAAGAAATTTTTTCAGCGTATTCCTTATTTTCTTTAATAACAATAGACCCTCCAACAATATCTGAGTGGCCTCCTAAATATTTTGTTGAAGAACTCACTACCATATCTGCGCCTAATTCAAGTGGTCTCTGATTATATGGAGAAGCAAATGTGTTGTCACAAATCACAGGTAATTTAAACTCACTTGCAATATTAACAGTGTTTTTAATATCAATAATTTTCATTAAAGGATTTGAAGGTGTTTCAATCCATATAAATTTTGTGTTATCTTTTATTTCATCATTCCAGTTTATATTTTTATCAAAGTCGATGTAAGTTACGTCAATGTTTGATTTAACTTTATCGAATAACCTACGAGTACCCCCATATACATCATCAGAACAAACTATATGATAGTTTGTACCAAATAGGTCACAAACTGTATTAATTGCTGACATGCCAGATGCAAATGCAAAAGCTTTATCTCCAGACTCAATTTGTGCCAGTAATTTTTCTAATACATCTCTAGAAGGATTTTTGGTTCTAGCATATTCATACTCAAAATTTCCGGGTTCCATTTGTTTGAAGGTTGATGAAAGATGTATCGGTGGCATAACGGCTCCCGTTTCTTTATCTGGGCCGTGCCCAGAGTGAATTACCTTTGTGTTAAATTTTTTTTTCACAGCTCAATTTATAACTAATTAATTTTTAAATAACATCTATAACGATATTTTTCTTATTTGATAGGCTTTTTAAATTATAAGAAATCTGTTTCATATCAACCAAAATTCGAATATTATACCTGTCCCCTAGCCGCTTGGGTTGAGACATTGTCGAGGAGGAAGGTGGCAAGGGGCAATAAATTTCATTATTTCGTTAATCTATTTTCTTAATCAATAGATTAATTTAAGTTTCCTTTAACACCATTTGATTTACATTTTCAATTTTCATATCAACAGACAAATCATTTGGCATTAACTTTTTCATTTCTTGATAAACCTTAAGTGCTCCATCATAATTTTTGTAGCTTATAAGAATTCTACTCAAACCATCTAATGCACCAAAGTGTCTTGGTTCAAGATACAATGTCGCTTCAATATCTCTCATAGAGTTTTCATAGTCTCCCATCATAAAATAAAAAGTTGCCCTTTTGTTGTATGCCTCCGCATAATTTGGCTCTAACTCAATAGCAAGAGTTAAAGCTGATATCGCAGATTGGTAGTTTTTAGATATAAAAAAATCTGAAATATTATCCATTACTATTTTTACATCTGGATTTTCAATTTTCATCCATTCTCCCCATATTTTTGATATAATTAGACTTTGTTCTTTTGAGTCCTTTACCTCGGAGAGCTGACTGAATAATTCATCAAGTTTTGGGCTATTTTGATCTGCGTAACTATAGGATATGTTCAAAAACAAGGCGAATATAATTAAAATGATTTTCATCTATATTGTTTAATTACGCATATAAATAATATGCAGTTTAAAAAATTAATTTACACAGGTTTATGCCTATTACTTTTTAACACTATATCCATTGCAGAAACTATTGATAAAAATGAGTTTAGTGAAACACAAGCAGTGATTGAAAGCCAACTCAAGGCCTTCATTAACAAAGATGCTGAAGGAGCTTTCTTTCATGCCTCACCTTACATCAAAATGAGGTTCAATAATCCTCAAGATTTTATGAGTATGGTGAAGAACTATTATGAGCCAGTTTATAACCCTAAAAATTATTATTTTATGGAATC
>CACNEB010000027.1 GCA_902619375.1 uncultured Alphaproteobacteria bacterium
GATTGGCTTTAATTTCAGTAACCCTATTATCCATAACTTATAGTCCTTTAACTGCAATAGCTATATTAATGCCAATGTTAATTGTATGTGATGTAATTGCTTTGTTTTTAAATAAAAAACATTTTGAATATAAAATTTTATGGTCAATTGCACCATATTCTTTATTAGGAGTTATTATTGGAACAATCTTGTTTAAATTTATCAATTTATCAATGATAAGTATTTTTATTGGATCAATCTCCTTACTATATGTTTTGCTAAATTACTTAATCGCAGACAACAAAAATTTAAAAAAAATACCCTTTTATGGAAGTAAATCTTTTTGGGGAGCACTAGCAGGGTTTACTAGTTTTGTACTCCACTCTGGAGGATTGCCATTAAATATATATTTTATGTCAATTTATAATAAAAAAGTGCAGTTTGTTGCAGGCGTAGTTTTTTCTATTGCTTTGATAAATTTATTTAAACTAATTCCGTATTTCTATTTGGAAATATTAAACTTTGAGAAGTTATATAATTATCTAATTTTTTCACCAATTGCAGTAATAGGAGTAGTTTTAGGACACTGGATGAATAGTAAGCTTTCAGATAATTCTTTTTTTACAATTATTAATATTTTTGTTGTGATAGGCTCGCTTCGATTAATTTATTTGGGTTTAGTCGGTTTATAATATCTTTTCTAAAATATTGATTAATTCAAATTCATTTTTAAATTCATTCATTTGTTTCTTATCTATCAATAATTTGTATTTACCTTCTTTTTCTTCAAGACATATAGGCAGGTCATCTTTGTAATTTAAAAGATTAAATTCTTCCAATTCTTCAGAATGTAAAAACTTATAATTATGCGGTGAGGTCTCTATGAATTTTTTCCACGCCTCGCGCATTTTCAGGTCGTGAGTAATTTTACATAAATTACAATCATAGGTGCTCGGGGAGGCATATTTATGGACTGTATCAAGAATATAGTTCCATTTACCACCTTTAGCGTTATAGACAAAAATTATATTTTTACTGTTCATTAGTAATATGAAAGAGAACTTCTTTACAAAACAAATTTGAAGGAATCTTGCCGTTTTCAAATTTCTTTTGAGAAAGGACATCAAATGTTGAAATTATTTTTAGATCCAGATCTGTTGCTAATTTTTTAAAATCTTTGATGCTACATGGGTGAATATAATCAGTATTATACCAGTGATCACTGTTTGCTTTTTTTAAAAGTGAGTCAAAACTTCCTGTTAAAAGAAAATTTGAAATTTTACTCAGACGTGCCGAATTATTAAAACTCACAATGATATTTTTACTTACTTTTTTGAGGGTGTTTAATAATTGGTCTGGTTCTTGAACTGCCTGAATTGTCTGAGTCAAAAGACAATAATCAAATTGATTAAATGGAAAATCTTCAACTATTAAATTTATATCACCGTGTATTACATCTAATCCTTTTTCCAAACATTTAATTACTTTTTCTTGATTTAATTCCACACCTTGAGCACTTATTCCTTTATTTTCTAAGTAAGTGATTAGCTCTCCATCAGAACAACCAATATCCAACACCTTTGAGTTTTCTGGAATTAAATTTAAAATTATCTGATAGTCTTTTCTCATTTTATTCCCTTTAAAAATCCCTGAGCAACCTTAAAAAATTGTGGCTCATCTAGTAAAAAACTATCATGACCTCTATCTGATACGACTTCAGCAAAACTAACATTGGACCCAATAGAATTTAGTAAAGATACTATCTCTCTTGACTCTTTTGTTGGAAATAGCCAATCACTGGTAAATGATAAAACTAGAAATCGGATCGAATTCTCAATTATAGTTTTTTTATTTGCAATAATTTCATCTTTTACGTCAAAATAATCCATTGCTCGAGTCATATATAGATAGCTATTAGCATCAAATCGATCAACAAAAGATCTACCTTGATAACGAAGATAACTTTCGACTTGAAAGTCTATTCCAAAGCCAAAAGATAAATCATTTTTTTCTTGTAAATTTCTACCAAATTTATTTTGAAAAGCTTTTTCAGATAAGTAAGTAATATGAGCTATCATTCTTGCAACAGAGAGACCATTCTCAGGTTTTTCATTACTCTCTAAATATCTTCCATTTTGCCAATTAGGATCCAACATAATGGATTGCCTTCCTGCTTCGTCAAATGCAATATTTTGTGCAGAGTGTTTCAATGAACCTGCAATACTCATAATAGATCTCACACTCTCCGGATAAGTAGCAGCCCATTGTAGAACTTGCATTGCACCCATTGAACCACCAGCTACAGAAAGCAATTTGGATATTCCAAGCTCATCAACAAGTATTTTTTGTACTCTCACCATATCTCTAATCGTTATGGTGGGAAAATCTAAACCATATATTTTTGAGGTATCAGGATTAGTATCATTAGGACCTGTCGTTCCTACACAGCCCCCAAGAACATTCGAGCAGATAACAAAGTATTTATTCGTATCAATAGGCTTATCGGGTCCAATCATTAATTCCCACCAACCATTTTTTTTAGTTATAGGATTTTCCTCTGCAGGGAATTGATCACCAGTTAATGCATGACAAACCAAAATTGCATTATTTTTTTTAGCATTAAGACTTCCATATGTTTGATAAGCGATTTGAAAATTCTTAATTTTTTTACCAGAGTCCAATGATAGCTCTTCTTGGCATTTCATTAAGAAACCTGGATATTCAGTGTTTGCAATTATTTCTCTCATTTTTAAACCTGTTCGAAAGATAACTGCGGGAGATACGCTTTAGCTGTTTTACACCCGCAAGCTGCTATCAAATCGGTGAAACTGGAATTTAAGGCTTTTTGGATTAATTTTCAATATAAAATGATGATATTTTCTTTATATAGTTTATTTATTATCAAAAAATTATGAAAAATAGTCAACCAAAAAATACCTACAAAGGTGGAGCAGAAGTATTTAAAGGATATGTAAGGCTTTCATCAAATGAGAACAACTATGGCCCAGCAAAAACTGT
>CACNEB010000028.1 GCA_902619375.1 uncultured Alphaproteobacteria bacterium
TCTAAACAAGCAGCGGTTCTGATAATCACACCAAGATTTTGAGGCATATCGGGCTGATAGAGACAAATTGCAAATTTATGCGTCATGATGACTACTACTTATGCTACATCTTACCAATAAAATCTACTTAGATTTAAACCCAAATGTCAGATAGTAAAAAACCAAGAAGAGATTTTATTAAATTATCAGCAATGACTCTAGGAGGGGTTGGTGCTGCAAGTTTACTTATTCCTTTTATATCAAGCATGAATCCAGGCAAAGATACTCTAGCCTTGGCATCAACTGAAATAGATTTATCTCCCTTGGAAGAGGGCCAGAGTTTGACAGTAATATGGAGAGGTAAACCTGTTTTTATAAAGCATCGAACAAAAAGTGAAATTGACAGTGCTAGAAACATTTCTTTAGAGGAACTACCAGATGCAGAGGAGGACTCTGCTAGAGTTCAAAAAGATAATTGGTTAGTTGTATTAGGTGTTTGTACTCATTTAGGTTGTGTACCTCTTGGACAAAAAGCTTCGGATACAAAAGGAGACTATGGCGGATGGTTTTGCCCTTGTCATGGTTCTCATTATGATACCTCTGGCAGGATAAGAAAAGGACCAGCTCCGACTAACTTACCTGTTCCCCCTTACGTTTTTTTAACTGATAACAGAATAAAGATAGGATAATTTAATGAGTTCAAATGAATTACAAGGTTATAAAAAAACATTAAATTCACCATACACTGGTATAAAAGGTTGGATTGACTCTAGACTTCCTCTGATAAGAATGATGGAAGCTGAATATTTAAAGTTTCCTGTCCCCAAATCACTCAATTACTTTTGGTCATTTGGTGGTATAGCCATGTTTTGCCTTATAGGACTAATTTTAACTGGAATTTTTTTAGGGTTTCACTATAAGCCCTCAGCCGATGATGCCTTTGACTCTGTTGAAAGGATCATGAGAGACGTTAGTTTTGGTTGGTTAATTAGATATTTGCATGCCAACTTAGTTTCTTTTTTCTTTATAGCTACTTTTATACACATATTTAGAGCTTTATATTTTGGATCATACAAGGCACCTAGAGAGTTAGTCTACATTTTCGGTTTGACCATGTTCATGCTGATGATGGCAACTGCATTTTTAGGATATACACTCCCATGGGGTCAGATGTCTTATTGGGGAGCAACAGTTATAACTAATCTTTTTTCAGCTATTCCTGTTGTAGGAGATGCTATACTCACATTACTTCTTGGTGACTTCACCGTTGGTGACTCAGCTGTTAATCGTTTTTATGTTCTTCATTGGCTATTAGCTTTCGCAATTGTAGGTTTAGTTGTCTTTCACGTAATTACGTTGCACATGACTGGTTCAAATAATCCGACTGGCACAGAACCTCAAAGCTGGGATGAAACAGTGAGTTTTCATCCATACGTAACTATTAAAGATCTAAATGCTACAATATTTTTCTTTATCATTTTGGCATTTATTCTCTTTTATTATCCAAATATTTTAGGTCACTCTGATAATTACATTAAAGCTAACCCTATGGTAACTCCTGCACATATTGTGCCTGAGTGGTACTTTCTACCTTTCTATGCAATACTTAGAGCTATCCCAGATAAACTAGGTGGTGTGATAGCTATGTTTAGTTCCATTCTAGCATTAGGCTTATTACCATGGCTTGACACATCTAAAGTTAGATCATGTTTATTTAGACCTATCTGGAGATACTGCGTTCTTTTGTTTGCAGTAAACTTTTTGATTCTTATGTATGTTGGAGGTAAACCTGCTGAGGGTCTTTATGTACTTATATCAAGGATTGGGACTGCATATTGGTTTTTATTTATATTTGTTTTAGCCCCACTTGTAGGATTTTTAGAAACACCACGACAACCTCTAACTATTACAAATTATTTGCAAAGTAAAAAAGCTTAATATGAGAAAAGCTCTACTGGCCATTTTTCTACTCTTTAGTTTCAATTTGTATGGCGCTGGAGCAAAAATTGATATTCCAAAATATGATTGGTCTTGGAAAGGATTTTTTGGAACATATGATCGTGCCTCAGCTCAAAGAGGTTTAAAAGTTTATAGAGAAGTTTGCGCGGGATGCCATTCCATGAATTATCTGTCTTATAGAAATTTAGCGGACCTTGGTTTT
>CACNEB010000029.1 GCA_902619375.1 uncultured Alphaproteobacteria bacterium
AGGTTATGAAATATTCTGTCATCCGAGTAAAGCTGCTGAAGTGTGGGATGCTGTAATGAAAGCCGGAGAGGAGTTTGGAATTGTGCCTATGGGATTAGACGCTTTGGATTTAGTTAGAATTGAAGCTGGTTTAGTTTTCGCAAATTATGAATTCGATGATCAAACTGATCCGTTTGAGGCGGGAATTGGTTTTACAGTTCCTCTTAAATCAAAAGAGGATAACTTTATTGGTAAAGAAGCTTTACTTGAAAGAAAGGCAAACCCTCAAAGAAAACTAGTCGGACTTGAGATTGAGGGAAATGAAACTACCGGGCATGGAGACTGTGTTCATCCTTCAAATAATGGAAGGGAACAAGTTGGCATTATAACAAGTGGTATGAAATCCCCTGTTCTAAATAAAAATATTGCTCTTTGCAAAATCAATGTCAAATACAGCGAGCTTAATACTGAAGTTGAAATAGGTAAGTTAGATGGTCAACAAAAAAGAATAAAGGCTAAGGTTGTTCCTTTCCCATTTTATGATCCAACTAAATCAAGAGTTAAATCCTAATTTTTTTATCTTTTAAATGAGTTCAATTTTTTTAGATAAATCATCAACTTTACCAATAAGTGATAACAGGTTTGATAAAGGACCTTTTTTTGAATTTTATCATAAAGAAGATAATTCTTATGGTGTATACGCTGATCGCTATTTTCCAATATCTGTTGGAAATAAAATCAAAGATAGTTACTGGAATTTGAGAAGAAAAGCAGTCATGTATGACGTACCTGAAAAACCTATTCAAATAGAGGGACCACAGTCAGAGGAATTTCTTGATAAAATATTTTGTCGAAAAATTAAAGATATGAAAGTAGGCAGGGGTAAATATGCAATTGCCTGTTATGAAAATGGCGGAATATTTATAGATGGTGTACTTTTTAGATTAGAGCAAAATAAATTTTGGTATGTCCAACCAGATGGACCCCTTGAAACTTGGTTAAAAGCTCATCAAAAAAACTATGAAGTTACTATAACTGACCCTAATTCTCGAGTGATACAAATTCAAGGTCCAATTTCTAAAGATATAATTTCAAAGCTAACGAATGGAGAAATTAACGATGATTTTAAATACTATCATTCAGCCTATTCAAAAATAGCTGATCAAAATGTATATGTCTCTAGAACAGGATGGACCTCTGAATTAGGCTTCGAAATTTATACTCTAGGAAATAAGACTAATTATAAAAAAATTTGGGATACTATTTGTGAAATCGGATATCCGATGGGTATGACATTTGATGGTCTAGAATCAATGGATATAAGAAGAATTGAAGCAGGCATCTTAGATAACAACACAGATTTTGACTCTTCTATGAATCCTTATGAAATTGGATTAGGCTCTCTAGTTGATTTGGAAAAAGAAAATTTTATTGGAAAAAAAGCTTTAGAATTTTTATCAACAAAATTTGGAAAGAGATTATTTGGTATAACTACCGATAAAGAAATTATTCCTAGAGCAAAAGTTTATTTATCATCAAATGAAAAAAAAATTGGATATCTCTCAGCATCAACTTGGTCTCCTACTTTAGAAAAGTATGTAGGTTATGTGCGTTTTGACTACCCTGGTGAGTGGAAAGAATTTCAAATTAAAGTTGAGTCTGTTAATGATAATTTAGCTGACTGCGAAATAATTGATTTACCATTTTATGATAAAGAAAAACTAATCCCAAAGGGGATTAACAAAAATATTCCTTAATCTTTATTTTTTTCTTTTCTAAAGAATGGTATTAGAAACACAAAACAAGCTACAAAGAAAAAAAGACTTCCAAACATAGCCCAGAAACTACCAATGCTTGATATTATAAAGCCTACAGCAGAAATAATAAATAAAACCCACCCAATAAAATTAAGAGTATTATTGGACATATAATATTTATTTTGTATCTAAATATGTAGCCATAGAGTCATCCATGGCATCCAACCATGTAGTATGATGTGAGGGACCAGTGGTGCCAGTGACTGGCGAGGAAAAGGATTTATCTCTATAAGTCAGGATATTTTCTTCCTTATGGTGTTCCCAATCATAAAAATGTTTGCGAATTAACTCAAAGTCAATTTTTGGGT
>CACNEB010000030.1 GCA_902619375.1 uncultured Alphaproteobacteria bacterium
TAATCTTTCTGAGTTAATAATATTTAGGATTTGTTTCACACATTTACTCATATCATTATTTATAACAACATAATCGTACTCTGGAAAATGTGAGACTTCATTTTGAACTAAGTTCATTCTTTTTTTCATTTCATTAGGTGTGTCTCTACCTCTAATTTTGAGCCTTTTTATTAATTCTTTTTTACTTGGAGGTAGTATGAATATACCTACAACATCCATATTACTTTGTTTTAATTGTTGATAACCTTGCCAATCAATGTCAAACAAAACATCTTTTTTCTTTTGAAAAAAAATATTAACAGATCGCTTCATAGTACCGTATTTAAAACCAAAAACATTAGCATGCTCTATAAATGCACCTGTTTTTATATATTTCTCAAATTGTTTATCTGAAATAAATATGTAATCTTTTTTATGAGTCTCTCCTTTTCTTCTAGGTCTGGTTGTACAAGATATTGACAAAGATAAGGACTTATCGTGTTTTAAAAGCTTTTTTGATATAGATGTCTTTCCAGCACCTGAAGGTGAAGATAAAATTATACAGAATTTTTTACTTTTAAAGACCAAAGATTAAACTCGCGTTTGTACCTCCAAATCCAAAAGAATTAGAAATGATATTCTTAACTGATTTTGTAATAGACTCATGCGGGATAAGATTAATATTAGTTTTTACATCTGGGTTTTCTAAATTTAATGTGGGTGGCAATATTTTCGATTGCATTGATTTAAGAGAAAAAACTGCCTCAACTGCACCCGCAGCTCCTAAAAGATGACCAATGGCTGATTTATTTGAGCTCATAAATAAATTTTTATTTTTGCCAAATAGTCTCTCTACAGCTGATAGCTCAATTAAATCTCCAACTTGAGTTGAAGTACCATGGGCATTAACATAATCTATATCCTCTGCATTTAATTTGGACTCGTTTAGTGCCATTTCCATTGCTCTATATCCACCATTACCATCTTCAGATGGTTTAGTTATATGAAATGCATCACCTGACATTCCATAACCTTTAATTTCTCCATAGATTTTTGCATTTCTTTGTTTTGCGTGATCAAACTCCTCTAATACCAAAACTCCTGCACCCTCACCCATGACAAAACCAGACCTATCTTTATCCCATGGTCTAGATCCTTTTTGAGGAGCATCATTAAAAGTATCGCATAAAGCCCTTGCAGCAGAAAAACCTGAAATTCCTAAAGGGCATATGGCTGCCTCAGCACCACCACAAACCATTAAATCAGCTTTATTATTTTTTATTATCGTAAAAGAATCGCCTATAGCGTGAGTTCCAGTTGCACAAGCTGTTACTGGAGAGCTATTTGGGCCTTTAAGATTGTATTTAATTGAGATATGTCCTGACAATAAATTAATCAATGAAGAAGGTATAAAAAAAGGAGATATCTTCCTTATTCCCTGATTATCTAATAATGAAGAATTTTTATAAATTGTGTCAAGTCCACCTATTCCAGATCCAACCATGACACCTGATCTGAATGCTCTATCGTTTTCGGATCTAAAACCAGAATCCTTTATAGCTTCCTCAGCAGCAATTAAACCAAGAGTAATAAACCTATCTATTTTTCTTTGTTCCCTCGTATTAACTATTTCTTCATTAATTTTTGTATCTTCAATTGATCCTGCTATTTTGCAAGGGAAGTTATCTGTTTGAAATTTAGAAATTTTTGTGATCCCACTTTTTGAATTTATCAGTGAGTCCCAGCTTTCATCAACTGTATTACCTAAAGGATTAATTGTTCCAAGTCCAGTGACTACTACTCTCCTCAATTGATGTATTTTCTAATATTAATTTGAATTATCTGTTAAATAACTAACTGCATCTTTAAGAGTAACTATTTTTTCTGCTGCATCATCTGGTATTTCACATCCAAACTCTTCTTCAAAAGCCATGACCAACTCGACAGTATCTAAGCTATCTGCTCCTAAATCGTCAATAAATTTAGAGTCACTTTGTATTTTTGCCTCTTCGACACCTAAGTGCTCAACAACAATTTTTTTTACTCTTTCTTCAATATCGCTCATTTTAAAAACCTCATAGTA
>CACNEB010000031.1 GCA_902619375.1 uncultured Alphaproteobacteria bacterium
AAACGTTGAAGGCGGATACTCAATTTTAGAACCTGATAAGAAAAAAATGAGTGTTTATGATGTTGCTATGGAGTATGCAAAAAGGTCTGAAAATGTTGTAGTTTTTGCAGGAGAAGAATACGGAACTGGATCATCGCGTGATTGGGCTGCAAAAGGTACGAAGTTATTAGGGATTAAGGCAGTTATTGCTGAAAGTTTTGAAAGAATACACCGATCAAATTTGGTTGGAATGGGAGTTCTGCCTATACAACTTAAAAGTCACACAATAAATGATTTAAATATTCAATCGTCTGATTTAATAAATATAAAACTTACTGAAGACCTGAAGCCTTTACAAGAATTAGAAGTCATTATTCAAAATGATATGAGGAATATAAAAATAGATTGTATTTTAAGAATTGATACTATCAATGAGCTACAATATTATAAAGCAGATGGCATATTAAATTTTGTTTTAAAAAATATTCTAAAAAATTAAATAATTTTTGGATTTTCTAACAGTTCTTTCAGTCTAACTAAAAAAGTTACTGCTTGTTTACCGTCTATTAATCTGTGGTCATAACTTAATGCAATATACATCATTGGTTTTATAACAATCTTCTTTTTTACAGCGATAGGTCTATCAATTATTGAGTGCATACCTAATATAGCACTTTGAGGTGGGTTGATAATTGGGGTGCTCATCATAGAACCATATATTCCTCCATTTGTAATTGAGAATGTTCCTCCTGATAAATCACTCATGGAAAGTTTATTTGAATTTGCTTTCTCAGATAATTCAATAATATACTTTTCAATTTCTGCATTTGATAAATCTCCAGCATTTCTAATTATTGGAACAACAAGCCCCTTTTCAGATCCAATTGCAATACCTATATCAAAGTAGTTTTTATAAATTATTTTATCTTCGTGAATTTCTGAATTAATCTCTGGTATTTCTTTTAAAACTTCTGTGCAGGCTTTAACAAAAAAAGACATAATGCCAAGTTTCACACCATGTTTTTTTTGAAAACTTGTTTGTTCTTTTTTTCTAAGAGACATAATTGCTGACATATCGACTTCGTTAAATGTTGTGAGAATGGCGGCTGTATTTTGAGCCTCTTTTAACCTTCTGGCAATTGTTTGCCTTAATTTTGACATTGGGATAGTTTTTTCATCTAACGTAGAGTCATCTTTGTCGAAGTTTGGAAGATCAACTACCTTAGCTGGAGTTTTTGTTTGATTTTCGCTAACTTTAGAGACATTAGATGGGTCAATTGTTTGTTTTTCTTCATTTATTTCTTCGATTTGACTTGTTTCTATTTTGGGTTTTTGTTCAGTAGTCGTATTTTCTGATATTTCAGCAATAGATTGACCAACATTAACAGTAGATCCCTCTGGGGTTATTATCTTTGTTAATTTTCCAGAGGTTTGAGCAGGAATTTCAATTGTGATTTTCTCTGTTTCAATTTCAGCTAAATTATCGCCAGACTCAAAGCTATCTCCCTCTTTGATCAACCAAGATGTAAGCGTGCCTTCAATGATCGACTCTCCAAGCTCAGGTACTGTTATGTTTTTCATTACTCTTTCGGTAAGTTTTTAAATTTCATAAAACTGACACCACTTCTTTCTTTTATAACACGTTTTAGTGATGATTTAAGAGCTAATTCTTTTATTAGTTGCTGATTAGTACTATGTCTTTTTGATATGCCTGTAGCAGGAGCTGCTGCAGGGCGTCTTCCAACATAATGAACTTTTTTGGTTAAATTATTTTTTACTAAAACATGTCTAATACGACTTTTAACAAAACTCCATGCACCCATATTTTTTGGCTCCTCTTGAACCCATAAAATCTCACTTTCTTTATGTTTTAATATAACATCTCCTATGGCATCAAATGGAAATGGATAAATTTGCTCAATACGAACTATTTTTACATCTTTAATATTACTCTTTGTTCTAAAATCATCTAATTCATAAAATATTTTTCCAGAGCAGAAAATTATCCTTTTTGGGTTCTTGATTTCATCTTCAATGAGGCGATGAAAA